>JBLZYV010000048.1:0-29701 GCA_050282565.1 Comamonas sp.
CACGTGGCGTAGGTCGAGAACTTGTAGCCGCGGCGGTATTCGAACTTGTCCACCGCCTTCATCAGGCCGATGTTGCCTTCCTGGATCAGATCGAGGAACTGCAGGCCGCGGTTGGTGTACTTCTTCGCGATCGAGATCACCAGGCGCAGGTTGGCCTCGATCATCTCCTTCTTGGCGTTGCGCGAGGCGCGCTCGCCGTCGTTCATGCGCTTGTTGATGAGCTTGAGCTCGTCCAGCGGCACGACCACGCGGGCCTGCAGGTCGATCAGGTTCTGCTGCAGCTCCTGGATCGGCGGGATGTTACGGCCGATGATGGCGCTCCACGGCTGGCCGGCCTGGGCTTCCTTCTCGACCCACTGCAGGTTCAGCAGGTTGGCCGGGAAGTCGGTGATGAACTTGTCCTGCGAGATGCCGCACTTGTCGACGATGATGCGGCGCAGGTTGCGCTCCTTCTGGCGCACGCCGTCGACCTGCTCGCGCACCATGTCGCAGAGCTTCTCGATGGTCTTGGCGGTGAAGCGGATGGTCATCAGCTCGTGCGACAGGCTCTTCTGCACCTGGGCGTAGCCGGCCGAGCCGTAGCCCTTCTGGTCGTACTGCTGGTGCAGCTGCTCGAACAGCTCGCGCAGCTTGTCGAAGCGGCGCAGGGCCTCGTTCTTCAGCTCTTCGAGCTTCTTGGTCAGCGCCTTGGAGCCGCCCTTGCCGTCGTCGTCGTCCTCTTCGTCGTACTCGTCGAAGTCTTCCTCGGCCACGTAGTCGTCGTTCTCGTCGGCGTCGGCGAAGCCGTCCACCACGGTGGAGATGACGACCTTGCCCTCACGGATCTCCTCGCCCATGGCCAGGATCTCGGCGATGGTCGCGGGCGAGGTGCTGATGGCCAGCATCATGTCCTGCAGGCCGCCCTCGATGCGCTTGGCGATCTCGATCTCGCCCTCACGCGTGAGCAGCTCCACCGTGCCCATCTCGCGCATGTACATGCGCACCGGGTCGGTGGTGCGGCCGAATTCGGAGTCCACGGTGGACAGGGCCGCCTCGGCTTCTTCCTCGGCTTCCTCTTCGGTCGTCGCGGACTGGCCGGTGTTGTTCAGCAGCAGGGTTTCCGCATCCGGCGTCTGCTCGTAGACCGCCACGCCCATGTCGTTGAGCATGGAGATCACGACTTCCAGCGTCTCGGCGTCGACCAGCTTGTCGGGCAGGTGATCGGAGATTTCGGCGTTGGTCAGGTAGCCGCGGGTCTTGCCCAGCTTGATCAGCGCCTTCAGGCGCTGGCGGCGGGTAGACATTTCCTCTTCGGTCAGGACGGTCTCGTCCAGGCCGAATTCCTTCATCAGCGCGCGTTCCTTGGCCTTGCTGAGCTTCATGCGCAGCGGCTTGACCTTCTCGGCAGGCTCGCTGCTGACCGTGGCCTCGACCTCGACTTCGGCCTCCACCTCGACTTCGCCCTCCAGATCCTCCTCGATGTCGGAGAAATCGGCGTCGTCGGACTCTTCCTCGGCCTTGGGCTTGCGGCCCTTGGCGGCAGCCGTCTTCTTGGGCGCAGCCGCCTTCTTGGCGGCCGGGGCCTTGGCGGCGGCCTTCTTGGCAGGCTTGGCTTCCGCCGCTTCGTCGGTGGCGGCCTTCTTGCCACGCTTCTTCGGTTCCGCTGCTTCCAGCAGCGCATCGGCTGCCTTCAGCAGCTCGGCCTTGGAGAGGTTTTTGGTAGAGGACACAGGCTCTTTCTTGGACACGGATGCAACCGGGGACGCAGCAGCCTGCGCGGCGGCTGTGCCCGTGGATGAGGTTTTAAGGGAGGGAGCCCCGGCTTTGGACGGCTTGGCTGGCTTCGCGGACTTGGTGGCAGGCATGAAAACCCTCAAGAATCAAAGAAGACACACAAACAAACACAAATGAAACCGGCGCGGCGCCACGCAACAAAGCACGGCACCCGCTCGCATCGCCATGGCGGCGGCAGATGCACGAGGAGCTATCCTCCAGGGCAAGATGTCTGGGCGATCATTTGGGATGCAGTCCTTGCGGATATTTGGGCGCTTGCGCTGGTGGCAAATGGCGTATCTGTACGCTGGCCCGGCCCGGAGGTGCTGCTGTCGCTCTTGCCGATGAGCCTTATATTATAGCGGTTTGTGGAATGTCAAGAGCACAATGCTTAGGGGGAATCCCTGCCGGCCGGCTCTCCCGCGGCAGGGGGCATGCCCAGCCCGATCCCGCCGCCCAGCCCCGCGCCCATGCCCCCGCCACCGCCTCCCCCACCGCCCGAGCTGCCGCCGCGCCGGGCCCCCGCGCCCGGCGCACTGCGCAGCGGGCCCTGGCTGGGGATCGCCAGATCGGCGGGGATGGGCTCCAGGTCCAGCGCCTGGCGGATGAAGGTGCGCAGCGACGTGACCAGCTCGCCGACCTGCACCGTCCGTCCCGCCACCATGTCCTGCGCCACCTGGGTGGCCAGGCGCACCTGTTCCTGCGTGCCAAGCAGCAGCACGTCGGACAGCGCGGCCTCCACCGCGTCCCGGATGAGGCGCCGGCGCTCGAGGCCGGCTTCGGTCGGGACGGGGCGCTCGCCGTCCGCCGGCGCGGCCTCGCTGGCACGGCGGCGCAGGTCGCGCCGGTGGGTCGGGTCGACGTCGAGGTTGCCGGTGAACGCACCGCCCAGCGTCTTGTAGGCGGCGATCAAGGTCTTGAGGCGCTCGTTGATCTGCCGGTTCTCGCGCTCGCGGCGGCGCTGCAGCGTCTGCATGAAAACCAGGCGGATGCCGACCGCGACCAGCGAAACCAGCACCAGGCTGAGCAAGGTGGTCAGCAGGCCCGACCAGGAGCCGAAATCAAGGTTGCCGCGCATCGAAGGCTCCAGGGATGGGGCGGGTGCCGCCTGCGTGCGCCATGGCCATGTCAGTGCTGCAACTGGGTGCTCAGAACCCGGATGCGCTCCAGGTTGCGCCGGTAGGTGTCGAAAATGCGCGGGTCGCTGGCCGCCTGCTGGGCCAGCAGGGTGTTCTCGCGCTTGAGCTGCGCCTGCACGATGCGGCCGAGCACGTCGCGCAGCTCCTGGCGGATTTCGGTGAGCGGGCCCTCGGCCTGGGCGTGGTGGCTGTCCATCAGCCGCGTGGCGAAGCCGGCGCTGGCGTGGCCCAGCAGCCGCTCGCGCAGCACGGCCCAGGGTTGCGCGCCGTGGGCGAGGAACTGCTGCTCGATCCAGCCGAACAGCGGGCCGTAGGGGGCGTCGAGGTGGGCCAGCGTCGCCATGTCCTCGGGCGAGAAGTTCTCCAGGAAATCGGTGTGCGACAGCAGCAGCCGCACGGCCTGATCCTCGCGCGACACGGCTACGCTGGGCATGGGCGGCTGGGCCGGCGGCGCGGGCGCCCAGCGCGAGCGGCCGCCTTTGCCGCCGCCAAAGTCGCGGCGCGGGCGCGAGCCCCAGTCTCCTTGTGGCTGGCCCGAAGGGCCGGCGTAGCCGCCGCGCCCCGCATATTCGCCCGGGTAGCCGGGCATGCCCGCGCCGGCGTCGGCCGGCTCCCACGAGGGCGGGGCGTCGTCGCCGGCCCAGGAGGGCGGCGCGTCCGCCGCCGGCTGGGCGCCGGGGCGGGGCGCGTTGGCGCGCGCATGCGGCTGGCGCTGCAGCTCCTGCTGCGTGGCCTGCTGCCAGATGGCGTCCAGGTCACTGCTGGGCAGCTGCGCGGATTGGGCGAAGTCGGCCAGCAACTGGCGCTTGAGCGCGCCCTCGGGCAGCAGGTTCCACAGCGGGCGGGCGTTGCTCGACATGTGGGCGCGGCCCTCGGCCTGGCCCAGGTCGCAGCCCTCGGCCGCGGCTTCGAGCAGAAAGCGCGACAGCGGCGTGGCGCTGCCCACGTGGCGGGCAAAGGCGTCGGCGCCGTGCTCGCGGATGAAACTGTCGGGGTCGTGCTCGGCCGGCAGGAAGAGGAACTTGATGCTGCGCGTGTCGCTGGCATAGGGCAGGGCGCCTTCCAGCGCCTTGCGGGCGGCGCGCCGGCCGGCATTGTCGCCGTCGAAGCTGAAGACCACGGTGTCGGTGAAGCGGAACAGCTTGTGCACATGGTCGGGCGTGCAGGCCGTGCCCAGCGTGGCCACGGCGTTCGGAAAGCCGAGCTGCGCCAGCGCCACCACGTCCATGTAGCCCTCGGTGACCAGCACGTAGCCCATCTCGCGGATGCTGGTGCGCGACTCGAACAGGCCGTACAGCTCGCGGCCCTTGTGGAACACCGGGGTTTCGGGCGAGTTCAGGTACTTGGGCTTCTCGTCGCCCAGCACGCGGCCGCCAAAGCCAATGCACTCGCCCTTGGCGTTGCGGATCGGGAACATCACCCGGTCACGGAAGCGGTCGTAGCGCTTGCCCTCGCCGTCGTCGGACTCGATCACCAGGCCCGATTCGGTGAGCAGCGGGTTGTCGTACTCGGCAAAGACGCTGGCCAGCGCGCGCCAGCCCTCGGGCGCGTAGCCCAGGCCGTAGCGCTTGGCGATCTGGCCCGAGACGCCCCGGCCCTTGAGATAGTCGATCGCGCGGCGCGACTGCGCCAGGTGCTTGCGGTAGGCATCGCCGGCCTTCTCGAGCACCTCGGTCAGCGTGGCCTGCTGCTTGCGCTGCGCGGCGGCGCGTTCGCGCTGCTGGGGCGAGACGTTCTCGTCCTCGGGCACCTGCATGCCGGTCTGCTGGGCCAGCTCCTGCACCGCCTCGCGGAAACCCAGGCCGGCGTGGTCCATCAGGAAGCCGATGGCGTTGCCGTTCTTGCCGCAGCCGAAGCAGTGGAAGAACTGCTTGGACGGGCTGACGCTGAACGACGGCGACTTCTCGCCGTGGAAGGGGCACAGCCCCATGAAGTTGGCGCCGGCCTTCTTGAGCTGCACGTAGCGGCCAACCACATCGACCACGTCGACGCGGGACAGCAGCTCCTGGATGAAAGACTGGGGGATGGACACGGCGCTATTGTGACGGATGCCGGGCGCGCTCAACTATTCAAAGGCATTCAAAAACAATAGCTGTTAGCGCTTGATGGATAAGCGATAGAGGCCGATTTGACTCGTATTTGACGCGCCGCATGGCAAAAAGCCACCAATATGGCACAGTGCGGGGAGCCCGTCCCCCGGAGACCCGCATGACCGCCCTGTACGACACGCACCTGGACCGCAACCCCGCCAACCACGAGCCGCTCACGCCGCTGGCCTTCATCCGCCGCGCGGCCGAGGTCTACCCGCAGCGCCCGGCCATCGTCTACGGCGAGCTGCGCCAGACCTGGCTGCAGACCTACGAGCGCGCCAAGCGCCTGGCCAGCGCGCTGAACCAGCGCGGCATCGGCCTGAACGACACCGTGGCGGTGATGCTGCCCAACACCCCGCCGATGGTCGAGGCGCACTTCGGCGTGCCCATGGCCGGCGCGGTGCTCAATGCGCTGAACACCCGGCTCGACGCCGAGACCATCGCCTTCATGCTCGACCACGGCGAGGCCAAGGCGCTGATCGTGGACCCGGAGTTCTCCGGCATCGTGGCCCGCGCGCTGCCGCTGCGCCAGTCGCAGGCGCCGCTGCTGGTGATCGATGTGGAGGACGTGCTCTACGGCCTGGCCGAGAAGCGCCTGGGCGAGACCAGCTACGAGGAATTCCTGCTCGAAGGCGATCCGCAGTACGCCTGGGTCATGCCGTCCGACGAGTGGAACGCGATCGCGCTGAACTACACCAGCGGCACCACCGGCAACCCCAAGGGCGTGGTCTACCACCACCGCGGCGCGGCGATCAACGCCATCAGCAATGTGCTGGAGTGGGACATGCCCAAGTTCGCCGTCTACCTGTGGACGCTGCCCATGTTCCACTGCAACGGCTGGTGCTTTCCGTGGACGGTGGCGGCGCGCACCGGCGTCAACGTCTGCCTGCGGCGGGTCGAGGCGGGCGCCATCTTCGAGGCGATCAGACAGCACGGCGTGACGCACTACTGCGGCGCGCCCATCGTGCACGGCATGCTGGTGAATGCACCGGATGAGATGAAGGCGGGCATACAGAACCTGAAGCAAGGGGGCGTCAAGGCCATGGTGGCGGGCGCCGCGCCGCCGGCCTCGATGATCGAGGGCATGGAGCGCCTGGGCATCGACCTGACGCATGTCTACGGCCTGACCGAGGTCTACGGCCCGGTCACGGTCTGCGCCAAGCACGAGGACTGGGAGCAACTCGACGTGGGCGAGCGCGCGCGCCTGAACGCGCGCCAGGGCGTGCGCTACCACCTGCAGGCCGACGCGCGCGTGCTCGACGCCGAGACCATGGCACCCGTGCCCTGGGACGGCGAGACCATGGGCGAGATCATGCTGCGAGGCAATATCGCGATGAAGGGCTACCTGAAGAACCCGGCGGCCACGGACGAGGCCTTCCGCGGCGGCTGGTTCCACACCGGCGACCTTGCGGTGCAGTACCCGGACGGCTACATCAAGATCAAGGACCGCAGCAAGGACATCATCATCTCGGGCGGCGAGAACATCTCGTCCATCGAGGTGGAGGACGTGCTCTACCGCCACCCCGACGTGCTGGCCGCCGCCGTGGTGGCCAAGCCCGACGCGCGCTGGGGCGAGACGCCCTGCGCCTTCGTCGAGCTCAAGCCCGGCTCCGCCGCCACCGCGCAGGACATCGTGGCCCACTGCAAGAAGCACCTCGCCGGCTTCAAGGTGCCGCGCGCCGTGGTCTTCGGCGAGCTGCCCAAGACCAGCACCGGCAAGATCCAGAAGTTCGAGCTGCGCAAGCAGGCCGGGTCGGCAGCGGCGATCGACGTTTGATCTGCAAAAATCATAGCTGCTGGCGATTGTCCACCAAGCAATTCAATGCAAAATGGCTTTGAATTGGCCGAATGGCAAGCGCGAGAAGCTATCAAATTAAAAGCACGTCAATCCCCCATCACCACGCCTTCGCGGCGCGGGTCGGCGCCGCCGAACCACAGCGGCTTGCCGTGGGCCTCGCCGCGGGTGATGGCCTGCAGGCCGCTGGTCAGGTTCTGCTCCTTCACCTCGGCGCCGCGGGCGCGCAGTTGCTCGATGGTGGCGGGTGCAAAGCGCTTTTCCTCCAGCACCGTGGGGCCGTTGAGGTTGCCGAAGTTCGGCAGGTTGATGGCCTGCTGCGGCATCAGCCCCCAGTTCAGCGTGCCGTACAGCGTCTTCGCGGTGTAGTGGATGATCCACGCGCCGCCGGGGCTGCCGGCGCTCATCACCAGGCGGCGGCTGTCCTTGTCGAACACCAGGGTCGGCGCCATCGACGAGCGCGGCCGCTTGCCGGGCTGCACGCGGTTGGCGATGGGCCGGCCCTGCGCGTCGCGCGGCGCCAGGCTGAAGTCGGTCAGCTCGTTGTTCAGCAGGAAGCCGCCGGCCAGGCCCCGGCCGGTGTTGACCATCTGGCGCGAGCCGAACTGGTCCTCGATGGTGGTCGTCATCGCCAGCGCGTTGCCCTGGCCGTCCACGATGCTGATGTGGCTGGTGCCGTACTCGGGCTGGTCGGGCTGCGGCGCGTAGCTGAGCCGGGCCGCGCCGGGCTGGCCGGGCGTGGCGGTCTGCATGCTCTGGTTGCGGATCAGCGCGGCGCGCTGCGCGAGGTAGCCGGTGTCGAGCAAGCGCATCCAGTCGCCGGCGGGCGGCTGCACGAAGTCGGGGTCGGCCACGTACTGGTTGCGGTCGGCAAAGGCCAGGCGCGCGGCCTCGTTGTACAGGTAGAGCCAGTCGGCGGTGGGCAGGCCGTCCAGGCCCAGTGGCATGCGCTGGGCGTCGGTGTGGTCCAGGATGCCGAGGATCTGCGCCACCGCGATCCCGCCCGAGCTGGGCGGCGGAAAGCCGCAGACCACGTAGCTGCGGCTGGCCGCCGGATGGGCCGGCGCCACGTGGCCCTTGCGGCCGGGCTCGTAGTCGGTGCACAGCGCCTCGCGCTTCCTGGGCTGGTAGGCGGCGAGGTCGGCCGTGGTGAGCCTGCCCGGGTTGCTGGCGTGCTGCTGCACCTTGCGCGCGATGGCCTCGGCCGCCGGGCCTTCGAGCAGGGCCTTGGAGCCGTGCTGCGCGATCTGGCGCAGGATGGTGGCGTACTCGGGGTTCTTCAGCACATGGCCCACGGGCCAGGGCTTACCGCCGGCATCGAGGAAGTAGCCGCTGGCCACCGGGTCCTGCGCCAGGAACTTCTCCTGCGCGGTGAGCGCGTGCAGGCGCGGGCTGACCTTGAAGCCATCGCTGGCCAGCCGGATCGCGGGCTCAAACAGCGCGGCCCAGGGCAGCTTGCCGTGCTCGCGGTGCGCCAGCTCCAGCATGCGGATGGCGCCGGGCACGCCGACCGAGCGCCCGCCCACCACCGCGTCGTGGAAGGCCATGGGCTTGCCGTCGGGCTTGAGAAACAGGTTCTCGTCGGCCGCCGCGGGCGCGGTCTCGCGGCCGTCGTAGGCCTCGACCTTGGCGCCGCTGGCATGCAGCAGGAAGGCACCGCCGCCGATGCCGCTGGACTGCGGCTCCACCAGCCCCAGCACCAGCTGCACGGCGATGGCTGCATCGACCGCGCTGCCGCCGGCCTTCAGCACCTGGTAGCCGGCATCGGTGGCCAGCGGGTTGGCGGCGGCCACGGCGAACTTCTCGGTGGCCCAGCCGGGTTTTTCGGTATAGCCCGAGGCGCCTTCGGGTTGGTCGGGCTGCGGCGGCACGGTGTAGGCCAGCTGCGACGAAGTGCCGCAGGCCGCCAGCAGCGCGGCCGAGGCCAGCGCCAGCAGGCCGGCCTGCCAGCGGCCGCAAGCGTTGGTGGTGGGTGGGCGAAGGGGCATGGGGAATCTCCTGGGGATGGTCTTCAAAGGCGCACCGGTCCGGCCTGGCGGTCGGCCACGGCGAAGCTGGCCTGGGTGTGGATGCCGCTGTGCGGGTTCAGCGGGTCGTCGAGCGCGCGCAGGTGCGTGGTCCATTGCTGCGGCGTGATGTCGCACAGGCCGTAGCCGCGCTCCTCGCAGCGCGCGAACAGCACCTGTGGGTTGTGGCGCACGATGGCGTCCACCCGGGCCTGCGTGGTGCCCGAGCGCGAGGTGATCGAGGTGCCGCAGAACTCGCTGGCCAGCACCGGCGTGTCGTTGCCGATCTGGCCCGAGGCATCGGGCGCGTGGACGCGGCAGACATAGTTCTGGTGGATGTCGCCGCCCAGCAGCACGGTGTTGCGCGGCGCCGCCTGTTGCAGCGCCTGCAGCAGCCGGCTGCGCGCGGCGGGGTAGCCGTCCCAGCTGTCGGTGGACTGCTTGCCGTTGGCAAAGCGGCGCGGCGCGAACAGGGTTTGTTGGCAAATCACGTTCCAGCGCAGATCTGGATTGCGCGAGGTGCTATTGTTATGGAAGCATTCGTGCAGCCAGCGCTCCTGCTCCAGGCCCAGGAAGCTGCGCGTGTCGCGCGCGAGGTCGGCGCAGTCGGCCGGCAGCACCGAGCCGTTGCTTTTCTCGCCGGCGCTGCGGCAGGCCTGGATGTCGCGGTACTGGCGCGCATCCAGCACCAGCAGGTCGGCCAACTGGCCCCAGGGCTGGCGACGGTAGACCTGCGGCGCGGCCAGGCCGCGGGCCAGCGTGCTGGCGCGCAGCGGCATGTTCTCGTAGAAGGCCTGCCAGGCTGCGAGCCGCTTGCGCAGGAAGGCCTCGCCATGGCCCACGCCGGCCTCGCCCGCATAGTCGTTCTCGACCTCATGGTCGTCCCAGGTGACGATCCAAGGGCAGTGGGCATGCATGGCCTGCAGGTGCGCATCGCTCTTGTGCAGCGCGTAGCGGTCGCGGTAGTCCTGCAGCGTGTGCGGGTAGGGCAGGGGCTGGGTGCGGGCCAGACCGTCCGGCTTGGGCGGCGTGGCGTATTCGTAGATGTAGTCGCCCAGGAAGAGCACCAGCTCTGGGTCTTCGCGCAGCGCGTGCTGCCAGGCGGTGTAGTAGCCGTGCTCCCAGCGCTGGCACGACGCGAACACCAGGCGCAGCCGCTCGGGCCGGCTGCCGGGCGCCGGCGCGGTGCAGGTGCGGCCCACCGCGCTGGTCTCGCCATCGGCCAGAAAGCGGTAGTGGTACCAGCGCCCCGGCGGCAGGCCGTGCACTTCCACATGCACGCTGTGGCCCCAGCCGGGCTCGGCCACGGTCTCGCCGCTTTGCACGATACGGCGGAACTGCGCGTCGTCGGCCAGCTCCCAGCGCACGGGCTGCGGGCCCAGCAGCGGGCGGCGCGGGCCGGGCATCAGCCGCGTCCACAGCACCATGCCGTCGGGTGCGGGATCGCCGCTGGCCACGCCCAGGCCGAACAGCTGCTCGGTCACCGGCCACGGGTTGGCGGGCAGGGGCTGGTCAAGGCTGCCGCGCGCCGCGAGCAGGGCGGCCGCGCCGCCGGTCCATTGCAGCCACTGGCGGCGGCGGAGGTTCCATAAATCAGCGTGCATGGGCTGGCATGGTACGCGGGTGGCCGGTGCAGCGAGATGTAAACGTCGGTGTCTGCGCGTGCCAGGGCGCCTCCTGCGGCGCTGCAAAAGATGGCTTGGCGATCAATGGCTTACCATGGCGCGCTGCCTCGAAGAATTGGTGGTGCGGCTGCCACAGCCGCACCGGGCCTGCCGCAAAGCCCCCCTACAATGCGGGCAAACCTCCCTCCTTTCATGAAGATACTTCTCAGTAACGACGATGGCTACCAGGCCTCCGGCATCGTGGCGCTGCACAAAGCGTTGCAGGCGGTGGCCGATGTGGAGGTTGTTGCGCCCGAGCACAACAACAGCGCCAAGTCCAACGCGCTGACGCTGAATGCACCGCTGTATGTGCACCAGGCGGCGAATGGCTTTCGCTACGTCAACGGCACCCCGGCGGACTGCGTGCACATCGCGCTCACCGGCCTGCTGGGCTACCGGCCCGACCTGGTGATCTCGGGTATCAACAACGGCGCCAACATGGGGGATGACACCATCTATTCGGGCACCGTGGGCGCCGCGATGGAGGGCTACCTGTTCGGCGTGCCGGCCATCGCGTTCTCGCAGATCGACAAGGGCTGGGCCGAGATCGAATCGGCCGCGCAGTACGCCGCCACGCTGGTGCGCCAGTTCGCCCAGGGCGGCCTGGTGGGCCGGGCGGATGACATGCCGTGGCTGCTCAACGTGAACATTCCCAACCTGCCGCTGGCGCAGATCAAGCCGTTCAAGCTGTGCCGCCTGGGGCGCCGGCATTCGGCAGAGAAGGTCATCACGCAACTCAGCCCGCGCGGCGAAACCATGTACTGGATCGGCAACGCCGGCGGCGTGAAGGACGACGCCGAGGGTACGGACTTCCACGCCACCGCGCAGGGCCATGTATCGATCACCCCGCTGCAGGTGGACCTGACCGACCACCAGAACCTGGCCTACTGGAGCCAGACGGCCGCCCTGCTGCGCCAGGTGGATGCGCAGGAGGCAGGGGCGTGAGCGTGCGCAAGCCGGGCTTTCCTGCCCAGGGCGCGCTGCCACCCAGCATGCGGGCGGCATCATCCGCAGTGCACCGCGAATGGGCGCGGGTGCCGGCCGAGCTGGCGCCGGTGCCGATGGCGATCAAGAGCACCGTGGGCGCGGCCGGCCAGGTCGATCTGTCGGCCATGCGCCAGCGCATGGTGCAGCGCCTGGCCGCGGCCGGCATTGAGCATGTGCGCGTGCTGCAGGCCATGAATTCGGTAAACCGCCACCACTTCGTGGACAGCGCGCTGGGCAACCAGGCCTACGAGGACACCAGCCTGCCGATCGGCCTGGGCCAGACTATCTCCAAGCCCAGCATCGTGGCTCGCATGTGCGAGCTGCTGCTCGATTCGCCGGCCGGCAAGGCGGGCCTGGGCCGCATCCTCGAAGTGGGCACCGGCTGCGGCTACCAGGCCGCGGTGCTGAGCCTGCTGGCCAAGGAGGTGTACACCATCGAGCGCCTTCGCGCGTTGCACGAAAAGGCGCGCGTGAACTTGAGGCCGCTGCGCCTGTCGAATGTGCACCTGATCCTGGGCGACGGGATGCAGGGCTTTGCGCAGGGCGCACCATATGCGGGCATCATCGCCGCGGCCGGCGGGGATGCCATCCCCCAGGCTTGGTGTGAACAATTGTCCATCGGCGGCCGCCTCGTGGCGCCGGTGCTGGGCTCCCATGGGAGGCAGGTGCTGGTGGTGGTGGACCGCACGGCGCAAGGCCTGCAGCAGACCGTGCTGGAGCAGGTTCACTTTGTGCCTCTAAAATCGGGGATTGGTTGAGGTTTACCCGTACTGGCGAAACAGTGCGGGGGACCCTGAAAAAGGATGGAGTTATGTTGGATTCGCGAGGTCTTTTAACCTGGGGGGCTGGTGTGTTGGTGGCTGCGGTGCTGGCCGGCTGTGGCAGCACGTCGCTCAACCGCGCTCCCGTGGAAGACCGTGGGTCGTCCGTGGGGCAGAACGGCAGCACAGCGACTGCCCCCACCACGCCGCCGAAGGTGGACCCGGCCACGCTGCCGGGCGCCGAGAACGCCGGCAAGCCCGGCTACTACACCGTCAAACCCGGCGAGACGCTGATGCGCATCGCCACCGACCATGGCCAGAACTGGCGCGACATCGCCCGCTGGAGCAACCTCGAGAACCCGAACGTGATCGAGGTGGGCCAGGTGCTGCGAGTGGTGCCGCCGGCCGGCTCGGCCCCACCGCCTGCCGCGGTGGCAACCGCGCCGGCAGCGCCTGCCGTGACCGGCTCGGCCGCCACCGCGCCGGCGCCCAGCACCCCGGCGCCGAGTGCGCCCGAGACGCCGGCGTCCGCATCGGACAACCTGGGCTTCATCTGGCCCTCGCCCGGTAGCCTGATCGCCGGCTTTGACGAGTCGCGCAACAAGGGCCTGGACATCGCCGGCAAGGCGGGCGATCCGGTGGTTGCGGCGGCCGACGGCCGGGTGATCTATGCCGGTGCGGGCCTGCGCGGCTACGGCAACCTGATCCTGATCAAGCACAACAACACCTTCCTGACGGCCTACGCCCACAACCAGGCGCTGCTGGTCAAGGACGACCAGGTGGTGCGCAAGGGCCAGAAGATCGCCGAGATGGGCAGCTCCGACGCCGACCGCGTGAAGCTGCACTTCGAGATCCGCCGCCAGGGCAAGCCGGTGGACCCGGCACGCTACCTGCCTTCGCGCTGATGCCATCCCCAACCCCTGAGCCGATGCAGCCTGGCTGCATCGGCCTTGTCGTTTCTGAGGACGCCGAGGACACCCAGGCCGACCTGAGCGCGCAGGACATCGAGACGCGGCAGGTGGTGGCCGCGGCCGAGGCGCATGGCCTGCGGCTGGACAAGGCGCTGGCGCTGTGGGTGCCGGAGTTCTCGCGCAGCTACCTGCAGCAGTTGCTGGAGCAGGGCGCGGTCGCCGTCAACGGCGCCCGCAAGCTCAAGGCCAGCACCAAGGTGCGCGCGGGCGACGCGGTGCTGGTGGAGCTGGTGCCCACCCAGCAGAGCCAGGCCTTTCTGCCGCAGGCCATGGCGCTCGATATCGTCTACCAGGACGAGCACCTGCTGGTCGTGAACAAGCCGGCCGGCCTGGTGGTGCACCCGGCGCCCGGCAACTGGAGCGGAACCTTGCTCAACGGCCTGCTGGCCCATGACCCGCAGGCCGCAACGCTGCCGCGCGCGGGCATCGTGCATCGGCTCGACAAGGACACCAGCGGCCTGATGGTGGTGGCGCGCCAGCGCGGCACCATGGACGCGCTGGTCAAGCTGATCGCCGCCCGCGAGGTGCACCGCAACTACCTGGCACTGGCCCACGGCGCCTGGCATGGCGCGAGCCCACGCACCGTGGAGCTGCCCATAGGGCGCGACCCGAAGAACCGCCTGCGCATGGCGGCGGTCGATCTGAACCTGAACCCCGGCAAGCCCGCGCGCACCGACATCCGCCTGCTGGTGAACGGCGGGCAGGGCGACGCGAAGGGCTGCCTGGTGCATTGCAGTCTGCACACCGGGCGCACCCACCAGATCCGCGTGCACATGGCGGCGCTGCGCCACCCGCTCGTGGCCGACGAGCTCTACGGCGGCGCGCCGGCGGCCGGCATGCGGCGCCAGGCGCTGCATGCGACCCGGCTGGCCTTCGTGCATCCGGTGACGGGCCGCGACATGGAGTTCCACGCGCCGCTGCCGCCGGACATGGCCGCAGCCCTGCGCGAATGGGGCATCAGCTATAATCCGTAGCCATTGGCCCCCGAGCCGGCCGCGTGTCCAGCTTTCTTGGCGCGGCCTCCATTCTCCGCAAGCCCGATAGCGGCTGCCCACTAGACTGAAATCCTTGCACTGCAGCTCCTGCGCCTTTTGCGGACAGGGGCTCGGTGGGATTTGAACCATGCAGACGATAGAAGCCAAAAGGGTTTTGGAAACCGCATTGATCTGTGCGTCGCAGCCCGTGACGGTGCGTGAGTTGCGCACGCTGTTCGCGGACGAGCTGGGCTCGGATACTGTCAAGGTTTTGCTGCAGGAGCTGCAGCTGGAGTGGACGCACCGGGGCGTGGAGCTGGTGCAGGTGGCCTCGGGCTGGCGCTTTCAGAGCCGGCCGGAGATGCGCGAGTTCCTCGATCGCCTGCACCCCGAGAAGCCGCCCAAGTACACGCGGGCAACGCTGGAGACGCTAGCCATCATCGCCTACCGCCAGCCGGTGACGCGGGGGGACATCGAGGACATCCGCGGCGTCACGGTCAACAGCCTGACCATCAAGCAGCTGGAGGACCGGGGCTGGGTCGAGGTGATCGGCTACCGCGAGACGGTGGGGCGTCCGGCGTTGCTGGCCACCACGCGCCAGTTCCTGGACGACCTGGGCCTGCAGTCGCTGGACCAGTTGCCCGAGATGGGCGGCGATGCGCAGCAGTCCGATATCTTCGAAACGCTGCAACTCGATGGCGCTGCGCCAGAGGATGCAAAAAACATAGCTGCTGGCGCTGATGCAGTAAGCGCTAAAGGCCAAAATGACATAAACGAAGGAGGGCCACTGGCCCTCCCGCTGGAGCAGGGCGGCGCAGAGGCGTCCGACCTGGCCGAGACAGAAAACACCACAGATCCAACATGAACGACCAAGACATGCAAGAGGCCTCGCCAGAAGGCGTTGCGAACGCCAGCCCCGCCGATGCGCCGGCCGCCAAGAAGCCCGCCAAGCGTGCGCCTGCCCGCAAGCGCGTGCGCGCCGAAGCGCAGCCGCCCGAGGGCGATGCGGCACCGGCCGAGCCGATGCCAGCCCCCGAGGTCGAGGCTGCGCAGTCCGAGACCATGCCCGCTGTTTCCGAATCCGAAGCAAGTGAGGCAGGCGATGCTGCCGAGCAGCCCGCACGCCCCCGCCGCGATGGCGAGCAGCGCGTGAGCCGCTACCCGGCGCGTGCCCGGCGCTTCCGCGACCGCGATCCGGCCCGCCCGCGCGATGCCGAGGGTATGGATGGCGATGCCGCCGCTGCACCGGGGCAGGAGCCCCAGCGCGAGCGCGGTGGACGCCGTCGCGCCGACGACCGGGATGGCTACGGCTTCGAGGACGTGGTGTCCGGCGTGCTCGATGCGGCCGAAGAGCAGGACCTGGCCCTGCCGAAGAAGCGCGTGCTGCTGCCGCAGGTGGAAACGCCCAAGTTGCACAAGGTGCTGGCGCAGGCCGGCATGGGCTCGCGCCTCGAGATGGAGCAGCTGATCCTGGAAGGGCGCATCTCCGTCAACAACGAGCCCGCGCACATCGGCCAGCGCATCCAGTACGGCGACAAGATCCGCGTCAATGGCAAGCCCATCCATTTCCGCATCGATCCGCCGCCGGCGCGCGTCATTGCCTACCACAAGCCCGTGGGCGAAGTGGTGACGCACGACGATCCGCAGAACCGGCCCACCGTGTTCCGCAAGCTGCCGCGCCTGGCCCATGGCAAGTGGCAGTCCATCGGCCGCCTGGACCTGAACACCGAAGGCCTGCTGCTGTTCACCAGCTCGGGTGAGCTGGCCAACAACCTGATGCACCCGCGCTTCGGCCTGGAGCGCGAATATGCGGTGCGCGTGCTGGGCGCGCTGAGCACCGAGGAAAAGCAATTGCTGCTGTCCGGCGTCAACCTCGAGGACGGCGTGGCGAGCTTCGGCTCCATCGACGATGGCGGCGGCGAAGGCGCCAACTGCTGGTACCGCGTCACCATCTCGGAAGGCCGCAACCGCGAAGTGCGCCGCATGTTCGAGTCGGTGGGCCATGCCGTGAGCCGATTGATCCGCATCCGCTATGGCGCCATGGTGCTGCCGCGCGGCCTCAAGCGCGGAGCCTGGCTGGAGCTGGACCAGCGCGACATCGAGGCGCTGTCGGCGGCCGCCGGCATGAATCCGCGCCAGCCGCGTGGTCCGCAGGACCGCCGCGGCGGTGGCGGGGGCAACAACTTTGGCCGGCCGGCGCGCAACATGGGCGGCAATGCCGGTGGCGGCGGCAAGGGCCGTGGCGCATCCGGTGGGCGTTCGCGTGCCGAGCCGGGCGGTAGCCAGCCCGATCCGATGAAGACCTCGCTGGGCTACATCGGCCAGGACAGCCTGACGCGCCAGCGCCAGGCGCAACGGCAGGGACAGCGCAAGGGTGGTGGCGGAGGCGGTGGCTTTCGCCGCGGTGGCCGTTAACCTCGGCAGCCGCTAAGTCCCGGCTTCACGCCGGGGTCACCCAGGCAAAGTACAATCAAAAGTTTGCTTGATTCGCAAAAATTCACTGAAAAGGAAATCAAAAATGGCTATCGAACGCACCCTCTCCATCATCAAGCCCGACGCAGTCGCCAAGAATGTGATCGGCCAGATCTACGCCCGTTTTGAAGCCGCCGGCTTGAAGGTCGTGGCTGCCAAGATGGCCCACCTGTCGCGCCTGGAAGCCGAGCAGTTCTACGCTGTGCACGCTGCCCGCCCCTTCTTCAAGGACCTGGTGGACTTCATGATCTCCGGCCCCGTGATGATCCAGGCCCTGGAAGGCGAGAACGCGATTCTGAAGAACCGCGAGCTGATGGGCGCTACCGACCCGAAGAAGGCTGACAAGGGCACGATCCGCGCTGACTTCGCCGACAGCATCGACGCCAACGCCGTGCACGGCTCCGACGCCGCTGAAACCGCAGCCGTGGAAGTGGCTTTCTTCTTCCCCGGCATGAACGTCTACTCGCGTTAATCCCCTCCGTTCCCCGCGGCGCGTGCCGTGGGGAGCCTGTTTCAAAGGCCCTACGACTCCCATGACCACCAACTTGCTCGACCTGGATTTGGCTGGTTTGACCGCTTTCTGCGAGCGGCTGGGGGAGAAGCGTTTCCGGGCCACACAGCTTTTCCGCTGGATCCACCAGCGCGGCGCTTCGGACTTCGACCAGATGAGCGATCTGGCCAAGTCGCTGCGCGAAAAACTCAAACACGATTGCCATGTCACGGCCCTGCCGGTGGTCTCGGAGCATGTGTCTTCCGACGGCACCGTCAAATGGCTGTTCGACGTGGGTGACGGCAACGCCGTCGAAACCGTATTCATTCCCGAGTCCGACCGGGGCACGCTGTGCGTGTCGTCCCAGGCGGGCTGCGCGGTGGGCTGCCGTTTCTGCTCCACCGGCCACCAGGGTTTCAGCCGCAACCTGTCCACCGGCGAGATCATCGCCCAGCTCTGGTATGCCGAGCATGCGCTGCGCAAGCGCCTCGGCACCGACCAGCGCGTGATCACCAACGTGGTGATGATGGGCATGGGCGAGCCGCTGCAGAACTACTCGGCCCTGGTGCCCGCGCTGCGCACCATGCTGGACGACCATGGCTACGGCCTGTCGCGGCGCCGGCTCACGGTGTCCACCTCCGGCGTGGTGCCGATGATGGACCGCCTGTCGCAGGACAGTCCCGTGGCGCTGGCGGTGTCGCTGCATGCGCCCAACGATGCCCTGCGCGACGGCCTGGTGCCGCTGAACAAGAAATACCCGCTCGATGAGCTGATGCAGGCCTGCAAGCGCTACCTGGAGTTTGCGCCGCGCGACTTCATCACCTTCGAGTACTGCATGCTCGACGGCGTGAACGACCAGCCCGCGCATGCCAAGGAATTGATAGCGCTGGTGCGTGCCCATGCTGGCCGCGACGGCGCCTGGTGCAAGTTCAACCTGATTCCGTTCAACCCTTTCCCGGCCTCCGGTCTGTTACGATCCCCCGCGGCGCGCGTGACGGAGTTCGCGCGCATCTTGTCCGACGCGGGCATCGTCACGACCGTGCGCAAGACGCGCGGCGATGACATCGATGCGGCATGCGGGCAACTGGCGGGCGATGTCAAGGATCGCACCCGTGTCGCCGAGCGGATGGCGCGTGCGCGCGTGATCCCCCTGGCCCAGTTGCCCTGACGGCGCGGGTCCACACACCGATGAGGGGAGGCAGCATGGCACGGGTATCGGGCACATACTCGCGAGCGGGGCGCGGCATGGCATATGCCATGGCATTGGCCGCCGTGCTGGCCACCCAGCTTGCCGGCTGCGCCGCACCTGCTAGGCGGGACGATGCCGAGACCGTGGGGGTCTCTGCCGACGAAACCGATCTGCACCGCCGCGCACGCATCCGCCTGGAACTGGCCGCGAGCTATTTCCAGTCCGGCAAGCCCACCATTGCGCTCGATGAGATCAAGCAGGTGCTGCTCATCGATCCGTCGAACGGCGATGCGCACAATATGCGCGGGCTGATCTACATGCAGCTGGGCGATGCCGACAGCGCCGACGAGAGCTTCCGCCGGGCACTGGCGCTCAAGCCCGCCGACGCCAACGTCATGCACAACTACGGCTGGCTGCTGTGCCAGGAAAAGAAGTTCGATGCGGCCGACCAGCAGTTCGGCCAGGCCTTGGTGCAACGGCATTACTACCAGCAGGGCAAGACCCTGATGGCCCAGGGCCTGTGCTATGCGGCGGCGGGCAAGCCGCAGCAGGCCGAGGCGGCCTTGTTCAAATCCTACGAATACGACGCGGGCAATCCGGTCGTGTCGTACAACCTGGCCAAGCTGCTGCACCAGCGCGGCGATCAAAAACGGGCGCAGTTCTACATTCGGCGCCTTAATAACAGCGAATTGGCCAACTCGGAGTCCCTGTACCTGGGCATCCAGGTGGAACGCGCGCTGGGCGACCGGATGGCCATGCGCCAGCTGGCCGGCCAGTTGCAGAAGCGCTTTCCCGACTCCAAGGAGTGGGCACGGTATGCAAACGGAGGCGAGACTTGATTCAACCCGATGGCGTTGAAAATGCCGGCAGCGATGCTGCCGAGGCAGCGGTGGACCAGGGCAGTTCGGCGGGCGCCATGCTGCGCGCGGCGCGCGAGGCCTACGGCGTGCAGCTCGCGGCGCTGGCTGCGAGCCTGAAAGTGGCTCCCGCCAAGCTGGAGGCGCTGGAGCGCGACGACTGGGCGGCCTTGCCCGATATCGTGTTCGCCCGCGGCCTGGCGTCTGCCGCCTGCCGCGCACTGGGGCTGGAGGCTGCGCCCATCCTGGCCAAGCTGCCGCAAAGCCGGGTCCAGTCGCTGATGGCGGCCAAGCAGCCGCTGCAGGCCAAGATGCCGCAGTCTCGGGTGGCCCGGCTCGATACCTCGGCATCGCGGCCCACCTGGTACTGGCTGGGGCTGGTCGGCGTGCTGCTGCTGGCTGCCGTGCTGGCGCTTTTCTATCCCCAGCTGCAGGATTGGTGGAGCGCGCACACCGTAGCGGCTGCATCCGAGCCGGCAGCGCCCGAGGCTACGGCGCCTGTGGCGCCTGCCCCGGTGGCGGTCGTGCCGGCCGATGGCGCGGCCACGCCCGCTGCTACCGCAGCGCCCCAGGATCTGGCGCTGACCACGGCGCTGGCCCCGGCGCCGGCGGCGGCCCCGCTCAAGGTTCGCGTCACGCAGGACACCTGGGTGCAGGTCAAGGAAATCAAGGGCAAGGTGGTCTTCGAGAAGACCCTGAAGGCCGGGCAGGAGCAGGAAATCACCGGCACGCCGCCCTGGCGCGTCGTGATCGGCAATGCCAAGGGTGGTGTCGAGGTGCAGGTGCATGGCGAGCCGCTGGATCTGGCTGCCATCGTCGGCAAGGGCACCATTGCACGTTTCGAGGTGAAGTAGCAGTGCAGCAAGCAAGCAGCAATCAGGCTCCGGTGGCGATGGCCGCCCCCGCGCCGCACACGACCCGCCAGGCGCGGGTGGTCTGGGGCGACCGCGTCGTCACGGTGGGCGGCGATGCGCCGGTGCGCATCCAGTCGATGACCAACACCGACACCGTCGATGCCATCGAGACGGCGATCCAGGTGCGGGAGCTGGCCCAGGCGGGCTCGGAGATGGTGCGCATCACCGTCAACACGCCCGAGGCCGCGCAGGCCGTGCCCTACATCCGTGAGCAGCTCGACCGCATGGGTGAGAACGTGCCGCTGGTGGGCGACTTCCATTACAACGGCCACCGCCTGCTGACCGAGTTTCCCGACTGCGCGCAGGCGCTGTCCAAGTACCGCATCAACCCCGGCAACGTGGGCAAGGGCGACAAGAAAGACAAACAGTTCGGCCAGATGATCGAGGCCGCGATCCGCTGGGACAAGGCCGTGCGCATCGGCGTGAACTGGGGCAGTTTGGACCAGGAACTGCTGGCCGCGCTGATGGACGAGAACACGCGCCGCGCCGCGCCCTGGGACCCGCGCCAGGTGATGTACGAGGCGCTGATCGCGTCGGCCGTGTCGTCTGCGCAGCGCGCCGAGGAGATGGGGCTGTCGGGCAACCAGATCATCCTGTCATGCAAGGTCAGCGGCGTGCAGGACCTGATCTCGGTCTACCGCGGCCTGGCCGCGCGCTGCGACTATGCGTTGCACCTGGGGCTGACCGAGGCCGGCATGGCCACCAAGGGCACGGTGGCATCGGCCGCCGCGCTGGCCGTGCTGCTGCAGGAGGGCATTGGCGACACCATCCGCGTATCGCTCACGCCGCAGCCTGGCGAGGCGCGCACGCAAGAGGTCGTGGTGGCCAGCGAGATCCTGCAGGCCCTGGGCATGCGCTCGTTCGTGCCCAGCGTTACCGCCTGCCCCGGCTGCGGCCGCACCACCAGCACCACCTTCCAGGAGCTGGCCAAGCAGATCGACGACCACCTGCGTTCGCAGATGCCGGTGTGGCGCGTGAAGTACCCCGGCGTCGAGCGCATGAAGGTCGCGGTGATGGGCTGCATCGTCAACGGCCCCGGCGAGAGCAAGCATGCCGACATCGGCATCAGCCTGCCGGGCACCGGCGAATCCCCGGCGGCGCCGGTGTTCATCGACGGCGAGAAGGCCCTGACCCTGCGCGGCGAGCGCATCGCCCAGGAATTCCACCAGATCGTGGAAAACTATGTGGAGCGCCGTTTCGGCGGCAAGCAGATCTGATAAAAACCATAGCTGCTGGCGCTTGTGTAGTAAGCGCTGGAGGCTGATTTGATTCAAAAAACTATTGTGACCAGTTCTCCGACTTCCGCGGCCAAACCCGCCAAGCTCACTGCCGTCAAGGGCATGAACGACATCCTCCCGGCATCGGTGCCGCGCACCGAGAAGCTGCCCACCGCGGCGCGCTGGCAGTGGTTCGAGGCGGCGGTGCGCAAGGTGCTGGCCAGCTACGGCTACCAGTACCTGCTCACGCCCATCGTCGAGCCGACGGCGCTGTTCGTGCGCGGCCTGGGCGAGGTGACCGACATCGTCGAGAAGGAGATGTACTCCTTCACCGACTCGATGAACGGCGACCGGCTCACGCTGCGGCCCGAGGCCACTGCCGGCATCGTGCGCGCCATGGTCGAGCACAACGCGCTCTACAACGGCCCGCTGCGGATATGGACGCAGGGCCCCATGTTCCGCCACGAGCGCCCGCAGAAGGGCCGCTACCGCCAGTTCCACCAGCTCGACGTGGAAGCGCTGGGCTTTGCCGGCCCCGACGTGGACGCCGAGATGATCCTCGTGGCGCGCGCGCTGTGGCGCGAGCTGGGCCTGGTCGAGGGCCAGCATGTGCGGCTCGAGCTCAACAGCCTGGGCCAGCCGGCCGAGCGCCGCGAGCACCGCGAGGCGCTGATCCGCTACTTCGAGCAGCACGCCGACCAGCTTGACGAAGACGCCCGCCGCCGCCTGCACAGCAACCCGCTGCGCATCCTCGACAGCAAGAACCCCGCCATGCAGGCGCTGATCGAGCAGGCGCCGCAGCTGATGGACTTCCTCGGCGCCGAATCGCGCGCGCACTTCGACGCGGTGCGCTCGGTGCTGGACGCCGTGGGCCTGGCCTACCGCATCAACCCGCGCCTGGTGCGCGGCATGGACTACTACAACCTCACGGTGTTCGAGTGGGTCACGGACCAGCTCGGCTCGCAGGGCACGGTCTGCGGCGGCGGCCGCTACGACGGCCTGATCGAGCAGCTCGGCGGCAAGAGCGCGCCGGCCGTGGGCTTCGGCCTGGGCATCGAGCGCCTGCTGCTGCTGGCGCAGGAGCTGGAGCTGCCCATGCCGTCGGCCGAACCCGATGCCTACGCCGTGGTGCCGCCGGGCACGCCGCTGGCGCCCGTCATCACGCTGCTGGAAGCGCTGCGCGCCCAGGGGCTGCGCGTGGTGCAGCACGCGGGCGGCGCCGAGGGCGCGGGCAGCATGAAGTCACAATTCAAAAAGGCCGACGCCAGCGGCGCAAGGTATGCTCTGGTGTTTGGCGCCGACGAGCTGGCGCGCAACGCAGTCACCGTCAAGCAGCTGCGCGACGGCGCAGGCGCGCAGTCCGAGCGTGCGCTCGACGCGGTGGCGCAATGGGCAGCCGAGCTGCAGTCGTGATCGTTTAATACCTTAGAAGAAATCAAGCTATGGCCAGTCATCTCGATTTGGAAGAACAGGAACAGCTAGACCAGCTCAAGCATTTCTGGAACAAGTGGGGCAACCTGATCACCTCGGTGCTGGTGATCGTGCTCGGCGGCTTTGCGGTGTGGAACGGCTACCAGTACTGGCAGAACCGCCAGGCGGGGCAGTCCTCGGCGCTGGTCACGGCGGTCGAGTCGGCGGTCAACGCCGGCGACAAGGCCCGCATCGACCAGGCCTTCTCCGACCTGCGCGGCAACTACGGCGGCACCATCCAGGCCGCGCAGGCTGGCCTGCTGGTCGCCAAAGCCGCCAGCGACAAGGGCAATGCCGACGACGCCAAGAGCGCGCTGACCTGGGTGGCCGAGAATGCCTCCGACGATGGCCTGAAGGCCGTGGCGCGGCTGCGCCTGGCGGCGCTGCTGATGGACGGCAAGGCCTATGACGAGGCACTCAAGCAGCTCGAGCAGAAGATGCCCACCGAGTTCGATGCGCTGGTGGCCGACCGCAAGGGCGACATCTACCTGCTGAAGAACGAGCCGCAGAAGGCCATCGAGTCCTACCGCACCGCCTACCAGAAGGCGGAGCCGGGCCAGGAATACCGCAATGTGGTCAGCGTGAAGCTGAACGCATTGGGTGAAGACGTGAAGTGAAAAGGCGCGAGCACATGATGGACAGCACATCAATCCAGGCTTCCCGCACGGCGGCAGCCTTCAAGCGGACCATGACGGCCGCTGCCATGGCGAGTGTCGTGGCGGCATTGGCCGGCTGCTCGCTGTTTTCGTCCGACACCCGCAAGCCGGCGCAGCTCGAACCCAATGTGGCGCTGCTGGATGTCAAGCAGGCCTGGCAGCGTCCGGTGGCCAAGGCCAACCCCACGCTGGTGCTGAACGTGACGGGCAACACCGTCACCGCCGGCTCAGCCGATGGGCAGCTCGCCGCGTTCAATGCCGACACCGGTGCCGAGCTGTGGCGCGCGAGCGTGGGCCAGCGGCTGGCCGCGGGCGTGGGCAGCGACGGCGAATGGGCTGCCGTGGTCACCGACGGCGGCTACCTGGTGGCGCTGAAAGGCGGACGCGAGGCCTGGCGCAAGCGCCTGGCCAGCCGCGTCTACACCGCGCCGCTGGTGGCCGGCAAGCGCGTCTTCGTGCTGTCTGCCGACCGTTCGATCTCCGCCTACGACGCCGCCTCCGGCGAGCCGCTGTGGGCGCAGGCCAAGACCGGCGATGCGCTGGTGCTGCGCGAGAGCGGCGTGCTGACCGCCTACCAGGACACCCTGGTTGCCGGCGTGTCCGGCCGCTTCATGGCGGTGGACCCGAACAGCGGCAGTGTGCGCTGGGAAGTGCCGATCGCCAGTGCCCGCGGCACCAACGACGTGGAGCGCCTGGTGGAGCTGGTCGGCGGCGTGTCGCGCGTGGGCAGCAGCTTCTGCTCGCGCGCCTACCAGATGGCCGTCGGCTGCGTGGACATGGATTCGGCGCGGCTGCAGTGGACCGTCAAGGCCGAAGGCATCCACGGCATTGGCGGCAACGCGGATGTGGTGGTGGGCGCCGACGCCAACGGCGTGATCACCGCCTGGCGCCGCGACACCGGCAGCGTGCAGTGGACCAGCAACCGGCTGCGCTACCGCAAGCTGAGCCAGCCGCTGGTGCTGGGCCGATCGGTGGTCTTCGGCGACGAGACCGGCACGGTTCACATGCTGGCCGTGAAGGATGGCTCGCCGCTCAACCGCTTCGGCACCGACAGCTCCGGCATCTCCGTCGCGCCGGTGGTCGCCGGCAACACGCTGCTGGTACAGACCAACAACGGCGCGGTATACGGCTTCAAGCCGGAATAAAGATTTTTGAATGAAATTGGCTGCTAGCGCTTATGTATCAAGCGCAAGCAGCTATATTTTTTGATAGTCCATAGATAGGACTGACCCGTGATGAAACCTGTGATTGCCCTGGTGGGGCGGCCCAACGTGGGCAAATCCACGCTCTTCAACCGCCTGACCAAGTCGCGCGATGCGATCGTGGCCGACTATGCCGGGCTGACGCGTGACCGCCACTACGGCCAGGGCCGGCAGGGGCGGCGCGAGTACATCGTGATCGACACCGGCGGCTTCGAGCCTGATGCGGGCAGCGGCATCTTCAAGGAGATGGCCAAGCAGACGCAGCAGGCCGTGGCCGAGGCCGACGTGGTCGTGTTCGTCGTCGATGCGCGCCTGGGCCTGTCCGCCCAGGACCACGACATCGCCAACTACCTGCGCCGCCTGGGCAAGCCCTGCCTGCTCATCGCCAACAAGGCCGAGGGCATGAAGGACGGGGCACAACTGGCCGAGTTCTACGAGCTGGGCCTGGGCGAGGTGCAGCCGGTGTCCGCGGCGCACGGGCAGGGCGTTCGCGGCATCGTGGACATGGCGCTGGGCCTGCTGCCCCCGCCTCCCGAGGACGACGACGAACCCGAGGCAGAAACCGGCGCGATCCGCCTGGCGGTGGCCGGGCGGCCGAACGTCGGCAAGTCCACGCTGATCAACACCTGGTTGGGCGAAGAGCGCCTGATCGCCTTCGACCTGGCCGGCACCACGCGCGATGCGATCTCGGTGCCGTTCGAGAAGAACGGCGAGCGCTTCGAGCTGATCGACACCGCTGGTCTGCGGCGCAAGGGCAAAGTGTTCGAGGCGATCGAGAAATTCTCGGTGGTCAAGACCCTGCAGGCCATCGAGTCCGCGAACGTGGTCGTGCTGCTGCTGGACGCCACCCAGGGCGTGACCGACCAGGACGCGCACATCGCGGGCTTCATCCTGGAGAGCGGCCGCGCGGTGGTCATCGGCATCAACAAGTGGGATGCGCTGGACGACTACGGCCGCCAGATGCTCGAGCGCTCGATCGAGCTGCGGCTGTCGTTCCTGAAGTTCGCGCCGCTGCACTTCATCTCCGCCAAGAAGCGCCAGGGCCTGGGCCCGCTGTGGAACTCCATCGTGCAGGCCCACAAGGCGGCCACCTGCAAGATGCCCACGCCGGTGCTCACGCGCCTGCTGCTCGAAGCAGTGCAGTACCAGACGCCGAAGAAGGTCGGCGCCTACCGCCCCAAGCTGCGCTATGCGCACCAGGGCGGCATGAACCCGCCGGTCATCGTGGTCCACGGCAACTCGCTGGAGCATGTGACCGATGCGTACAAGCGCTTCCTGGAAGGGCGCTTCCGCAAGGAATTCAACCTGGTGGGCACGCCGCTGCGCATCGAGTTCAAGACCTCGCACAACCCGTACGCCGACAAAGACGATAGCTAATGGCCTGCGTGGCACAGGCCTGTCACCAGAAATTTACCGGATTAAAGCCCTTTGGAAATCCGATGGCAGTTGCCTGTGGTAAGGTGACGATTTACAACAACTACCTCTAGAACACGGAGAAAATATCGTGAGCAACAAAGGCCAACTTTTGCAAGATCCCTTCCTGAACGCGCTGCGCCGCGAGCATGTGCCGGTGTCCATTTACTTGGTCAATGGCATCAAGCTGCAAGGCCAGATCGAGTCGTTTGACCAGTACGTGGTGCTGCTGCGCAACACCGTGACGCAAATGGTCTACAAGCACGCGATCTCGACCATCGTCCCAGGACGTGCGGTGAACTTCTCCACCGCTGACAATTCCGACGCCGACGCGTCGGCCTGAACCTACTAAGCTCAGACGTGCGAACAGACGTGCATCGCACCTCTGGATCGCAATAAATTGACGCTTCAACAAGTAAACAACGACAAGAAATCCACCCCGGTCATCCTGATTGGGGTGGATTTTGGTTTTCCGCACTTCGATTCCGAGCTGGAAGAACTGGGCATGCTGGCCGAAACGGCCGGTTTGCGGCCTGTGGCCCGGCTCACCTGCAAGCGCAAGGTGCCCGATGCGGCGCTGTTCGTGGGCAGTGGCAAGGCCGATGAAATCCGCCTGCTGGCCCAGACCTTCGGCGCCCAGGAGGTGCTGTTCGACCAGGCACTGAGCCCGGCGCAGCAGCGCAACCTGGAGCGCCACCTGCAGATGCCGGTCAACGACCGGACGCTGCTCATCCTGGAAATCTTCGGCCAGCGCGCGCGCAGCCACGAGGGCAAGCTGCAGGTCGAGCTGGCGCGCCTGCAGTATTTGAGCACGCGCCTGGTGCGCCGCTGGTCACATTTGGAGCGCCAGCGCGGCGGCATCGGCACGCGCGGCGGCCCGGGCGAGACGCAGATCGAGCTGGACCGGCGCATGATCAACGATGCGATCAAGCGCACCAAGGACCGGCTGTCCAAGGTCAAGAAGCAGCGCGCAACGCAGCGGCGCCAGCGCGAGCGGCGAGATACCTTCAATGTCTCGCTCGTGGGCTATACCAACGCCGGCAAGTCCACGCTGTTCAACGCGCTGGTCAAGGCGCGGGCCTATGCGGCCGACCAGCTGTTCGCCACGCTCGATACGACCACCCGCCAGATGTACCTGGAGGGTGCGGGTGCATCGGTCTCGCTGTCGGACACCGTGGGTTTCATCCGCGACTTGCCGCACGGCCTGGTCAGCGCCTTCGAGGCGACCCTGCAGGAGGCCGTGGATGCCGATCTGCTGCTGCATGTGGTGGATGCATCGAACGAAGGCTGGCGCGAGCAGATCCAGCAGGTGCAGAAGGTGCTGCGCGAAATCGGCGCCGATGGCATCGACCAGGTCTTGATATTCAACAAGCTGGATGCAATTGAAGCAGAGCGGCAGCCGGTGCTGCTGGCGGATACTTTCGAGATGGATGGGGTGCAGATACCGCGGTTCTACGTCAGCGCGGCCAAGGGCCTGGGGCTGGATGCCGTGCGCGCGCACCTGACCCAGGTCGTGCTGCAGTCCAACGAGCGTGCCATGCCCCCTCAGGGTGAGGATGAATTACGCGGTCTTCAGCTGTAGTTTGCCAAAATAGCCTGCTTGATACCGATCACTTCTTTCTCTCAGTAGATTGAGACACCAGTAATGAAATTTCAGCTTCGTTTTCCTCGATGGGCTCCGCTGGGGCAAGGCATGCGCGGGATGTTCAATCTGAACGATCCGCGCTGGGGGCGTGGCGACGAAGGGAAAAACGATGGCCAGGGGCAACAAGGCCCCGGCGCGGAGTCTCCGCGCCCGCCATCCCCGTCGCCCACCCCGGCAGACCAGCGTCCCCGCCGCCCGGGCGGTGCCAATACGCCAGACCTGGATGAGCTGTGGCAGGACTTCAACAAGAAGCTCGGCGGCCTGTTTGGCGGCGGAGGCGGCCGCTCCCCTTCGGGTGGCCAGCCGCCGGACTTCAAGGGCGCCGGCCTGGGCGTGGCCATGGTGGCCGGCGTAGCGGTGCTGATCTGGCTGGGTACCGGCCTGTTTATCGTGCAGGAGGGCCAGCAAGCGGTGATCACGCAGTTCGGCAAGTACAACAAGACCGTGGGTGCGGGCATCAACTGGCGGCTGCCGTATCCGATCCAGCGCCATGAATTGGTGTATGTGTCGCAGATCCGTTCTGCCGATGTCGGCCGCGACAGCATCGTCAAGAGCACTGGCCTGCGCGAGTCGGCCATGCTCACCGAAGATGAAAACATCGTGGAGATCAAGCTCGCGGTGCAGTACCGCCTGAGCGATGCGCGGGCCTGGCTGTTCGAGAGCAAGCGTCCTGAGGACACAGTGATCCAGGTGGCCGAGACCGCAGTGCGCGAAGTCGTCGGCAAGATGAAGATGGATGCCGCCTTGGCTGACGAGCGCGACCAGATCGCGCCGCGCGTGCGTACCCTGATGCAGACCATCCTCGACCGCTACAAGATCGGTGTGGAGATCGTCGGCGTCAATCTGCAGCAGGGCGGCGTGCGTCCACCCGAGCAAGTGCAGGCTTCGTTCGACGACGTGCTCAAGGCTGGCCAGGAGCGCGAGAAAGCAAAGAACGATGCCGAGGCCTATGCCAACGAGGTGATTCCCCGCGCCAAGGGCACGGCTTCTCGCCTGATGGAGGAAGCCTCTGCCTACAAGGAGCGCATCGTTGCACAGGCGCAGGGTGATGCGCAGCGCTTCTCGTCGGTCTATGCTGAATACCAGAAGGCACCCACGGTCACGCGGGATCGCATGTACATCGAGACCATGCAGCAGGTCTACAGCAGCGTCACCAAGGTCATGGTGGACTCCAAGCAGGGATCGAATCTGCTGTACCTGCCGCTGGACAGGATCATGCAGCAGTCGGGGAATACCGCTGCACCGGCGGGGAGCGATGCTGCCCCGTCCAGCGCCGGCAACGGGGCGGCTGCAGCCACTGCGCCCGCACCCTCGTATGAATCCCGGGCCCGGGATACGGCCCGTTCCCGTGACCGTGAGTCTCGCTAGGAGTTGCTTGTGAATCGATTGGGTTTTATCGCATCCACCGTTCTGGTGTTGCTGGCGTTGGCGAGTTCCATGCTGTTCGTGGTGGACCAGCGCCAGTTCGGCGTGGTCTATGCCATGGGGCAGATCAAGGACGTCATCACCGAGCCGGGGCTGAACTTCAAGCTGCCGCCGCCGCTGCAGAACGTTTCGTACATCGACAAGCGCCTGCTCACGCTGGACAGCACCGACACCGAGTCCATGCTCACGGCCGAGAAGCAGCGTGTGGTGATCGACTGGTATGTGCGCTGGCGCATCACCGATCCGTCGGAATACATCCGCAACGTGGGCGTGAGCGAAAGCGCTGGCGCCACCCAGCTCAACCGCGTGGTGCGCAATGCCTTCCAGGAAGAGGTCAACCGCCGCACGGTGCAGGACCTCATCTCCGTCAAGCGCGAGCAGCTGATGGCCGATGTGAAGCGCGAAGTGCTGGATTCGGTGAAGGGTAGCAAGCCCTGGGGCATCGATATCGTCGACGTGCGCATCACGCGGGTCGACTATGTGGAAGCCATCACGGAATCGGTCTACCGCCGCATGGAGGCCGAACGCAAGCGCGTTGCGAACGAGCTGCGCTCCACGGGTGCCGCCGTGGGCGAGAAGATCCGCGCCGATGCCGACCGCCAGCGCGAAGTC
>JBLZYV010000048.1:29711-31401 GCA_050282565.1 Comamonas sp.
ATGCGTACCGCGATGCGCAGGCCCTCAAGGGCCAGGGCGATGCGGAAGCGGCACGCGTCTATGCCGAGGCTTTTGGCAAGGACCCGCAGTTTGCGCAGTTCTACCGCAGCCTGGAGGCCTACAAGGCCAGCTTCCACAAGAAGAGCGACATCATGGTGGTGGATCCCGCATCCTCCGAATTCTTCAAGGCCTATAGGGGGTCGGGCTCCAAGCCTTGATAGGCAAGGATTTGCCTGGGGCCGCATGGTGCAAGCCATGCGGCTTTTTTTGCGGGTGTCCCGGCCTTGGCTTTTGGTCGAGTGGGAGCCGGGGGCAAGCTCTGCTTGTAGAATCGCGTTTTTAACAGCCTCACATTCCTTCACATGTCTGCCTGGATCCTTCCGGATCACATTGCCGATGTGCTGCCGTCCGAAGCGCGCCACATCGAAGAATTGCGGCGAGGATTGCTGGATGCAGCATGTAGTTACGGCTACGAGCTCGTCATGCCACCCCTGGTGGAGCATCTCGACTCCCTGCTTTCCGGCTCTGGTGAGGCGCTGGACTTGCTCACCTTCAAGCTGGTGGACCAGCTCTCCGGCCGTACCCTGGGTATCCGTCCCGACACCACGCAGCAGGTCGCGCGCATAGACGCCCACCTACTCAACCGCCGTGGAGTCACCCGCCTGTGCTACTGCGGCCCGGTGCTGCATGCCCGCCCTGACAGGCCGCATGCGACGCGCGAGCAGCTGCAGTTCGGCGCCGAAATCTACGGCCATAGCGGCATCGATGCAGAGATCGAGTCCATCATGCTGGCCACAGAATGCCTGCGTGTGGCGCGTTTGGGGGACTTCAGCGTGGATCTCGCTGATGTGCGCATCGTGCGCCATCTGCTGGCCGGCGTGCCGGTGGATCTGCCCGTGCTGCGGCGCGTCCATGCGGCGCTGGCCGTCAAGGACTCGGCGGAGCTGAACGCCGTGACCCAGGGCTTTCCGGCGGCCGCGCGCGACGGCTTGCTGGCCTTGCTGGATCTGTATGGCGACATCGCGGTGCTGGACGAGGCGGAAAAGCGCTTTGCCGGCATTGCCGGCATGGCGCCGGTGATCGCGGATTTGCGCCGTCTGGCTCAGTCCATCGACGCCTCGGCCATTACTTTCGATCTGGCCGACCTGCGGGGCTACTCGTACTACAGCGGTATGCGCTTTGCCGTCTATGCCGAAGGCGTGACCGACGCACTGGTGCGTGGCGGGCGCTATGACGAAGTCGGTGCCTCGTTCGGGCGCAGCCGTCCGGCGGTGGGCTTCAGCCTGGACTTGAAGCAGTTGGTTCCGGTGGTGCAGCCGCGCCCGCTCAAGGCTGCCATACGGGCGCCCTGGCTCGATCGTGACGATCTGCGCTTGGCCATCGCAGGCTTGCGCCGGTCGGGCGAAACCGTGGTCTGCGCACTGCCGGGCCATGATGATGAAGTCGATGAATTCAGCTGTGATCGTGAGCTTGCCGAAGTGGCGGGCCAGTGGGTCGTGCAAGCCATTTAACGGTAATTAGTACTTGGATTGGGATTGAGATGAAAGCTACCAAAGGTCGCAATGTTGTCGTCGTGGGTACCCAGTGGGGTGACGAAGGCAAGGGCAAGCTGGTGGACTGGCTGACGGAGCGCGCCCAAGGCGTGGTGCGCTTCCAGGGCGGCCACAACGCCGGCCATACCTTGGTGATC
>JBLZYV010000048.1:31411-33334 GCA_050282565.1 Comamonas sp.
GCGTCAAGTGCTTCATCGGCAACGGCGTGGTGCTGTCGGCGGCTAAGCTGTTCGAGGAAATCCAGGGACTTGAAAAGGCCGGCGTCGAAGTCCGTTCGCGCCTGCGCGTGAGCGAGGCCTGCCCGCTGATCCTGCCTTTCCATGCGGCGCTGGACCTTGCGCGCGAAGCCGCGCGCGAGAACAGCGGTGTCGAGAAGATCGGCACCACGGGCCGTGGCATCGGCCCCGCCTACGAAGACAAGATCGCCCGCCGTGCCCTGCGCGTGCAGGATCTGAAGGATCCCCAGCGCTTTGCCACCAAGCTGCGCGAGTTGTTGGCCCTGCACAACCATGTGCTCAAGACCTTCCTGGGATCGGACAAGCTGGCTTTCGGTGCGGCACTTGAACCCTATATCAAGAATGGCGAAGTGCAGTTCGATCCGGTCTATGAAGAGGCCATGCGCCATGCCGAGCAGCTCAAGCCCATGATGGCCGATGTGTCCAAGGAGCTGAACGAGCTGCATGCGGAGGGTGGCAATCTCTTGTTCGAAGGTGCGCAGGGCACCTTGCTGGATGTGGACCATGGCACCTATCCCTATGTGACGTCCAGCAACTGTGTCGCGGGCAATGCCGCCGCTGGCTCTGGCGTGGGCCCCGGCATGCTGCACTACGTCCTGGGCATCACCAAGGCGTATTGCACCCGTGTGGGTGGCGGTCCATTCCCCACCGAGCTGGACTGGGAGAAGGAGGGTACGCCTGGCTACCACATGAGTACCGTGGGAGCCGAGAAGGGCGTGACCACCGGTCGCAGCCGCCGTTGCGGCTGGTTCGATGCCGCCTTGCTCAAGCGTTCTGCGCAGGTCAATGGCCTATCCGGCCTGTGCATCACCAAGCTGGATGTGCTGGACGGCTTGCAGGAACTCAAGCTGTGCATCGGTTATGAGCTTGATGGCGAGACGATCGATTTGTTGCCCATGGGAGCCGACGAGATCGCCCGCTGCACGCCCATCTATGAAAGCATGCCCGGCTGGACCGACTCCACGGTGGGTGTGGTGGACTACGCCAAGCTGCCGCAGGCTGCGCGCAACTATCTGGAGCGTATCGCAGAAGTCACTGGCGTTCCGGTGGCGATCATCTCGACCAGCCCTGATCGGGATCACACGATCCTGATGCAAGATCCCTACCAGGCTTGATCGATAGACACCTTGAACCCTTTCTGCTGAAAGAAGGACCTTTTTATGCTGACTGAAGACGGCAAGCACCTGTACGTAAGCTACGACGAATACCATGGCCTGATCGAAAAACTGGCGATCAAGATCCACCAGTCCGGCTGGGAGTTCGACACCATCCTATGCCTGGCCCGTGGAGGAATGCGTCCCGGCGATATCCTGAGCCGCATCTTCGACAAGCCGCTGGCCATCATGTCCACCAGCTCCTACCGCGCGGAAGCTGGTACCCAGCAGGGGCATCTCGATATCGCTCGTTTCATCACCACCCCAAAGGGCGAAATCGCAGGCCGCGTGCTGCTGGTGGACGACCTGGCTGACTCCGGTCATACCTTGAACGCCGTCATCCAGATGCTCAAGTCCAACTACGCACCTATCACTGAGCTGCGCAGCGCTGTGCTGTGGACCAAGGGCATCTCCAAGTTCACCCCCGACTATTCGGTGGAGTTTCTGGCCACCAACCCCTGGATCCATCAGCCGTTCGAAGGTTACGACACCCTGCGCCCTGCCAGCCTGATGGAGAAGTGGAAGATCTGATCGGCCCCTGCGGTTGGTTGTGACAAAAAAGCGCCTGGACTGCGGTCCAGGCGCTTTTTTGTTGTTATGCGATCTTGGAGAGGGCTTGGCAGTCTTTTTGCAAGTTTTTTCGCGGAACTTGCGTGGTGCTCAAAATTGTGTGTAGAATAGCGGTCTTCGCAGCACAGAACCTCTCCGGTTG
>JBLZYV010000049.1:0-32008 GCA_050282565.1 Comamonas sp.
GTAGCGCGACAGCCACGAGCCAATGCCCATGGCGAACAGATAGGTGCCGATGATGGTGGAGAACTGCAGCACCGAGTCGCCGAGCAGGTACGAGGCCAGCGCGCCCGCGGCCAGCTCGTACAGCAGCCCGCAGGCCGCCACCACGAAGACGCTGGCCAGCATGGCGATCTCCAGCGGGCTGGCGCGGCGCGGGCTGGTCGGGGCAGAAAATTCCATGAAATACGTTGCTGGCGCTCATGCAGCAAGCGCCAGATGCTCATTTATTGATAGTGATGCCTACCCGATCGCCGCAGCCACGATGATGCTGATGCCCAGGCACATGGCCGCCACCACCACGCCCAGCGCCAGGTTCTGCTTCTCGACGATCTCGGCCCACATGTCCACCGGCGTGATCTTGTCCACGATCAGGAAGCAGATCCAGAAGACCGCCACGCCGATCAGCGCGAACAGGATGGAGCCCACCAGCGCCGCGGGGCGCAGCCATTCGATATCCATATGCATGTGCAACTCCTTCGTTGGTTGACTATTTGTGGCTGCCGCCCGAGCTGTAGCCGCCCCAGGACCCGCCCGACGAGCGCGAGCCGCTGGTGCTGCTGCACTTGCTCACGTAGTTCGGGTCGTTGGCATAGGCCAGGCGCTCGGCGCTGGCGTCGCAGCCCTTGGGCCAGAGCCAGAAGACCAGCAGCGCCAGCACGACCAGGCCTATCCACAGCGGCTTGCCGCCCAGCCTGCCCTTGAAGGCATCGAGCACCGAGGTGTTCCGGAACTTGTCCAGCTGGTCGATCATGCCGAAGGCCGCGGCCACCGCCTCGGGCGGCAGCTTGCGGCCCTGCGACCAGGTCACCTCGCGGCCCCGGTCTTCCTCGCGCGACAGCAGCTGGTCCAGGTTCTGGCCGGCGGCAAAGTCGATATTGTCGGTGCGCTGGCCGCGCACCACGGGCCAGTAGAACTCGCCCAGCACATAGGTGGTCTCGGCGCGGTAGGCCGACTGCTGCGTGTACTTCTTCTTCTGGTAGGTGGCGGTCGCCTTGCCGGCCTGATAGGTGGGGGCGCCGGTGATGACCTTGACCAGGCTCCAGCCGTCGCTGGCGCTCACCAGGAACTGGAAGCCCTGGTGCTTGTGGAACAGCAGGTACTCGTCCCAGCCGAAATGCTCGTCGTCGCCGGCCTCCACGCCCATGCGGTGCTGGAAGCCCACCACCTGCCACGAGGCGCCGCCAAACTTGCCGATGCGGCCCAGCGCGATCAGCGGCTCCACCGGCTCGTCCTGCAGCGCCGCGCGCAGCTCGCCGCCGATGCCGCCGCTCACATCGATCAGGCTGCCGCAGCTCGGGCAGGTCAGGCTCTGCGTGGTCTGCAGCTTGACCTCGATGCGCGCCGCGCACTGCGGGCAGTTGAAGTGGCGGCCCTTCTCCTTCTTGGCCGAGGCCTTGTCGAGCCCGGCGATCTTCAGGTCGGCCAGCGCCACCGGCCGGCCGCGGTAGATCGCGGGCGCGGCCTCGCTGTAGTCGATGGACAGCAGCTCGTCCTGCTCGTTGCGCAGCTCGACCACGGTGAAGGGCTTGCCCAGCTCGGGCTGGTGCGCCATCTGGCCCTCGGCGGCCATCAGCTGGGCCTGCACCACGCTGGCCACGGTGTAGCGCACCTCGCTGATGGTCACGCTCTGGCCCAGCTTCCACACCGTGGCGCCGGGCACGTTGCGCGCGGCTTTCTTGTATTCGCGGCTGAGGACGAACTGGCCGTTGTCCTCGCTCAGCACCGCGATCTCGCCGTCGTCCAGCAGCGCCTGCCACTCGTTCCACAGGCCGGTGTCGCCCTTGAGCTGCAACCGGCCCACCAGCGTGAAGCCCTGCGGGCTGCCCTGGCTGTCGTCGGCCGGGAGCTGGCCGGTCTGGCCTATCTTCAGCGGGCTGTAGTTCTCGAAGATCTCGGCCATGCGGCCCAGGCGCTTGAGCACCTCGCCATTGCGCACGATGGCGCTGTGGCAGTACGGGCACACGGCATAGGCCGACTGCGCGCTGGCGAACTCGACAGGCGCGCCGCAGCCGGGGCAGGGCGCGGTGTAGCTGCGTTGCTGGTCCCGGGTCATGGCTGGTTGTAGGTGTGTGGTGCGCGCAGTGGGTCGGCCGCCGCAGGCCCATGTCCCTCACAGGGCTGCCCCGGCTGCCGTGCATCATAGCGGCATTGCATGCGCCATAAGGCCTGGCTATGCCCGGCGTAGCGACGATCCATTGGACGTGGACAATGAGAATGCGCATCATTAAAGGCCTGTCCCGCACCCTTTCGGAAAGCCTGCCATGTCCCACGTCCGCAACCTGCTGCGCAACAACCGCCAGACCCTGAGCAAGACCGCCAGCTACTACCTCATCCACATCACCGTGGCGGCCCTGGTGGCCTATGCCGTCACCGGCAATTTGATCGCCTCGCTCACGCTCAGCCTGCTGGAGCCGACTGTGCAGGCCTTCGCCTTCTTCTTCCACGAAAAAGCCTGGCAGCGCTGGCATGCGCGCCGGCAGGCCGCGGCCACCGCAGCGGGAGTGCCCCATGCAGCATGACGCGTGGGTGGATTGGGCGCTGCACCGCCTGGCGGGCATGGCGCAGGCGGCATAGGCGTTGCGCGCAGATACCTTTGTTTGCAGCCCGCGGGCCATGGCTTGTGCGACAGTTGGCGCATCTGCCATGCACTCGACCCGGGAAACTCCATGCGCGCGACACCCCTCCGTTTTCTGACCGGCCTGCCGGCCCTGTGCGCCCTGGTGCTGGCGCTGCCGGGCTGCGATGTGGTGGGCCCCATCGGCACCAACGCCGTGCTGTCGGACCAGGCCATCGCCGACAAGACCGCCGCCTACTTCGGCAGCACCGAGGCGCATGTGCAGGTGTTCGGCTTCGAGCGCCAGCGCGAATCGACCCGCTACCAGGCCACGTTCCAGGGCAAGCGCTACCAATGCTCGATCTACATGAACCAGGTGCGCTGCGAGCCGCAGCCGGGGTCATGAAGAAAAAGTGAGCGGCTGGCGATTGATGGATGAGCCATTGCAATATTTTTGTATTGCAATGGCTTGAATAACAAGCGCTGGCAGCTATTGTTTTTGACTAGACCCTGGACAGGTCGAACGCCCCCGCCGCCTGCTCGCCGCGCAGCGCCGCGAGCAGGTTGTCCACCGCCATCTCGGCCATGGCGCGGCGCGTCTCGTGCGTGGCCGAGCCGGCGTGCGGCAGCGGCGTCACGCGCGGGTGCGTGCGCAGCGGCGAATCCAGCGGCAGCGGCTCGGGCTCGAACACATCGAGCCCGGCGCCGCGCAGCCGGCCGCTGTCGAGCGCGCGCAGCAGCGCCGCCTCGTCGACGATGCCGCCGCGCGAACCATTGATGAAGAAGGCGCCGGGGCGCATCTGCGCCAGCGTGGCGTCGTTGATGAGGTGGCGCGTGGCGGGCGTCAGCGGCAGCGTGCTGACCACGATGTCGGCGCCGGCCAGCGCCTCGGCCAGCGGCACCTGGCGCGCGTGGCCCCGCAGCTCGGGCACGTCAATGGGACTGGTGTTGGTGTAGAGCACCTGCATGCCGAAGCCCAGCGCCGCACGCCGCGCCACGGCCTGGCCGATGCGCCCGAAGCCGAGGATGGCGATGGTCTTGTGGTGCACGTCCCAGCCGAACAGCTCCTCGCCGATGTTCTTCGTCCAGCGGCCCTCGCGCACCAGGCTGGCCAGCTCGAGCACGCGGCGGCTGGTGGCCAGCACCAGCGTGAAGATGGTATCGGCCGTGGTCTCGGTCAGCACGCCGGGCGTGTGGAACAGCGCGATGCCGCGCGCCGCAAGCGAGGCCAACGGGTAGTTGTCCACACCCACCGAGATGCTGGAGATGAGCTTGAGGCGCGGCGCCTGGGCCAGCAGCTCGTCGGTGATGGGATAGCTCGATCCGATCAGCGCCTCGGCCGTGGGCAGCGCGGCCATGAAGGCGGCGTGCTGTTCGGGCTTGCGCGGGTTGGCCACGGTCACGTCGTGCGCGGCCTGCAGCTTCGCCAGCAGGTCGTCGGGCAGTTCGCGGAAGACGAGTACCTGCTGGCGGGAATCGGGGGATTGGTGGCTCATGCGATGGCTCTCATGATTGGGGTGCAGAGGCCGGGACTCGCCCCGGCGGGCGACCTACTTTCTTACTCGTGTAAGAAAGTAGGCAAAGAACACGCCCCGACTGTCTGCGACCCCAACGCCATGCGTTGGGGCAACCTGTGGCGTGACGTTTGCGGGGTGCGCCGCAGAACTCTCTTCGCGCCCAAGGGCGCTCCGTTCGAACATCCGCGGCGAGTCAGATGACGAAGCATGCGCGCTCCGACGCGCATGCCCACCCCGCAAACGCCCCGCCCCAGGCGCAGGCAGAAGGGGTGGCAAGCAGTACGGACCGTCGCTGCGCGCGGCCTGATCAATAGCCAGCGGCCTGCAGCTCGGCGCGGGTGGGCAGGCCCTCGGAGTCGCCCAGCACCTGCACCTGGCGCGCGCCTATCCAGCAGGCGCGCTTGACGGCGTCGGGCACGGCCAGGCCGTCGAGCATGCCGCTGATCACGCCGACGGCGAAGGCATCGCCCGCGCCCACGGTGTCCACCACCTTCTCGACCGGGCTGCCCGGCACGTGGCCGCAGCCCAGCGTGGCGTGGTCGTAGTAGGCGCCCTCGGCGCCGAGCTTGACGACGACCAGGCTCGCGCCCTGGTCGCGGTAGAAGCGCGCGATGGCCTCGGGGCTCTTGTGGCCGGTCAGCAGCTCGCCTTCGGCCACGCCGGGCAGCACCCAGTCGGCGCCGGCGGCCAGCGCGTTGAGTTCGCGGCGCATGGTGGCCTCGTCCTTCCACAGCGCGGGGCGCAGGTTGGGGTCGAACGAGATGGTGCTGCCGCTGGCGCGGGCGATCTGCAGCGTGCGTTTGGCGGTGGCCAGCGCGGTCTCGGAGATCGCCGGGAACACGCCGGTGGCATGCAGGTGGCGCGCGCCGGCGAGCCAGGGCTCGTCGATGTCGGCCGGCGCCATCAGGCTCGCGGCCGAGCCCTTGCGGTGCGATTCGACGAAGGGATCGCTGCCGTCATCGACGCGGCTCTTGAACTGCAGGCCGGTGCGCTGCGCGGCGTCCAGCACCACGTGGTCGCAGTCCACGCCTTCGCGCTGCATCTGGTTGACGAGGTAGCGGCCCATGGAGTCGGCGCCCAGGCGGCTGGCCCAGTGCACGTCGAAGCCCAGGCGCGACAGGCCGGTGGCCACGTTGATCTCGGCGCCGGCGATGCGCTTGGTGAAGGCCTCGGCCAGCTCCAGCGGGCCGGAGCGGTCGGCGATCAGCAGCAGCATGGCTTCGCCGAAGACGGCGACATCGAAGGTTTTGGCGGCGGTGGTCATGGGGAATCAGGAGGGCATGGGGTGGGAATGCAATGCTACGCCAGCAGGGCGGTGGCATCGCGCAGGATCTGCAGTTCGCGGCGGGTGACGGCCTCAAGGTCGTCGCCGACCAGCGGGTATTCGATGGTGCGCGGCACGTCGGCCGGCAGCGCGCGCAGCGTGGCGCGCCAGGGCAGGGCCGATTCGGCCAGCGGCACCGCGACCCATTTGGCGGGCAGGCGCTGCACGCCCTTGGCATGCACGTAGCCCACGCGCGGGCCGAGGCGCTGGGCGGCCTGCAGCGCGCATTCGCCCTGGTAGGCCCAGTTGCCCATGTCGAAGGTCAGGGGCAGCGGCAGGCCGGCGGCGTCTGCCTGGGCAAAGAAGCGCTCCAGCGCCTGCAGCGTGCCGGCGGCCACGGTCTGGTCGTTCTCGATCAGCAGCGTGATGCCGCTGCCGGCCAGCGCTTGCTTGATGGCATCAAAGCCGTGCGATGGCGCGCCGAAGCCGCCGATGGACATCTTGAGCCAGCCGGCGCCGAGCCGGTGGCTGGCGGCGATGGCGTGCTGCAGCGTGGCCAGCGCCAGCGTGCCGCCTTCGGCATACAGCGGCTGCGGGCACGAGTAGACCAGCTCCATGGCGGCGTCGCGCGCCCAGGCGGCCAGCTCGGGCAGCTCGCGCGCGGCATCGCGCAGCAGTTCCTCGCGCACCTCGACGCCATCGGCGCCGGCGGCCTGCGACAGGTGGGCGAACCAGGGCTGGCCGTGGCGCAGCACCTCGGCGGCGCCGAACGAGGTCAGCGAGATCAGGGCCGGGGAATGGGTGGCGGAGGTGGAGAGGGACATATATCAGTCAAATTGGCATCCAGCGCTTGATGGTCAAGCGCTGGCAGCTATCAATCGAGGAGTGGCGTGCCGCCGGCTCAGGCGTGGTGGTTGCTGAGGATCTGGCCCAGGAAGGCCTGCGTCTTGGGGTGCTGCGGGTTGCCGAAGAACTCGCCCGGCGGGCCCTGCTCGATGATCCTGCCGTCGGCCATGAAGATCACGCGGTCGGCCACGCTGCGGGCGAAGCCCATCTCGTGCGTCACGCAGAGCATGGTCATGCCGTCCTCGGCCAGGCCGATCATGGTGTCCAGCACCTCCTTGACCATCTCGGGGTCGAGCGCCGAGGTGGGCTCGTCGAACAGCATGATCTTGGGCGACATGCACAGCGCGCGCGCGATCGCCACGCGCTGCTGCTGGCCGCCCGAGAGCTGGCTCGGGTACTTGTGCGCCTGGTCGGGGATGCGCACGCGGGTCAGGTACTTCATGGCGCGCTCCTCGGCCTCGGCCTTGGACAGGCCGCGCGAGCGCATCGGCGCCAGCGTGCAGTTCTGCAGGATGGTCAGGTGCGGGAACAGGTTGAACTGCTGGAACACCATGCCCACTTCCTGGCGCACGCTGTCCACGTTGTGGCCGCCGGCCGTGAGGTCGATGCCGTCGACGGTGATCCGGCCCTTCTGCACCGCCTCCAGGCGGTTGATGCAGCGGATCATCGTGGACTTGCCCGAGCCCGAGGGCCCGCAGATCACGATGCGCTCGCCGGCGCGCACCTCCAGGTTGATGTCGGTCAGCACCTGGAAGCTGCCGTACCATTTCTCTACGCCCTGCAGGCGGATGATGGGCTCTTGCGCGGTGGGGGTGGTCATGCGGGCTCCAGCGGGGAAAACAGCGGTCAGTCCAGCTTGGGCAGCGGGGCGCCCAGCCACTTCTGGTAGAGCTTGCTCAGCTCGCCGTTGGCGGTGTTCTTCGCGATGAAGTCGTTGACGGCCTTGGCCACCTCGTCCTCGCCCGGGCGCAGCGCCACGGCCATGTTCTGCTGCAGCAGCTGGAACTTGGTCTCGAACTGGCCGGCCGGCGCGCGCTTGGCGATCTGCGCGGCCACGGTCACCGAGCAGCCGATGGCATCGACCTGGCCCGACAGCAGGGCCTGCATGGCCGAGGCGTCGTCGTCGAAGCGGCGGATCTGCGTGCCCTCGGGCGCGGCCTTGGTCACGGCCACGTCCTGGGTCGAGGCGCGGGCCACGCCCACGCGCTGGCCCTTGAGGTCGGCGGCGGTCTTGATGGGCGTCTTGGCATTGCCGTACAGCACGATGGAAGCGGCCGAGTAGGGCTTGGAGAACAGCACCTGCTTGGCGCGCTCGGGCGTGATGGCCAGCGAGGCGATCAGCATGTCCACCTTGCCGGTGAGCAGGAAGGGGATGCGGTTGGGGCCGGTCACGGGCACGATGTCGGCGTTCACGCCCAGGTCCTTGGCCAGCAGCTTGGCCACGTCGGCGTCGTAGCCGTCGGGCTGGTTGCTGCTGCTCATGATGCCGTAGGGCGGGAAGTCCACCAGCATGCCGATGGTGATCTTGCCCTTCTTCTTCAGGTCGGCCAGGGTCTGGGCCGAGGCCAGGCCCGGCAGCAGGCCGGCGGCGGCCAGGGCGGCCATGCCGAGGGTGAAGTGGCGGCGTTGGGGGTTCAACATGCGTGTCTCCTGAAGGTGGATGGACGGAAAACGGGGGAAATCATCGGGCCAGGGCCTTGGCGTGGCGCTTTTCGAGGCGCCCGGCCCACAGCGACAGCGGCCAGCAGAGGATGAAGTAGACGGCACCGACCACGCCGAACACGATCAGCGGCTGGAAGGTGGCGTTGTTGATGATCTGGCCGGCGCGGGTGATCTCGGTGAAGCCGATGATGGCCGCCAGCGAGGTGCCCTTGATGATCTGCACCAGGTAGCCCACGGTGGGCGGCACGGCGATCTTCAGCGCCTGGGGCAGCACCACCGAACGCATGCGCCAGTAGTACGACAGCGACAGCGCCTCGGCGGCCTCCCACTGGCCGCGCGGCACGGCCTGGATGCAGCCGCGCCAGATCTCGCCGAGGAAGGCGCCGCTGTTGAGGATGAGCGCGGCGGCGGCGGCGATCCAGGGGTTGATCTCGAAGCCCAGGATGGGCGCGCCGAAGAACACCAGGAACAGCTGCAGCAGCAGCGGCGTGCCCTGGAAGATCTGCGTGAACACGGTGGCGATGCGCGCCAGCACCGCGTTGCCGCCGGTGCGCGCCAGCGCCACCAGCAGGCCGACGATGGCGCCGCCGGCGAAGGCGATGACGGACAGCGCCAGCGTCCACTTCGCCGCTTCCACGATGAACCACAACTCGGGCCAGCCAAAAGTACGCATGTCTTGTTCCTCGGGTTCAGCGGCGGTCGGGGTAGTTCAGGCAGGCCTGGTAGACCAGCTTGAACAGCGCGTTGAAGAGCAGCGACAGCAGCAGGTAGATCGCGGCGACGACGATGTAGACCTCGAAGCTGCGGAAGGTCTCGGACTGGATGTTGGCGGCCACCGAGGTCAGGTCGTCGGCCGAGATCACCGAGACCACGGCCGAGCTCAGCATCAGCAGGATGAACTGGCTGGTCAGCGCCGGGTAGATGGTCTTGAGCGCGGGCTTGAGGATGATGAAGCGGAAGATCTCCCAGCGCTTGAGGTTCAGTGCCAGGCCCGCCTCGATCTGGCCCTTGGGGATGGCCTCGATGCCGGCGCGGATGATCTCGGTGGCGTAGGCGCCCAGGTTCACCACCATGGCCACCAGCGCGGCGGTGTGCGGCGTCCAGCGCAGGCCGATGGCCGGCAGCGCGAAGAAGAAGAAAAACAGCTGCACCAGGAAGGGCGTGTTGCGGATCAGCTCGATGTAGGCATTGATCACGAAGCGCAGCCAGCCCGGCCCCGAGGTCTTGCCCCAGGCGCAGGCGATGGCCACCCCCAGGCCCAGCACCGTGGCCGTCAGCGAGAGCTGGATCGTGATCCAGGTGCCGTGCAAGAGCTGGGGCCATGCGGCCAGCACCTGGTCAAACTGGAATTGGTAGGTCATGGGGATGGTGTTGAAACCGGTTTCAGCAGCGCAAAGTTTAAGACCGCGGGTTACCAGGGCGTTACTGGTATTTACCCTGGGTTGGGTCGCTATCGAAAAATGAGCCGAAGAAAATCAAGGCTTTAGCGGCTGCGACGAGCCGCGGGCGATGAGCGTGCCCGGTAACGCCAGCGTGCGCGCCGGCTCCTGCAGGCCGTGCAGGCGCTCGATCAGGCAGCGCGCGGCGGCCTGGCCCAGCGCGTCGGTGGGCTGGGCGATGGTGGTGAGGCCGGGGCCGATCAGCCCGGCCCAGTCGGTCTCGTCGATGCCGACGAAGCCCAGGTCGCGCCCCAGCGCCAGCCCGGCGTGCTGCGCCGCGGTGGCCACGCGCAGCGTGGCGATGGCATTGCTGGCCAGCACCGCGGGCATTGCACCGCGCGCGCGGCCCTGGTCCACCAGCTGGCGCAGGCGCTCGGCCAGGCGGGCGACGTCGGCCGGTTCGTTGCCGGGGCTCTCCCAGTAGTCGCCGCGCCAGCGGCCCGGGGCGGGCTGGTCTGCCTGGGCGGCCTCGAACGAGGTACGGCGCTCGGCGCGCGAGCTGACGCCCTCGGTGGGCTCGCTCACCAGCAGCAGCTCGCCGAAGCCATTGGCCAGCAGGTGCTCCAGCGCCAGGTGCACGATGGCGGCGTTGTCCACGCTGACGAAATCGGCATCCAGCCCGGCCTGGAAGCGGTCCACCAGCACGATGGGCTTGCCGTGCTCGGTGGCGGGCTGCCACAGCTGCACATTGGTGTCCACGCGGTTCAGGATCAGGCCGTCGAGCTGGTAGGCCTGCACCGCCTGCAGGGCCTCGCGCTCGCGTCCGGGCTCGTTGCCCAGGTTGAACAGCACCAGCAGGTAGCCGGCGGCCTGGCAGGCCTTCTCGGCGCCCTGCAGCACGGCCACCGAGAAGGGATTGGTCACGTCGGCCACCACCAGGCCGATCAGCCGCGAGCGCCCGTGCTTGAGCGCCTGGGCCATGGGGCTGGGGTGGTAATGCAGTTCGGCGATGGCGGCGCGCACGCGCTCGGCGATGTCGGGCGTGAGCAGCTCGGTGCGGCCGTTGAGAAAGCGCGACACCGTGGCCTTGGACACCCCGGCCTGCGCCGCCACGTCGGCGATCGTGGCGCGTGCCGGCGCGGCGCGGCGTGGAGCTGGGGCGGGAGCGGTGGGCGGCACGGGAAAACCTGGAGGGAAAGGGCGACAGCGTAACCCAGACGGACCCGGCAGGCAGTCAAATCCGCGTGGCGCTTGCCATTTTCGCGGCTGTTGAATAACTCTTCAACTTGTGGATAACTTTGTGGGAAAACCGAACATATGCACTTGCAACACAGGAGCAGCCAGCTATGGAGGAACAATCCACAGCCGCTGCGCCAAATCTGTGTATAAATCGCCAGCTACGCGGCGGAATGGGTCTGTTGCAGGCAGTCGATGAAGGCCTGCGCCACCCGGCTGGGCGCGGGCGACAATCGCCACAGCGCGACGAACTGGCAGTGGTAGTGGAACAGCTCGGGCCGCACGGCCTGCATCTGGCCCTGTTCGACGAAGCTGCGCGCATAGTGGTCGGGCAGAAAGCCCAGGAAGCACCCCGACAGGATCAGCGTGGCGATGGATTCCTGGTCGAAGCCGGTGGCCTGGCGCGCCAGCCGCACCTGGTGGCTCAGCTCCATGTTGGGCGAGTGGTAGCCCAGGCCGGCGAAGGGGTAGCGGCGCAGCGCCTCCCAGTCGAGGGCGGCGTGGTCGCCGCCGAACAGCGCATGGCCGGGCGCACAGTACAGCAGCATGTTCTCGCCGAACAGGTCGCGGTAGACCAGGCTGGCCGAGCTGCGGTGCGCGGGGATGATGCCGATGTGGAAGCGCCCGTCCATCAGCCCGCGCTCGATGGCGTTGATCGAGCTGACGTGCAGCTGCAGGTTCACGTCGGGCGCCTGCAGATGGAACAGCCGCAGCGCCTGGTGGATGCGCGCCTCGGGGTTGCCGGCGGTCTTGTCGAAGACGGCGATCTCGAGGTTGCCGCCCATGCGGGCGTGGATGTCGTCGATGCGGCTGCGGAACAGGTCCACCCCGCCCAAGAGCTGCAACGTGGCCTCGTAGACCTGGTGCCCCTCGGGCGTGAGCGCGAAGCCCGCGCGCCCGCGCCGGCACAGCACCATGCCGAGGCGCGTCTCCAGGTCCTTCATGTGGCGGCTGAGCGTGGAGGTGCCGATGTTCAGCTCCAGCTCGGCGGCCGCCATGCCGCCGCATTCGACCACGCTTTTGAAGACCTGCAGCAGCCGCAGGTCCATATCGCTGAGCTGGCCCAGCAGCGCGCGGGCGCGCGCGGCGCGGGGGGTGGACAGCGGGGCGGTGGACATGGGCGCCAAGCTTAGCGGGTTTTGGGAATATCGAAATAGATAGCTGCTGGCGCTTGCTATATCTTGTTTTTGATGTGAAAAATATTTGAATATGGCTATGGAAAAGCGCTAGCAGCTATCAAATTTGATCAGGCCGCCGGCCTATGCCGCAGAAAGCGCTGCTCGGTCACGCGGGCGCCCCACTGGTCGCCTTCGGCCTCGTCGGTGAGTGCAAAGCCCACCGATTCGTACAAATGGCGCGCGGCATCCAGGCCGCGGAAGGTCCAGAGGTAGGTCGCGTCGAAATGCGCGTCCGCGAAGCGCATGGCGCGCGCCAGCAGCTCGCGGCCCATGCCGGTGCCGCGCAGCGAGTCGTCGACGATGAACCAGCGCAGATGCGCCAGGCGGCTGCCGTCATCGGCCGTATCCGCGTCGATGGCCAGCGAGGCCAGCGTGCGGCCGCCCGCCACGCACAGCCACAGCCCTTTGCGCGCATCGGGCAGCGAGCCGGCGAAGGCCGCCAGCTCTGTAGCCACCTTTTGCTCGAAATACACACCAAAGCCGGCATGTTGCGCGTAGAAGCGTGCGTGCAGCGCCGCCACGTCGCCGATGCAACCCGGCATGTAGCCTTCGACGATGGCCGTTCCACCGCGTGGCTCGGTGGGGCCTGAGGAAGGCGCCAGCGCACCGGCGTACAGCGCCAGCGAGCGCAGCAGCGCCTGCTGCTCGGTGGGCACCAGGCGCTGAAGGGCGTCCGAGACCTGGTCGGTGGCGAAGCGGTCGATCTTCTGGCGCAGCGCCTGGCCGGCGGCGGTCAGCTGCAGCGCGGCGGAGCGGGCATCGCCGTCCGTGCGGCGGCGCTCCAGCAGGCCCTGCGCCTCCAGCTTGGCGAGCTGCCGGCTGGTGTTGGACTTGTCCAGCCGCAGGATGCCGGCCAGGTCGCGCGCCTGGATGCCGGGCGCCGCGCCCACCTCCAGCACGGCGTGCACCGCCGACGGCGCCAGCCCGCTGTCGGCCAGCGTGGTGCGCATGAAGCCCAGCTCCCGCACCAACTGCCGCGACAGCGCGCGCAGCTCCTGCACCGTCTGGTCGCGGGGTGGGGTGGCGGTGGTGTCCATGGGGATCTCCAGTGGCGGAAAAGGTTGCGCTTCGCAACTCGATGATACTTGCGGATCGCAACCAATGCCAGGCCCAATTGCAGCGCAAGAACAAGGGTGCTTGCGCTGCAATGTCTTTCTAAGCTGGCACCATTGCCAACTTCAAGGATTCGCCATGAGCACCGACACCCTGGCCTTCGCCACCGACGAGCAGCGCTGGGCCGCCCTGCAGGCGCGCGACCCGGCGGCCGACGGGCACTTCGTCTACGCCGTCCGCACCACCGGCGTTTACGCCGCGCCCAGCACGGCGGCGCGCCTGCCCCGGCGCGAGAACGTGGTCTTCTTCGCCAGCGCCGAACAGGCGCAGGCCGCTGGCTACCGGCCCAGCCGCCGCAGCGCCAGCGATCGCCACGCCGTGGCCGAGCAGCACGCGGCACTGGTGGCGGCCGCCTGCCGCCGCATCGAGGCCGCCGACGAGCCGCCCAGCCTCGATGCGCTGGCCGCGCAGGTGGGCATGAGCCCGTTCCACTTCCACCGCGTGTTCAAGGCCGAGACCGGGCTCACGCCCAAGGCCTACGCCTCGGCCCAGCGGGCGCGGCGGCTGCGCGAGGCCCTGGCCGGCGACGCCGCCACCGTCACCGACGCCATCTACGACGCGGGCTTCAACTCCAGCAGCCGCTTCTACGCCACCTCGGGCGCGCGGCTGGGCATGGACGCCAGCGCCTGGCGCCAGGGCGGGCGCGGCGCGCGCATCCGCTTCGCCGTGGGCCAGAGCCTGCTGGGCGCCATCCTGGTGGCGCAGAGCGCGCGCGGCATCTGCGCGATCTTCCTGGGCGACGACCCCGAGGCGCTGGTGCGCGACCTGCAGGACCAGTTTCCGCAGGCCGAGTTGGTGGGGGCCGATGCCGGCTTCGAGCAGCTGGTGGCCCAGGTGGTGGGTTTCGTCGAGCAGCCGTCGCTGGGGCTGGCGCTGCCGCTCGACGTGCGCGGCACGGCCTTCCAGGAGCGGGTGTGGCAGGCGCTGCGCGAGATCCCGGCCGGCCGCACGGCCAGCTACGCCGAGATCGCCGAGCGCATCGGCCAGCCCCGCGCCGTGCGCGCCGTGGCCCAGGCCTGCGGCGCCAACCGGCTGGCGGTGGCCATCCCCTGCCACCGCGTGGTGCGCCGCGACGGCGACATCTCGGGCTACCGCTGGGGCGTGGAGCGCAAGCAGCAGCTGCTGGAGCGCGAGCACAGCCACGTGTAATGTCACAAATTTGCATAAATGTGCTTTAATCGCCGCGAAACGGTGCAAGGCTGCACCGCCCACGGAGACAAGGCATGGCTAGTGAACCCTACGTTGAGCTGGAGCGCCGGATCGCGCGCATCGAAGACCGGGAGGCGATCCGGCAGCTGAAATGGCGCTACCTGCGCGCCTGCGACCGCAAGCAGCCCGAGGCGGTGCGGGCCTGCTTCGTGCCCGACGCCGTCATCGACTACGAGGACTTCCCGCTGTTCACCAGCCGCGATGCCTTCGTGGCGCTGTACGAGCAGTTCGGCTGCGTGCCGCATGTCGTCGACACCCACCATGGGCAGAACGACATCGTTGAGGTCGATGGCGACACGGCGCGCGGCTGGTTCGACCTGCATTTCTTCCAGATCGACACGCTGAACCACCGCCAGACGCAGCTGGCCGTCTGGTACGAGGACGAATTCGTGCGCACGCCCGAGGGCTGGCGCATCCAGCGCAGCCTGAGCCGCAAGCTCTCGACCCTGGTGCGCGAGGGCGACGCCGGCGGCCGTGACCGCGTGGTGGTGGCCGGGCGCTCGGCATCGGATGGCCCGGCCCCGGCGGCCCGCTGAACGCAAATCAACATTCCTGGAGAGAGACAGCAGCATGAGCATTCCACGAGACTTTCCCGACGGCGCCGTGTTCGTCTATGGCGGCAGCGGCGGCATTGGCTCCGGCGTGGCGCGGGAGTTCGCTCGCGCCGGCACGGCCGTGGCCATCGGCTACCGCGCCGGCCGCGAGCGGGCCGAGCGCTTGGCCGACGAGATCCGCGCGCTGGGCGTGGCCGCGTCCGTCCACCCCGTCGATGTGCGCGAGCGGGCGCAGGTGGTGGCCGCCTTCGCCGCCGCCGTGGCCGCGCACGGCCGCATCCACACGGTGGTCTGGGGCGCGGGGCCGGTCGTGCCCCAGCAGCCCATCTCCACCTGGGACGAGGCGACCTTCCGCGAATCCATGCACATCGAGGCCTTCGGCTTTGCCAGCGCCGTGCACGCGGCGCTGGGCCACATGCGCGAGCAGGGCGGTGGCTCCTTCGTGCACCTGGGCTCGGCCGGCCACGACTGGTGGCCGCAGCTCGACGGGCTCTCGGTGGTGCCCAAGGCGGCCAACGAGGCGCTGGTCAAGGGCATCGCCAAGGAAGAGGGGCGGCACGAGATCCGCGCCAACTCCATCCTGGTCGGCGTGATCGATGCCGGCCAGTTCAAGACCGGCCAGGCGGCAGGCACCTTCACGCCGGAGTGGGAGGCGGCGGTCAAGGCCATGCTGCCGCTCAAGCGCTGGGGCCAGGCGCGCGACATCGGCCAGGCGGCGGTGTTCCTTGCATCGGAGCGGGCGAACTACGTGACGGGGCAGACCATCTCGGTCGCGGGCGGTTTCGGCGTCTGAGCGCTGCGGCATCAGGCAGAATCCGGCCTGGATGGACGCAACAGGAGTGGACGTGCCCCCGGATACCGCCGTGATCGTGATCGATGTGCAACAGGCCCTGTGCGAAGGCGCGCAGGCCGTGTGGGACGGCGCGGGCACCATCGCCCGCATCAACCAGGTCACCGCCCAGGCGCGCCGGCGCGGCGTGCCCGTGGTCATGGTGCAGCACGAGGAGGCCGACGGCGCGTTCCGCCACGGCGGCGCCGGCTGGCAGCTGGCGCAGGGCCTGCAGGTGGAGCCCGGCGATGTGCGGGTGGGCAAGACCACGCCCGATGCGTTCTGGAAAACCGATCTGCAGGCGCGGCTGCAGGCACTGGGGGCGAAGCGCCTGGTGGTCTGCGGCATGCAGACCGAGTTCTGCGTGGACACCACGACCCGCGCCGCGCTGCGCCACGGCTACCCGGTCACGCTGGTGAGCGATGGGCACACCACCGTCGGCCATGCGGCGCTCGCCGCGCCGCAGATCATTGCGCACCACAATGCCACGCTGCCCGCGATCGGCAGCTTTGGCCCGCGCGTGGCGCTGGCCGAGGCCGCCGCGCTGTAGACCCCCCGTTTTCTTTCCTGCCTGAGGACCGCCATGCTTCTGGGACTTGCCGCCAACCGCCTGCACCACCACAACGAGGACGGCGCGCTGTTTGCGCTGCTGCGCGCCTGCGAGCACGGCATACGCGAGCTGCGGCTGGGCCTGCACGCGGTGGGCCGCACCTACGACGCCATCGCCGCTGCGCAGATGCTGCAGGGCTATGCGGGCCTGGTGCGCCTGCCCTACGGCCGCGACGGCGGGCTGATGAAGCTGGTGGCCGAGGTGGTGGGCATGGGCGAGGGCCGCACGCTGGACGGCGCCATCTACCTGATGGACCCGGTGGACCCGTCGTCGATCTTTCCCGAGGCGCTGGCGCTCAAGCGCCAGTGCGTGATCCACGGCAAGCCCTTCCTGTCCACCGTGGCCAGCGCGCGCGACTGGATCGAGATGGAGCGCATCCATGCCGGCCTGCCGCGCGACCGCGGCGCCGACGGCCTGCACGACTACGAAAACCAGACGCTGGCGCTGATCGCCCACGACGCGATGAAGCCCACGATGCTGGAGTTTGCCGAGCGCAACTTCGCGCTGCTGTCGCGCTTCCAGAGGCGCGTGGGCACCGGCACCACGGGCAGCAGGCTCAATGAGATGGCCTGGAGCAAAGGTTGGCCCGCGGGCCAGCCCTGGGTGGACCGCTACAACAGCGGCCCGCTGGGCGGCGACGCGCAGATCGCCGACCTGGTGCTCGAGGGCCGCTGCCACCGCGCCATCTTCTTCGAGGACCCGCATGTGGCCCGCCAGCACGAGGCCGACATCCAGCTGCTGGAGCGCGCCGTGACCACGGTCACGCTGGGCGTGGTCTGCACCACCTCGCCGGGCGTGGCCCAGCGCTGGTGCGATGCGGCGGTAAAACGCGGCTGATTAGCCCGGCGCGCGCAGAAAGGCCGGCGCCAGGCCGGCGAGCTGCATCGAGGCGCTGCGCAGCGCGGGCAGCACGCCCTGCACGGCCTGTTCGCGGCTGAAGTCCGAGCGCAGCAGGTTGGCGCTGATGGCCGCGGCAACCCGGTTGCTTTCGTCGTAGATGGGCACGGCCAGCCCGGCCACATGCGGATCGAATTCGCCCTCGACCCAGGCGAAGCCATCGTGGCGGATGCGGTCGAGCGCGCCCAGCAGGTCCTGCTCGGTGGCCAGCGTGGCCGGGGTCAGCGGCTTGAGCTCGTGCGCGCCCAGGTAGCGCGCCAGCACTTCGGGTTCGCTGTGGGCCAGCAGCACCCGCCCCGGCGCGGTGGCGTAGGCCGGCAGCCGGCTGCCCATGCCCAGGCGCAGCGACATGATCTTGGTGGACGGGATGCGCAGCACGAACACGGCCTCGCTGCCGTCGAACACCGCCATCGCGCAGGACTCCTGCAGCTGCGCGCAGAGGTTCTCGAGCACGCGCTGCGCATGGCCCCAGAACGGCAGCGAGGTGAGGTAGGTTGTGCCCAGGTTCAGCACCTTGGGCGTCAGGTGGAAGCTCTTGTCCTTGGCCAGCACGGCATAGCCCAGCTCGCACAGCGTGAGCAGGATGCGCCGCACCACGGTGCGCGGCAGCGCCGACGACGCGGCCACGCTGGCCACGGTGTGCGGGCCGCTCTGGCCCAGCGCCTCGATGACGGACAGGCCGCGCGCGAACGCGCGCACAAAGCCTTCGTTTTCCGGATTGGTCATGGTCTGTCTTTCTGCGCCCTTGCCGGACCGCCGCTCGCAGGCGCCTGAGCGCACCGGCGTGCGGGTCTGGCGAACCCAGGCAAAGGGCCCCTTAACGATACCCAAAGTGCCACCCCCGCCCGCGATATTGACGGTCTGCAGAAAATGGCCTTAAATAACCGTTAGACGGATATATAAATCCGCTAGGCGGACAGTATAAGGGCAGAGCCCTTCCTCAAGGAGACAAAGATGAAGCGACGTCCATTCGCGATGGCCGTGGCGGCGGTACTTGCCGCCGCGCTGCCCTGCAGCCTGTTGGCGCAGACGGCCGACCTGCCCACGGGCAAGCCCTTCCGCATCATTGCGCCCAGCTCGCCCGGCGGCATCCTGGACCTGACCAGCCGGCTGCTGGCCAAGTCGCTGGGCGAGAAGACCGGCCAGCCGGTGATCGTGGAAAACCACCCGGGCGCCGGCGGCGTGCTGGGCATCCAGGCGATGCTGCGCGCCGAGCCGGACGGCCGCACGCTGGTGATGGGCAGCCTGGGGCCGAACGCGGCCAATTACGAGCTGCAGAGCAAGCTGCCCTATGCCTACAAGGACATGACGGCGGTGGTTCATGTGCTGTCCATGCCCGATGTGGTCGTGGTCAACCCCAAGCTGCCGGTGAAATCGGTGGCCGAGCTGAAGCAGTATGCGCAGGCGCGGCCGCAGGGCTTGTCGATAGCCGTGTCCACCAGTGGCTCGTCCGGGCACCTGGCCGGCGCGCTGCTGAACCAGCGCACCGGCATCCACGCGGTGGACGTGATCTACAAGGGCGCAGCGCCGGCGCTGACCGACCTGATCGCCGGCCAGGTGGACTACATGGTGGACAACCTGATCACCGCGCTGCCGCTGATCCGCGGCGCCAAGATCCGCCCCATCGCCGTCACCACGCGCGAGCGCAGCGCCGAGCTGCCGGACGTGCCCACGCTGATGGAGCTGGGCTACCCGGATTTCGACGTGTCGGTATGGCTGGGGCTGTTCGTCTCGTCCAAGACCCCGCCGGCCGTGGTGCGGGCGCTGAACACCGAGCTCAACAAGGTGCTGGCGGACCCCGAGGTGCGCAAGACCATCGCTCAGCAGGGTGGCACGGCCGTGGGCGGCAGCCCCGAGGACTTCGAACGCTTTGTGCAGGCCGAGAAGGACCGCTGGGCCCAGGTGATCCGGGTCGGAAAGATCAAGACGGAGTGAGCGCCCCAGGGTGCGCACGGAGCAGCAGACACAGGGAGAACGAGCGATGAAAGACAAGGTGGTGGTGGTCACGGGCGCCGGCAACGGCATTGGCCGGGCGACGGCGCTGTTGCTGGGCGCACTGGGCGCCAGGGTGGTGGTCAACGACCTGGGCGCCAGCGGCAGCGGCGAGGGCCAGGACGCGGGGCCGGCCCAGCAGGTGGCGCAAGAGATCGTGGCGGCCGGCGGCGAGGCGGTGGCCGACACCCATTCGGTGGCCACGCGCGACGGTGCGGCCGCCATCGTGCAGGCGGCGGTGGGCCGCTACGGCCGCATCGACGGCGTGGTGAACAACGCCGGCATCCTGCGCGACCGCATCTTCCACAAGATGAACGAGGACGAGTGGCGCGCGGTGCTGGACGTGCACCTGAACGGCTCGTTCTACGTGAGCCGCGCGGCGGCGCCTTTCTTCAAGGACCAGCAGGGCGGTGCCCTGGTGCACATGACCTCCACCTCGGGGCTGATCGGCAACTTCGGCCAAGCCAACTATGCGGCGGCCAAGCTCGGAATCGCGGCGCTGTCCAAGTCGATCGCGCTCGACATGGCGCGCTTCAATGTGCGCTCCAACTGCATCGCGCCTTTTGCCTGGAGCCGCCTGATCGGCACCCTGCCCAGCGAGACCGAGGCCGAAAAGCAGCGCCTGGCGCGCATGCAGTCCATGAAGCCGGAGCAGGTGGCGGCGGTGGCGGCCTTCCTGGTCGGCGACGGAGCGCGCGAGATCAATGGCCAGATCCTGGCGGTGCGCGGCAACGAGGTGATGGTGATGAGCCAGCCCCGGCCGGTTGCCTCGGTGCACAGCGCCACGGGCTGGGACCAGGACAGCCTGCAGTCGCATGCGCTGCCGGCCTTGAAGCGCGCCTTCACGCCGCTGGAGCGCTCGCCCGAGGTGTTCTGCTGGGACCCGGTGTGAGGCACGCATGATCCACTACGACACCGTCAAGCAGTGGCCCTTCGGCGACGATATCTCCGCCTACGGCGTGGACGACTGCATCCGCTATGCGCTGAGCTTGGGGCTAGCTGCCGATCCGCTCGACGAGGACGAGCTGCCCTTCGTGCTTGAGGACGACATTCGCGTGCTGCCCACCTTGCTGGCCACGGTGGGCGCGCCGGGCGCCTGGGCGTCCAACCCGGCGACGGGCATCGACTGGCTGCAGATATTGCACGGCGAGCACCGCATGCGCTTCTTCGGCGCGCTGCCGGCCAGCGCCCGGGTGCGCAGCCAGACTCGCGTGGGCGGCATCGTCGACAAGGGCGCGGGCAAGGGCGCGCTGGTGACCACGGTGCGCGAGGTGTCCGATGCCGACTCCGGCCGATTGCTGGCCCAGGTCGAGCATGTGTCGTTCTGCCGGGCCGATGGCGGCTACTCGGCGGCCGGCGCGCCCAGCGATGCGCCGCTGGAGCCCCTGCCCGCCGCGCCGGCGCGCACGCCGGATGCGCAGCTGTCGATGCCCACGCAGCGCAATGCAGCGCTGCTGTACCGCCTCAACGGCGACCGCAACCCGGTGCATGCCGTGCCCGCGGCCTGGCGCCAGGCAGGCTTCGACCAGCCCATCCTGCACGGCCTGTGCAGCTACGGCATGGCGGCGCGCGGGCTGGTGAAGCTGGCCTGCGGCAATGACCCCGCGCGGCTGCAGAGCCTGGCGGCGCGTTTCTCCGCGCCGGTGTACCCGGGCGAGACGCTGGTACTGAGCCAGTGGCGCGATGGCGCGCGCGTGCACTTCGAAGTGCATGCGAAGGAGCGCGGCCTGAAGGTGCTGAGCCATGGCATCGCCACGGTGGCCGTCACCACGGTGGCCGAAGCTTGAAAGGAGAACGCATGTCGACTATCGAGACCTTCGCCCGCGACAACCCCGATGGCGTGGCCTACCGCATGGTGCCGTCCGAGCAGGTGGTGACCTGGCGCGAGCTGGAGCAGCGTTCGCGCCAGTGCGCGGCGGCGCTGCGGGCGGCCGGGCTGCAGCAGGGCGACGTCGTCGCCATCTTCCTGGAGAACCATGTCCGCTACTTCGAGATCCTCTGGGCGGCCTTCCGCATCGGCCTGTACTACACGACGATCAGCCGCCACCTGAAGACCGACGAGGTGCGCTACATCCTGCAGGACTGCGGCGCCAAGGCGGTGTTCTGCTCGGTGCGCACGCTGCAGGACGTCGAGGCCGGCGCGCTGGAGGCGCTGCCTGGACTGTCGGTAGAGCGCATCCTGCTCGACGGCACGCGGCCCGGCTTCATGAACTACGAGGCCTTCATCGCCTCGCAGCCGCCCACCGTGGCGCTGCCCGAGACCTTGCCGGGCATGGATTTCTGCTATTCGTCCGGCACCACGGGCCTGCCCAAGGGCATCAAGCGGCCGCTGGCGGATGCGAACAAGTTCTTTGCCGCCAAAGACGACCCGCGCATGCGCTGGAAGGACTTCGACGCCGGCACGGTCTACCTGTCGACCGCGCCCTTCTACCACACGGCCCCGGTGCGCTGGAACATGAACGTGATGAAGGTGGGCGGCAGCTGCGTGATGATGGAGAAGTTCGATCCGCTGGTCGCGCTCGAGGCCATAGACCACTACCGCGTGACCCATGCGCAGTGGGTGCCCACCATGTTCATTCGCCTGCTGCGCCTGCCCGAGGAGGAGCGGGCGCGCTTCAGCCTGGCGAGCCTGCGCTATGCCGTCCACGCGGCGGCACCGTGCCCGCCGGCGGTCAAGCAGCAGATGATCGACTGGTGGGGGCCGATCCTGTACGAGTTCTACAGCGGCACCGAGCTGGTGGGGCGCACCTCGCTCGATTCGCACGAATGGCTGAGCCACCCGGGCTCGGTCGGCCGGGCCGAGTTCGGCCAGGTGCACATCGTGGGCGACCAGGGCCAAGAGCAGCCGGCGGGCACGCCCGGCGTGGTGTATTTCTCGGGCGGCGGCCGCTTCGAGTACCACAACGACCCGGACAAGACCCGCCAGGCCTACAACGACCGAGGCTGGGCCACCTACGGCGACATCGGCTACCTGGACGGCGAGGGCTATCTGTACCTTACCGACCGGCTGGCCAACACCATCGTCTCGGGCGGCGTGAACATCTACCCGCAGGAGGCCGAGAACGTGCTGGCCGCCCACCCGGCCGTGGCCGACGTGGCCGTCGTCGGCGTGCCCAACGCCGAGTTCGGCGAGGAGGTCAAGGCCGTGGTGCAGCTGCAGGATGCGGCCGCCGCCAGCGATGCGCTCGCGGCCGAGCTGATCGCGCACTGCCGCAGCCAGATCTCGGCCCTCAAGTGCCCGCGCTCGGTGGATTTCGTCGCCGAGTTGCCGCGGGCCGAGTCGGGCAAGTTGCTCAAGCGCCTGGTGAAGGCCCGCTACTGGCCTGAACAAAGCCAGATTGCCCATTGAAAGAAAGTCCCTCATGAGCCATTCCCAGGACCAGGCGATGAAGCGCACCGCGTTCTCGGCGGACCACGAGCTGTACCGTGCCAGCGTGGCCCGGTTCATCGCGGACAAGATCACCCCGCACCACCAGGACTGGGAGGCCCAGGGCCTGGTGCCGCGCGAGCTGTGGCGCGCGGCGGGCGCGGCCGGCCTGCTGCTGCCGGGCACCCCCGAGGACTACGGCGGTGGCGGTGGCGATTTCCTGCACAGCGCCATCGTGGTCGAGGAAATCGCCCGCGCGCTGGCCACCGGCGTCACCGGCTTCACCACGCACTCCGAGAACGTGGCGCCCTACCTGCTGGAGTTCGGCAGTGAGGCGCTCAAGCGCCAGTTCCTGCCCGGCATGGCCCGCGGCGACATCGTGGGCTCGGTGGCGATGACCGAGCCCGGCGCCGGCAGCGACCTGAAGGCCATCCGCACCACGGCCGTGCCGGTGGATGGGGGCTTTCGGCTCAGCGGGCAGAAGACCTTCATCACCAACGGCTACCACGCCGACCGGGTGCTGGTGTTCGCCAAGACCGATCCGGCCGCCGGGGCCAAGGGCATCAGCCTGCTGTGGGTGGACACGCGCAGCGAGGGCTTCAGCCGCGGGCGCCTGCTCGACAAGCTCGGCCAGAAGGCGCAGGACACGGCCGAGCTGTTCTTCGACAACGTGTTCGTGCCCGGCGACATGCTGGTGGGCGAGCTGAACCGCGGCTTTGCCTACGGCATGAGCGGCCTGGTGCGCGAGCGGCTGCTGATCGCGCTGCGCTGCGCGGTGGCGCTGGAGGTGGCGCTGCAGTGGACGGTGGACTATGTGAAGCAGCGCCAGGCTTTTGGCCACGCGCTGGTCGAGAACCAGTTCATCCGTTTCCGGCTGGCGGACATCAAGGCCCAGACCTGGGCCACGCGGGCGCTGGTGGACAGCTGCCTGCAGCAGTACCTGCAGGGCGAGCTCACGCCCGACGGCGCGGCCATGGCCAAGCTCTGGGCCAGCGAGGCCACGCGTTCCATCGACGACCTGATGCAGTTCTTCGGTGGCTACGGCTACATGCGCGAGTACCCGATCGCGCGGGCCTATACCGACGTGCGGCCGAACCGGATCTATGGCGGATCGTCGGAAATCATGCGCGAAGTGATCGCGCGGGCTTTGTAATGAAAAAGGAGTGGGGCGTATGAGCCAATCGCTGTCCCGGTCCGTCGCCATCGCCGGCGTGGCCGAATCCGATCTGGGCAAGGTGCCCGGCAAGTCGGCGCTGGAGCTGCAGGCCCAGGCCGCGCGGCTGGCGCTGGCCGATGCGGGCCTCGCGCTGCGCGATGTGGACGCGGTTTTCGCGCACACCGACGACCGCTTCTCCAGCCTGCAGGTGTCGGAGTTCCTGGGCATACGCCCGCGCTACGTGGACTCGACCAATGTGGGCGGCATGTCCAATCTGCTGCACATCCGGCGCGCTATGGCCGCGATTGCCGCGGGCCTGTGCGAGGTGGCGCTGATTACCTACGGCAGCACGCAGCTGTCCGACGGCTCGCGCAAGGGCGGGGCCGTGGCGGCCGATGCGCCGCACACGCCGCGCGGCCAGTTCATCCTGCCCTACGGCCACCTGAGCCCCATCGGCTACTACGCCATGGTGGCCCAGCTGCACATGCACCGCTACGGCACCACGCCGAAAGACCTGGCCGAGGTGGCCGTGGCCGCGCGGCGCTGGGCCCAGCTCAATCCCAAGGCCTACCGGCGCGAACCCACCAGCCTCGACGAGGTGATGGCCTCGCCCGTGGTGGCCGAGCCCTTGCGCCAGCGCGACTGCTGCCTGGTGACCGATGGCGGCGGTGCGCTGGTGGTGGTGTCCGCCGCGCGCGCCCGCGACCTGCGCAGCAAGCCGGTCTACGTGCTGGGCGCGGCCGAAACCCATGCCCACCACTACACGCCCTTCAACACCGAGGACTGGCTGGACACGGGCGTGGCGGCCACCGCCGACGAGGCCCTGCGCATGGCCGGGGTCAAGCGCGAGGACATCGACGTGGTGCAGATCTACGACCACTTCACCATCGGCGTGATCCAGTCGCTGGAGGAGCTGGGTTTCTGCCCGCGCGGCGAAGGCGGCGCCTTTGTGGCCGATGGCGCATTGGGCCCGGGCGGGCGCTTTCCCATCAACACCTCGGGCGGCGGCCTGTCGTACGGGCATCCGGGCATGTTCGGCATGTTCGTCGCCATCGAGGCCGTGCGCCAGCTGCGCGGCGAATGCGGCGAGCGGCAGCTGCCTCGGGCCGAGCTGGCGCTGTGCCATGCGCCGGGGCTGGTTTTTTCCTGCAATACCACCCTGATTTTGGGAGTGTGAAATGAGCGATGTATTGCGCCCTTTGCCCCAGGCCACCGACCTGACCCAACCCTACTGGGAGGCCGCCGCGCGCGGCGAGCTGCACATGCAGCACTGCGACGCCTGCGGCCGCTGGCAGTTCTACCCGCGCCCCTTCTGCGTGCACTGCGAGGCCGACGCTCCGCAGTGGCACCGCGTGGCCGGCACCGGCAAGGTCTACACCTACACCGTGAACCATCGCGCGCCCAACCCGTTCATGAAGGCGCGCCTGCCCTATGTGGTGGCGATGATTGAGCTCGACGAGGGCCCGCGCCTGATGGCCAATGTGCTGGATGTGCAGCCCGGCGATATGGCCATAGGTAAGCGCGTCGAGGTGGTCTTCGAGCGCGTGTCCGACGATCTGGCGCTGCCGCAGTTCAGGCTGCTGGCCGAGTAGCCTTCGGCTTCTCACGTTCGTGTTCTTCAGGAGATGAATGCCATGCCCCATCCGTTTTGTCCCACCGTGTCCTTTCGCCGCCGCTCCGTGTTGCTGGGCGGCAGCGCGCTACTGGGCGGGCTCGCAATGCCTGCCTGGAGCCAGGAGGTCGCCCGCATCTACGTGGGCTTCGCCGCCGGCGGCGTGACCGACTTGGCGGCGCGCATGCTGGCGCCGGCGCTGTCGGCCGAGCTGGGCCAGAGCTTCATCGTGGAGAACCGGCCGGGGGCATCGAGCGCGCTGGCCATCAAGGCCGTGGAGGCCAGTGCGCCATCCAGCAACAGCTTTGTGCTCTACCCCACGCTGGCGCTGCTGGGCTTTCTGCTGAACGGGCAGCAACCCGCGCTCGACCGGATCACGCCGATCTCGCTGCTGTACGAGCAGTTCGCGGTGCTGGCCATCAACCCGCAGGTGGCCGGCCTCGAAAACGTGCGCACGTTGCAGGACCTGCTGCAGGTCGCCCGGGCCAAGGCCGGCGCGCTGACCTATACCAGCTCGGGCGTGGGCAGCACCGGGCACCTGGCCATGGAATGGGTGTGCAGCCTGGCGGGCGTCAAGATGCAGCACGTGCCCTACAAGGGCGGGGCGCCGGCGGTGACCGATGTGCTGGGCGGGCATGTCGGCATTGTCTTTGCAGACTCGACCCTCATCGCGCCCCACGTCAAGTCGGGAAAGGTGCGCGCGCTGGCCGTCAACTACCCGGTGCGCGTGCCGGGCTTTGCCGACGTTCCCACCGTCGCGGAGCAGGGCTTCAAGGAAGTCTCGGCCGTGCCCTGGGTCGTGCTGGCCGGCCCGCCCGGCATGTCCGATGCGGCGGCCAGCAAGGTGGCCGCCGCCGTGGGCCGGGTGGTGGCCAAGCCCGATATCGTCCAGTCCATGCAGGAGCAGAACATGGTGCCCCGGCATTCGACGCCCTCCGAGACCCGCCAACTCATGCAGCGCGACATGCTGGCCTGGCGCAAGATCATCGAAGACAACGGCATCAAGCTGTAAGACTGGCGCCGTCCGCCGTCTAGTACCCGGCGCCCGGCTGTGCCACCGTGGCCGGGCTACCGCCCGCGAACTGGCCGCGCAGCTTGCGCGCCGCGTTCACGAACATCAGCAAGTCCACACCCACGGCGACAAAGGTGCAGCCCAGATCCAGGTAGCGTTGTGCGAGGGCCGGGTCGGAGGTCAGCGTGCCGGCGGCTTTGCCGCTGGCGACGATGGTCTTCATCGCGCCTTCGATGGCGGCCTGCACCTCGGGGTGGCCGGGGTTGCCGCGGTGGCCCATCGAGGCGGCCAGATCGGCCGGGCCTATGAAGACGCCGTGCACGCCGTCGACGGCGCAGATGGCCTCGAGGTTGGCCAGTGCGGTGGTGGTCTCGGCCTGCACCAGCAGGCAGATTTCGTCGTCGGCGACTTGCAGGTAGTCGCCGCGGCTGCTCCACTGCGAGGCGCGCCCCACGGCGCTGCCCACGCCGCGCACGCCCCGGGGCGGGTACTGCGTGGCGGCCACGATGGCGCGCGCCTGCTCGGGGGTATCGACCATGGGCACGAGCAGGGTCTTGGCGCCTATGTCCAGCATCTGCTTGAGAAGGGCCGTGCTGCCTTCCACCACGCGCACCACGGGCTGGCCGGGGTGGGGCGCCACGGCCTGCAGCGCGGCCAGCGTGCTGTGCAGGTCGTTGGGCGCGTGTTCGCCGTCGATCAGCAACCAGTCATATCCGCAGGTGGCGGCGGCCTCGGCTAGGTAGGGGTCGGCCATGGATAGCCACAGGCCGATGCGGGGCTGGCCTGCGGCCAGGGCGGTCTTGAAGGGATTGTGGGCGGGCATGGAATACGGAGGAAGGGTCAGAGCAGATGGCCGGCAGGCAAGGGCCGGCCCGCGAGGTGGTCGACGATGTTGGCGGCGGTGAGGGTGGCCACGCGCAGCGCGGCCTGGCGCGTGACGCCGGCCACATGCGGGGTCAGCAGCACCTGGGGCAAGAGGGTGAGCGGGTGGCCCTGCGGCAGCGGCTCGACGTCGAAGGTGTCGAGCCCGGCGCCGGCCAGGTGGCCGCTTTGCAGAGCCACCAGCAGCGCGGCTTCATCGACGACCGGGCCGCGCGCAGTATTGACCAGCAGGCTGCCGGGGCGCAGTAGCGCCAGTTCCGGTGCACCGATCAGGCCGCGCGTGCGCTCGGTCAGCGGGCAGTGCAGGCTCAGGATGTCCACCTGGGGCAGCAGCCGGTGCAGATCGGGTTCGCAGTCCAAGCCGTCGGCCTGGCCCGCGGGGCGCAGCACCAGCACCCTGGCGCCCAGGGTCGCGGCCAGCTGCGCGGTGGCGCGGCCTATGGCGCCGTAGCCCACGATGCCCACGGTGGAGCCGCGGAAGTCGCGCCCCTGCCAGTTGCTGCCGGCCCAGCCACCGGCGCGCACCTGCCGGTCCAGCTGCGGCAGCTGGCGCACCAGAGCCAGCATCAGCGCCAGCGCATGCTCGGCCACGGCTGGGGCATTGGCGGCCAGCGCCACGGCCACGGCCACGCCTTGCGCGCGGGCGGCTTCGAGGTCCACGCTGTCCACGCCGGCGCCATTCTTGGCCACGATGCGCAAGGCGGGCGCGGCGCGCAGCACCGCGGCCGTCACGGGCTTGGAGCCGCGCAGCACCAGCGCCTGGGCGCCGGTCTGCGCCAGCCGCTCGGCCAGGCTGGCTTCGGTGATGGGCTCGGCCATGCAATGGATCTGCCCGCCGGCGGCCTGCACCAGGGCCTGGGCCTCGGGCGCCCAGTGCTCGGCGGTGACGAGAACGTTGAAGGTAGTGGTCATGCTGCTCCCGTCACCCAGTCCGGCTGCACGCGCACATGGCGGATGTGCTGGCGGAACACGGTATAGGCCAGGTGCAGGGCGCCATCGGCACCCTGGCGGATGGAGGGATAGGAGTACTCGCGGTTGCGGCCGCGTTCGGAGTCGTTGCTCATGCACCAGCCGTCGCCCACCTCGAGGTTGCGTTGCCAGGGCCAGCTCAGGCCGTCGTCCGCCGACAATGCCAGTGTCATGGGCGCACGGGGCGCTCCCCAGAACGAGCGGCGCTCGCCGGCCGAAGCCTGTGCCGGCGTTGCCGAGGCGTCGTCCAGCTCGTCGTACAGCGATTCGCGCCGCTCGGTGGCATCGGCGGCGCTGCTGGCGTTGAAGACCATGGCCAGGCGTCCGTCGGCCAGGCGCAGGGCCTGGATGGACGAGTTGTTGTTGGGCAGGGCCGTGGGCTCGGGCGCCTGCCAGCTCAGGCCGCCGTCGTCGCTGCGGCTGCGGTAGACGTGGTCGGCCCAGCGGCTGCGAAAGAACGCCAGCAGGCTGCCGTCCGATGCCGCCACGATATTCATGTGCACGCAGCCCAGGCTGCCGGGCACGGCGATGCGCTGCCAGCTGAGGCCCTGGTCGGTGGAGCGCAGCACGCCGCTATCGTCGTGGCTGCCGTCCCAGGCCTGGCCGGGCTGGCTGCGGCAGTGGAAGACCGGCAGCAGCCAGCTGCCATCGGTGTGGACGTGGATGGGCTGGCGCACGAAGGTGCCGGCCGGCGCATCGGCCAGCGTCTCGGTGGGCGCCCAGCTCAGGCCGTGGTCGCGCGACAGGCGCCGGCGCACCACCGAGGTGTTCTGGTGGCCCGAATGCTGGGCCGTGTGCAGCAGCCACAGCGCGCCGCCGGGCGCCGGGAACAGCACCGGGTTCTGCTCCGAGCGCTCGGCGTCGTGCGACAGCTGCACGGGCGCGGACCACTGCGCGGCGCCGGGTGCCAGGCGCGACATAAAGACCGAGATGTCGGAGCGGCCCTCCATCGAGCCGCCGAACCACACGCAGGCGAGGGCGCCGTCGTCCAGCAGCATCAGGTTGGCGGCATGGGCCTGCACGCAGGGCGAGGGCAGGTCGGCCACCTGGCGGGCCGGGTCTTCGGGGTGCGGGCGCAGCAATCCATCGGGCATGGGCTTCTCCTCAGTCGGCTTTGATTTTGGCGGTTTTGATCAGGCCGCCGATGCGCTGGTACTCGCCGGGCACAAAGGCGCGCAGCTCGTTCGCATCGCCGGTGCCGGGCGTCACGCCCAGGTCGCGCAGCTTGGTGGCCACGTCGGGCTGCTTCAGGGATCTGGCCAGCGCGGCCGAGAGCTTGGCGCTGACCTCGGCGGGCGTCTTCGCCGGCGCAAACAGCGCATACCAGGCCGAGAACTCGAACTGCGGGTAGCCGGCCTCGGCAAAGGTCGGCACGTTGGGCAGCTCGGGCAGGCGCGCGGCCGCGCCCACGGCCAGCGCGCGCACCTTGCCGCCGCGCAGCAGCGGCATGGAGTTGGTGGCGGTGTCGAAGATCACCGGCACGCGGCCGCCGATCAAGTCCACGATATGGGCGTTGCCGCCCTTGTAGGGCACATGCGTCATCTGGACCTTGGCGATGGACACGAACAGCTCGCCGGCCAGGTGCAGCGGCGAGCCATTGCCCGACGAGCCGTACATCACGGCCTGCGGGTCCTTGCGCGCCGCGTCCACCACGTCCTGGAGCGTCTTGTAGGGCGAGTCGTTGGCCGTGATGGCGATGATGGGCGCGCTGCCGATCATGCCTATGGGCTCGAAGTCCTTGACCGGGTCGTACTCGGCCTTGATCAGGTGCGGGCTGGCGGCGTGCGTGGCCAGGCCGCCGACCAGCAGCGTGTAGCCGTCGGCCGGCGCACGTGCCACGATGCCCGCGCCCAGCAGCGCGCCGGCGCCCGGCCGGTTGTCCACGATGGTGGAGGCGCCCAGCGCCTCGCCCATCTTCTGGCCCACCAGGCGGCCCAGCATGTCGTTGGCGCCGCCTGCGGGGTAGGGCACGACGAAGGTGATGGGTTTGCTGGGGAAGGGGCCTTGCGCCTGCGCCAGCGGCAGGGCGCCGGCCAGGGCGAATGCCGCCAGCGCGCCCAGCAGGGGCCTGCGGGTGGGGTATCGGGAATGGCTCATGCTTTGTCTCCTGTTGTGATTGGGTTCTAGCGACCGATGGGCGTCAATCCAGTTGTCCCTGGCAGACGTATTTGGTGTGCAGGTAGTCGTCGAGTCCGTGCGTGGAGCCTTCGCGGCCGTAGCCCGATTCCTTGACGCCGCCGAAGGGCGCGGCCTCGGCCGAGATGGCGCCTTCGTTGATGCCGACGATGCCGGTCTCCAGTGCGTCGGCCACGCGCCAGATGCGGCGCGCGTCCTGGCTGTAGAAGTAGGCGGCCAGGCCGAAGGGCGTGTCGTTGGCGGCGGCCAGCACCTCGGCTTCGTCGTCGAAGACGGTCAGCGGTGCCACGGGGCCGAAGGTTTCCTCGCAGGCGCAGGCCATGCTGGCATCGGCGCCGGCGAGCACCGTGGGCGCGTAGTAGCGGGGGCCGAGCTCGGCCAGGCGTTGGCCGCCGGCGAGCACGCGCGCGCCCTTGGCCACGGCGTCCTGCACATGGCGCTCGATCTTCTCGACGGCGTGGGCGTTGATCATGGGGCCGATCTGCGAGGCCGGATCGCTGGCCGGGCCCACCTGCAGTGCGGCCACGCGCGCGGCCAGCTTGTGCGCAAAGGCATCGAACACGCGGCGCTGCACGAATACGCGGTTGGGGCAGACACAGGTCTGGCCGCCGTTGCGGAACTTGGCGGCCATGAAGCCGTCGACGGCGGCATCCACATCGGCGTCATCGAACACGATGAAAGGCGCATTGCCGCCCAGTTCCAGCGAGAGCTTCTTCAGCGTATCGGCGCTGCGGCGCGCCAGGTGCTTGCCCACGGGCGTGGAGCCGGTGAAGGTGATCTTGCGCACGCGCGCATCGTCGAGCCACACATCCACGACCTCGGGCGTCTGCTCGCGCGAGGCGGTGACGATGTTGAGCACGCCGGCCGGCACGCCGGCCTCGTGCGCCAGCAGCACCAGGGCCAGCGAGGTCAGCGGTGTGTCCTCGGCGGGCTTGCAGACCACGGTGCAGCCGGCGGCCAGCGCGGGCGCGATCTTGCGCGCAATCATCGCGGCGGGAAAGTTCCAGGGCGTGATGGCGGCCACCACGCCCACGGGCTCGCGCAGCGCGAACATGCGCCGGCCCGGCACGGGCGCGGGAATCACCTCGCCGTTCATGCGCGTGGCCTCCTCGCCAAACCATTCGATGTAGCTGGCGGCATAGGCCACTTCGCCCTTGCCCTCGGCCAGGGGCTTGCCCTGCTCCAGCGAGATCAGCGTGCCCAGGTCGTCCTGGTGGGCGATGACCAGATCGTTCCAGCGCTTGATGATGGCGGCACGCTGCTTGGCCGGCAGCTTGCGCCACGCGGGAAAGGCGGCATGCGCGGCATCCAGCGCGGCCCGGGCCTCGGCGGCGCCCGAGTCCGGGACTTCGGTGATGAGGGCGCCGGTGGCCGGATCGGTCACGGCCAGGCGTGCGGCGGGTGCATCGCTCCACTGGCCGGCGATGAAGTTGGCGCTGCGGATCAGGTCGGGGCGGGTGAGGATCAGGGGCATGGTTTTGAATGAAATTGGCATCCAGGGCTTATGTGGTAAGCGCTAGCAGCTATTATTTTGATGGTTCAACTCACGATGCCCAGGTGCCAGGGCACGAACTCGTGGTCGCCCAGGCCGAGCAGCTCGCTCTTGGTGGCTTCGCCGCTGGCGTGGCGCAGGATCTGCTCGAAGATGCGCTGGCCCATTTCGGGCACGGTGCATTCGCCGTCCACGATCAGGCCGCAGTTGATGTCCATGTCTTCCGACAGGCGCTGGTACATGGGCGTGTTGCTGGCCAGCTTGATGGTGGGCGCGGGCTTGCTGCCGAACATGGAGCCGCGCCCGGTGGTGAAGCAGATCAGGTTGGCGCCGCTGGCGATCTGGCCGGTGGAGGCCACGGGGTCGTAGCCGGGCGAGTCCATGAAGACGAAGCCGCTCTCGGTGATGGGCTCGGCGTATTCATAGACCGCGCGCAGCGGCGTGGTGCCGCCCTTCATGGCCGAGCCCAGCGATTTCTCGAAGATGTTGGCCAGGCCGCCGGCCTG
>JBLZYV010000050.1:0-31598 GCA_050282565.1 Comamonas sp.
GGGGGACTCGAACCCCCACACCATTGCTGGCGTCAGGACCTAAACCTGGTGCGTCTACCAATTTCGCCACCCGCGCAACGTGTCCTGCCGGACAAGCGGGCGATTCTACATGCTCGCAGGCCGCTGCCGCGGCAGTTCAGCCATTTTTGGCGCTAGCATCCGCGCTGTGAACGAATCCGCCCCCATCCAGCACTACGAGAATTTCCCGGTCGCCTCCTGGCTGTGCCCCGCCCACCTGCGCCCGCCCATCGCCGCCATCTACCACTTCGCCCGCACGGCGGACGACATCGCCGACGAAGGCGATGCTGGCCCCGCACAGCGGCTGGCCGAGCTATCGCGCTACCGCGACGAACTGGCGCGCGTGGCCGCCGGGCTGGCGCCCCAGTCGCCGTGGGATGCGGTGTTCGTGCCGCTGGCCACGATGATTCGCCAGTTCGGCCTGCCGGTGGCGCTGCTGGACGACCTGCTCAGCGCCTTCATGCAGGACATCGCCCGCACCGAGGCCGGCGCCACCTACCGCGACCGCGCGGAGCTGCTGGACTACTGCCGCCGCTCGGCCAACCCGGTGGGGCGCCTGCTGCTGCACCTCTACGGCATCGACGATGCCACCTCGCTGGCGCAGAGCGACGCCATCTGCAGCGCGCTGCAGCTCATCAATTTCTGGCAGGACCTGAGCGTGGACATCCCGCGCCGGCGCTACTACCTGTGCGACGCCGACCGCGAGCGCTTCGGCGTGGCGCTGGCCGACATGCAGGCGCAGCAGCCTTCGCCCGCCATGCAGGCACTGATCTCCGACGTGCTGCAATGGGCCGACGCGCTGATGCACAGCGGCGCGCCGCTGGTGCATACCGTGCCCGGGCGCAGCGGCTGGGAGCTACGGCTGGTGGTGCAAGGCGGCCTGGCCATGCTGGCCAAGGTACGCGCGCAGCAAGGCGGCAGCCTGCTGACACGCCGCACGCTGGGCCCGCTGGATGCACCGGGCATCCTGCTGCGCGCCTTGCTCATGTAGGGCATGCATGCCGGATGGGATCGCCGGGCGCAAGACTGCATTCAGGCCCGGGGTTAGCATCCCAGTCTTCCAGGAGGCTCCATGACCCATCGCAGTGTTTCTCAAAAGCGTGCCATCTTCCGCGAAATGCACCAGTCGGGCTGCTTCGTGCTGCCAAATCCGTGGGATGCGGGCAGCGCCCGCGTTCTGGCGGGGCTGGGGTTCAAGGCCCTGGCGACCACCAGCTCGGGCCATGCCTGGTCGTGTGCGCGTGCAGACGGGCAGCTGTCGCGCGCCGAAACCCTGGCGCACATGCGCTACATGGCCGAAGCCACCGACCTGCCCATCAACGCTGACTTCGAGAGCGGCTTCGCAGGCACGCCCGAAGGCGTAGCCGAGAGCGTGCGGCTGGCGGTCGAGACCGGCGTGGCAGGCATCTCCATCGAGGATTCCACCGGCGATCCGCAAGCGCCCCTGCGTGGCATTGCCGAGTCGGTCCAGCGGATGCGGGCGGCCCGCGCGGCGATTGACGCGGCTGGCGGAGACACCCTGCTGATCGGGCGCGCAGAGAACTTCTTCGTGGGCCGCCCCGACCTCGACGACACCATACTGCGCCTGCAAGCCTATGCGGATACCGGAGCGGATTGCCTGCACGCACCCGGCATCAGGACGCGCGAGCAAATCAGTGCCGTGGTTGCAGCGGTCGCACCCAGACCGGTCAACGTGCTGATCGGCTGGGCCAGCGACCTGACCCTCCAGGACCTGGCCGGCCTTGGCGTAAGGCGCGTCAGCGTCGGCGGCGCCTTGGCGCGCGCAGCCTGGGGTGGCTTTCTGAATGCGGCACGCTCGATCGCGGAGCATGGGACGTTCGATGGCTTTGCCGATGCGGCCTCTGGCACAGAGCTCAACGCCTTCTTCAACCAGCCGGCAGATCGCCCGCCCCGCTGATGCAAATGCCCGTGGACTTTGCAGGAACCTGAACCGCCCCATGCTGGGGCAGGCCAAGAGTGCCCCAGCGCCCACCAGCCCCAAGCTGGCGCGGATATTGCTTGCTTTTAGTGCGTTGCGTGACATCTGCGCAATTTCGCACCAAACCACAGCAATTTCCCAAGGGAGCGCTTTCATGGAAGCACTAAAACAGGGCGCCGATGCCCTGTTCATTTTGATGGGCGCGGTCATGGTCCTGGCCATGCACGCGGGTTTCGCCTTTTTGGAACTGGGCACCGTGCGCCGCAAGAACCAGGTCAATGCGCTGGTGAAGATCCTGGTCGACTTCTCGGTCTCCACCGTGGTCTATTTCGTGGTCGGCTACGCGGTGGCCTACGGCACCGGCTTTTTCGTGGGCGCCGAACAACTGGCCGCACAGAATGGCTACGCGCTGGTCAAGTTCTTCTTCCTGCTCACGTTCGCCGCGGCCATCCCCGCCATCATCTCGGGTGGTATTGCCGAGCGAGCCAAGTTCTGGCCGCAGTTGATCGCCACAGCCGTGATCGTGGGCTTCGTCTATCCCTTCTTCGAGGGCATTGCCTGGAACCAGCATTTCGGCGTGCAGGCCTGGATTCAGTCCTTGACCGGTGCCGAGTTCCACGATTTCGCGGGCAGCGTGGTGGTGCATGCCGTGGGCGGCTGGATCGCCCTGGGTGCCGTGGTGCTGCTGGGTGCGCGCAGCAACCGCTACCGCCAGGGCGGGGGGATTTCGGCGCATCCGCCGTCGAGCATTCCCTTTCTGGCCCTCGGGGCGTGGATCCTCACGGTGGGCTGGTTCGGCTTCAATGTGATGAGCGCGCAGACGCTGGACAAGATTTCCGGCCTGGTGGCGGTGAATTCGCTCATGGCCATGGTGGGCGGCACGCTGGCCGCGCTGCTGCTGGGCAAGAACGACCCTGGCTTCGTGCACAACGGCCCGCTGGCGGGCCTGGTGGCGGTGTGCGCGGGCTCGGATCTGATGCACCCGCTTGGTGCATTGGTGGTGGGCGCGGTGGCCGGCGCCATCTTCGTGTTCATGTTCACGCTCACCCAGAACAAATGGAAGATCGACGACGTGCTGGGCGTGTGGCCGCTGCATGGCCTGTGCGGTACCTGGGGCGGCATCGCGGCGGGCATTTTTGGTGCACAGGCGCTGGGCGGGCTGGGCGGCGTGCACCTGGGCGCGCAGATCATCGGCACGCTGATCGGCGTACTCTGGGCCACCTTGGGCGGCGCCCTGGTCTATGGGGCACTCGAGGAATACAACGGCGCGGACCTGTCCATCCACCGCATCAGCGCCACCCCCGAGCGCGAGGCCAACTGGTAAGCCCTACGGCAGCTCCTGCATCCCCTGAGCGGGCCAGCTGCCATTGCCGATCAGTTCGGCCGCAATGGCCCTCAGCAGGTTGCAGACGCTTGACTCCGTCATGCTGGGGGTGTCGGTGGAGCGGCGGACCATGTAGACGGGGCGCGACAAGGCAGGCTGGGTGATCTCGGCCGCCGACAGCTTGCCGCTCTGGATCTCCTGGAACACCGAGGCATAGGACAGCAGGCTGCAGCCCACGCCGTCCGCCACCAGGTCGATGATCTGGTGGATGGCATTCACCTCCGCCACCGGCACCAGTTGCAGGCGGTGCGCGGCGGACAGCCTGTCGAGCAGGATGCGCAGCCCATGCTCGGGCGCCGGCAGTATCAGCGGATAGCGCGCCAGCGCGGCAAAGCGCACCTTGGGCAGTACCTGGGCATCGCCGCTTCTGGGCACCAGGCGGCCCGGCGGTGCAATCAGCACCAGGGCTTCGTCGGCCAGCGGCTCATGGACCAGGCCGCTGCTGTCGTGCTTCTGGAAAGTGATGCCTATATCGATCTGCCCCTGCAGCAGCAACTGGGGGATGTAGCCGGTGCTCAGCTCGGCCACCTGCAGCCGCACCTGCGGCCACCGCGCGAGTGTGCCAGTCACCAGTGGAACCGTCAGCAGCTTGGCCATGGACTGCGGCAAGCCCACGTTCAGCGGACCGCTGGGGGTGGCATCCATGCGCCGTACATCGTCCAGCGCGGTATCGAACTGCGCCAGCAGCGCCAGTGCGTGCTTTTCCAGGCGGAGCCCGGCGGCCGTGGGCCTGACGCCCTGCGCCGTGCGCTCGAACAGCCGCAACCCCAGGTTCTCCTCCAGCCCCTTGATGTGCATGCTCATGGCGGGCTGGGCAATGTACATGGCCTGGGCGGCCTTCGAGATCGAGCCGGCCGCGCAGACGGCCAGAAAGCATTGCAGGTTGCGCAGGTCTATGGACATGGGAAAGCAGGTGTTTGCGGGCCGAGAGGGTTTCCGTCCGCATTGGCATAACTCAAATTGATACCTACCATCAAATTTTCGTCTTTGACGGTTATAGCATTTTTGAACACATTGGAGTCTCGCCACACCAACAACAGGAGACACCAGGATGCCGCTGAACCGCCGATCCGCCTTGACGGGCATGGGCCTGACCCTCTGGGGTGCACACACGCTGGCACGCGCCAGCCCGGACAGGACGCTGCGCATCGTCGTGCCCTTTGCGCCGGGCGGCCCGGGCGACTTCTCCGCCCGGCTGGCTGCCGTGCATCTGGCCAGGGAACTGGACCAGAGCGTGATCGTGGAGAACAAGCCCGGCGCGGGTGGCAACATCGGCACCCAGCTGGTCGCCGATGCCCCGCCGGACGGCAATACGGTGCTGCTCAACACCGTGGGCATGCAGGCCATCAATCCGCTGCTATACCCCAACCTGCGCTTCAGCCCCACGCGTGATTTCCTGACGCTGGGCATCGTCTCCGTCGTGCCCAATGTGCTGGTCGTGCATCCCTCCAAGCTGGAATTGGGCACGCTGGCCGACCTGGTCGAGCTGGCCAGGCGCAAGCCCGGCCAGCTGAGCTACGCCACCTTCGGTTCGGGCAGTTCGCCGCACATCTACGCATCGCTGCTGCTCAAGAACGCGGGAATCGAGGCAGTCGGTGTGCCCTACAAGGGCAGCGCGCCGGCCAGCGCCGACGTGATGGCCGGCAATGTGGATTTCCTGTTCGACAGCATGACCACCTCGCTCGGCCCGATCCAGGGCAAGCGGCTCAAGGGCTTGGCCCTTACCTCATCGGGGCGTTCGCAGCAGCTACCCGACATCCCGACCATGCAGGAATGCGGCTACCCGGCGGTCAACCTGCGGTTCTGGCTCTCGCTGCAAATACACGCCAGGACGCCGATGCCAGTCGTGGACAAGCTGCGCGCGGCCCTCTACCGCAGCATCACCCATCCCGACTACGTGGCGTCGCTGAATGCCCGCGGGGCCGAGGGGCTGGCCATCGCGCCGGACCAGGTGCATGGTTTCGTGCTGAAGGACACGGAGCACTGGGTCTCGCTGGGCCGGCAGATCGATATCCGCCCGGTTTGAAATTCTGCCGGCACGCACAACGCAACTTTGGAGCATGGAATGACGCCCTTGAAAGGCATGAAGGTCGTGGACCTGAGCAAGGTGCTGGCAGGCCCCTTGTGCGGACAATACCTGGGCAACCTGGGGGCCGAGGTCATCAAGGTGGAGCCGCTCGGCAGCGGCGACGACACCCGCCAGTGGCTGCCCCAGCGGGAAGGGCAATCGGCGACCTTCCTCGCGGTCAACCACAACAAGCAAAGCCTGGCCGTCGATCTGAAAAGCGCACAGGGCCGGGCCATCGTCCACCGCCTGGTGGCCGAGGCCGACATCGTGCTGCAGGGCTTTGGCGCCGGCACGGCCGAGAAGCTCGGCGTTGATCACGCCACGCTCTCCGCCATCAATCCGCGGCTGATCTACTGCGATATCTCCGGCTACGGCCGGGACGGCCCGCTGGGCCAGGAGCCCGGCTACGACGTGATGCTGCAGGCCTTCAGCGGCATGGTCGCGGTGATGGGTGAGCCCGACGGCCCCATGGTGCGCGCCACCTTCTCGCCGGTGGACCTGGGCACCGGCATGCTGGCCTTTGGCGGCGTGATGGCCGCCGTGCTGGAGCGCACGCAGACCGGCCGGGGTGCGCTGGTGGAGGTCTCGCTGCTGGACACGGCCATGGGCTTCATGGGCTATCTGGCGCAGAACTACTGGTGCAGCGGCAAGTTGCCACAGCGCATGGGCACCGGCCATCCGGCCATGGCGCCGTACCAGGTCTTCCAGGCCAGCGACGGGCCGGTGATGGTCGGCGTGGGCAACGACAGCCAGTGGCAGCGCTTCTGCCCGGTGGCGGGCCTGTCGTCCTACCTGGACGATGCCCGCTTCGCCACCAACGCCGCGCGCGTCGCGCACTTTGCCGAGACCGTGGCCCTGGTCCAGCAACAGATCGGCCTGCACCCTGTCGATCACTGGGTACAGGCGCTGCAGGCGGTCGGCGTGCCCTGCTCTCCCATCCATACCCTGGCGCAGGCATTGCAGCATCCGCAGGTGGCACAGCGCCAGGTAGTGGGTGAAAGCGTCCATCCCACGCTGGGCACCATGCAATGCGTGAACCTGCCCATCACCTTCAACCATGCGCCGCGCGGCCAGACATCGGCGCCGCCGCTGCTGGGCCAGCACACACGGCAGGTCCTGCGCAGCGCGCGCTACTCCGATGCCGAGATCGACGCGCTGCTGGCAAGCCACGTCGTCGCCACCACCGAATAGAAACCTCTCCACCATGAACCCCAACGTCACCTACACCGTCCAGCAATCCGTGGCCGAGATCCTGCTGGACAGCCCGCCCGTGAATGCCATCACCGCAGCCATGATGGACCAGCTGCTGCAGCACCTGGACCGGGCCGCGCGAGACCCCGCGGTCAAGGCCGTCATCCTGGGCAGCGCCGTGCCCGGGCGGTTCTGCGCCGGCCTGCACCTGAGCGAGATGGGCGATGCCAGCTTCGAGCACAAGCTCTCGCTGGTCGACAAGCTCTACACCGGCCTGTTCGATGCCCAGGCCCGGCTGGGCAAACCCTCGATCGCCGCGGTCAACGGCACGGCACGCGGCGGCGGCATGACCCTGGCCGTCTCGTGCGACATGCTGATCGCCGCCGACACCGCCACCTTCGGCTACCCCGAGATCGATGTCGGCGTCACCCCGGCCATCCACTACACCCACCTGCCACGCATCATCGGCAAGCACCGCGCGTTCGAGCTGCTGTTCACCGGCCGCAGCTTTGCCGCGGCCGAGGCGCTGCAGCTGGGGCTGGTCAACGAAGTCGTGCCCGAGGCGCAGGTGCTGGAGCGCGCCCGGGCCGTGGCCCAGGTGCTCAGCGCCAAGTCGCCGCTGGTCATGAAGCTCGGACGCCAGGCCTTCCACAAAGCGCTCGACGTGGAATACCGCCGCGGCGTGGCCTCGGCCGTCGAGCATTTCGGCAATGTGGCTGCCACCGCGGACGCGCGGGAAGGCATGGCCGCCTTCGTCGAGAAACGATCGCCGAACTGGCCATCCGACAACCGCTGAAGGACAGCCGAGCCAGCCGTCCACCACAGGCCCCTACACCCCACTCCGCTTCACGCATGACAGACAACCCCGCCCCCCTCCTCGATGCCTTCCGCCAGCAGGTGCGCCAGTTCCTGGCCACCGCCGTACCGCCGGATATCCAGGCTGCCGTGCGCTCGCATGCCCTGGTCAGCCGGGACCAGGCCTGCCGCTGGCAGAAGATCCTCCACCAGCAGGGTTGGGCCGCCCCGTCCTGGCCCCGGCAATACGGCGGCACGGGCTGGTCGCTGCGCGAGCAGGCCATCTTCAAGGAAGAGCTGGCCGCCAGCGATGCGCCCCATGTCGAGAACCTGGGCATCGACACCATCGGCCCCACGCTGATGCGCTTTGGCAGCGAGGCCCAGCGGCAGCACTTTCTGCCCCGCATGCTCAGCTTCGAGGACTACTGGGCCCAAGGCTATTCCGAACCGGATGCGGGCTCGGACCTGGCCTCGCTCAAGACCACGGCAACGCAGCAAGGCGATGGCAGCTGGGTCGTCAACGGCAGCAAGATCTGGCAAAGCCTGGGGCACTGGGCCAACTGGGCCCTCGTGCTGGCGCGCACCGATACGCAGGCTGCCAGAAAGCAAGAGGGCATCTCGGTCTTCCTCGTGGACCTCACCGCCCCCGGCGTGACGGTACGCCCCATCAAGTACATCCACGGCGCCCCCTTCCACGTGCAGATCTTCTTCGACGAGGTGCGTGTACCCGCCGACCAGTTCGTGGGCGAGGTCAACCAGGGCTGGCACATTGCCAAGGGGCTGCTGGTGATCGAACGCCTGTTCGTCGCCCGGGTGGCCGAGTGCAAGGCCGGCCTGGCGGCACTCGGCTCCGACATGGCCGAGCGCCTGGCCAAAACCGATTCACCGGACGACCCGCAGCACACGCTGCTGCGCAGCCGCCTCGCCGCCCTGCGCATCCGCGGCGAGGCGTTAGAGGCCTGCTGGGCACCCGCCATTGCCCAGGCCGAAGCCGGCGGCAGCCCGGCGCTGGAAGCCTCGTTGCTCAAACTCGATGGCATCGAGCTGCTGCAGGACATCCACCTGCTCGATATGGACCTGCGCGGCTGCCAGGCATTGCGCTTCAACCCCGGGGCGCTGCAGGGCCTCGCAGCCGCCAGCACCGCACAGGCCGATGGCAATGCCGCCCTGGGTTTCTGGCGCTACCGTGGCAGTTCGCTGGCCGGCGGCTCGACCGAGGTGCAGCAGGGTATCGTGGCCAAGGCGGTGCTGGCCCAGCAGACCGCGCTGCACCATCCACCGTCGGTCTCCGGCTCGTCGGAGCTGGCCATGGTACTGGACTCCCTCAACGGCTGGCTGGCCAGACACCACTCCTTCGAGCTGCGGCAAAAACGCATGCAGCCCGGCCATGAAGCTGCGCTGCCGACCGTGCTCGCGGACCTGGCCCGCTTTGGCGTTCTGGCCATGCCACTGCCCGAACGGCTGGGCGGCCTGGAGCGGCCTCTGTCCGAGTCCGTTCACGTGCTGGGCGCGTTAGGTGAAGCGCTGATGAACGAGCCCGTGCTGTGGCAAAGCGCCCTGCCGGTGCAGTTGCTGTTGGCACTCCCATCCAGTCCCGCCATCGATGCGCTGCTTCAAAGCCTGGGCGAAGGAGTCACATGCCTGAGCGTTCCGCTGGACGAGGCGAATCTGCCGGTGGTGGAAACGACGGACGGCAAGGTCTGGTCGCTGAGCGGACAGGTTGCGCTGACCATGGGTGCGGCGGATGGTGCTGGTGCGCTGGTGAGCGCCTCCGAAAGCCGTTCGGGCGAGCTGTGCCTCTTCCACCTGACGGCGGACCAACTCATACAGTGCGCTGCGCAAGGGCAGCTGGACTGTTTTCAGCTGCACGACGGCCGTCCCGCCTTCTCTATGCGCTTCCAGCAGTTGGCCTTGCATGGCGGCCAGCTCATCGCCCAGGGAGAGCAGGCCCAGCAGGCCATGTGCCAGGCCCGCCGCTTTGCCATGCTGGCACTATGCGCCGAGAGCGTGGCCGCCAGCCGGCAGGCCCTGCGCCAGACCGTGGACTACCTCTGCACGCGCCAGCAGTTCTCCCGGCCCCTCTTCGATTTTCAGGTGCTGCAGCACCGGGTGGCCGACCTGTACCGCCAATGGACCAAGACGCACCACTACCTGGATAGCGTTCTCAAGCAGGCGAACGATGCCGCGCCTGACGTCGGGCTGGCAGATGCCCGCAAGCTCAAGTACCTGTGCGGCGTGGTGGGCCGGCGGATCGCGCTGGATGTACTGCAGTTGCACGGCGCCATCGGCTTCCAAGACGAGACACCCATCAGCCACTACGCCAAGCGCATTTTCAACAACGACATGCTGCTGGGCAGTTCCGAGCACCACCTCGCCCAGCAGGTCTGAACGAACAACGAGAAAGCACGACGATGAAACACACCACCACCGCGGCCACCCTCTGCGGCCTGCTCTGCATATCCTCATGGGCTACGGCGCAGCCCAGCCCTGGAGCTGCCAACGAGAAATGGCCTACCCGCCCTGTCACGATCATCGTGCCCGGCCCGCCGGGAGGCAGCGTGGACAATCCCATCCGCCTGCTGGGGCAAAAGCTAGGCAGCCTCATCGGCCAACCGGTCGTCGTGGTCAACAAGCCGGGCAGCGGCGGCATCATCGGCACCCAGTCCTTCCTGCGCGCTCCGGCCGACGGCTACACGCTGCTGGCGGGCAATGTCGGGCCACAGGCCATCAACTACAGCGCCTACCGCAGCCTGCCCTACAAGGCGGGCGAGCTCAAGCCCCTGGTCGGGGTCATTTCGTTCCCCAATGTGCTGGTGGTCAACGCGAGCAGCAGCGACAAGAGCGTGGCCGATCTGGTGGCCGAGCTCAAGCGCCATCCACAGCAGGCCTCCTTCGGCTCTGCCGGCACCGGCCAGACCAGCCACCTGATGGGCGAGTTGTTCAAGCTGCGCACGGGCGTCGAGGCCGTGCACGTCCCTTACAAGGGCTCGGCACCGGCGACGCTGGCCCTGCTCGCGAGCGAGACCCGTTTCCAGTTCGACAACCTCACGCAGGCCTTGCCGCACATCCAGTCGCAGAAGCTGCGCGCACTGGCCGTCACCTCGGAAGCCAGGGTCGCAGCCTTGCCGCATGTCCCCACCATGGAGGAGGCCGGCTACAAGAACATGGTGTCCAGCGCCTGGGTAGGAATTTTTGTCGCGTCCGCCGTTCCGGCCGGCGTCGCCTCCCAGATCGAGAGCGCCGTTGCCACCGCCATGCAAGACAACGAACTGCGCGACAAATTGGCACAGACGGGCGGCATTCCCAGCTCGCTCGCAGGAGCGAAGTTTGCAGAATTTGTGCAGAAGGACATCGACAAGTGGAAGGAGGCCATCGACTCGTCCGGCGTCAAGCTGGACTGACGGTCTCCGTCCTGCAGCCTTGCCGTTGACTCAGGCTTTGCTGGGATAGGTGACCTCCAGCACCTCCAGCGTGCGTACCCCACCGGGTGTCGGCAGCTGCACCTCATCTCCGACCCGTGCCTTGATCAAGGCACGGGCCATCGGGGCAATCCAGCTGATCTGCCCCTTGCTGAAGTCCACTTCATCGATACCCACGATCGTCACCGACTCTTCTTTGTCCTGATCGTCCACGTAGGTCACGGTGGCACCAAAAAACACCTGGTCGCTGCCATGGTGGATCGCAGGATCCACCACCTCTGCAATCTCCAGCCGCTTGGTCAGGAAGCGGATGCGCCGGTCGATCTCGCGCAGGCGCTTCTTGCCGTACAGATAGTCGCCGTTCTCCGAGCGATCGCCATTGCTGGCCGCCCAATGCACGACCTCGACCACCTTCGGACGCTCGTCGTCGATCAGGTGCAGCAATTCATGCTTCAACGTGGCATAGCCTTGCGGCGTCATGTAGTTCTTGCCGCCAGCCACTTTCGGCAACTCGGGTAGTTCGTCGTCGCTGTCGTCGCTTTCCTTGGTGAATGCTTTGCTCATGGGGCCAAGCATACAAAAAACCAACGCCCCCCAACAGAAATGCCTGCAATCCCACGACGGCAAGGATGCTCAGCGGCCGCCCGGCACCGGCGCGGCGCGCCATGGCAGGGAATACAGCTTGCCATCGCCTGCAAAGGATTTGGCGATCTGCTGGGCCACGGCATCGGACGACTGGTAGATCCCCACGAACCTCGCGATGCGCGGATCGCCCTTGCGGTCGCTGCGCGCCACGAAGCGGATCGCGTAGTACACGTCGTCCACCGTCGAGTAGCGCAAGGCGCGGCGCGCCAGGTCCGGCTGGCCGGCGTTGACGAAATGCGCCGGGTAGCCCTGGGCCAGCGCCAGGTCGTCGATGGCGCGCACGAGCTGCGGGCCCTCCACCTCGACCAGCCTGAGCTTGCGCGGGTTGTCCACCACGTCGGCCACGCTGGCCTTGGCACCCACGCCACTCTTCAGCTGGAGTAGCCCTGCCGATTGCAGCAGCAGCAGGCCGCGCGCCTGGTTGACCGGGTCGTTCGCCACGCCCACCGAGGCGCCGTCGGGGATATCCGCCAGCGAGGGATGCTTCTTGGAGTACAGGCCGATGTTGGGCAGCAGGCCGAGGCCCACGCTCTCGATCCGGTAGCCGCGCTCGCGGATCGCGTTGTCGAGGAAGGCCTGGTGCTGGAAATAGTTCAGGTCAATGTCGCCCGCCTCCAGCGCCGTGTTGGGCGCGGTCCAGTCGGTGAACTCGATGACCTGCACCTCCAGCCCGGCCTTGCGCGCCTCCTGCGCGGCGACGTTGACCGAATCGGCCAGCGAGCCGGGCGTGACGCCGATCTTCAGCGGCGCGGCCAGGGCGCTGGCGCCCAGCCAGGCCGCCAGCAGGAATGCAAGGTGTTTCATGGTGCGAGCTCCTCGGCGAGTTGTGGTTGCGGTGTCTGGACGGCCCTGCGCCACTGCGCCGCCGGATGGTTGGCGGGCAGCCGGTCGCCGCGCCCGAAAAGCTGCTGGCGCAGCGTGCCTTCCTCGTACGAGGTGCGATAGCGCCCCCGGTTCTGCAGTTCAGGAACGGCGATGGCGGCGAAGTCCTCCCAGGTCTCGGGCACGACGATGCGGGTGAGGTTGAAGCCGTCGATCTCGCCCTCGTCGATCCAGCGCGCCATCTCGTCGGCCACGCGGTTGGCGTCGCCGACGATGGTGTGGTAGCGGCTGCCAAGCGCAAACTGCTCCAGCAGCTTGCGGCGCGTGGTCCAGCCGTTCTGCTGGGCCGCCTGCGCGGCGGACTGGATGGCATTGCTCTGGCCGAAGGCGATGGGCTCGTCCAGGTCGTAGTGGGCAAAGTCCACGCCGGTGCTGGCGGCAAAGTGGGCCAGGCCCGCCTCGGCGTTGGCGTGCGCGAGGTAGTCCGCGTACTTCTCGTCGGCCTCGGCCTGCGTGGGCGCGGTGACCACGGCCGCGCCCGCATAGATCTTGATGTCGTCCGGCCTGCGGCCCGCGGCCACGGCGGCGGCGCGCAGCTGACGCGATGCCTGGCGCGCGGCCTCGGGCGTGCGCGCGCCGATGAAGATGCCCTCGCCATGCTGCCCGGCAAACCGCAGGCCGCGCGCCGATGTCCCCGCCTGGAACAGCACCGGCGTGCGCTGCGGCGATGGTGCACTCATGTGGATGGCGTTGGCACGGTAGTACGGGCCTTCGTGGACGACGGGATGCACCTTGCCCGGCAGCGCATGGATGCGGCGGGCCCTGTCGGCGACCACCGCGCCGTCCTCCCAGCTGCCCTCCCAGAGCTTGTAGGCCAGCGCCAGGAAGTCGTCGGCCTGGTCGTAGCGGCTGTCGTGCTCGGCCAGTCCGTCGCGCCCCAGCCCGCGCGCGCCGCTGTCCACGTAGCCGGTGACGATGTTCCAGCCCACGCGGCCGTTGGTGAGCTGGTCGAGCGTGCTGACGTCGCGGGCGAAGGTGTAGGGGCTGTGCGCGCCCACGGTGGCGGTGAGGCCGAAGCCCAGGTGCTTGGTCACCGCCGCCATGGCCGACACCAGCAGCCACGGGTTGTTCACCGGCAGCTGGATGCCTTCGCGCAGCGTCAGGTCCACGCCGCCCTGGTAGACGTCGTAGTAGCCGATCACGTCGGCGATGAAGAGGCCGTCGAACAGGCCCTTCTCCAGCGTGCGGGCGATGTCCGTCCAGTACCGCAGCGTGTGGTATTCGGTCGAGCGGTCGCGCGGATGCGTCCACAGGCCGTGGTGGATGTGGCCGACGCAGTTCATGTTGAACGCGTTGACGTGGATGTGCTTGTGCTTCTGGGGCATGGTCGTCACTTCTTCAACCAGGCCAGCCGGTAGAGCTTTTGCTCGCCCTGGTAGAACTGGTGGATGGCGCTGCGCACGGCAGGCGAGTTGCGGTAGACATCGAGAAACTGGGCGATGCGCGGATCGGCCGCCTTGTCCGTGCGGGCGACGAACTGGATGGCCCAGGAGTCGTCCTCGTAGCTGGTCAGCGCCAGCGCTTTGGTCGCGTCGAAGGCCTTGGAGGCGAGGATGAAATACGGGTAGCCCACGGCCAGATCGACATCGGGGGTGACGCGCACTAGCTGCGGGCCTTCGACCTCGACGAACTGCAGCTTCTTCGGGTTGTCCACGATGTCGCTGGGCTTGCCGAGCAGGCCGGTGTCGGGGCGCAGCTTGATCAGCCCAGCCGCCTGCACCAGGCGCAGCCCGCGGCCCAGGTTGACGGCATCGCTGCCGATCGCCACCCTGGCGCCCACGGGCAGGTCGGCCAGCGAGGGGTGCCGCAGCGAATACAGCCCCAGGTACGACAGGATGCCCGCCTGCACGCTGCTGATCTTGAAGCCCTTGTCGCGCACGGCATTGGCCAGGTAGTTGCTGTTCTGGTAGTAGTTCAGGTCGATGTCGCCCGCGTCGAGCGCGACGTTGGGCGTGGCCCAGTCGGTGAACTCCACCACTTGCACGTCCAGCCCCTGCTTGCGGGCCTCCCGGGCGGCGAGTTCGACCGAATCGGCAAAGATGCCCGGCACCACGCCGATCTTGAGCGGCGCGGCCACGGCCGCGCATGCCAGCAACGTGGCGGCGGCGAAGACGGTGAATTTTTTCAGAAGGTGCTGTGTGGTCATGGTGGTTCCTTGGGTCGGTCAGAGTGCGCCGTGGCGCGGCGGGCGCACGCCGTTGAGGGCGTAGTTGCCGATGGCGTGGTACTTCCAGCGCACCGGGTCGTGCAGCGTGTGGGTGCGGGCGTTGCGCCAGTAGCGGTCCAGCCCGTGGCGGGCCGCCGTCGCGCCGGTGCCGCCCAGCTCGAACAGCTTGCTGCCGGCCAGCACGCTGGCGCTGGTGGCCAGCGCCTTGGCCTCGGCAACGGCGATCGACGCCTGGGCCACGCTGTCTTCGTCGGGCTGCTGCTGCGCGGCGTCGACGAAGCGGGCGGCGCGCGCCAGCAGCGCCTCCGCGGCCCGCAGGCGCACGTGCACCTCGCCGATCTGGTGCAGCAGCAGCGGGTCCTGCGCGGCCCGGTCCACGCCGGCGTCGATCCACGGCCGGGCGTTGTCGCGGATAAACGGCAGCGTCGCCTCGAACGCGCCGCGGCCGATGCCCAGGTCGAGCGCGGCATGGATGATCTGCGCGAAGGGGCCGATGGTGGTGGGCCGCTCGAACGAGTCGGTGAACGGCACCACCCACTCGGGCTCCACCCGCACGCGGTTGAACTCCACCGAGCCGCTGCCGGTGACGCGCTGGCCAAATCCGTCCCAGTCGTCCGTCAGCGTGACGCCCGGCGCATCGTGCGGCACGAAGGCCAGGTACAGGCGCTCGCCCCCGCCTTCCCTGCTCGTCTCCTTCGCCGTCACCAGCGTGGGAATCCAGTGCGCGTAGAGCGAGCCGGTGCAGTAGAACTTGCGGCCGTCGACGAACCAGCCGCCCTCCTCCCTGAGCAGCTGCGTGCGGCGCACGAAGTCCTTCTTGCCGATCTCGGCCAGCGCATTGCCGAAGCGCTTGCCCTTAAGCACCTCGCCGTAGAAGAACTGCTTCTGCGCATGCGTCGCGCCCACGCGCAGCACTTCGAGCGCGTAGTAGTGGTTCTGCGGGATGTGGCCGAAGTTGCCGTCCGCCGCCGCGATGCGCAGCACCGCGCGGGCGAGCACGCCCGTGGAGACGCCTGCGCCGCCGTATTCGCGCGGAATGGTGATGCCCCAGAGCCCGCTCTGGCTGAACTGCTCCACCTCGCGGAACGGCAGGCTGCGATCGCGGTCGCGAGCCAGCGCCCCGGGGGCGATGCCCTGGGCGAACTGCTCGGCGGCCTGCAGGGCCTCGGCTTCGGTGCGGATGGTGTGTGCGATGGATGTCATGGCCTGGTTCAGTTCCATTGGTGGCGCTGCGGCGCGGCGCCGTTGAGCAGGTAGTTGCCCAGCAGGTGGTATTTCCAGCGCACCGGGTCGTGCAGCGTGTGCACCCGGGCATTGCGCCAGTGGCGGTCCAGGTTGTGGGTGGCGCGGGTGGCGGACGAGCCGGCCAGCGCGAACAGCTGCTCGCTGGCGTTCAGCGCCGCCTCGGTGGTCAGGATCTTGGCCTCGGCCACCGCGGCGGAGGCGCGGGCGCTGGCGGCGGCGTCCACCGGGCGGGTGGCCAGCTCGTCGAGCAGGCGCGCGCTTTCCAGCAGCACTTCGTGGGCGGCATCGACCTCGACCTGCAGCGCGCCCACCTCCTGGATCAGGTGCGGATCCTGCGTGGCGCTGGCCACGCCCGAGTCCACCCAGGGCCGCGCCTTGTCGCGCACGAAGTCCAGCGCATCGCGCAGCGCGCCGCGCGCGATGCCGGCATCGATGCTGGCCTGGATCAGCTGCGAGACCGGACCGGAGAGCGTGGGCCGGTCGGCAAAGCGCCAGACCTCGATGATGTGGTTGGCATCGACCGCCACGTCGTCGAACACCACGCTGCCGCTGGCGGTGGTGCGCTGGCCGATGCTGTCCCAATCGTCGATCACCGTCACGCCCGGCGCATCGCGCCGCACCCAGACCTGCACCGGGCGGCCCTGCTCGTCCTGCGCCCGGAACGGCACCCAGTGCGCGAAGATCGCGCCGGTGGAATAGAAGCGCGTGCCGCTGGCGCGCAGCTGGCCGCCGGCATCGCGGTGCAGCCGCGCCGTGGCCTCGGTGATGACGCGGGCGCGGGACTGGCGCTCCGGCCCGGCATTGCCCAGGCGGTGGCCGCCCAGCACGTCGGCGAACCAGCGCTGCTGCTGCGCGGGCGTGCCCAGGTCCTTGACGTTCTGCACCAGCGCGAAGTGGTTCTGCGGAATCTGCCCCAGCGACGGGTCGGCCGCGCAGAGGGTGGCGAACACCTGGGCCAGGGTCTCGTACGAGGCGCCCAGCCCACCGTACTCGCGCGGCACGGTGATCGCGCCCAGGCCGCTGGCGGTGTACTGCTCGATCTCGTCCCACGGCAGCAGGCGCAGTCGGTCGCGCTGCGCGGCATTGCGGGCGAAATCCGCGGCCAGGCGCTGCGCGGTCTGCAAGGCCTCGGCCTCGCTGGCGATGCGGTGGGGTGCGCGGGGCGGCAGGGGCAGCCTTTGCTGCACGGGTTGGGTTGGCGTGGGCAAGGCTTCGCCCACGACTTCGGCTGAAGTCATTGCTTGGCTTTCGAGAAAAATGGGGGTTGAAGAAGACCGCTCAGCGGCTGCGCAACCAGCGCACCAGCCAGTCGCCGGTGGTCTGCACGATGGTGACGAGGGCGATCAGCACGGCGATCACGATCAGCATCACCTGCGTGTCGAAGCGCTGGTAGCCGTAGCGGATGGCCAGGTCGCCCAGCCCGCCCGCGCCCACGGCGCCGGCCATGGCCGACGAGCTGATCAGCGCCACCAGCGTGATGGTGAAGCCGCCGATGATGCCGGGCAGGGCCTCGGGCAGGTAGACGTGGCGCACGATGTCCCACTTGGTGCAGCCTATGGCCTGCGCGGCCTCGACCAGGCCCGGGTCGACCTCGCGCAGGCTCACCTCGGCGATGCGCGCGAAGAACGGCGTGGCGCTGATGGCCAGCGGCACGATGGCCGCCCACACGCCGATGGTGGTGCCGGTAACCAGGCGCGTGAACGGGATCAGCGCCACCAGCAGCACGATGAACGGCGTGGCCCGGAAGCCGTTGACCACGCTGCCCACGGCACGGTTGAGGCGCGGCGACTCCAGAAAGCCCCCCGGCGCGGTGACGATCAGCAGCACCGCCAGCGGTATGCCCACCACCAGCGCGATGCCGGCGGAGGCCGACACCATGGCCAGCGTGTCGGCCAGCGCCTTGCCGTAGCGGTCGATGGAAATGCTCAGATCAAACGACATAGCCCAAACCCTTGATGTCATGTGCGATGGCCTCGGCGCCCTGGGCCAGCTGGCTCCAGTCGCCGCGCGCGGCCGCGCCTTCGAGCGCAATCACCAGCTGGCCCTGTGCGTGGCCCTGGATGCGGTCGATGCCGCCGTGCAGCAGGCGCACCGCGCCGCCCAGCGCCTGCGCGATGCGCGGGAAGTCCGGCTCCAGCCCGTCCTCGCCGCGGTAGCTGAGCTGCAGCACCTGCTCGAAGCGGCCGCCGGCGGGCGGCGCGGGCAGCAGGCGCTGGCGCAGGTCCTGCGGCAGCTCGTGCAGCAGCGGCGCCAGCAGCGCGCGCGTCGCCGCATGCTGCGGGTTGCCGAAGACCTTCCAGACCTCGCCCAGCTCGGCGATCCGGCCCTGCTCCAGCACCAGCACGCGGTCGGCGATCTCGCGGATCACGCTCATCTCGTGCGTGATGAGGATGATGGTGATGCCCAGCCGGCGGTTGATGTCGCGCAGCAGCTGCAGGATGGACTGCGTGGTCTCGGGGTCGAGCGCCGACGTGGCCTCGTCGCACAACAGGATCTCGGGGCCGGTGGCCAGCGCCCGCGCAATGCCCACGCGCTGCTTCTGCCCGCCCGACAGGCGGCTGGGAAAGGCATGGCGCTTGTCCTGCAGGCCCACCAGCGCCAGCAACTCGGCCACGCGCTGCTCGATCTGCGGCGCGGGCGTGCCCGCGACCTTGAGCGGCAAGGCCACGTTGTCGAAGACCGTCTTGGCCGACAGCAGGTTGAAGTGCTGGAAGATCATGCCCACGCGGCGGCGCAGCTGCACCAGGCCGGCCGCGTCCAGCGCGTCGATGTCCGCGCCGTCGACCAGCACCTGGCCGCTGCTCGGGCGTTCGAGCCGGTTGATGGTGCGCAGCAGGCTGGACTTGCCCGCGCCGCTGCGGCCGATGATGCCGAAGACGCTGCCGGCCGCGATGTCCAGCGTGATGCCCTGCAGCGCCGGCACCTCGCCGGCGGACGAGCGGTAGACCTTGCCCAGCTCGCGCAGCTGCACCGTGCCAGCGGCGGCCTTCGGTGCGGCTGCCGGCTGCACGGCTTGGCTGGGTGCGCCGGCGCGCCGCGCGGCGCCGGGCCGCAGCAGTTCTACGCCGCCACCGAACAGGCGGCGTGGCAAAAGTGTGGTGGCCGCCATCATTGCGCTCCCAGCCAAGGCAGCGTGTACAGCTTGGGGTCGTTGTTGAACTGCTGGCTGATCGCCTGGCGCACGGTGCCGGAGTTCTGGAACACCTCGACGAATTTGCGCAGCTTCGGGTCGTTGGCGCGCGCCGCCTGCGCGACGAAGCCCATGGCATAGAAGCGGTCGGCGATGCCCGAGTACAGCAGCCCCTGGCTGGCCTGCGCCTTGCGGCCCGCAGCGGCAAAGTAGCTGGGCCAGAGCACGGCCAGGTCCACGTCGGGCAGCGAGCGGATGAGCTGCGGCCCCTCCACCTCGTAGAAGCGCAGCTGCCGGGGGTTGTCGCTCACGTCGGCCAGGCTGGCGCCCGGCGCGTTGCCGGTGCGCAGCTTGATGAAGCCGGCCTGTTGCAGCAGCAGCAGGCCGCGGCCCTGGTTCACCGGGTCGCTGGCGATCGCCACCTTGGCCTTGTCGGGCACCTGGCTCAGCGACGCATGGCGGTCGGAGTAGATGCCGATGTTCTGCAGCAGGCCGTAGCCGATGAACTGCAGCTTATAGCCGCGCTCCTTGATGGCGTTGTTCAGGAAGGGCTGGTGCTGGAAGAAATTGAGGTCCACGTCGCCGTTGTTCAGCGCCTCGTTGGGCACGGTCCAGTCGGTGAACTCGACCAGCTCCACGTCCAGCCCCTGGGCCCGGGCGTCGCCGATGGCGGCCTTGATGGCGTCGGAGGTGGCGCCGGGCGTGGAGGCGATCTTGATGCGGTCGGCGGCCTGGGCCAGCGGAGCGATGCCCGCCCAGACCAGCGCGGCGATCGAGACCAGCACGGCGGTGCGGCGGGGAATGCGAATGGATGAGGTCATGGCACCGCTCCTCACTTCTTCAGCCACGCCAGCGTGTACAGGCGCTCGTCGCTGTTGTAGGCCTTGCGCGTCACGTCGCGCACGGCCTGCGAGTTCTGGTAGATGCGGATGAACTTCTGCACCACCGGGTCGTTCACGCGGTCCTTCTTCACGACGAACTGGATGGCGAACTGCGCATCCTCGATGCCCGAGTACGCCAGCCCGCTGGAGGGATCGAAGGCCTTGGCCGCGACGATGAAGTGCGGGTAGCCCTGGGCGAGGTCCACGTCGCCGGTGATGCGCACCAGCTGCGGGCCCTCGACCTCGACGAACTGCAGCGCCTTCGGGTTCTCGGCAATGTCGCCGAGGCTGCCCAGGTAGCCCACGCCGGCCTTGAGCTTGATGAGGCCCGCCTTCTGCAACAGCAGCAGGCCGCGGCCCTGGTTCACCGGGTCGCTGGCGATGCCGATCTTGCCACCCTTGGGCACGTCGGCCACGTTCTTGTGCCTGAGCGAGTACAGCCCCACGTTCGCCAGGATGCCGGTGCCCGCGCTGGCCAGCGCATAGCCGTTCTTCTGGATCGCGTTGCTCAGGAAGGGCTGGTGCTGGAAGTAGTTGATGTCCACGTCGCCGCTGTTCACCGCCACGTTGGGCGTGGTCCAGTCGGTGAACTCGACCGGCTCGACCTCGATGCCCTGGGCCTTGGCGTCCTTGGCGGCGGCAATGATCGAATCGGCATAGGCGCCGGGCACGACGGCGATCCTGAGCCGGTCGGCCGCGGCCGCGGGCAGTGCCGTGAGCAATACCGCGTGCATGACGGCGCCGGCGGCCACGAGCGTCTTGAAGCGCTTGAAGAAGAGCATCGGATCCATTCCTTTTCCTTGGTGTGTCCTGGGGATGTGCAGGCCGTGCATCGGCCTTGCGAAGACTGGATTGCACCAGCGCCCTCCGCACGGCGCCACAAAGGATTTCAGATATGGATATGCAGATTTCCACGCGCATCGCGGCAGCAAGGCGCAGGCATGCACGACAAATACGCTACACAAACAATAGCTTCTTGCGCTTGATACTCAATACATTCAAATAGATAGAGCATTGAAACACCCATATAGAAAGCGCCAGCCGCTCCTTTTTTTGATGGCCAATCGCGCAAACCGCATAAGCACATGCGCTTTCTTTCGTTCCCCATTTGCCGCGCAGTGCTTGTAATCGGTCGCATCCACACCACCGCTGAAAGCCACGCCATGAGCCGCATTCTCCAAACCGTCATCGTCAACGGCAGCCTGGGCCGACCTTCGCGCACCCGCGTCCTGCTCGACGCGCTGCACGAGCGCCTCGCCGAGCAGCTGCCGCTGAAGGTGCAGACCATCGACCTGGTGGACCTGCTGCCCGACGTGGGCGCCGCGCTGTCGCAGGACACGCTCTCGCCCAAGGCCCTGCAGGCCGTGCAGGCCATCGAGCAGGCGGACTTCCTGGTGGTCGGCTCGCCGGTGTTCCGCGCCAGCCTGCCCGGCCTGCTCAAGCACCTGTTCGACCTGGTGGGCCAGCATGCGCTGCACGGCACGCCGGTGCTGCTGGCGGCCACCGGCGGCAGCGCGCGCCACTCGCTGGTGCTCGACCACCAGCTGCGCCCGCTGTTCGGATTCTTCTCGGCGCTGACCCTGCCCATCGGCGTGTACGCCACGCCGCAGGACATCGACAACGGTGAGGTCGTCAGCGAGGCGCTGCGCCAGCACATCGACCTGGCCGTGCGGCTCGCCACGCCGGTGCTGCAGGGCGTGCGGCAGCGGCTGGCGCAGCAGGACACCATCCGCCCGCTGGCCGAGGCCGCCTGAAACCGACGAGGACGCCTGCACGATGACGACCACCGCTTCCACGCCGGACATCTTCTGGTTCCTGCCCACCTCGGGCGATACGCGCTACCTGGGCAGCTCCGATTTCGGCCGCGCGCCCACCATCGACTACCTGCGCAGCATTGCCACCACCAGCGAGAACCTGGGCTACGACGGCCTGCTGATCCCCACCGGCAGCTCCTGCCTCGACCCGTGGGTCGTGGCCTCGAGCCTGGTGCCGGTCACGCAGCGCATCAAGCTGCTGGTGGCGCTGCGCACCTCGCTGGGCGCGCCGGTATCGAGCGCGCGCCAGGCAGCCACGCTGGACCAGGCGCTGCGGGGGCGCCTGCTGCTCAACGTGGTGCCCGGCGGCGACGCGACCGAGCTGGCCGCCGACGGCGTGCACCTGGCGCATGACGAGCGCTACGCCTACGCCGACGAGTTCCTCACCATCTGGCGCCGCCTGCTGTCCGGCGAGACGGTGGATTTCGACGGCAAGCATTTCCAGGTGCGGCAGGGCCGCAACTTCTTCCCGCCGGTGCAGCAGCCCTACCCGCCGCTGTATTTCGGCGGCTCGTCCGACGCGGCCCACGACCTGGCGGCCCGGCACATCGACGGCTACCTGAGCTGGGGCGAGCCGCCCGCGGCCGTGGCCGAGAAGTTCGCCGACATCCGCCGCCGCGCCGCCGCCCAGGGCCGCACGCTGCGGCTGGGCGTGCGCCTGCACGTCATCGTGCGCGAGACCAGCGACGAGGCCTGGGCCGAGGCCGAGCGCCTCATCAGCAAGCTCAGCGACGAGGACATCGCCAAGGCGCAGCAGAACTACGCCCGCATGGATTCGGTGGGCCAGGCGCGCATGGCCGCGCTGCACGGCGGGCGGCGCGACCGGCTGGAAGTGGCGCCGAACCTGTGGGCCGGCGTGGGCCTGGTGCGCGGTGGCGCGGGCACGGCGCTGGTGGGCGATGCAGCCACCGTGGCGGCGCGCCTGCAGGAGTACGCCGACCTCGGCGCGGACACCTTCGTGCTGTCGGGCTACCCGCACCTGGAGGAATCCATCCGCTTTGCCGAGCTGGTCTTCCCGCTGCTGGGCAAGGGCAGCGTCACCACCAGCCGCGCGCAGACCGGCGGCGCCTTCGACGTGCGCGGCGTACAGCGGCTGAAGGAGGCTGCCTCGTGAGCGCGGACGACCCCAGCCGCCGGCAGTGGCTGCGCGACCTGGCCGCGGTGGCCGCGGCGCTGCTGCTGGTCGCCGCCATCACGCTGTTCGCCGGCCCGGCCCACGCGCAGCCATCGCCGTGTTGGCCGGCGCCTTCGCTGAATCCCGCCTGATTTCCGAAAAACACCACATTGCACCGAGGACTGCGCATGACCGCACCGACCACCACCTCCACCCTTTCGCGCCGACGCCTGCTGCAGGGCACGGCCGCCGCCCTGCCCGCACTGCTCGGCGCCCCGGCCTTTGCGCAAGGCGCCAAGCGCGAGCTGCGCATCGGCAACCAGAAAGGCGTGCTCAGCCTGCTCAAGGGCCGGGGCACGCTGGAGCAGCGCCTGGCCCCGCTGGGCGTGAAGCTGAGCTGGACCGAGTTCACCGCCGGGCCGGTGCAGCTCGAGGCGCTGAACGTGGGCTCGATCGACTTCGGCGACGTGGGCGAGGCCCCGCCCATCTTCGCGCAGGCCGCCGGCGCGCCGCTGGCCTATGTGGCGGCGACGGTGGCGCGCCCCCGGTCGGAGGCCGTGCTGGTGCCGCAGGGCTCGGCCATCCGCTCGGTGGCCGAGCTCAAGGGCAAGCGCATCGCGCTCAACAAGGGCAGCAATGTCCACTACTTCATCGCCAGGCTGGCCGAGAAGAACGGCCTGGCCTATAGCGACCTGCAGTTGGTCTACCTGCCGCCCGCCGATGCGCGCGCCGCCTTCGAGAAAGGCTCCGTCGACGCCTGGGTGATCTGGGACCCCTTCCTCGCCGCGGCCGAGCACACGCTGGGCGCGCGCGTGCTGGCCGACGCCTCGGGCGTGGTGAACAACCGGGCCTACTACTTCTCGTCGCTGAACTACGCCAGCCGCAACGCCGACGTGATCAGCGTGCTGGTCGAGGAGATCGACAAGGTCGAGCAATGGGGCCAGGGCAACCGCGATGCCTATGCCGCCGAGCTCGCCAGGCTGCTGGGCCTGCCCCGGCCGGTGCTGGACCTGGCCACCCGCCGCACGCAGTTTGGCGCCAGCGCCATCACCCGGGCGATCCTGGCCGAGCAGCAGCAGGTGGCGGACACCTTCCTCGCGCTCAAGCTGATCCCCCGAAAGATCAACGTGCTGGACGCTGCCGCGGCCGGCATCGCCTGATCCCGCCCCCTCGCAAAAAAAGGCTTTCCATCATGACCATCCAGGTGTTCTGGTTCCTCCCCACCCACGGCGACAGCCGCTACCTCGGCAGCGCCGAGGGCGCGCGCACCGTGGACCTGGCCTATCTGCAGCAGATCGCCGGCGCGGCCGACGCGCTGGGCTACGAAGGCGTGCTGATCCCCACCGGCCGCTCGTGCGAAGACCCGTGGGTGGTCGCATCGAGCCTGATCGGCGCGACCCGGCAGTTGAAGTTCCTCGTCGCCGTGCGGCCCGGCCTGCACCAGCCCGCGCTGGCGGCGCGCATGGCGGCCACGTTCGACCGGCTCTCGGGCGGGCGGCTGCTGGTCAACCTGGTCACCGGCGGCGACCGCAGCGAGCTGGAGGGCGACGGCGTGTTCCTCGACCATGCGGCGCGCTACGAGCAGTCAGAGGAATTCATCCGCATCTGGCGCGAGATCCTGGCGCGCAGCCACCGCGGCCAGTCCTTCGACTACGACGGCAAGCATTTGCAGGTCCAGGGCGCCAAGCTGCTGTTCCCGCCGGTGCAGCGGCCCCATCCGCCGGTGTGGTTCGGCGGCTCGTCCGAGGCGGCGCACGCGCTGGCCGCCGAACAGACCGAGCGCTACCTGAGCTGGGGCGAGCCGCCCGCCGCCGTCGCGCAGAAGATCCATGACGTGCGCCGGCGCGCCGGCGCGCTGGGCCGCCAGGTCGAGTTCGGCATCCGCCTGCATGTGATCGTGCGCGAGACCGAGGAGGAAGCCTGGCGCGCGGCCGACGCGCTCATCAGCCGCGTGGACGACGCCACGGTCGAGCGCGCGCAGCAGGCCTTTGCGCACATGGATTCCGAAGGCCAGCGCCGCATGGCCGCGCTGCATGCCAAGGGCGCCAGCCGCAACCGCCAGGCCCTGGAGATCAGCCCCAACCTGTGGGCCGGCGTGGGCCTGGTGCGCAGCGGCGCGGGCACGGCGCTGGTGGGCAGTCCGCAGCAGGTGGCCGACCGCATCCGGGAATATGCCGACCTGGGCATCGGCGCCTTCATCTTCTCGGGCTACCCGCACCTGGAGGAAGCGCACCGCTTCGCGGAGCTGGTGTTCCCGCTGCTGCCGCGCCGCGTGCGCCAGCAACTGGGCGCCGGCGCGCTCACCGGGCTGAGCGGCCCGCTGGGCGAGGTGGTGGCGAACGTGGATGCGCCTTCGCGGCTGGTGGAGCATGCGCAATGACCCAGCAAGTCCAATCCCTACCCTCCGTACCGGCGCCGGCGATCACCGCGCCCGGCGCGCTGCGCGAGCTGCGGCGCTGGACCTCCGGGTTGCTGCCCTGGCTGGTGCCGTGGCTGCTTCCGCTGGCCCTGGTCGTGCTGTGGCAGGCGGCCTCGTCGCTGGGCTGGCTGTCCACCCGCGTGCTGCCCGCGCCGCTGGACGTGGTGCGCGCCGCCTGGCAGCTCGCCCTCTCGGGCGAGCTGTGGACGCATGTAAAGATCAGCGCCTGGCGCGCGCTGACCGGGCTGGCGATCGGCGGCGGCCTGGGGCTGCTGCTGGGCCTGCTGACCGGCTCCATCCGGTTCTTCGAGACGCTGCTCGATTCGAGCATCCAGATGGTGCGCAACATCCCGGCCCTGGCGCTGATTCCGCTGGTGATCCTGTGGTTCGGCATCGACGAGTCGGCGAAGCTGTTCCTGATCGCCGTGTCGGTGTTCTTCCCGATCTACCTCAACACCTTCCACGGCATCCGCGGCGTCGATCCGCAGCTCATCGAGATGGGCCGCACCTACGGCCTCACGCGCCGCCAGCTGTACCTGCAGGTGATCCTGCCCGGCGCGCTGCCGTCCATCCTGGTCGGGCTGCGCTTCTCGCTGGGGCTGATGTGGGTGATCCTGATCGTCGCCGAAACCATCTCGGCGCAATCGGGCATCGGCTATCTGACGATGAACGCCCGCGAATTCCTGCAGACCGACGTGGTCCTCGTCGGCATCCTGCTGTATGCCCTGCTGGGCAAGCTGGCCGACCTGTCGGCACGCGGCCTGGAACGCTGGTGGCTGCGCTGGCACCCCGGCTACCAATGAGAAGCCCCATGAACGCCCCTGAACGCATCCCTACCGGTGTTGCCCTGCAGGCACGCCAGCTCACCAAGCAATACGGCCCGCGCGAAGTCCTGCGGCAGTTGCAGCTGCAGATAACCCCCGGCGAATTCATCGCCATCGTCGGCCGCAGCGGCTGCGGCAAGAGCACGCTGCTGCGGCTGGTCGCCGGACTGGAGCAGGCCTCGTCCGGCAGCCTGGCGGTCGACGGCCAGGAGATCCACGGCCTGCATGCCGACACGCGCATCATGTTCCAGGAGGCGCGCCTGCTGCCCTGGAAGAGCGTGCTCGGCAATGTGACGCTGGGCCTGCCCGAAAGCCATCAGGAACACGGCCGCGACAGGCTGGGAATGGACATGCTGGCCCAGGTGGGCCTGGCCGAGCGCGCCGATGAATGGCCCGCCCGCCTGTCCGGCGGCCAGCGCCAGCGCGTGGCCCTGGCGCGTGCGCTGGTGCACCAGCCCCGCCTGCTGGTGCTCGACGAGCCGCTGGGCGCGCTCGACGCACTCACCCGCATCGAGATGCACCGGCTCATCGAGCAGCTGTGGCAGCGCCACCGCTTCACCGCGCTGCTGGTCACGCACGACGTGCAGGAAGCCGTGGCGCTGGCCGACCGCGTCGTGCTGATCGAGGCCGGCCGCATCGCGCTGGATGTGGCCATCGACCTGCCCCGCCCCCGGTCGCAGGGCGATGCCGCCTTTGCGGCGCTAGAGAAGCAGATTCTCGACAGGGTTCTGCAGAACGCCGCATCGGCGGCCTAGTGTCCTGTCGCAGAAATGCGTTTCGCAAGCCGGTCGATTTTCTGCAGAATCGAATCGGCCGCGGCATCCCACTGGAATGGACTGGCATCGGCGTTGTAGCGCTGCACGAACAACTCCATCTGCTGGCGTATCAAGCAAACTGTCGCAGTACCAGCTCAACGCTGTCGCAGGACCATTGAATGGGAAACCGCGCAAGACGCTCGGCCTCCATACCCCGTGGAGATATTCAGCGCATCTGCTGCAACGACCGGTTGAATCTGCCCTGCATGGTAGACATCTACCCCCAAAGCAGCGCGGGCTGAACTCCGGCTTTCAACGGATTTCTCTTGCAAGAAAAACGAAAAAGCCTCAGAGCATTTCTACTCTGAGGCTTGACGTTTGGTGCGGCTGGCAGGAATCGAACCCACGACCCCTTGGTTCGTAGCCAAGTACTCTATCCAGCTGAGCTACAGCCGCTAAGCTGCGCATTGTAGCACGCATATCGGCCCCTCACGGAAAATGCTCAAGCCAGTGCCGTGTCGAGCACCATCATCAGCACGAAGCCGAGCATCAGTCCGGCGGTGGCAAAGGCTTCGTGCCCCTTGCGGTGCGACTCGGGGATGATCTCGTGGCTGATCACGAACAGCATGGCCCCGGCGGCAAAGCCCAGGCCCCACGGCAGCAGCACGGCCGAATGTCCCACGGCCGAGGCGCCGATCACCGCGCCCAGGGGTTCGACCAGACCCGAGGCCATGCCCAGCGCGACCGAGAAGACCCGCCCATAGCCGGCGGCGAGCAGCGCTGCGGCGATGATGAACCCTTCGGGCACGTCCTGGATGGCAATGCCGATGGCCAGCGCGCTGGCGCGCACGCCTTCGTTGCCGGCATAGCCCACGCCGATCGCCAGGCCTTCGGGCAGGTTGTGCAGGGTGATGGCGATGACGAACAGCCACGCGCGGCGCAGCTGCTGCGCCGCGGCGCCTTCGCGCCCCTTGATGAAGTGCTCGTGCGGCACCAGCCGGTCCATGGCGAGCAGAGCCAGGCTGCCCACCAGGATCGCCGAGCCGACCACGCTGCCGGCTGCCCAGGCGCCGCCGCCCCACAGGTTCGCCGAGCGTGCCGCGGCCAGGCCCGGGATCACCAGCGAGAAGGCGCTGGCGGCGAGCATGACGCCGGCGCCAAAGCCGAACAGCGTGTCCTGCACCCGCTCGGAAGGGCGCTGGGCCAGCAGCACCGGCAAGGTGCCCAGCGCGGTGGCGAGCGCCGCTGCCGAGCCGCCCAGCAGCGCATTCCTGGCGGCGGGGTTGTTTTGGAGTCCGTCCCAGACCAGCGCGCACAGGGCCAGGACGCCGAGGGCGGAGATGCCCAGCCCGATACGGGTCTGGAGCCGCAGCGGATGCGAGGGCGGGGTCGATGTCAATGTAGGGGATTCATGCATGGGCACTCCTTCATTCCTGGTGATCCCAGCCCGGGCTGACGAGAGCGGGGCGGCCAGGGGCGGGGCTGCGGGCCGCGCCCGGCGCGGAAGGCACGAGCTGCTCGGCGCGGCCGGACGGGTGGACGCGCACGATGCGCAGGGCCTCCGGCTGTTCGACGAGGACGCAGGGCTTGCCGGTGCGCTTGCAGTGGTCTTCCACGCGCCAGTAGGCGCCATGGGCTATGCAGCCGGTCTGGCAGATCACGAGGTCGGCGGTGCGCAGGCTGCTCTCCAGCAGCTCCAGGTCCGCAGGGGGCTCTTCGTGGCCGGCGATGGCGGTGGCATCGGCAGTGGCGCCGACGGGCGGGAGGGCGGGCCAGAGGGCTTCGTGCCCCCAGGCCCAGGCACTGTCGCGCATGATGACCTGCGCGCGCAACTGGATCACCTGCGCCTGCAGGCGCTCGATCTCCAATACCTGCTGCCGCACCTGCTCGCTGCAGCGCGACTGGACCGCTCCATAGAGATGCAGCAGTGCCAGGTGCTCCTGCGTCAACTGGTCGATGTCGTCCTGGGTCTGTGGCACGGTGTCTGCCCCTTGAAGATCTGGTGCGCGGCAGTGCCGCATGGGTCATGGCGATGGGCGAGCACCCGAAAGGGGGCAGGTCCATGGATGAATATTAAATGAGAATCATTATCATTTCAAGGGCCAGAAAAATCTCACTCAGTCTCTGTCTTTCCTGGTACTTACGGGTTGATTGATGCATGCCATGCTTTTATGTTCTGCATGTGGCTTGATTGATGCCTTTGGTGCGGCTGCCTACGATCCATTCTTCATTTTTTGAAGGAGTTGGACATGGTCGTCGCCGTTCGGATTCACGCAACAGGTGGTCCCGAGGTACTGCGCATCGAGGAGTCGATGGCGCAATCGCCGGGGCCAGGCGAGGTCTGGCTGGAGCAGACGGCGATAGGCGTCAATCCGCTCGACATCAACCAGCGCAAAGGTGCCGTGCCCATGGCGCTGCCGTCTAGCCTGGGCCTGGAGGGGGCGGGCGTGGTGGCAGCCGTCGGCGAAGGGGTGCAGAACGTGAGAGTCGGGGACTGCGTCGGCTATGCCACTGGGCCTCTGGGCGCCTATGCCAGCGCGCGGCGGTTCCCTGCCGAGCGGCTGGTCAAGCTGCCGGATGGGTTGAGCGATGACCATGCCGCAGCCGTTTTGTTCAAGGGCATCACGGCCCAATATCTGCTCAAGACCACGGGGCAGATCCAGCCTGGTGCGCGCGTGCTGATCTATGGCGCAGCAGGCGCGCTGGGCCAGCTCATGTGCGCCTGGGCCTCGCATCTGGGCGCCCAGGTGCTGGGCGTCGTATCCAGACAGGCCAGCGTGGAGCGTGCGAGGGCCGCGGGCTGCGACGAGGTGTTTGTCTTCGATGCCGGGACGCTGGCCGCACAGGTGGCCGAGGCGACGGCAGGCCTCAAGGTAGACGTGGTGTACGACCCCATAGGCCGCGACACCTTCGCCGCGTCGCTGGACTGCCTCAGGCCCCGGGGGCTGCTGGTGTCCTTTGGTGCCACGTCCGGGCTGCCTGCGCCGGTGGAGGTGGGAACGCTCAATGCCAAGGGCTCGCTGTTCCTGACCCGTCCTTCGCTGGCCGCGCACACGGCCACGGCGGAGGAATACCAGGGCCGTGCGGCCGATGTGCTGGATGCCGTGTCTAGCGGGGTACTCACGCCCCGCATCTGGAGAAGCTATGCTCTGGCCGATGTGGCAGCGGCCCATGCGGACCTGGAGCAAGGGCGTTCGCAGGGGGCCATCATCCTCAAGCCCTGAACCTGGAAACCCACGATGGAGATGCTCGACAGCCAGCATGCGGATGAACTGGCAACCCTGCTGGCCCTGGCCGACAAAGGTTCGTTTGCCGCCGCCGCCCGGGCGATGGAGCGCCATCCCACGGTGCTGTCCAAACGGCTCCAGGCATTGGAACGGCGGCTGGGCGTCCGGCTGGTCGAGCGCACCACCCGCCAGCTGCACCTGACCCAGGAGGGGCAGTTGCTGGCCGACAAGGTCAGGCAGGCCACCAGCCTGATACGGGATGCGGAAAAAGAAGCTGGTCAGGGGGCGAGCGAGGTGCGCGGCCGCTTGCGCCTGTCCATGCCGGCGACGATGGGGCGGCGCTGGATCAGCCCCATGCTGGCCGAATTCGCCCTGGCTTACCCCCAGGTCTCGCTGGAGGTGGAGTACAGCGAGCGCATCGTGGATGTGGTGGGCGAGCGCTTCGATGCCGCCATCCGCATCGGCAACCTCCCGGACAGCAGGCTGGTGGCGAGCCGGCTCTGCGACCAGCGCCGCATTCTCTGCGCCGCCGAGAGCTATCTGGCGCGGTGCGGAAGCCCGCAGGAGCCTGCAGAACTGGCGCATCACAATTGCCTGGGCTATACGGGCCTGCTTTCCTTTCCTGAGTGGACGCTGGTGCGGCAGGCAGGACAAGCCAGTGCGGAGGCCCGGCAGTCCGTGCGGGTCAGTGGCTCGATGCTCAGCAATGACAACGAGGCCCTGCTCCATGCCGCGCTGAAGGGGGTCGGCATCGTCTGCGGGAGTGACTGGCACTTGATGCCTTTTGTGGCCACTGGGGAACTGGTGCGGGTGCTGCCGCAATGGACGCTGGGCGAGGGCGGCGGCATCTACCTGGTCCGGCCCTCGGGGCAGTACAGCACCGCGGCGATGGCGGCGTTCAGGCAATGGGTGACGGCAGGATTTGCCGCGGCGCCCTGGCAAGGCACAGGCGGTCCACTTTCCCCGGCCCGGCCTCGCTGACCGCTGCGGTCAGAACAAGGGCTCTCCGGGCAATTCCGACGACTGCCGGATCCAGCCGGTGAGCAGCTGCTCGTCGAGCCGCTCGTGCTCATGGATATGGAAGTACCGCACGCTCGCGTGCTTGGACGCGACGGGAGGAAGCGGGCGCAAGGACGCTCCGAGCAGGAACGTGACCTTCACATACTTCGCAAAGCAGTGGTAGCTCATGAACCAGCCCCGGCCTTCGACGCCATAGAAAGGGGAATTCCAGCGCATGGCCTTGCATACACCGGGCACGGTTTGCTCGATCAGGGTGTCGAGATGGCGGCCGACCTCACGCTTCCAGCCCGGCATGGCAACAATATAGGCCTGCACCGGCGCATCGCCGTCGCCCTTGGCTATCTGGGGATTGCCGCCTGAGATGAGAACAGGCGGCTCGGATGCCGTGGTCATGGTCTTCTCCTTCGCTGAAGATTATCCAGGCACTCATGGAAAGGAAAAGTATCGATCAGCCGCCTTGGCTGTGCTCAAGAGTTGGATGGCCGATGGATTTGCCGCGTCCCCTGATCCGAAAGCTGCTCGACCAGAGGATGTTGAGGCAATGCCTAGCCTGGTGCTTTCAGCTCGCCAGTATGGCCGCGGGCCTTGGCCTCCTGGTCAATGGGTCTTCAGGAATGCCGTCAGCGCCTGGTTGAATTCATCGGCATGGGACAAGTTGCAG
>JBLZYV010000051.1:0-24808 GCA_050282565.1 Comamonas sp.
TGGTCACGAAGCGCGTCTGGGGCATGGGGCCTTCCTGCGCGTCGATCAGCAGCACCACGCCGTCCACCATGGACAGCGCGCGCTCCACCTCGCCGCCGAAGTCCGCGTGGCCGGGCGTGTCGAGGATGTTGATGTGCGTGCCCTGCCAGCTGACGGCGCAGTTCTTGGCCAGGATGGTGATGCCGCGCTCGCGTTCGATGGCGTTGTTGTCCATCACCGTGTCCACGACTTTCTCGTGCTCGGCGAAGGTGCCCGACTGGCGCAGCAGCTGGTCCACCATGGTGGTCTTGCCATGGTCGACGTGGGCGATGATGGCGATGTTGCGGATTTGTTTGCTCATAGGGTTTCCAAAATGCCGCTGGCTTGTGGATGCGGCGTTGCTTCCAAGATTTGTTGAATTTCGATGGGGCTCAGCAAGCGGTCGGGGATGAGTTCGCGCGCCCGGATATGGGCCACGCCCAGCAGCGCGCGAGGCTCGTCGCCATAGACGGCCACGGCCTCGGCATCCGCCCAGTCGCCGCGGCGGCGCAGGCCCGACAGGAACCGCGCCGCATTATCGCTGTCGAGCGTGACAGCCGTATGCGCGGCCAGCAGGCTGTCCACCGGCAGCACGTGCTGCAGGCGTTCGGCCTCTGGCGTGGCTTCGAGCTGGGCCAGCGTGACACAGCGGGCCAGGCCGATGCCGCCGGTTGCGGTGCGGCGCAGGCTGGTCAGGTGCGCGCCCACGCCCAGCGCCGCGCCGATGTCCTCGGCCAGCGTGCGCACATAGGTGCCCTTGCTGCACTGAACTATGATTTTGATAGCTGTTTGCGCTGGGTCTGATTGATCCAAAGCCAGATTCAGCTGAAAGATCGTGACCTGCCGCGCCTCGCGTTCCACCGTCTGGCCTGCGCGGGCGTACTCGTAGAGCGCCTTGCCATCCTTCTTGAGCGCGCTGTACATCGGCGGCACCTGCGAGATCTCGCCGGTGAAGCGCGCGGCCACGGCATCGAGCCGCTCCTGCGTCAGCGCGGCGGCATCGACGGCGCGGCGCTCCAGCACCTCGCCCTCGGCGTCGCCGGTGGTCGTGGTCACGCCCAGTTGGGCGATGGCCTCGTAGGTCTTGGGCGCGTCGAGCTGCAGCTGGCTGAACTTGGTGGCGGCGCCGAAGCACAGCGGCAGCACGCCAGTGGCCAACGGGTCGAGCGTGCCAGTGTGCCCGGCTTTTTCGGCGCGCAGCAGCCACTTGACCTTCTGCAACGCATCGTTGCTGGAAAGGCCTATCGGCTTGTCGAGCAGCAGCACCCCATGCACAGGGCGCCGTTGCACCCTGGTGCGTGGCGCGTTCATAGGCTTATTCTTCGGGGCCGCGCGAGGCCACGGCCTTGGCGATCAGGGCGTTCATGTCGGCCGCACGCTCGGTGGTGCGGTCGTAGACGAAGTGCAGCGTGGGCACGGTGTGGATGTGCAGGCGCTTGAACAGGCCGTTGCGCAGGAAGCCGGCCGCCTGGTTCAGTGCCTCCTGCGTGGCATCGGGGTCGCCGACCAGCACGCTGAAGAAGACCTTGGCGTGGGCGTAGTCGGGCGTGACCTCGACGGCCTGCAGCGTGACCATGCCCACGCGCGGGTCCTTCAACTCGCGCGCGATCAGCTCCGACAGATCGCGCTGGATCTGGTCGGACACCTTGAAGCTGCGGTTCGGTGCAGCGGCTTTGCGTTTTGGCATTATCAGAAATAGGAGCTGCCGGCGCTTATTCTGCTTGGGTTTCAGATATTTTTCTATCCAAAACCCTTGCAGGGCAAGCGCCAGCCGCTATGGTTTTACAAGGTACGGGCGATTTCCTTGATCTCGAACACTTCGAGCATATCGCCTTCGCGGATGTCGTTGTAGTTCTTGAGCTTGATACCGCACTCGAAGCCTTCCTTGACTTCCTTGACGTCGTCCTTGATACGGCGCAGCGATTCGATCTCGCCGGTGTAGATGACCACGTTGTCGCGCAGCAGGCGGAAATGCGCGTTGCGCGTGACATGGCCCTGCGTGATGTACGAGCCGGCCACGGTGCCGATCTTCGAAGCCACGAACACGGTGCGGATCTCGGCCATACCGATGATCTCTTCCTTCTGCTCGGGCGCCAGCATGCCGGACATGGCCGCCTTCACCTCATCCACGGCGTCGTAGATGATGTTGTAGTAGCGGATGTCCACATCGTTGCCCTCGGCCGTCTTGCGTGCCTGCGCATCCGCACGCACGTTGAAGCCGATGACGATGGCCTTGGAAGCGATCGCCAGGTTGACGTCGGATTCCGAGATACCACCCACGCCGGAGTAGACCAGCTGCACCTTGACCTCGTCGGTCGAGAGCTTGAGCAGCGAGGCGCCCAGCGCTTCCTGCGAGCCCTGCACGTCGGCCTTGATGATGATCGGCAGCGTCTGCACGTTGCCCGAGCCCATTTCGGCGAACATGTTCTCCAGCTTCGCTGCCTGCTGCTTGGCCAGCTTGGTGTTGCGGAACTTGCCGGCGCGGTAGGTCGCGATTTCGCGGGCGCGGCGCTCGTCGGGCAGCACCATGAAGTCGTCGCCGGCCTGCGGCACGTCGGACAGACCCTGGATCTCGACCGGAATCGACGGGCCGGCTTCCTTCGCCGTCTTGCCGTTCTCGTCGAGCATGGCACGCACGCGGCCGTAGGTCTGGCCTGCCAGCACCACGTCGCCGACCTTCAGCGTACCGGACTGCACCAGCACCGTGGCCACCGAGCCGCGGCCCTTGTCCAGCTGGGCTTCGATCACGATACCCTTGGCGTTGGCGTCCACCGGAGCCTTCAGCTCCAGCACTTCGGCCTGCAGCAGCACCTGCTCGAGCAGGTCGTCGATGCCCATGCCGGTCTTGGACGACACGGCCACGAACGGGGATTCGCCGCCGTATTCCTCGGGCACCACCTGCTCGACCACCAGCTCCTGCTTCACGCGTTCGGGGTTGGCATCGGGCTTGTCGGACTTGGTGATGGCCACGACGATGGGAACGCCAGCCGCCTTGGCGTGCTTGACGGCTTCCTTGGTCTGGGGCATCACGCCGTCGTCCGCCGCCACCACCAGGATGACGATGTCGGTCGCCTGGGCGCCGCGGGCACGCATGGCCGTGAAGGCCTCGTGGCCCGGGGTGTCCAGGAAGGTGACGATGCCACGCGGCGTCTCGACATGGTAGGCGCCGATGTGCTGCGTGATGCCGCCGGCTTCGCCCGACGCCACCTTGGAGCGGCGGATGTAGTCCAGCAGCGAGGTCTTGCCGTGGTCCACGTGGCCCATGACGGTGACCACCGGTGCGCGGGACAGCGCCTCGGCGTCCGACTGCAGCATTTCGTCGTCGGTGAAGGCTTCCGGATCGTCCAGCGCCGCAATGTGGGCCTTGTGGCCCATTTCCTCGACCACGATCATCGCGGTGTCCTGGTCCAGCGGCTGGTTGATGGTGACCATCTGGCCCATCTTCATCAGCGACTTGATGACCTCGGACGCCTTGATCGACATCTTGTGCGCCAGCTCGGACACGGTGATGGTCTCGGGCACATGCACGTCGAGCACGCGTGCCTCGACCGGCGCGGCCTGCTGGTGCTGGTCGTGGTGGCGGTCGTTGCCACGGCGGCCACGCGGGCCGGAACGCCAGTTGTTGCCGCCGCGGCCACCGGCACCGGTGTCGCCGCGGGTCTTGATTTCCTTGCGCTTGTTGCCGTCGCCGCCGCCGTTGTTGTTGCTCCAGCTCGACGACAGCTTGGCCGACTTGACCTCCTTGTTGCCGCCGGGTGCGCCCGCGCCGCCCGTCTTGGCAGCGCCAGCGGCAGCCGTGGTGGCCGGCTTGTGCAGCGTGCCCTTCTTGGGATCGGCCGCCTTGGGCTTTTCCTCGGGCTTCTTGGCCACCAGCACCTTCTTGGGCGCATTCATCATCGCGCGGATGGCCTCGGCCTCGGCCAGGGCCTTGCGGCGGCGCTCGTCCAGGTCGGCGGCGCGCGCAGACTCCTCGGCCGCACGGGCCTTGGATTCCTCATCGGCCTTGGCCTTGGCATCGGCCTGCGCGGCAGCGCGCTCGGCCGTTTCCAGGGCATGCTGGCGCGAAGCCTCTTTCTGCTCGGCCACTTCGCGCGCCTTGCGCTCTTCTTCCTTGGCGATGTAGGCAGCGGCACGCTCCTCGGCCTCGCGCTCCTTGCGCTCGCGCTCTTCGCGCTCCTGGCGGGAACGGGCCAGGTCTTCCTCCTGGCGGCCGATCATCTCGGCCTGGCGGCGTGCTTCTTCCTCGCGCTTGGCCAGCTCGGCGTTCTGCTGCTCGTGCTCGACGGCCTCGGCATGTGCCGCGGCTTCCTCGGGCGACTGGTCAGCGACGTCGTCGCGCTTGACGAAGGTGCGCTTCTTGCGCACTTCCACCTGGATGGTGCGCGCCTTGCCCGTGGCGTCCGCCTGCTTGATTTCGCTGGTGGACTTCTTGGTCAGCGTGATCTTCTTGCGGTCGGCGCCCGCAGAGCCGTGTGCGGCCTGCAGGTGCGACAGCAGCTTGTGCTTGTCCGATTCGTTCAGCGCGTCGGATGCGGAATTTTTCACCACGCCGGCGGCCTTGAGCTGCTCCAGCAGCATCTCGGGCGATTTTTTCAGTTCGGTTGCGAACTCAGCGACTGTATTGCTCGACATATCTTGTTCCGTGCCTCCTGACCTTTATGCCTGTCCATCAAACCAATGCTCACGTGCCTTCAAGATCAAGGCTTTCGCTTCATCAGCCGGCTGGCCGGTCAGTTCAGTCAATTCGTCAATGGCCAAATCGGCCAGGTCATCACGCGTGTGGATGCCACCCTCTTCCAGCTTGGTGATCAGCTCGGGCGTCATGCCGTCGAGGTCGCGCAATTCCTGCGACACCCGGCCTACGCTTTCTTCGCGAGCAATCTCCAGCGTCAGCAGCGCATCCTTGGCGCGCGAGCGCAGCTCGTTCACCGTGTCTTCGTCGAAGCTCTCGATCTCGAGCATTTCCTGCAGCGGCACGTAGGCCACTTCTTCCAGGCTGGCGAAGCCCTCGGCGATCAGGATGTCGGCGATTTCCTCGTCCACATCCAGCTTCTCCATGAACAAACGGCGTGCCGTGTCGGTTTCCTCGGCCTGCTTCTGTGCCGATTCCGCCGCGTCCATGATGTTGATCTTCCAGCCCGTCAGGTCCGAGGCCAGGCGCACGTTCTGGCCGCCGCGGCCGATGGCGATCGCGAGATTCTCCTCATCGACCACCACGTCCATGGCGTGCTTTTCCTCGTCCACGACGATGGAAGAAACGTTGGCCGGCGCCAGCGCGCCGATCACGAACTGCGCCGGGTCTTCGGACCACAGCACGATGTCCACGCGCTCACCAGCCAGTTCGTTGGTCACGACGTTGACGCGCGAGCCGCGCACACCCACGCAGGTGCCGATCGGATCGATGCGCTTGTCGTGCGACAGCACGGCAATCTTGGCGCGGCTGCCGGGGTCGCGGGCGCAGCTCTTGATCTCCAGCAGGCCCTGCTCGATCTCGGGCACCTCGTTGCGGAACAGCTCGACCATGAACTCGGGCGCCGAGCGCGACAGCAGGATGGGAGCGCCACGCAGCGTCAGGTCCACATCCATGATCATCGCGCGCACACGGTCGCCGCTGCGCAGGTTTTCCTTGGGGATCATCTCGCCGCGCTTGAGGCGGCCTTCGACACGGCCGCTCTCGACGATAAGGTCGCCCTTGTCCATGCGCTTGACGGTACCGGTGAAGATCTTGTCGCCACGGGCCATGAACTCGTTGAGCAGCATTTCGCGCTCGGCGTCGCGGATCTTCTGCAGGATGACCTGCTTGGCAGCCATCGCGCCGATGCGGCCGATGGGCAGCGATTCGATCTGTTCCTCGATGAAGTCACCCACCTCGACACCGGCCTGGCGCTCCACGGCGTCCATCAGCATCTCTTCGGCATCGGGGTTCTGCAGGCCGGCATCATCGGGCACGACCAGCCAGCGGCGGAAGGTGTCGTAGTCGCCGGTATCGCGGTCGATGGCCACGCGCACATCCACTTCGCCTTCGTACAGTTTCTTCGTGGCCTGGGCCAGGGCGGACTCCACCGCGCCAAAGACCACATCGCGCTCCACGTTCTTTTCGCGGGCGATGGCATCCACCAGCATCAACAATTCGCGATTCATGCGACGACTCTCCTATTCCAATCTCGATGGAAGGCATGGCGCCCGTAGCCCATGCGCCTTCCGGCATTCATTCATCAGTCTTCCGACTGTTCCTGCGCCTTGGCATTGCGTGCGCCGCGGCCCTTGAAGCTCACGATCGGCGCCAGGCGCACCTCGCGCAGCTCGTCCAGGGTGAAGCCCATGCTCTGCAGCGGTGCGGGCACGCGCTTCTTGCTCACGCGCTGGCCGGGCTTGACCGGCGGCTCGTCGCTCCAGACGATCTGCCAGCCGCCTTCGGCCGTGCGCTCCAGCGTGCCGCGGAATTTCTTGCGGTTGGCGTTGATCGCACTGCCGTCGGCGGCCGCGCCGATCGGCTGCTTCAGCGTGAGGTCGATCACCTCGCCAGCGAAGCGGATGAAATCCTGCTCGTGGCGCAAGGGGCGGTCGATGCCGGGAGACGACACTTCCAGGCGCCGGTAGTCGACGCCATCGACCTCCAGCGCGAACTGCAGCTGCCGCGTCACCGTCTCGCAATCCTCCACCGTCACGAACTGTTCCGGTGCGCCTTCAGGCAACACCGCATCCGGGTTCCACGGCAGGTCGATGGTGATGCGCAGCAGGCCGCCGGCGGAGCGTTCGATCTCCACCAGGTCATAGCCCAGTCCGCTCACGGTTTGCTCAACGATTTCCTGAAGCGCCACGTGCGATGCCACTCCTGCACAATGCAAAAAGCCAATACAAAAAACTCGACAGCCACCCACAAACACATTTGCGGCGGCTTCGAGCTCCAAATGCAAGACCCAAAAAAAACGGGCGGTGGGTACCGCCCGTCTGGTCGTATGCCCTCCATTATAAGGGCAAACGAGCATGCTGGCAACTAGCCGCGCTCTACCAGAAGGCGATGGACGCGCTCCAACAACGCATGCGCCTCGTGTCCGGCCGGCAGGGGATCGGCGGCCTGCCCGGTGAAGTTCTCCACCATGCGCTGCAACACTCCGATCTGCGGCAGCAGCGGCCCCAGGAAGACGGCGCCGTCGCCCTGCCCGATCAGCAGCGTGGGGAAGGTCTCGATGTCCAGCTCGCCCAGCGCCTCCTCGTCGTCCTCGACATCCACCCAAGCGAAGCGCACGCCCGGCAGCTGCGCCGCCAGCGCCTCGTAGGCCGGCTGGTACAGCTTGCAGACGTCGCACCACTGCGCGCACAGGCACACCACCAGCCATGAAGGCGCCGCATTTCCCGACATAAGGACCGTTTCCCGAAAGCAAAGCCGTGTTTGTACCACCAACGCCAAGGGTCAGCGCCTCTCGCGTATTTGGTCGACCAGCACCACGTCGACCGCCGGCGCCTGGTTGCCCCAGCTGTTGCGGATAAAGGTGGACACCGCCGCCACCTCCTCCAGGCCCAGGCTTTGCTGGAAGGGCGGCATGCCCAGCGGGTACGGGTTGCCCAGCGTCGAGGGCAGGTAGCCGCCGCGCAACACCATCTGCACCACGTTGCCGGCATGGGACAGCAGCACTGCCCGGTTGCCCGCGAGCGGCGGGAACCCGGGCGAGCGCCCTTCGCCCGCATCGCCATGGCAGCTGGCGCAATGCCCGGCATAGACGGAGCGGCCCAGCTCCATGACCTGCCTCCTCGGCTCCTGCGCCGGCTGCCGCGCCACCTCGGCCACGGGCAGACCCTGCAGGTAGATGGCCGCCGCCCGCAGGTCCGTCGCATTCCAGTACTGGGTGCTGCCAAACACCACCTCGGCCATCGGGCCGGAGACGCCGGCGTGCTGGCTGGCGCCCGCATGCAGCAGCGTGGCAATGTCCTCGGGCCGCCAGTGCTGCATGCCGGCTTCCGAAGGGTCGTTCAGCGCCGGCGCATACCAGGCCTGGCCGCCGAGGATGCCGCCGGCCAGCGGCTGCCCGTCGCGGCTGCCGCCCAGCGCGTTGCGCGGCGTGTGGCAGGCGGCGCAATGCCCCAGGCCCTGCACCAGGTAGGCGCCACGCTGGCGCAGCTGCTCGGCGGTGCCGGGCCCGTCGCCCTCGTCCAGCACCGTTGGCGCGGCAGCCACCGACTCGCCGGCCCGGAAATACAACGCCCGCCACACCGCCAGCGCCGCCTGGGTGCCGTAGGGAAAGCGCAGCTGATGCGGCCGGTTGGCCTGCGAGACAGCCGGCAGGCTCTGCAGGTAGGCGTAGAGCGCATCGGCATCCTCGCGCGCGACACGGGTGTAGTCAGGGTACGGGAACGCCGGGTACAGCAGGCGGCCGTCGCGCGAGCGCCCGTGGTGCAGCGCCCGCCAGAATTCCGATGCGCTCCAGGCACCGATGCCGTGCCGCGCATCGGGCGTGATATTGGGCGCAAAGACGATGCCGAAGGGGGTTTCCACGCCACGCCCACCGGCATAGGCCAGCCCGCCGACCGCCGTGTGGCAGCCCATGCAGTTGCCCAGCCGGGCGATGTAGGCGCCCTTGGCCACCAGCTCCGCCGACGGCGCCGCCTCGGAGGGCGACCGGGGAGCAACCTCGGCTTCGCCGCGCACATTGAGCCCGTATACCGCGACGGCCACCAGCGCCAGCAAGGCCAGCGCTGCCACCAAGAGCCTGCCCAACCAGCGCTTCATGGCTGCTCCTTGGCGCCATCCGGCCAGCCGGCGCAGGCGATGGTGCCGCGCGGTGCCTCGGTGGCGGGCCGGGCCCCGGCCGGCACGGGTTGCGAGGCCAGCCAGGCCGTCACCGCGACGATGTCGCTGGCCGTCATCCGCTCGACCACCTGGGCCATGCAGTCGGGTGCCTGGGCGTGGCGCTGGCCGTTCTGCCAGGCGCCAAGCTGGCTGTTGAGATAGTCGCGCGGCAAGCCCACCAGGCCGGCCACGCCAAAGGCATTGCCGGTCAGTTGCTCGCCGTGGCACTGCACGCAGGCGGGTAGGTTGCGGGCGGCGTCGCCCCGCAGCGCCAGCTCGCGCCCCTGCGCAATCACCTGCGGCGTGGCCGCCACCTGCGGCGGCGGGGCATAGGGCAGGTCCAGCGCCGCAAAGTGCCGGGCGATCTCGTGCAGGTAGTCGTCGCTCATCCACTGCAGCAGATGGCTCATCGCCGGATAGTGGCGCCGGCCGTCGCGGAAGTTCAGCAGCTGGTTGTACAGGTACTGGGCCGGCTTGCCCGCGATCCGCGGGAAGTAGCCGTCGGGCGTGGAGCGCCCCTCCTTGCCATGGCAGGCGGTGCAGGCCTGCACGCGGGCGGCCATGTCCACCGCCCCGGGCGCCGGCTGCGCCATCGCCGCGCAGGCCGCCAGCAGCGCCATGCCGAGCAGGCCTTTCAACGGGGTTTCAAAAACTCTCATTTTTATAGCTTCTTGCGCAATACCATCAAGGGATGGAGGCCATTTTCATCTTATTTTGGCATCACACCCCCGGGCAGGCCAGCGTACCAAGCCCGCGCCGCGGCCACCATGCGGTGAAACCCACTGACAAATTGTCCATGCCACCGGTGCCATGGATGCGGCAATGCACGCTATGCTGGCTTGAAGTTGCGGCCGCAGGCACCACGTTTCTTGGATACCCTATCAGGAGCTCTCACATGGACAGCAAGAACTACTACGACATACTGGGGGTGGACAAGCAGGCGTCGGCGGAGGACATCAAGAAGGCCTACCGCAAGCTGGCGCGCAAATACCATCCCGACATCAGCAAGGAAAAGGATGCCTCGGCCCGCATGGCCGCGATCAACGAGGCGAACAACGTCCTGTCCGACACGGACAAGCGCAGCGAATACGACGCCGAGCTGGCGGCGCCGCGCGGCTTTCGCGCCGGCGCCCAGGGCCCGCGCCCGGGCGAAGGCTTCGACCCCGGCGGCGCCGGCTTCACCCGCCACGGCATGGACTCGGATGCCGACTACAGCGAGTTCTTCTCGCAGATGTTCAGCCAGGCCGCACGCTCGCGCCAAGCTGGCGGCCAGCGCGGCGAAGGCCCCGGCCGCATGCCGCCGGTGCGCGGCGACGACCAGCACGCCGCCATCGAACTCGACCTGCAGGACAGCTACCAGGGCGCGGAGCGCGTGCTCACGCTGCATGTGCAGGGCTTCGATGCCCAGGGCGGGCTGCAGATGCAGGAACGCCATCTGCAGGTGAAGATCCCCAAGGGCGTGCGCGCCGGCCAGATGATCCGCCTGGCCGGCCAGGGCGGGCCGGGCTTTGCCGGTGGCGAGGCGGGCGACCTGCTGCTCGAAGTGCAGTTCCGCGCCGACCCGCGCTGGCGCGCCGAGGGCAAGGACGTGTACCAACCGCTGCCGGTGGCCCCATGGGAGGCCGCGCTGGGCGGCGCCGTGGAGGTCACCACGCTGGCCGGCACCTTCGAGGTCAACATCCCCGCCGGCTGGTCGCCCGGGCGCAAGGTGCGCCTCAAGGGCAAGGGTCTGCCGGCCGCCGCGCCGGGCGACCTGTACCTGGAACTGCAACTGCACACCCCGCCTGCCACCGATGAAGCCGGCCGTGCCGCCTACCAGGCCTTCGCCCAGGCCTTTGCCGCCTACAACCCACGCCAGAACACGGCTTCAGGAGCCTGACCATGAACCATTTGCTCGCATCGATAGAACTCCTGGACGAAGCGGCCCTGGACACCCTGGCGCTGGCCCGCGCCTGCCAGCGCGATGCCGACTGGGTGCAGACCCGCGTGACGGAAGGCATCTTCAGCCCCGACGATGGGGCGCAGCCGCTGCAGTGGCGCTTCAGCTGCACCACGGTGGTACGGGCGCGCCGCGTGGCGCAGCTCGAGCACATGTTCGACGCGGATCCGCAACTGGCCGCGATGACCGTGGACCTGATGGAGGAAGTGCTGGAGCTGCGCAGGCGGCTGGAGCACCGCTGATGGTCTAAAATTCAGGGTTTTCCCAGAAAGCCGGCCCGAACCGGCCCGGCCTTCCCCGCTCCAACCAAGGCACTCCATGAACACCTCATTGTCGCCAGTCCCGATCTCCCCCGTGGAAGACATCGTGGCGGAATTGCGCGCTGGCCGCATGGTCATCCTGGTCGATGAAGAAGACCGCGAGAACGAAGGCGACCTGGTGCTCGCGTCCGACCACGTCACGCCCGAGGCCATCAACTTCATGGCCAAGTTCGGCCGCGGCCTGATCTGCCTCACGCTCACGCGCGAGCGCTGCGAATACCTGAGGCTGCCCCCGATGGCGGCGCGCAACGGCACCGTCTACAGCACGGCCTTCACCGTCTCCATCGAGGCGGCCACCGGCGTGACCACCGGCATTTCCGCGGCCGACCGCGCCCGCACCGTGCAGGCCGCCGTCGCCCGCAACGCCCAGCCCACCGACCTGGTGCAGCCCGGCCACATCTTCCCGCTGCAGGCCGTCGATGGCGGCGTGCTGATCCGCGCCGGCCACACCGAGGCCGGCTGCGACCTGGCCGGCATGGCCGGCTGCTCGCCCTCGGCCGTGATCTGCGAGATCATGAAGGACGATGGCACCATGGCCCGCCTGCCCGACCTGCAGCTCTTCGCCGCCGAGCACGGGCTGAAGATTGGCACCATCGCCGACCTGATCGAGCACCGCAGCCGCAACGAGTCGCTGGTCGAGCGCGTCAGCTCGCGCCCGCTGCAGACGGCGCACGGCGAGTTCACCGCCCACCTCTACCTCGACCGGCCCACGCAGTCGGTGCACATGGCCCTGGTCAAGGGCGCCTGGCAGCCGGACGACGAAGTGCCCGTGCGCGTGCACGAGCCGCTGTCGCTGATGGACCTGCTGGAATCCACCCGCTCCATGCACTCGTGGAGCGTGGACGCCAGCCTGCAGTACCTGCACGAGCAGAACCGCGGCGTGGCCGTGCTGCTCAATTGCGGCGAAAGCGCCGAGCAGCTGCTCAGCCAGTTCGACGGCAAGGCCCGCGCCGCCCAGGCGCCCGAGCGCGGCCGCATGGACCTGCGCACCTACGGCATCGGCGCGCAGATCCTGCGCGACTGCGGCGTACACAAGATGCGCCTGATGGGCCAGCCCCGCCGCATGCCCAGCATGGCCGGCTACGGCCTGGAAATCTCCGGCTACATCCCCAAGGAATGAAACAACCATGCAAAACGCAGAACAAGGCAGCGCAGGCCCGCTGAACGGCTCCGACCTGCACATCGGCATCGTGCAGGCACGCTTCAACGAAAGCATCACCAACGCGCTGGCCGAGGCCTGCGTGGCCGAGCTGCAGGCGCTGGGCGTGCAGCCGGGCAACATCCGCCTCGTCAAGGTGCCGGGCGCGCTGGAAGTGGCTGTGGCCCTGCAGGCCATGGCCGAGTCCGATGAGTACGACGCGCTGGTCGCGCTGGGCTGCATCATCCGCGGCGAGACCTACCACTTCGAGCTGGTGGCCAACGAATCCGGCGCCGCCGTGACCCGCGTGGGCCTCGACTGCCAGATCCCGATCGCCAACGCCATCCTGACCACCGAGAACCTCGAGCAGGCCGTGGCCCGCCAGACCGACAAGGGGCGCGATGCCGCCACCGTGGCCGTCGAGATGGCCCTGCTGCTCGAAAACCTATAACTACAAGCACATGACCGAATCCACCAATCCCGCCTCGCGCCCGCCGCGCAAGGGCCTGACCTCCACCGGCGCGCGCAAGGCCGCCTCCAAGTCGGCCCGCAGCCGCTCGCGCGAGTTCGCACTGCAGGCGCTGTACCAGCACCTGCTCAGCGGCAACGACGCGACCTCGATCGACATGTTCACCCGCGACCTCAGCGGCTTCCACAAGGCCGACGCGGCGCACTACGACGCGCTGCTGCACGGCTGCATCGCCACCGGCGCCGAGCTCGACGCGCTGATCGTGCCGGTGCTCGACCGGCCGCTCGCCGAGATCTCGCCCATCGAGCATGTGTGCATGTGGATCGGTGCCTATGAGATGCAGAACTGCCTCGACATCCCCTGGCGCGTCGTGATCAACGAGAGCATCGAGCTGGCCAAGGAATTCGGCGGCACCGACGGCTACAAGTACGTCAACGCCGTGCTCAACGGCCTGGCGCCCAAGCTGCGCAGCGTCGAGGTGCAGTCGGACCGCCGCCCGGCCGATGGCGGCCCCGCCAGCGATGGCCCCGCCGACCCGGCCCCCGCCGCCTGAAAATACTCTGTTTTTGATAGCGCCTTGCGCGCACTGGTATTACGTAATCCATGAAAATCTCCACACGCGCGGACCGGATCGAGCCTTTTTACGTGATGGAAGTGGCCAAGGCGGCCCAGGCTCTGTCCGCGCAGGTGGCGGGCTCGGCCAACCCGATGATCTTCCTGAACATCGGCGAGCCGGATTTCACCGCCCCGCCACTGGTGCAGGAAGCGGCCGCCAAGGCCATCCACGACGGCGCCACACAGTACACGCCGGCGCTGGGCATCGCCCCGCTGCGCGAGGCTCTGAGCCAGTGGTATGCCGAGCGCTTCGGCGTGCAGGTGCCGGCGCGGCGCATCGTCATCACCGCGGGCGCCTCGGCGGCGCTGCAGCTCGCCTGCCTGGCGCTCATCAACCCGGGCGACGAGATGCTGATGCCCGACCCGAGCTACCCCTGCAACCGCCACTTCGTGAGCGCTGCCGAGGGCCGGGCCGTGCTGCTGCCCACCACGGCGGCCGAGCGCTACCAGCTCTCGGCCGACAAGGTGCGCAGTGCCTGGAACGAGAAAACGCGTGGCGTTTTGCTGGCCTCGCCGTCCAACCCCACGGGCACCTCGATCGCCCCGCAGGAGCTGCGCGCCATCCACGAGGTGGTGAAGGCCCATGACGGCATCACGCTGATCGACGAGATCTACCTCGGCCTGTCCTACGACGAGGCCTACGGCCAGACGGCGCTGGCCATCGACGACCAGATCATCAGCATCAATAGTTTCAGCAAATACTTCAACATGACCGGCTGGCGCCTGGGCTGGATGGTCGTGCCCGACGCGCTGGTGCCGGTGGTCGAGCGCCTGGCGCAGAACCTGTTCATCTGCGCCAGCACCGTGTCGCAGCTCGCCGCGCTGGCTTGCTTCGCGCCCGAGAGCATCGCCGAGTACGAGCGCCGCCGCGCCGAGTTCCGCGCCCGGCGCGACTATTTCATCCCCGCGCTGCAGCAGCTCGGCCTCGACGTGCCGGTGTTCCCCGACGGCGCCTTCTACGCCTGGGCCGACTGCCAGCAGGCCGCCGAGCGGCTGGGCGTGCAGGGCAGTTGGGACTTCGCCTACGCGCTGATGGAAAAGGCCCATATCGCCATCACGCCGGGCCGCGACTTCGGCACCGCCGAGACCGCCCGCTTCGTGCGCTTTTCCACCGCCAACTCGATGGCGCAGCTGCAGGAATCCATCCACCGGCTGCACCAGCTGCTGGGCTGACCCATGACCACGGCCGCGCCCTTCAGCCACCCCATTCGCATCTACTGGGAAGACACCGATGCTGGCGGCATCGTCTTCTATGCGAACTACCTCAAGTTCTTCGAGCGCGCGCGCACCGAATGGCTGCGCTCGCTGGGCGTGGAGCAGCAGTCGCTGCGCGAGCAAAGCGGCGGCATCTTCGTGGTGACCGAGGCACGCATCAGATATTTGCAATCGGCGCGGCTCGATGATGAACTTATTGTTACCGCCACGCTCACAGAAAAAGGCCGGGCGTCGTTGACAATACATCAGCAAGCGCTCCTAAAATCAAAGCATTCGCCCGATGGCTCGCAAAGCGGCGCCGCCGTATTGCTGAGCGAAGGCACCATCCGCATCGGCTGGGTCCAGGCCGACACGATGCGCCCCACCCGTATTCCCTCGTCATTGCTAGAAAAGCTCCCATGAATTCCCAAGACATGTCGATCTTCAGCCTGGTGCTGCATGCCAGCTGGGTAGTGCAGCTCGTGATGCTGATTCTGGTCGCCGCCTCGGTGGCCTGCTGGGCCACCATCCTGCGCAAGGTGGGCATGCTCAAGTCGGTGAAGTCCAAGAACGAGGAGTTCGAGCAGGACTTCTGGTCGGGCACCAGCCTCAACGAGCTGTTTGCCGCCGCGTCGGCCAACGCCAAGCACTGCGGCCCGCTCGAGCGCATCTTCGCCAGCGGCATGCGCGAATACCAGAAGCTGCGCGAGCGCAGCATCACCAACCCCGACACCCTGCTCGACGGCACGCGCCGCGCCATGCGCGCCAGCTTCCAGCGCGAGATGGACGAGATCGAGGGCGGCCTGTCGCTGCTGGGCACCATCGGCTCCGTCGCGCCCTACGTGGGCCTGTTCGGCACCGTCTGGGGCGTGATGCACGCCTTCACCGGCTTTGCCAACATGGAGCAGATCACGCTCGCCACCGTGGCGCCCGGCATCGCCGAAGCGCTGGTGGCCACCGCCATGGGCCTGTTCGCCGCCATTCCCGCGGTGACCGGCTACAACCGCTTCGCGGCCGGCATCGACCGCATCGCCAGCCAGCAGGAGACCTTCATCGAGGAGTTCTCCAACATCGTGCAGCGCAACCTGGGCGCCCATCCCGTCCCCGCGCACACCCACCCCGCCCACTGAGGAGCCGAGACATGCCATCCTCGGCCTCGCGCGGCAGCCGCAAGCGCCGCAGCTTCAACGAAATCAACATGGTGCCCTTCATCGACGTGATGCTGGTGCTGCTCATCATCTTCATGGTGACCGCGCCCATGCTCACGCCGGGTTCCATCAAGACCCCTTCTGCCGGTAAGAGCGATCGCCCGCAGGCCAAGAACGTGGCCTACGTCCTGCTCGACAAGGATGGCAGCCTCAGCCTCAAAACCGGCAGCGTCACCCAGCCCATTACCTTGCAGGAGCTCGGCCGGCAGGCCAAGTCCTGGCAGGACGGACTGGGTGCGGAGCAAAGCGCCGTGCTCATTGCGGCCGACAAGAACCTGAGCTACCAGAAGGTCATGGACGTCATGTCTGCGCTGCAGGGCGCCAACGTCCAGCGCGTGGCCTTGAGCGTGGCAGGCGGCAGCGCCAAGTAGCCCCCAGATATCCATGTCCCCTCGCCAAGAACGCGACCAGTTCGCCCCGCCGGCACCGAAGTCCAGGTTCAAGTCCTGGGCCATCGCGCTGCTGGCCCATTTGCTGGCCGTCATGGCCCTGCTGTGGACGGTGCGCAACCCGCGGGACGCAGACCAGCCCGCGGTGGAGGCCGAGCTGTGGTCGCCCACGCCGCAGCAGGCCGCGCCCACACCGCCGCCCCCGCCTCCGCCGGTGCACCAGCCGCCGCCACCACCGCCCCCTCCTCCGCCAGCCCCCGCGCCCACGCCGGCCCCTGCGCCGCCCCCGAAGGCGGCCGTGCAGCCGGATGACGACCACGAGGCCGAGATCGCACTGCAGAAGAAGAAAGAGCGCGAGAAGAAGCAGCGCGAGCAGGCCGAACGCGAGCGCCGCGAGGACGAACGCCGTGAAAAGGCCGAACAGGCCGAGCGCGAGAAGCAGGAACGCCTGAAGCAGGAAAAGGCCGACAAGGCCGAGAAAGCCAAGGCGGACAAGGAAAAGGCCGCCAAGGAAAAAGCCGCGCAGGAGAAGGCCGAGCAGCAGCGCCTGCAGAAGGAAAAGGCCGAGAAGGAGAAGGCTGAAAAGGCGGAAAAGGAAAAGGCCGAGCAGGACAAGCGCAAGCAGGCCGAGGCCCAAGCCAAGGCCAAGGCGGCTGCCGACGCCAAGGCCAAGGCCGCCGCGGATGCCAAGGAGGCCGATGCCCAGCGCAAGGCCAACCTGGCGCGCATGCAGGCCATGGCCGGCTCGGCCAGCGCAGGCAGCGGCAGCCATGCCGGCGGCGGCTCGCCCGGCGGCTCGGCGGCGGGCAGCGGCGGTCCTTCGGCCGGCTATGCCGGCAAGGTGGTGGCCAAGGTCAAGCCCAACATCACCTTCCCCGACTCCATCGCCGGCAACCCGCGCGCCGTGGTGCGGGTGCGCACCGCGCCGGACGGCACCATCGTCGGCACGCGCATCGTGCAGTCCAGCGGCAACCCGGCCTGGGACAACGCCGTGGTGCGCGCGCTGCAGAAGACCGAGACCCTGCCCAAAGATATCGACGGCCGCGTGCCGCCCGAGCTGGACATCGGCTTCCGTCCCAACGACTGATCCCGTCTGTAAAAAAGATAGCTGGAAGCGCTCATTCCCAGAGCACTTCCAGCTTTTTTCATTGCAAAACCTTATCACAGCAAGCGCTGGCAGCTATTCTTTTTGAAGGTGGCTGTCCATTCGGCGGATGCACTATGATGGGCCGCGAAACGCCCCCGATCCAGCGACCTACCACCGGCTCGCTGCCTGCCGGCCCGCACCACCAGGGCCGGCGGTGCGTTGAATCCTGTTGAACCCAGCACGGGCAGACCGAGGTTGCACCACCCACCGGGGCGGCCTCTCCCGCAATCCCCATGGGCGCTGCCGCCCTTGCCGCAGCGGCGCCGTGCACCAGGACTCAAGCGCCATGCCCTCCTCCACGCCACCCGGCTCGCCCGCCACGCCGCGCCTTTCGATCCTGATCTTCCTGTCCGCGCTCGCCGTGCTGCCGCTGAACATGTTCGTGCCGTCGCTGCCGCGCATTGCCGAGGACCTGGACGCCGGTTTCGCGCTGGCCAACCTGGCCGTCGCGGGCTATGCCGTTGCCACCGCCTTCGCGCACCTCGCCGCCGGTGCGCTGTCCGACCGCTTCGGGCGCAGGCCCGTCGCGCTGGCGGCGCTGGCCATCTTCACGCTGGCCTCGCTGGGCTGCAGCCTGGCCGGCAGCATCGGCACCTTCCTGTTGTTCCGGTGCCTGCAGAGCGTGGTGATTGCCGGGTATGCCGTGTCGCTCGCGGCGATCCGCGACACCTGCGACGAGCGGATGGTGGCGGGCCGCATCGGCTACCTGTCCTCCGCGTGGGCGGTGGCGCCCATGGTCGGCCCGGCGATCGGCGGGGCGCTGGATGCGCACTTCGGCTGGCGCGCCAACTTCTTCGTGTTCGCCGGCCTCGGCGCCGTGGCGTTGTGCCTGGCGGGCTTCGGCCTGCCGGAGACCCACCGGCACCGCAGCAGCACCTTCGCGCGGCAGCTGCGCGGCTATGCCGAGCTGGCCCGTTCGGCGCGGTTCTGGGCCTATGCCGCCTGCATGGCCTGCGCGATCGGCACGCTGTATGCCTTTCTCGGCGGCGCGCCCCTGGTGGCGGCGCAGCTCGGCCTGGCATCGGGCACGGTGCTCGGGCTCTACATGGGATTGGTGCCGGCCGGCTTCATGCTCGGCAGCTACGTGGTCGGGCATGCCAGCGGCCGCTGCACGGCCACGGGCTTCATCGTCGCCGGGCGAGCGCTCACCGGCCTGGGGCTGCTGCTGGGCCTGGGGCTGGCTGCGCTGGGCGCCACGCACCCCCTCGCCTTCTTCGGGCCCTGCATGGCCGTGGGCCTGGGCAACGGCTTGACGATGCCGGCGGCGAACGCCCGGGTGCTGTCGATCCATCCCGGGCTGGCGGGCACGGCATCGGGCCTGGCCTCGGCGCTGACGGTGGCCGGCGCCGGCCTCATCTCGCTGCTCTCGGGCCTGGTCGTCCAGCCGGCGCATGCGCAGGGGGCCGTGCTGGGCACGATGCTGGCCGCGTCGCTGCTGTCTGGCGCCGCGGCGCTGGGCATCGTCCGTGCGGAAAGACGGCTGGCTGCAGACGCGGGCGCCCAGGCCCGCCCCACCGCATGAGCGCTACCGGTCCCGTGCCAGCCGCAGCCCCGTCATCTGCCAGCGCGCAGATGCCGGAAAGAAGTTGCGGTAGCTGGCGCGCGCATGGCCGGGCGGCGTGAGGCACGAGCCGCCGCGCAGCACGTACTGGTTGACCATGAATTTGCCGTTGTACTCGCCCACCGCGCCGTCGGCGATGCGAAAGCCCGGGTACGGCGCATAGGACGACTGGGTCCATTCCCAGACCTGGCCCAGGCCGTCGCCCGCGATGCCGGCCGGGTGCAAGGACTCCTGCCCCGGCTGGCCCGCCATCGCGGCCGCCCAGGCCACTTCCCACTCGGCCTCGGTCGGCAGCCGGGCGCCGGCCCAGCGCGCAAAGGCATCGGCCTCGTAGTACGACAGGTGCGCCACCGGGCGGTGGTCCTGCAGCGGCAGCGCGCCGTGCAGGCTGAACTCCTGCCAGCCGGCCGTGGTCTGCTCGGGCTGGCCGGTCCTGCGCCAGTACCAGGGGTGCTCCAGCCGCTGGGCGCAGCACCAGTCCCAGCCCTCGGCCAACCACCACTGCGGCTGGGCGTAGCCGCCGGCCTCGACGAAGCGCAAAAACTCCGCATTGCTCACCGGCCGGCTGGCGATCTCGCAACCGGCCAGGAACACCGGGTGCCGGGGCCGCTCGTTGTCGAAGGCAAAGCCCGCGCCCGCGTGGCCGATCTCCTGCAATCCGGGCGCCACCGGCAGCCAAGTCAAGGGAACGGCTTGCGGCACCGGCTCGGGCATGGCATCCAGCGGCTGGTAGGCCGGCCACAGCGGGTGGCACGACAGCAGGTGCTTGATGTCGGTGAGCAGCAGCTCCTGGTGCTGCTGCTCGTGCTGCAGGCCCAGCTCGACCATCTCGGCCAGCGGCGCGGGCAACTCGCGCGCCAGCAGCACATGCATGCGCGCATCGATGGCGGCGCGGTAGTCCAGCACCCGCGCCAGCGGCGGCCGCGTGAGCAGGCCGCGCTGCGCGCGCGGATGGCGGTCGCCGACCTGCTGGTAGTACGAGTTGAACAGCACGCGGAAGTCGGGGTCGAACGACAGCTCCTGCCCCAGCACGAAGGTCTCGAAGAACCAGGTGGTGTGCGCCAGGTGCCACTTGGCCGGGCTGGCGTCGGGCATGGACTGCACGCAGGCATCCTCGGCCGACAGCGGCGCGGCCAGCCGCAGCGTGCGCTGGCGCACGGCGTCGAAGCGTTGGGCAAGAGCAAGGTCAGGCATGGGCGTGCACCATGGCAAACCACTGCCGCTCGTCGGTCCAGGCCTGGCAGGCGCCGAAGCCGGCCTCGGCCAGCAGCGCCTGGAACCGCGGCAGCGGGTATTTGTAGCTGTTCTCGGTGTGGATGGTCTCGCCCTCGGCAAAGCGCCGCCCGCCGCCCGGCCAGGCCACGGCCAGCGGCCGGCGCGCGCGCAGGTGCATCTCGATGCGCGAATGCCGGGTGTTGAAGAAAGCATGGTGGGCCCAGTCGCCCTGGTCGAAATCGCTGCCCAGCAGCGTGTTCACATGGCTGAGCACGTTCAGGTTGAAGCGCGCCGTCACGCCCTGGGCATCGTCGTAGGCAGGCTCCAGCCACTGCCGCGGCTTGGGCAGGTCGATGCCGATCAGCAAGCCGCCGTCCGGCCCCAGCAGCCCGTGCATCCGCTCCAGCATGGCCAACGCATCGGCCGGGTCGAAGTTGCCGATGGACGAGCCGGGGTAGAACAGCACCCGCCCGCGGCGCGGCAGGTCGGGCGGCAGCTGCAGCGGGCCGGTGATGTCGGCCTGCACCGCGCGCGCATCCAGGCCCGGAAACTCATCGGCCAGCCGGCGCACCGCCTCGCGCAGGAAGTCGCCGGCGATGTCCACGCCCACGAAGTGGCGCGGCCTCAGGCTGCGGCACAGCGCGCGCACCTTCTCGCAGTTGCCGGCGCCCAGCTCGATCAGCACCTCGCAGCCGCGCAGCGCCCGCGCCATGTCCGGCCCGGCGTCGGCGAGGATGGCGGCCTCGGTGCGCGTGGGGTAGTACTCGGGCAGGCGGGTGATCTGCTCGAACAGCTCGCAGCCGCGCGCGTCGTAGAGGTATTTGGGCGAAATGCGCGCCTGCGGCTGCTGCAGGCCCTGCAACAGATCGGCGCGCGCGGCCAGCAGGGCCGGCACCACCACCGCGGGCGGCGCGGCATCGTCAACGGTACGGAGCATGGCTGGCTCTCCTCAACCCACGAAGCCTCCAGCGTAGCAGTCCCCGCGGGCCTGCGGGTAGGACAGCAGCGCTTCTCCCAGGCACCGGTTTCTCAATGAAATCGACACCTGGCGCTTATGCAGCAAGCGCCAGCAGCTATTGTTTCAGGAGTTCAGAAGCGCCAGCCCAGGCCCACGCCCACCAGCACCGGATCGACCTTGAAGCTACCGATCTTGCTGCCCGCGGCGCGCACATCGGTCTTGATGCTGACCTTCTTGATATCGACGTTCAGGTACAGATTCTTCGACAGCCGGTAGTCCATGCCAAGCTGCAGCGCACCGCCCCAGCTGTTGCGGTCCACGTCCACGCCGGCGGGCAGGTTCACGCTGGAAAAGCGCGTGTAGTTCAGGCCCGCGCCCACATAGGGCTTGAAGTTGCCGAGGCCGGTGAAGTGGTACTGCGCCAGCAGCGTGGGCGGCAGGTGCTTGAGCGAGCCGATCTTCGCATCGCCGGCGCGCAGGTCGTGCTTCTGCGGGTAGGTCAGCACCAGCTCGGCCGCGAGGTTGGGCGTGAAGAAATACGAGACATCGACCTCGGGCATCCACTTGTTGTTGATCGACAGGTCGAGGCCGGTGCTGTCCTTGTTGGCGCTGTCCAGGTGCGGGGCGCGCACGCGCACCATCCACGGGCCGGTGCCGTCGGTGGACTGGGCCAGGGCCGGGCCGGCGGCGAGGGCGCTGGCAGCGGCGGCAATCGCGATCAGGGTCTTTTTCATCTATGGTTCCTTCAAGAAAGTCGTGGAGCAGCGTGCACTCCATGAACTTGATTGAAGCAAAGCCCCTCCCCCACGGGTTTGTCCCAGGTCAACCCCTTCCGGCAACCCACCCATGAAAAAGGCGGACGTTGCCCTGTGACCACGTCCGCCCTGCCGCTGATGCAGCGCAATGCGCCACACCACAGTGAATGCTAGCTATGCTTTTTCAGTGCACCGCCTTACCCGGCCGCAGCTTGTGCCACAGCTCCACGCCCAGCACCACGATGCCGCCGATGATGGCGCCCACCACCACATGCACCAGCACGGGCCCCAGGAAAGCGGCCACGCCGCCCATGGGCAGCAGGGTCTGCTCGATCCAGTGCTCGATGGGGCCGATGCCGTGCACCAGCAGGCTGCCGCCCACCATGAACATGGCGGCCGTGCCGACGATGGACAGGCCGCGCATCAGCCATGGCGTGGAGGCGATCAGGCCGCGGCCCAGCGCCTGCGCGGCGCTGCTGGCCTTGCGCATCAGCCATTCGCCCACGTCGTCCATGCGCACGATGCAGGCCACCAGGCCGTAGACGAAGACCGTGATGGCCAGCGCCACCGCGACCAGCACGGCGAACTGCTCCGCCAGCGGCTTGGCCGACACCGTGCCCAGCGCGATGGCCATGATCTCGGCCGAGAGGATGAAGTCGGTGCGCACGGCGCCCTTGACCTTGAGCCGCTCGTACTCGACCGGGTCCATCTGCTTCTCGTGCGCGGCGCGCACCGACGACGGCGCCACGCCGCGCTGCTCGGCCTCGCCGGCATCGGCCACCACCTCGGGCACACCATGCTGGCGCCGCTGGTGCAGCAGTTCGAGGATCTTCTCCACGCCCTCGAAGCACAGGAAGGCGCCGCCCAGCATGAGCAGCGGCGTGATCAGCCACGGCGCGAAGGCGCTGATGAGCAGCGCCGCCGGCACGAGGATGGCCTTGTTCATGAGCGAGCCCTTGGCCACGGCCCAGACCACCGGCAGCTCGCGGTTGGCCTTGACGCCAGTGACCTGCTCGGCATTGAGCGCCAGATCGTCGCCCAGCACGCCGGCCGTCTTCTGCACGGCCACCTTGGTCTGGGTGGCCACGTCGTCGAGGATCGCGGTGCTCTTGCCCGCCGCGGTCTTGGTCATCAGGGCCACGTCGTCCAGCAGCGCCGCAATATCGTCCAGCAGCATCAAAAGGCCTACACTCGCCATCGCATCTCCTCCGGTTTGAAATGTCCGCCATCATGCCTGCAATGGATGACGGCCCAGGCCCTGCCCCCGCGTAACCGGGCGTTACCGCGGCGGCGCCTGCGTCCCGCCGCGCTCGGCCACCACGGCGCGGGCGCAGTCCACCAGGTGGTGGATCAGCGGCAGCCGGGCCGAGGCGCGCAGCCAGATCACGCCGAAGCGCCGCACTTCCGTCTGCATCTGCGGCAGCGCCAGGCGCACCACGCCCTGGCCGTCGGGCCAGGCCAGCGCGGTGTCGGGCACCAGGGCCACGCCCAGGCCCTTGTCCACCATCATCGCAATCGCCACCAGCGAGCTGAGCTCGAAGCGCTCATGCGGCACGATCTGCGCCGCGCGCAGGTAGCGCTCCACCATCTGGCCACCGCCCAGCGTGCGGTCGTAGCGGATCAGCGGCTGGCGGCGCAGCAGCTCGTGCGGATCGATGTGCGCGAGGCGGCGCGGCGCCAGCAGCACCAGCGGCTCCTCGCGCAGCAGCGCCCAGTCGAAGGTCTTGGCCAGCGCGAACGGCGGGTACAGGCACACGGCGGCGTCGAGCCGGCCCTGCTGCACGGCCTGGTAGAGCTGGCGCGTGGTGCCCGATTCGAGGAACACCGTCGCATCCGGGCAGCGCGCGACAAAGCCCGAGAGGATGTCCGGCAGCAGGCTGTGCAGCGCGGTGTTGATGGTGCCTATCACCAGTTCGCCCGCCGCGCCGGCGTCGTTCACCAGCGTCCTGGCATTGGCCAGCTCGCGCAGCAGCGCCGGCGCGCTTTGCGCCAGGCGGTGGCCGGCCGGCGTCGGCTGCACGGTGCGGCCGGCGCGCGCCACGAGCGGCGCATTGAACTCGCGCTCCAGGCTGTGGATCTGCTGCGCCACCGCCGCCGCGGTGATGTTGAGCCGCCGCGCCGCCTCGGCCATGGAGCCGGTCTCGACCACCAGCAGGAAGCTCGTCAGGTAGCTTGTTTCCATAGTTTTTCTATCGTTTGAAGCAATATTAGCTGTGTTTTGCTTTGGTGTTTGCTGTCCACAATCGCTGGATGAGAAGCAAATTGTTCGTTCCCGCCTCCCGCCCCGAGCTGTTCGCCAAGGCCCTGGCCAGCGCGGCCGATGCGCTGTCTTTCGACCTGGAAGACGCCGTGGCCGAGCCGCGCAAGGACGAGGCGCGTGCGCTGCTGCGCGACTTTCTGCAAAGCCCTGAAGCGCAAGGCCTGGGCAAGATGCACAAGACCCTGATCGTGCGCGTGAACGCCATGGACACGCCGCACTTCGCCGCCGACATCGCCGCCGTCGTCCAGCCCGGCCTGCACCTGGTCAACCTGCCCAAGCCCGAGAGCCCCGAGGCCGTGGCCGAGGCTGCGGCCCTGGTCGCCGAGGCGGCTCGCGCCAATGGCGTTCAGCAGGTGCCCGGCCTGCTGCTGAACATCGAAACCCCCAAGGCCCTGCGCTGCGCCGCCGCGCTGGCCTGCGCCCACCCCACGGTGGCTGGCCTGCAGCTGGGCCTGGGCGATTTGTTCGAGCCCTACGGCGTGCACCGCCGCGAGCCCAGCGCGCTGCAGCAAGCCCTGTTCACCATGCGCATGGCGGCCGCCGAGGCCGATGTGTTCGCCTACGACGGCGCCTTTGCCGACATCCGCGATGCCGAGGGCTTTCGCGCCGAGGCCGAGCTGTCGCGCCGCCTGGGCTACCTGGGCAAGAGCTGCATCCACCCCAGCCAGATCGCGCTGGCCAACGCCGTCTACCAGCCCACCGAGGCCGAGATCGCGCAGGCGCTGCGCGTGCTGCAGGCCGCCGATGCGGCCAGCGACGCGGCCGTCGGCGCCTACGTGGTCGACGGAAAGATGGTGGACCGCCCCTTCGTGCTGCGCGCCCAGGCCATCGTGG
>JBLZYV010000051.1:24837-31009 GCA_050282565.1 Comamonas sp.
CGGGCGCGCGCGCTGCCGGCCTGCTGGGCGAGTGAGCGCCCATCGTTTTTCCATTCCAAACATAGGAGACAAACCATGACGCCAAGCCGTCGCCATTTCGCCATCGCTGCTTGCGCACTTGCCGTGTCTGCGGCGGTCTCGGTACCCGCCCACGCCGACGCGCCCTATCCAGCCAAGCCCATCACCATGGTCGTGCCCTACCCGCCGGGCGGCTCGAACGACGTGTTCGCGCGCCAGGTGGCCAAGGAGCTGGGCGACCTGCTCAAGCAGCCCATCGTGGTGGACAACCGCCCCGGCGCCAGCGGCAACACCGGCACCGCCATGGCGGCCAAGGCCGCGCCGGACGGCTACACGCTGGTGGCGGTGTCGTCGAGCATGACCACCAACGCGGCGGTGCAGACCAAGCTGCCTTTCGATCCGGTCAAGAGCTTCGCGCCGGTCGCTATGTTCGCCAAGGGGCCGTTCGTGGTGGCGGTGAACAATGACTTTCCGGCCAAGACGCCGGCCGACCTGCTGCGCGTGGTCAAGGCCGAGCCGGGCAAGTACAACTACGCCACCTCGGGCACCGGCAGCGTGAACCACTTCGCCACCGAGCTGCTGCGCTCGATGGTGCCCGGCTTCGACATCACCCACGTGCCCTACAAGGGCCAGGGCCCGGCGGTGACGGACGTGATCGGCAACCAGGTGCAGCTGATGATCTCGAGCGGCCCGTCCATCCTGCCCATGGTGCGCAACGGCAAGCTGCGCGCCATCGGCATCACCAGCCTCGCGCCCAGCCCGATCGCGCCCGATCTCACGCCCATGGCCACGGTCGTTCCCGGCTACGAGTTCGACCTGTGGTGGGGCTTGCTGGCGCCCGCCGGCACGCCGCCGGCCATCGTCAGCCAACTCAACCAGGCGGTGAACCAGGTACTGGCCAAGCCCGAGATCAAGGCCAACTTCCTGCGCGAAGGCGCCATCGCCACGCCCGTCACGCCGGCGCAATTCGCCACCACCATCGAGCAGGACGTGAAGCGCTGGCAGGCGCTGGCCAAGGCGCGCAACATCGTGGCCGATTGATCCATCAAAAACAATAGCTGCTCGCGCTTGATACATAAGCGCTAGCAGCCAATTTCACCCTGAATCATGAGCCAACCATCCATCCAGCGCCAGGGCCCGCGCGGCCCGCTCAGCGGCGTGCGCGTGCTCGACCTCAGCGCCTACATCGCCGGGCCCTACGGCTGCTCTTTGCTGGCCGACCAGGGCGCCGAGGTCGTCAAGATCGAGCCGCCCGTGGGCGACAACCTGCGCAAGTACCCCTCGACGCTGGAAGCCGAGAGCCGCGCCTTCGTCGGCGTCAACCGCAGCAAATGGGGCATGGTGCTGGACCTCAAGAACGAGGCCGACCACGCCGCGCTGCTGCGCCTGGTGCGCGAGGCCGACGTGCTGGTGCACAACTTTCGCCCCGGCGTGCCCGAGCGCCTGGGCATAGGCTTCGAGCAGCTTGCCGCGCTGCACCCGCGCCTCATCTACTGCAGCGTGACCGGCTACGGCCAGCAGGGCCCGCTCAAGGCCAAGGCCGGCTACGACCAGGTGCTGCAGACCCTGACCGGCATGTGCGCCATGCAGGGCAAGGCCGGCGGCCCGCCCGAGATCCTCTACGGCTCGGTGGTCGACTACTACGCGGCCGCGCTGGTGGCCGGCGGCGTGGCCTCGGCGCTGTACGAGCGCGAGAAGAGCGGCCTGGGCCAGCATGTGGGCGTGTCGCTGCTGCGCGCCGCGCTCACCATGCAGTCGGCGCGCCTGGTCTGGGCCGAGGGCGAGCCGCGCGAGGTCGGGCGCGACATGCGCTCGGGCGGCATCACCGGCATCCATCCCACCAAGGCGGGGCACCTGTACCTGTCGGCCAACACCCAGCACTTCTGGGCCGCGCTGTGCCACAAGGTGGGCCTGCCCGAGCTGGCCGGCAACGAACGCTACGACACCGTGCGCAAGCGCGCCCAGCACCATGCCGAGCTGGTGCCCGTGCTGCGCCAGGCGCTGGCCGCGCGCACCGCGCTCGAATGGGAGGCCCTGTTCGGCGAGGAAGTGCCCTGCGCCGCGGCCCGCGCCGTCGAGGACATGTTCGACCATCCCCAGGTGCAGGCCGAAGGGCTGATCGAGCGCTTCGAGCACCCGACGCTGGGTAGCTACCGCGGCTTTGCCGGCCCCATCGATTTCAGCCGCACGCCCGGCCCCGCGCCCTTTGCCGCGCCCACGCTGGGCCAGCACACAGCGGCGCTGAAGGAATCCGGCGCATGAGCCTGGCATCCCCCGCGCTGCCGGCCGGCGCCTGCGATGCGCACCTGCACGTCTTCGATGCGCGCTTTGCGGCCGAGGCGCCGCATGCCATGCAGGCCGGCGCCACCGCGGCCGACTACCTGGCGCTGCGCCAGCGCCTGGGCCTGCAGCGCGCCGTCATCGTGCAGCCGCGCGCGCACGGCACCGACAACCGCGTCACGCTCGATGCCATCCGCGCGCTGGGGCCGCAGCACACGCGCGGCATCGCGGTGCTGCGCCCGGACGTGGACGACGCGCAGCTGCGCGCGCTGCACGACGGCGGCATCCGCGGCATCCGCTTCTCGCTCTACACCGACCGCGACGCGATGGTCAGCCTGGACATGCTGGAGCCGCTGGCCCGCCGCGTGGCCGCGCTGGGCTGGCATGTGCAGCTGCACTGGCGCGCCGACCAGATCGTGGCCCAGCGCGCCTTGCTGCAGCGCCTGCCCTGCGCCATCGTCTTCGACCACATGGCGCGCGTGCCCGCGGGCGAAGGCACGCGCCACCCCGCCTTCGGCGTGGTGCGCAGCCTGCTGCAACAGGGCCGCGCCTGGGTCAAGCTCTCGGGCCCCTACCTCAACGGCGGCACCGGCCACGCCGAGGTGGACGCATTGGCCCAGGCCTGGGTGCAAGAAGCGCCCGAGCGCCTGGTCTGGGGCAGCGACTGGCCCCACGTGACCGAAAAAACCCACCCGCCGGACACCGCGCAGCTGCTGGCCCTGCTGCAGCGCTGGGTGCCCGATGCCGCCACCCGCCAGCAGGTGCTGGTGGACAACGCGGCCCGACTCTATGGATTTCACTGAAACGAGGAGACATGAGATGAAGAAGTTTTGCCTGACGCTGGCCGCACTGGCCCTGGCATGCGGCGCGGCCCAGGCCGCCGGCTACCCCGAGCAGACCCTCACCGTGGTCGTGCCCTTCTCGGCCGGCGGCGGCGCCGACAACGCGGCCCGCATCATCGCCCAGGGCCTGAGCCAGGTGGCCGGCCAGAGCGTGGTGATCGACAACCGCGCCGGCGCCAGCGGCTCCATCGGCGCGACCTTCGTGGCCCGCGCCAAGGCCGATGGCTACACCGTGCTGTACGACGCCTCGTCGTTCGCCATCAACCCGGCGCTGCGCAAGCTGCCCTACGACCCGGCCAAGGATTTCATCCCGGTGTCGCAGGCCATCCGCGTGCCCAACATCCTGGTGGCCGCGCCGGCCTCGCCGTACAACAGCCTGTCCGACTTCGTGCGCGCCGCCCAGGCCCAGCCCGGCAAGCACACCTATGCCTCCTACGGCCCGGGCAGCCTGGCGCAGATGGCGGGCGAGCTGCTGAAGATCGGCGCCAAGATCGATGCCATCCACGTGCCCTACAAGGGCGGCGCGCCGGCCATCGTCGACGTGATGGGCGGCCAGGTGGACGTGTATTTCGCCAACGCGGCGTCGAGCCTGAGCTACGTCAAGGCCGGCAAGCTCAAGGCGCTGGCCGTGTCCTCGCGCGAGCGCATGCCCGAGCTGCCCCAGGTGCCCACGGTGCGCGAATCGGGCATCAAGGACTTCGAGGTCGAGGAATGGAACGGCTTCTTCGTGCCTGCAGGCACGCCGCCCGCCGTGGTCGCGCGGCTGCAGGAGCTGGTGCAGAAGGCCCTGGCCCTGCCCGCCACCAGGAGCGGCCTGGAAAAGCTCGGCCTCACGCCCGTGGGCAGCAATGCAGCGCAGTTCTCCAGCTTCGTCGCGGCCGAGCGCGCCCGCTGGGAGCAGGTGGTGAAGACCAACCACATCACCGTCAACTGAGCACGGAATCTTCTTGCTGCACCACCTGCTGGGCGCATTCCATCAGGCTGTGCGCCCAGCGCAGGCGCGGCGAGGTGCGTTGCCACAGCAGTCCCAGCTCGCGCACCGGCTGCGCGGCGCTCTGGCCCTTGACGGGCGGCAGCGCGAGCTTGCGCAGCTCGCGGCCGCGCACCAGGGTGTCGCCCACATCGGGCACCAGCCCTATGCCCAGGCCCCGCTCCACCATCATCGCCACGGCAACCACCGAGTTCAGTTCGAGGCAGACGCTGGGCCGGATGTCGTGGGCCTCGAGGTAGCGCTGCGCCAGCCGGCCGCCCACCAGGGCACGATCGTAGCGCACCAGCGGGCGCGTGCGCAGCAGGTCGAGCGGCGGCAGCCCGGCGTCCTTGCCCTGGCAGAGCAGCACCAGCGGCTCCTCGCGCAGCGGCGACCAGCAGATGGTCTTGGGCAGTTCGAACGCGGGCTTCAGGCAGATCGCCACGTCCAGTTCGTCCTGCGCCAGCTCGGTGTAGAGCTTGGGCGTGCTATCGACATGGACAGTGACCTGCACGCCGCCATGGAGCCGCAGAAAGCGCTGCAGCACATCGGGCAGAAAGCCGTGCAGCACGGTGTTGAGCGTGCCCAGGCGCAGTTCGCCCTGGTCGGCATCGGAGGCGACCCAGCTGCGCAGCTCGTCGCACTCCTGCACCAGGTGCCGACCCTTCTCGAACAGGCGCTCCCCCGCCGCCGTGGGCCGCACGCGCCGGCCATGGCGTACCAGCAGCGCCGCGCCCAGCTCGCGCTCCAGCGTGCGCATCTGCTGGGCAATGGCGGCAGGGCTCAGGTCCAGCTCGCGCGCCGCGTCGGACATCGAGCCCAGCTTCACGACTTTCAAGAAATTGTGCAGGTAGCGTGTCTCCATTCAACACATTTTCTTCAAATTGAAGATAGGCATGCCAGCGGCACCGGGCTTGGCCCTGCCGCACACTCGGCATCCACGATTCCCCAAAACCGCCCCCAGGAGACCCATCCATGCATTTCCCTCTCTCGCGCCGCAAGCTGCTGGCCACTTCGGCCACGGCCCTGCTGGCCGGCGCCGCCCACCAGCCCCTGTGGGCGCAGGCCGCCGGCAAGGTGGTGCGCCTCATCGTGCCCTTCGCCCCGGGCGGCGGCAACGACGTGTTCGCGCGCCAGATGGCGCATGGTTTGGGCGAGCAATTCAAGCGCAACCTGATCGTCGAGAACCGCCCCGGCGCAGGCGGCAACCTGGGCACGGAATTCGTCGTGCGCGCGGCGGCCGACGGCACCACGCTGCTGCTCGGCCACACCGGCACCGTGTCCATCAATCCATCGCTCTACCAGGGGCTCAAGTTCAATGCGGCCACCGACCTGCAGCCGCTGGCGATGTTCGCCTCGTCGGCCCTGCTGCTCGTGGTGCCGGCCCAGTCGCCCTACCAGGATGTGAAGCAGCTCGCACAGGCGCTGCGCACCGACAGGTCCAGGCACTTCACCTACGCCTCCAGCGGCTCGGGCACCGGCGGCCACCTCACGGGCGAGCTGTTCATGCACGAGCTGCAGGCCCAGGCCACGCACGTGCCCTACAAGGGCACGGCGCCGTCGCTCACCGACCTGGTCGGCGGCATGGTGGACTTCAGCTTCGGCGTGATTCCGTCGGCCATGGCGCTGGTGAAGTCCGGCAAGCTGCGCGCGCTGGCCATCACCAGCGGCAAGCGCCACACGCTGCTGCCCGACGTGCCCACCGTGGCCGAATCGGGCGTGGCCGAGCTGGCCAAATTCGAGAGCACACTGACCTACGGCATCCTCGGGCCCAAGGGCCTGCCCGCCGACACGGTGAAGACCCTGGGTGGCCAGATCCTGCAGGTGGCGGCCACGCCGGCCTTCCAGTCCAAACTGGGCGTGGAAGGCGCCGAGCCGCTGCTGGGCGACGCGGCCGCCTACGGGCAGCGCATGCGCGCCGAAAACGCCAAATGGGCCGCGGTGATCAAGGCCTCGAAGGTGCAGGTCTAGAGCGTGTTATGCACTTTGACGTACCCGCGTTGGCCCGCAGGCCGGATGATCGCAAGGCGCAGTGCGCAGCCAAGGCTCATGCCTTGGCAAG
>JBLZYV010000052.1:0-30914 GCA_050282565.1 Comamonas sp.
ATGGAGGACAACCCCGTGGCCCTGCGCATGAAGGAGCTGGAGACGCTGGAGCGCGTGGCCGAGCGCATCGACAAGATTTCCGTCTTTGGCGGACTGGACCAGGTGCTCAACGGCCTGGTGAAAATGCGTTGAACCAGGAGAATGAAAAAAATGACCCAACAACCGTACGACATCGAGGAAGTCCCGAACGGCGTGCCCGTCAAGATGTGGACCCACGGCGTGCCCGTGGAAGAGGACGCCCGCAAGCAGCTGCGCAACATCGCCCGCCTGCCCATCGTCTTCAAGCATGTAGCGGTGATGCCCGACGTGCACCTGGGCATCGGCGCCACCATCGGCTCGGTGGTGCCCACACTCAAGGCCATCATCCCGGCGGCCGTCGGTGTGGACCTGGGTTGCGGCATGATGGCCTGCAAGACCACGCTGGCAGCCAGCGACCTGCCCGACAACCTCTCGGGCGTGCGCGCCGCCATCGAGCGCGCAGTGCCTGTGGGCCGCACGCCCACGCGCCAGGGCCGCGACCGGGGCGCCTGGGACACCCCGCCGGCCGAGACCGACCGCGCCTGGGCCGCGCTGGCGCAGGAGTTCGAGGAAATCTGCGAAGCGCATCCGCGCATGGCGAAGACCAACAACTACAAGCACCTGGGAACGCTGGGCACCGGCAACCACTTCATCGAGGTCTGCCTCGATGAACAACAGGCCGTGTGGATCATGCTGCACTCCGGCTCGCGCGGCGTGGGCAATGCCATCGGCACGCACTTCATCGAGCTGGCCAAGAAGGATGCCGAGCTGCACCAGCGCAACCTGCCCGACCAGGATCTGGCCTACTTCGAGGAAGGCGCGCGCTACTTCGGCGACTACGTGAAGGCCGTGGGCTGGGCGCAGAAATTTGCCGCCGCCAATCGCGAGGTGATGATGGGCCGGGTGATCCAGGCGCTGCGGCAGGCCATCGCCAAGCCGTTCGAAACGCATGTGGAAGCGGTGAACTGCCACCACAACTATGTGCAGCGCGAGACGCACTTCGGCCAAGAGGTCTTCGTCACCCGCAAGGGCGCGGTGAGCGCCGAACGCGGCAAGCTGGGGATCATTCCGGGCAGCATGGGCGCCAAGAGCTACATCGTGCGCGGCAAGGGCAACCCCGAGAGCTTCAACAGCTGCAGCCACGGCGCGGGCCGCACCATGAGCCGCACCCAGGCCAAGAAGCGCTTCACGGTGGCCGACCAGATCCAGGCCACCGAGGGCGTGGAATGCCGCAAGGACGCCGACGTGATCGACGAGATCCCGATGGCCTACAAGGACATCGACGCCGTGATGGCCGCGCAGCAGGACCTGGTGGAGGTGGTGTACACGCTCAAGCAAGTGGTCTGCGTGAAGGGCTAGGAACTGCGCGTGCCAACCGCAGCCAGCGCAATATTCAAAAAAGATAGCTGCTTGCGCTTACTGCACAAGCGCTGGAGGCATATTTTATGCAAAACACCATATCCGAGGCCGTGGCCATCGACGGCTCGCAGGGCGAAGGCGGCGGCCAGATCCTGCGCACCAGCCTGGCGCTGGCGATGGTCACCGGGCGGCCGCTCGCCATGGAGCGCATCCGCGCCGGGCGCCCCAAGCCCGGGCTGATGCGCCAGCACCTGGCCTGCGTGCAGGCGGCGGCCGGCGCATGCGGCGGCACGGCGGAAGGCGCCGAGCCGGGCAGCACCGCGCTGCGCTTCACCCCGGGGCCGGTGCGCGCCGGCAATTACCACTTCCCGGTGGCCGGCGCCGGCAGTTGCCTGCTGGTGCTGCAGACCGTGCTGCCCGCGCTGATGCTGGCGGACGGCGACAGCCGCCTGCAACTGAGCGGCGGCACGCACAACCCGATGGCGCCGCCCTTCGACTTTCTGCAGCACGCCTTCGCGCCGCTGCTGGCGCGGCTGGGCGTGGGCCTGGAGCTGCAATTGCTGCGCCGGGGCTTCCATCCCGCCGGCGGTGGGCAGGTGCAGGCCACGGTGCGCCCGGCCGCGGCGCTCGCCCCGGTGGACCTGCCGGAGCCCGGCCCGTTGCAGGACGCCTGGGCCGAGGCGCTGGCGCCCGGCCTGCCGCGCCGCATACCGGCGCGCGAGCTGGAGGCCATCGGCCGCCACCTGGGCTGGACCCATGAGCGCGGCCAGCTGCGCCAGGCGGTGGCGCGCCAGAACGAGGGGCCGGGCAATGCGCTGCTGGCCATCCTGCGGCACCAGGAGCTGACCGAGGTGTTCTGCGGCTTCGGCCAGCCGGGCATCTCGTCGGAGCAGGTGGCCGCCCGCTTAGCCCATGCCGTGCAGGCCTACCAGGCCAGCGGCGCCGCGCTCGGCCCGCATCTTGCGGACCAGTGGATGCTGCCGCTGGCCCTGGCGGTATGGCGCAGCGGCCGCCCCGCCAGCTACACGGCCAGCGCCTGGAGCCCGCACAGTGCCACCAACGCCGCGGTCATCGCCCGCTGGCTGCCCGTCACCGTGGAGGCCCACCCCGAGTGCGGTGGGCGGCGCGTGCGGGTAGGGCTGCAGCCACGCGCGCTGTAGCGCAGGAGGCTTTCCCGCTCAGGAAAACCCGGGCGGTTTCCTATAATGCCGAGTCCCGTTGATCCACCGAGTGTCTCGCCTTGTCCAACTCCCTCGCCCCTCATGCCGCCAACCCCCTGACGCTCATCGCCGACGACATGCGCCAGGTCGATGCACTGATTGCAAAACGGCTGAGCTCCTCGGTGCCGCTGATCGGCGAAATCTCCCACTACATCATTGCCGCCGGCGGCAAGCGGCTGCGGCCCTCGCTGCTGCTGCTGGTGTGCGGGGCACTGGGCTACCGGGGCGCGCAGCGCTTCAACCTGGCCGCAGTGGTCGAGTTCATCCACACCGCCACGCTGCTGCACGACGACGTGGTGGACGAATCGACGCTGCGCCGCGGCCGCCCCACGGCCAACGAGAGCTTCGGCAACGCGGCCAGCGTGCTGGTGGGCGACTTCCTGTACTCGCGCGCCTTCCAGATGATGGTGGACGCCGACAGCATGAAGGTCATGCAGATCCTGTCGGAAGCCACCAACGTCATCGCCGAGGGCGAGGTGCAGCAGCTGATCAACACCCATAACATCGACCTGGACGAGGCCGGCTACCTGTCGGTGATCCGCTCCAAGACCGCCAAGCTGTTCGAGGCCAGCGCCCGCCTGGGTGCGGTGCTGGCCAATGCGGGCCCCGAGGTGGAGCAGGCCTGCGCCAGCTACGGCCAGGCACTGGGCACGGCCTTCCAGGTGATCGACGATGTGCTGGACTACGCCGGCGACGCCGACCTGATGGGCAAGAACCTGGGTGACGACCTGCGCGAAGGCAAGGTCACGCTGCCGCTGATCATCGCCATGCGCCGGGCCTCGCCCGAGCACAAGGCGATGATCGAGACCGCCATCACCGAAGGCGAGACGCCGCACATGGACGCCATCATCCGCGTGGTGCGGGACACCGGCGCGCTGGACGCCACGCGCGACGCCGCCGCCGCCCAGGCCCAGGAGGCCATACAGTCCCTCGAGGGGCTGGCCGACAACGAATATGCACAGGCCTTGCACGCGCTGGCAGCACAGTTGCTTTCCCGCTCCGTCTAGGCCGCAGTGAGCGGCATCGCATTTCTTTTTCCACCAACCACTGCTACAGTCCGCACGGCCTAAAGATAATTTTTCACCAATATTGACAATTGGCTACATGACCGAGCCTGAGACCTCCTCCGCCGCGACGACGCTTGCCCTGCCCGGTATCGCCCGGGCGTTGGTCAGCAGCAACAAGCTCCCCTTGGCCAAGGCCGAGGCCATCTACGCCAAGAGTCAGAAAAACCGCAACAGCTTCATCGCCGAGCTGACCGACGCGGGTGCCGTATCCGCCCGGGATGTCGCGGACATCATCTCCTCGGTCTTCAGCGTGCCTATCCTGGACCTGGACAGCATCGACCTGCAGCGCCTGCCCGCCGGGCTGCTGGATGGCAAGCTGCAGCAGACGCACAAGATCATCGCGCTGGCCAAGCGCGGCAGCCGCCTGGTGGTGGCTGCGGCCGATCCGACCGACCACTCCATTGCCGACCAGATCAAATTCTCCACGCAGCTTGGTGTGGACTGGGTGGTGGCCGAGCACGACAAGATCGCCAAGGCGCTCGAAACCCTGGGCAAATCGACCAGCGAAAGCCTGGATGCCATCGTCGGCGACGACGACATCGACTTCGAACTCACCGACGACCGCGCCGAGCAGGCCGCCGACGAGGCGAACGACGTCGAAGACGCACCGATCGTGCGTTTTCTGCACAAGATGCTGGTGGATGCGTTCAACATGCGCGCCTCCGACCTGCACTTCGAGCCCTTCGAGAACACCTACCGCATCCGCTTCCGCATTGACGGCGAGCTGCGCGAGATTGCCTCGCCGCCCATCGGCATCAAGGACAAGCTCGCCTCGCGCATCAAGGTGATCTCGCGCCTGGACATCTCGGAAAAGCGCGTGCCGCAGGACGGCCGAATGAAGCTGAAGATGGGCCCCAACCGGGTCATCGACTTCCGCGTCAGCACCCTGCCCACGCTGTTCGGCGAGAAGATCGTGATCCGTATCCTCGACCCCAGCAGCGCCAAGATGGGCATCGACGCGCTGGGCTACGAGCCCGAGGAAAAGGCCCGGCTGATCGACGCCATCCACCGCCCCTACGGCATGATCCTGGTAACCGGCCCGACCGGCTCGGGCAAGACGGTGTCGCTCTACACCTGCCTGAACATGCTCAACACCGCCGCCGTCAACATCGCGACGGCGGAAGACCCGTCGGAAATCAACCTGCCCGGCGTCAACCAGGTGAACGTGAACGAGAAGGCCGGCCTGACCTTCGCGGCGGCGCTGCGCGCCTTCCTGCGCCAGGACCCGGACATCATCATGGTGGGCGAAATCCGCGACCTGGAAACCGCCGACATCGCCATCAAGGCCGCGCAGACCGGCCACCTGGTGCTGTCCACGCTGCACACCAACGACGCGCCAACCACGCTCACGCGCATGCGCAACATGGGCATCGCGCCGTTCAACATCGCGTCCAGCGTGATCCTGATCACCGCCCAGCGCCTGGCCCGCCGGCTGTGCCCGGTCTGCAAGCGCCCGGCGGACATCCCCCACGAATCGCTGCTGGATGCGGGCTTTCGCGAGGAGGATCTGGACGGCACCTGGGTGCCCTACGAGGCCGTGGGCTGCGACGAGTGCAACAATGGCTACAAAGGCCGCGTCGGCATCTACCAGGTGATGCCGGTGTCCGAGGAGATCCAGCGCATCATCCTGCGCGAAGGCTCGGCGCTGGAGATCGCTGCACAGGCCAGTGCCGAAGGCGTGCGCTCGCTGCGCGGCTCGGGCCTGCACAAAGTACAAAAAGGATTGACGTCGCTCGAGGAAGTGCTGGCAGTCACCAACGAATAATTTTGCAAGGGAGAGGGAAATGGCAACGGCAACAACAACATCCGCCAGAAAGAGTCCCAACGAAACTGTCTACGAATGGGAAGGCAAGGACCGGCAGGGCAAGGTCGTGCGCGGCGAGATGCGGGCCGGCGGCGAGAACCAGGTCATCGCGTCGCTGCGGCGCCAGGGCGTGCTGCCGTCGAAGATCAAGAAGCGCAGGATGCGCTCGGGCAAGAAGATCAAGCCCAAGGACATCGCGCTGTTCACCCGCCAGCTCGCCACCATGATGAAGGCCGGCGTGCCGCTGCTGCAGGCCTTCGACATCGTGGGCCGGGGCAGCACCAATGCCAGCGTCACCAAGCTGCTCAATGACGTGCGCACCGACGTGGAAACCGGCTCGTCGCTGAGCACGGCCTTTCGCCGCCACCCGATGTACTTCAACGCGCTGTACTGCAACCTGGTGGAGGCCGGCGAGGCCGCCGGTATCCTGGAAGACCTGCTCGACCGCCTGGCCACCTACATGGAGAAGACCGAGGCCATCAAGAGCAAGATCCGCTCGGCGCTGATGTACCCGTCCGCGGTGGTCATCGTGGCCTTCGTCGTGGTGTCGATCATCATGGTCTGGGTGATCCCGGCGTTCAAGGAGGTGTTCACCTCCTTTGGCGCCGACCTGCCTGCACCCACGCTGATCGTCATGGGCATCAGCGACTTCTTCGTGAAGTGGTGGTACGTGATCTTTGCCGCCATCGGCGGCGGCCTGTACTTCTTCTTCCAGGCCTGGAAGCGCAACGAGAAGATGCAGCGCTTCATGGACCGGCTGCTGCTGCGCATCCCCATCTTCGGCCCGCTGGTCGAGAAGGCCTGCGTGGCGCGCTGGACACGCACGCTGTCCACCATGTTCGCGGCCGGCGTGCCGCTGGTGGAAGCGCTCGACTCGGTGGGCGGCGCCTCGGGCAACTCCTTGTTCGTCGACGCCACCGACAAGATCCAGCAGGAAGTCTCCACCGGCACCAGCCTCACCGTGGCCATGACCAATGCCCACGTGTTCCCGTCGATGGTGCTGCAGATGTGTGCGATCGGCGAGGAATCCGGCTCCATCGACCACATGCTGGGCAAGGCCGCCGACTTCTACGAGGCCGAGGTGGATGAAGCCGTGGCCGGGCTGTCGAGCCTGATGGAGCCCATCATCATCGTCTTCCTGGGTACCTTGATCGGCGGCATCGTGGTCTCGATGTACCTGCCCATCTTCAAGCTCGGACAGGTGGTGTGATGCTCGCTATGCTGGATATGGTGCCGGTGGCGCTGGCCGTGGTGGTCGGCCTGCTGATCGGCAGCTTTCTGAATGTGGTCATCCACCGCCTGCCGCTGATGATGGAGCGGCAATGGCAGCGCGAGGCCAAGGCCATGCTGGAGGACGACGGCACCGCGCCCGCCGGCGACAAATCCGAGGAGCCCGCCTTCAACCTGTGCACGCCGGCCTCGCGCTGCCCCCATTGCGGGCACCGCATCCGCTGGTGGCAGAACATTCCGCTGCTGAGCTACGCCCTGCTGGGCGGCAAGTGCAGCCAGTGCAAGGCCGGCATCGGCCTGCGCTACCCGCTGGTGGAGCTGGCCACCGGCCTGCTGTTCGGCTGGTGCGTGCACCGCTTCGGCGTCAGCGTCCAGGCCGGTGCCTGGTGCCTGTTCTCGGCGCTGCTGCTGGCGCTGGCGCTGATCGACTGGGACACCACGCTGCTGCCCGACGACCTCACCTACCCGCTGCTGTGGGCCGGCCTGCTGGCCAGCACCTTCGGCTGGACGGGCGTGGCGCTGCACGACTCGGTGGTGGGCGCCGCGGCCGGCTACCTGGCGCTGTGGAGCATCTACTGGGTCTTCAAGCTGCTGACCGGCAAGGAAGGCATGGGCTACGGCGACTTCAAGCTGCTGGCCGCGCTGGGCGCGTGGTTCGGCTGGCAGGCCCTGGTGCCGATCGCGCTGATCTCATCGGTGGTCGGCGCCATCATCGGCATCGCGATGAAGCTCTCGTCCAAGCTGCGCGAAGGCGGCTACGTGCCCTTCGGCCCCTTCCTGGCGCTGGGCGGTTTCCTGGTGATGCTGCTGGGCACCTCGCTCATCGATAGACTGTTGCACCCATGAGTGCAAACACGAGCCAGCGCAAACTGCGATTGGGCGTCACCGGCGGCATCGGCAGCGGCAAGAGCACGGTATCGGGCATGTTCGCGGCGCTGGGTGCTGTGGTGATTGATGCCGACGCCATCTCGCGCAGCCTGACCCAGCCCCGGGGCGATGCCCTGCCCCTGATCGCCGAACAGTTCGGCGCCGAATACATCACGGCCGACGAGGCACTGAACCGCGAGCTGATGCGCGACACCGTGTTCCGCTCGCCCGAGAAGAAGCGGCTGCTGGAAGCCATCCTGCACCCGCTGATCCAGCGCAAGATCTTCGACGCCTACGATGCTGCCTGTGCGCAGCCCGCCATTCCCTTCGTGGTGTTCGATATCCCGCTGCTGGCCGAATCGCCGCACTGGGCGCAGCGGCTGGACCAGGTGCTGGTGGTGGACTGCACCGAGCAGACCCAGATCGCCCGCGTCATGCAGCGCAGCCAGTTGGCGCCCGAGCAGGTGCAGGCCATCATCGCCCAGCAGGCCACGCGGGCACAGCGCTTGCGCAAGGCCGACTGGGTGGTATTTAATGAAACAGCATCGTTACAAGCGCTGCGCGAGCTGGTGGCCGACATATACAATCGCCTGAAACCAGCCTAGACACTATATTTTCGGTAGCACCCAACCCAGCACCTTGCTGCAGAACCGCGTGATTGTTTACGAGTACCCCTTCAATGAGCGTATCCGGGCCTACCTGCGGCTCGAATACCTGTTGCGGCGCCTCGAAACCCTGCTCACGCGCACCGAAGCCATCGACCACCATTTCGCCATCGCCACCTTGTTCGAGGGCATGGACGTGTCGTCGCGCTCCGACCTGAAATCGGACGTGCTCAAGGACCTGGAACGCCACCGCCAGCAGTTCAACGCCTACCGCGCCAGCCCCGACGTCAACGTGGCCGCGCTGGACCAGATCATCGGCCGCATCGACGAGGCCCACAGCCGGCTGCGCGACCAGCCCACTAAGCCCAGCCAGGCGCTGGCCGAGAACGAGTGGCTGATGGCCATCCGCAACCGCATGGGCATCCCCGGCGGCACCTGCACCTTCGACCTGCCCGGTTACTTTGCCTGGCAGAACCAGCCCCCGCAGCAGCGCCATGCCGACCTGCTGCAGTGGGTGCAGCCCTTCGAGCCGCTGGCCAACGCGCTGTACCTGCTGCTACGCCTGTTCCGCGATGGCGGCAGCCCGCAGCGCATTGCCACCGTGCGTGGCCAGTACCAGCAGAACCTGCCGCAGAACCGGACCTACCAGTTGCTGCGCCTGACCATGCCCGAGCACTCGCCCCTGATCCCCGAGATCAGCGGCAACCGCCTGATGGTCTCGGTCCGCATGCTGCAGAAGGCCGAAGGCGGCCAACTGGCCCTGGCCAGCGACGACGGCCAGTACGAAATGACGCTGTGCATGTAAGCTGCAAGCGGCCCGGCCGCTCGCGCACCCCATGCCGTGCTACGGATATTTGAAGCCTTTCCCATGCCGAACCCAGACCAGCCCTCTTCCGCGGACGAGATCCGCATCACCTGCCCACAATGCGGCGGCCCGTCGAGCTTTGTCAAGGCCAATGCCTGGCGGCCGTTCTGCAGCGAGCGCTGCAAGCTGATCGACCTCGGTGCCTGGGGCAACGAGGATTTCCGCATTGGCAGCAGCACGCCGCCGGACCTGGGAGAGGACGGCGCAGACTGACCTGCGCCCCTCGTTCGCCTAGGCCTGCATGTCCGGAAATACCGGCTCGCCCAGGTTCAGCATCAGCCGGTTGGCCCAGGCGAAGATCGCGTCCGAATGCAGCAGGTCGAGGATCTCGGCCTCCTTCAGGCCCACGTCCTTCAGCGCCTGGATGTCCTGTGCGTCCAGCCCGGCGGGCTGCTCGGTGATCTTGATCGAGAAATGCGCGATGGCGCGCTCGCGCTCGTTGGTGCCGGCGGTGGCCGGGTTGTCGAAGACCTGGGCGACCACATCGGTGCGCTTGGCCAGCTGTTCGAAGCGCTGGGCATGGACCGAGCCGCAGTACACGCAGCCGTTGACGCGCGAAACCACCGTGGCGCCCAGCTCGCGCTCGGCGCGCGGCAGGCCGCCGGGCGCGTACATGATGGCGTTGTAGGCGGTGGAGCGCTGGCGCAGGATCTCGGGCTGGTGGGCCAGGAAGCGGTAGTAGTCCGAGGTCTTGGCCTTGGGATGGCTTTCCTCCAGGATGGCGATCTGCTCGGGCGTCGCCTGGTCCACGTCGATCACGTCCAGCCAGGCCTTCCACTCCAGCGTCTCGTTGGTGAAGCCATTGGCTTTGATGATGGTGCTCATGCTGCTGCCTCCAGTGCTTTCATGGCCTTCAGGCCAGCCACCAGGCGCACCTGGTACGACAAAAACGCGATCAGCTGCGACAGCGCGACCACGGCCGGCGTGGACAGGCCCGCGGCAGGCAGCGCCTGGATCGCGGCCTGGTCGCCCTCCACCGGCTTGGAAATCAGCTTGCGCGTGAACTCCAGCATCGCGGCCAGGCGCGGCTCCGCGGCCTGGCCGGATTCGGCCGACGCCAGCAGCGCCGCATCGGCACCAGTGGCCTGCAGGCGCTCGCGGTAGTGCGCGGCCAACTCGGGCGCCGGCGTGAGCGCGCAGGCATGCAGGGCCACGGCCAGGCGCTCTTGCAGCGACAGGCCTTGCAGGTCGGGGGCAAACAAGGCCTCGTAGCTGCCCTGCGTGGCTGCGGCCACCTTGTCGCGCTGGTGGCGCACGGTGTAGGTGGTGCTGCCGGGAGCGAGGCCGGCGATGCGGTCGATCAGGTCCTGATCGGGTTGGTAGCTGAAGGCTTCTGCCATAAGAGCGTCTCCTGGGTTGAAGGCGGATGGATGTGTGGGGTCAGCCGCGCGCCGCCACGGCACCGCGCAAAAACCGCAGCACCCCATCCCATGACTGTTCGTCGGCGCGCGCGTTGTCCGCCGCGTTGCCACCGCTGGTGCTGACCTTGCCCGATACCGGATGGGCGTAGACGAGCTGCGTGGTCGGCACGTAGGGGAAAAGGATGGAGTGGCCGGCGTTCTCGAAGTCCAGCCACTGCACGTCGTGCGGGTGCTGTACCTCGGCGAGCCGGTCGCGCACGATGCGCGAGTAGATGCTCGACGGCCAGGAGCCGTCGTCCGTGGCGGACAGCAGCATGACCGGTCCCTCGATGTTCTCGACCAGGATGCGGGCGCGCGCCAGCGCCTCGGGGTCCTGCAGCGCGGTGCGCATGGCGCGGTCGTGGCGGCGCGGCTCGGGGCCGTCGTCGTAAGGGGCCCAGCTCGCGGTGCGGTTGTTCTCCCACAGGTGGGTGAGCGGCTTGCCATCCAGCAGCCAGGTCGGGCCCTCGCGGCCGATCTTCGGGTCGCAGGCGTTCTGGCCGCTGTGCACGAAGGCGCTGGGCACATAGGCGACCACGGCGGAGACTTCCTTGGCGAAGGTCGCGCCCAGCAGCAGCACCAGCTCGCCGCCGCGCGACTGGCCGCTCACGGCGACGAAGTCGTGCAGCGGCCGCAGCTCGCGGCGCAGCCAGCGCAGGCCTTGCTGGAAGTACTCCAGCGGCGTGTTCGAGATGTAGTCCGACAGGCCCGGCGCCTTGAAGTACGCCAGCGCCAGCGCGGCAAAGCCGCGCGATGCATAGAGCGCCGCGCGCGGCTCGTTGATGCCGCCGCCCGAGCCGTTCAGCACCACCACCGCAGGATGCGGGCCGGGGCCGGCCGGCAGGTACAGCGTGCCGACCAGGCCGTCCTCACGCACTTCGCGGCGCGTCACGCCCTCGGCCGCCAGGCGCTGCACCAGCGTGGCTTGCAGTTGCTGGCCGTCCACGCTGGCGGCGACCTCGGTCACCAGCGGCTCGGCCACCGGCTGGTTGAAGGCCTCGCGGCTCTTGGAGCCCACCGGCGATTGCGACCAGAGCAGGCCCATGGGGCTGACGCCGCCATAGCTGCCAGATACCGGCGCATCGCGCTCCAGGTCCACCACGCCGTCGGCGCCGGCGGTAAACAGGGCTTCGCTGCGCCATTCCACGCCGTTGCGCAGCGTGCGGGTGGCAATGGCCACCTGCCGGCCTGGCGCGAGCCGCTCCACGCGGATGCGGCGCGGCACGTCGATCAGCTCGTCGGCCGGCGTGACAGAGAGCACGGGCGTGGCGATCACTTGCCGTCCTTGGTGACCATCATCGCGGCGGTGCGGTCGCTGGTCATCGGGGTGACCTTCAGGCCCTTCTTCGCGGCCCACACGTTGCGGTAGTGGAACAGCGGGATGATGCCCACGTCATCCGACACCACCTTGGCCGAGGCGCGCAGGATGGCCTCGCGCTTCTTGGTGTCGAACTCGGCCGTGGATTCGGCCAGCGCCTTGTCCACCGCTGGGTTGCTGTAGTGGCCCCAGTTCGAGGCGCCCAGACCCTTGGCCTTGTCCACCGTGGCCAGCACGTTCACCAGCGCGTAGCTGGCCTCGCCCGTGCCGTTGCCCCAGGCCAGCATGCTCATCGCGTACTCGTTCTTGTTGGCCTTGCCGGAGTACACCGACCATGGCACCACCTCGACCTGGGTCTTGACGCCGATGCGCGTCCAGAACTGGGCCACAGCCTGCGCGGTCTCGGGGCCCTGCGGGTAGCGGTCATTGGGCACGTGCATGGTCAGCTTGAAGCCCTCGGGGAAGCCGGCATCGGCCAGCAGCTTCTTGGCGCGCGCGGCGTCGAAGGCGATGTTCTTGACCTCGGGGTTGTAGCCGAAGGTGTCCTTGGGCATCCACTGGTTGGCCTCGGTGGCCGTGTCCTGCAGGATGCGGTCGGTGATGGCCTTGCGGTTGATGGCGATGCTGAGCGCCTCGCGCACGCGCTGGTCGAGCAGCGGATTCTTGGCCAGCGGCTTGCCGGCGTTGTCGGCCAGGAAGGGCGTCGGCGCAGGGTTGTAGCTGGGCTGCAGCAGCATCACGCGCAGGCCGTCGTAGGGGAACACGGTGACGCTGGGCGACTGCTTGAGCTTGGCCAGGTCGGACACCGAGACCTTGTCGATCACGTCCACGTCGCCGGCCAGCAGCGCGGCGGTGCGCGCGGCGGCGTTGTTGATGTAGCGGTAGTTCACCTTCTCCCAGGCCGGCTTGCCGCCCCAGTAGCCGTCGTTGCGCGCCATCACCACGCGGTCGCCCGGCGTGTACGAGACGAACTTGTACGGCCCGGTGCCGACCACGGCCTTGCCGGCGTTGTAATCGTCGGTGCCGGCCTTCTCGCCGACATGCTTGCTGACGATATGCACCGAGGCCAGGTTCAGCGGCAGATCGGGGTTGGGGATGTTGGTCTTGATGACCAGGGTGTGCGCATCCTTGGCGGTGACGGACTCGACCGTGCGCAGGTAGCCGGCGAAGGTGGCCACGCTGCCGGGCACGTTGCGCGCGCGCTGGTACGAGAAGATCACGTCATCGGCGGTGAAGGGCTTGCCGTCCTGCCACTTCACGTCCTTGCGCAGCTTGAACTCCCAGGTCTTGGGGTCGAGGTTCTTCCAGCTCTCGGCCAGGCCGGGCTGCAGCTGGTTGGCCTTGTTCTCGACCAGCAGGTCCCAGAAGTGCAGGTCCACCGAGCGGTCGCCCGCGTGGTTGTTGAGCTGCGGGTCCAGCGACGACAGCGGATCGGCGAAGCCGATGCTCAGCGTCTGCGCGTGGGCGGCCAGGCCGGCGCCGAGCAGCGCGGCGGTCAGGGAGGAAAGCATCCAGCGTTTCATGGTGAACTCCTTATCAAAAACAATAGCTGCTGGCGCTTTTCACCAGCCAACTTCAAAAACAAAACAATCTATAAACCAATCACAGCAAGCGCTAGCCGCTCACTTTTTTCATGCCCTCTCATTCAGGTGGCAGGCACTGAAATGCTGGATGGCGATGCCCTTGAGCTGCGGCGCTTCGGCCCGGCAGCGCGCCATGGCCTTCGGGCAGCGCGGGTGGAAGTGGCAGCCCGACGGCGGGTGCAGCGGGCTCGGGATCTCGCCCTGGATGGCGGTGTAGGTCTTGTGGCGCGCGCCCATGGTCGGCACCTCGGCCAGCAGCGCCTGGGTGTAGGGGTGGTTGGGGTGGCTGAACAGTTCCTCCACCGGCGCGGTCTCGATCACGCGGCCCAGGTACATCACCACCACGCGGTCCGACAGATGCTCGACCACGCCCAGGTCGTGGCTGATGAACAGATAGGTCAGGTTCAACTCCTGGCGCAGGTCCATGAACAGGTTCAGGATCTGTGCCTGGATGGACACATCCAGCGCCGCCACTGCCTCGTCGCAGACCAGCACCTGCGGCTGCACCGCCAGCGCGCGCGCAATGCCGATGCGCTGGCGCTGGCCGCCGCTGAACTGGTGCGGGTAGCGGTGGCGCAGCGCCGGGTCGAGCCCGGCGCGCTGCATCTGCGCGCAGACGTAGTCGTCGAAGCCCGCCGCATCGACCAAGCCATGGATGCGCGCCGCCTCGCCGACGATCTCGTCGACCCGCATGCGCGGGTTCAGGCTGGCATACGGGTCCTGGAAGATCATCTGCACCTGCATGCGCGCCGCGTGGCGCTGGCGCGCGTCCATGTCGGGCAGCGCCAGGCCGCCGACCAGCACCTCGCCGTCGGACGGCGCGAGCAGCCCCGCGGCCAGCCGGCCCAGCGTCGATTTGCCGCAGCCCGATTCGCCCACCAGGCCCACGACCTCGCCGGGAGCCACGCGCAGATCGACGCGATCCACCGCGCGCGTCACGGCCGGCGGCTTGGCCAGGCCCAGTTTGTCGAGCAGGCCGGGCGGGCGCTCGCCAAAGCGCTTGCTGACCTGGCGCAGCTCGATGGCCGCGGGCGCCTGTTGCATCTCGTTCATGCGGCCTCCTGCGGGTAGAAGCAGCGCACCTGGCGCTGCGGCCTGGGCTCGGTCAAATCCGGCCGCTGCACGCAGGCCTCGCCCGCGCGCGGGCAGCGCGCGGCAAAGGCGCAGCCCGCGGGCAGTTGCAGCAGGTTGGGCGTCATGCCCGGGATCTGCTTCAGGCGCTGGCCGCGGCGGTTGTTGCTCGGCAGGCTGCCGATCAGCCCGGCCGTGTAGGGGTGCAGCGGCGCGTCGAGCACCGCGTCCACCGGGCCGTGCTCGACGATGCGGCCGGCGTACATCACCGCCACCTCGTCGGCCAGGCCGGCGACCACCGACAGGTCGTGCGTGATCCAGATCAGCGCCGTACCCTGCTGGCGCGCGAGCTTCTGCACCTCGGACAGGATCTGCGCCTGGATGGTCACGTCCAGCGCCGTCGTGGGTTCGTCGGCGATGATCAGGTCGGGCCGGTGCAGCATGGCGATGGCGATGGCCACGCGCTGGCGCATGCCGCCCGAGAGCTGGTGCGGGTAGGCCAGCAGCCGCTCGTCGGGGCTGGGGATGCCCATCAGGCCCAGCGTGTCGCGGGCCCGCTCGCGCGCCTGGGCGTGGCTCACCCGCTCGTGCGCGCGCACCGCCTCGATCATCTGCGTGTCCACCCGCAGCACGGGGTTCAGCGTCATCATCGGGTCCTGGAAGATCATCGCGATGCGGCTGCCCTGCAGCGCGCGCATCTCGCGCGGCGCCAGCCCGGCCAGGTCGCGGCCTTGGAACAGCACCTCGCCGCCGACCACGCGGCCCGGCGCATCGACCAGGCCCATGATGGAGAAGCCGGTGACCGACTTGCCCGAGCCCGACTCGCCCACCAGGCCGAGGATGCGGCCGCGCGCGAGCGAGAACGACACGCCGTCGACCGCGCGCAGCACGTCGGCGCGGGTGTGGAAATGGGTTTGCAGGTTGCGCACCTGCAGCGTCATCTCGCTCATGAGTGCGACCTTGGGTTCAAGACGTCGCGCAGCCGGTCGCCCACCAGGTTGATGGCGACGATGGTGACGAGCAGCGCGATGCCGGGGTAGAAGCTGATCCAGTACTCGCCCGAGAGCATGTACTGGTAGCCGTTGGAGATCAGCAGGCCCAGCGACGGCTCGGTCACCGGCACGCCCAGGCCCAGGAAGCTCAGCGTGGCCTCGAGCGTGATGGCGCGCGCGATCTGCAGCGTGCCGATCACGATCAGCGGCGGCAGGCAGTTGGGCAGGATGTGGCGCAGCATGATGCGCCAGCTCGGGATGTCGAGGCAGCGCGCCGCCTCCACGTACTCGCGCCGGCGCTCGACCAGCGCCTGGCCGCGCGCGGTGCGAGCGTAGTAGGCCCACTCCAGGATCACCAGGGTCAGCACCACGTTGCCCACGCCCTTGCCCAGGTAGGCCAGGATCATCATCGCCACCAGGATCGAGGGGAAGGACAGCAGCAGGTCGACCAGGCGCATGATGAGCGCATCGGTCTTGCCGCCCGCATAGGCCGCCAGCAGGCCCAGCAGCGTGCCGAGCACGCCGGCGATCAGCGCCGAGCCCACGCCCACCGTCAGGCTGATGCGCAGGCCGTAGAGGATGCCCGAATACAGGTCGCGCCCCTGCCCGTCCGAGCCCAGCCAGTAGTGGAACGTGCCCTCACCGTTGAGCGTGCCGGGCGCCAGGCGCGCGTCCATCACGTCGAGCTGGTTCAGGTCGTAGGGGTTCTGCGGCGTGATCCACGGCGCCAGCAGCGCGGCGAGGATCAGCAGCAGCGCAATGGCCAGGCCGAGCACGGCCGTCTTCGACGCGAAGAACTCGCTGGCATTGCGCCGCCAGGGCGATTCGTGTTGCAAAGTCACCGCGCTCATGCCGCGCCCTCCAGCCGCACGCGCGGGTCCAGCACCTTGTACAGAATGTCCACGATCAGGTTCAGCGTGACGAACAGGCACACCACCACGACCAGGTAGGCGACGATGACGGGCCGATCCAGCGCATTGATGCTGTCCAGGATCAGCTTGCCCGCGCCGGGCCACGAGAAGATGCTCTCGGTGACCACGGCGAAGGCGATGGTCGAGCCCAGTTCCAGGCCCAGCACCGTCACCAGCGGGATCAGCGTGTTGCGCAGCACATGCACCAGCACCACGCGCATGGGCGACAGGCCCTTGGCGCGCGCGAACTTGACGAACTCCATCGGCATCACCTCGCGCACGTTGGCGCGCGTGAGCCGCATCACCAGCGAGGTCTTGAACAGCGACAGGTTGATGGCCGGCAGCAGCATGTGGCGCAGGCCGTCGAGCGTGGGCCACGACCACTGCGCGCCCAGCAGTTGCACCGTCTCGCCACGGCCGCTGGCCGGCAGCCAGCCCAGGCCCACACTGAAGGCCATGATGAGCATCAGGCCCACCCAGAACGTGGGCAGCGAGAAGCCGACGATGCTGCCCGCCATCAGCAGCTTGGACAGCGGGTGCTCGGGGTACAGGCCCGCGAACAGCCCCAGCGGCACGCCGACGGCCACCGCGATGCAGAGCGCGGCGATCGCCAGCTCCAGCGTGGCCGGCAGGCGCTGCAATATCAAGGTGACGGCGGGCACGTTGTAGACGAAGCTCGTGCCCAGGTTGCCGTGCAGCGCACCGTTGACGAAGCCCAGGTACTGGCGCCACAGCGGCTGGTCCAGCCCCAGCTCGGCGATGATGCGGGCGCGGTCCACCTGGTCCACGTCCTGGCCGATCAGGATGTCCACCGGGTTGCCGATGGCGTGCAGGCCCACGAAGACGATGATGGTCATCAGCACCACCACCACGGCGGCCTGGGCCAGGCGGCGCAGCAGCCATCCGGTCACAGCGCGGCTCCCGGGGGCTCGGCCGGCACCCATTCGTCGCCGAAGACCTCGGGCTCGCTGAAGGCCTGCAGGTTGGCGTAGTGCTGCTCCACGTCCTCGGCATAGAGCTGGCCGGCCAGACCCTGCGCCAGGCGCTCGGCGCCCACGCTGATGGCCGGGATGTCGCCCGAGACGGTGCCGTGCGTCAGCGCGGCGGGGTACGAGAAGCAATGCACGCGCGACAGCCCGGGACAGGCGCCGGGCACCTTCTCCTGCAGCTCGAAGGCAGGGCCTAAATCGGGCGAATCCTCCAGTTCCTGGTCGGCCTCGCCCAGCGGGCCCTGGCAGCGGTCGCTCCACGAGCGCACGTGCGGCGCCAGCGCGGCGAATTCGGGGCGCGCGGTCCAGTCGATGCGAAAGCCGGTGGAGCACACCAGGAAGTCCAGCGCGAACACGCCGCGCGAGGTCTGCACGCGGATCTCGTCGCCGGTCCAGCGCACGTCCTCGATGGCGCAGCCCAGGTTGAAGCGCGCGTTCGGGTGGCGCGACACGCGCAGCGTGCTGCCGCGCGGCGGCGGCACCTGCTGCACGTTGATGTAGTGGCGGATCTTCCACTTCCAGGCCTCGGGCAGCGCGAGGTGGCCGTAGGTCAGCCCCGGGTTGCCCGCGCCCTTGCCCTTGTTGACGCGCGGAATGTCGGTGCGGCGGATGATGAGGTCCACGCTCGCGGCACCGGCCTCCAGCGCGGTGGCCGCACTGTCCATGGCCGAGGCGCCAGCGCCGATCACGCCCACGCGGCGGCCGGCCAGGGTGGCGTAGTCCATCACGTCGGACGAGTGCGCCCAGCGTTCGCGCGGCAGGCCCGCCACGAAGGGCGGCACATGGGCGCCGCCCAGGCCGTCGCGGCCGGTGGCCAGCACCACGTGGCGCGCCAGCACGGTCTGCGGGCCGGCGGGCGTGTCGATGTCGAGCTGCACCACGCCGTCGGCGCGCGGCAGCACGGCGCGCACCTCGTGCCGGTTGCGCACATCCAGCGCCAGCGCGTGGCGGAACCAGCGCAGGTAGTCCATCCACTGCAGGCGCGGGATCTTGTCGAGCGCATCCCAGGCTTCGAGGCCGAACTGCGCCTCGAACCAGGCGCGGAAGGTCAGCGACGGCATGCCCAGCGCCGGGCCGGTGAGCTGCTTGGGCGAGCGCAGCGTCTCCATGCGCGCCGTCGTGGCCCAGGGCCCTTCGAAGCCCTCGGGCGAGCGGTCGAACAGCGGCGCGGGCACGCCCAGGAACTTGAGCGCGGTGGCCGCCGCCAGCCCCGCCATGCCGCCGCCGATGATGGCGACGGGCAGCACGGGCTGGCCGTCCAGCTGGCGCTCGGGCACCCAGTTCTTGGCCGGGATGTCCAGCCAGGCCATGTCCTGGCGCAGCCGCGCCTCGAGATGGGCCAGGCCCTGCAAGGTGGTGATGGGTTCGGTACTCATGGGTGGTTGTCCGTGTCGGTGGTATCCATGGCGGCAGGTTCGGCCTCCTGGGCCGCCTGCTGCAGTAGCGCGCCGTGCGAGGCCGCATCGTGCAGCACGAAGCCGGGCAGCAGCACGGCCGCCGCCTCGGCCAGCGCCGCCATCAGGGCGTCCATGGCGGGCTGGAAGGGCGCGGCCTGCCGGGTGACCGCGCCAAAGAGAAAGGGAATATCGGTGTCGAGCGCGCGGACGGCCACGCCCGGCAGCGGCACGCCGTGGGCCGTGACCGGCTCCAGCACCGCCACGCCCAGGCCGGCGCGCACCATCATCATCGCGTTCAGCGACGAGTTGGTCTCGATCAGCCGGGGCATGGGGCGCTCGGCGCCATCGCCCCCAGCCTGGGCCTCGGCGAAGGCCGCGTCGAGCCGGTGGCGCAGGCGGTAGGGGTTGGCCATGGTCACGATCTGCCGTTCGGCCAGCGCCGCCAGCGGTACCCGGTCGAGTTGGGCCAGCGGGTCGGACTCTGGCAGCACCGCCACGCAGGCGGCCTGGCCGATCCAGTGCACCTGCAGGCCGCGATGCTCCAGCGGCAGGCTGGTGACGCCCAGGTGCGCCGCGCCGCTCAGCACGTCGTGCACCACGCGCTCGGGCGCCGCGCTGCGCAGCTGGATGGCGCCCGTCGCGTCAGCGCTCTCAATACCGGCCAGCGCCTGCGGCACCAGGCCCGCGGCCAGCGCGGTGGTGGCCACCACGCGCAGCGGCCGGCGCAGGCCCTGCTCGATCTCCTTGGCGCGGCGGCGGATCTGCTGCAGCCCGGTGAGCGCATGCTCCACGTCCTCGTACAGCAGAAAGCCCTGCTCGGTCGGCGTGACGCGCGGCCCGTTGCGCGCGAACAGCTCGTAGCCGATCTCAGCCTCCAGCTCCTGCACGAGGCGGCTCACAGCCGGCTGCGACCGCCCGAGCAGCCGCCCGGCAGCGGTGACGCTGCCCGTGGACATCACGGCGGCAAAGGCTTCCAGCTGGCGCAGTTCCATGGTGTTTTATGCAAAGTACGCATTCTCTGCGATAGATCATACGTTTTGCAAATATTGAATGGGCATAAGTTAATACCCTTGCTGCCGCAGCCGTGACATCAGGATTGATAGCAGCTAGCGCTTTATCTGCCTAGTCCAGAGGCAAATTCTTTATAAAAATTGATTGAAGCGCTGAAGCCGAGAGGCCGAGCGCAGCGATGGCCCGGCCCGCTTCCCACCCCTTCTGGCTGCGCCTGGGGCGGGGCGTTTGCGGGGTGGCATGCGCGTCGGAGCGCGCATGCTTCGTGGTCTGGCTCGCCGGGGTTGTTTGAACGGAGCGCCCTTGGGCGCGGAGAGAGTTCCACGGCGCACCCCGCAAACGCCACGCCCCAGGTTGCCCCGCTGCTGCGCAGCGGGGTCGCAGACAGTCGGGGCGCTTTCTTTGCTTCCTTTCTTGTGCGCACAAGAAAGGAAGTCGCCCGCCGGGGCGAGTCCCGGCCTCTGTCAATAAAAAAAGATAGCTGCCAGCGCTTATCCCCTAAGCACTAGCAGCCATTTTCATTAAAAATCTATTGCAGGCTGTGCCGGCTCAACGCTCCAGCCTGTACCAAGCCACCCCATCACGCACCTCCTTCACCACCTCCCCCTGCTGAATCAGGTAATTCAGGCAGGCAATGGTCTCGCCCGTGGCCAGGTGGAAGTTCGGCGAGCTGGCATCGATGGGCCGCGAGAACAAGCTGCCGAACACGTCGATGACCCGCTGCGGCTGCTTCAGCGCGCCGCGCAGGCGCTCGAAGGCCTCCATCTGGCCGTCGTGCAGGCGCTTGAGCCGTGCGTGCAGGCCGCGGAAGCAGTTGTCGTGCGCCGGCAGCACCAGCACGTCGTCGGGGATGCGCGCCTTCAGCTTCTCGATCGACGCCAGCCAGTCGGCCATGGGATTGGCCTCGGGCTCGATCGGGTGCACCGAGACATTGGACGAAATCTTGGCCAGCACCTGGTCGCCCGAGATCAGCAGCTTCTGCTCGGCGCAGTACAGGCAGGCATGCTCGGGCGAATGGCCGTTGCCGGTCACCACCTCCCACTCGTGCTCGCCGATGGTGAGGCGCTGGCCGTCCTGCAGGCGGTGGAAGCTGTCGGGCAGCGTGTAGATCAGCTTGCCGAAGCCGCCGAAGCGCGTGCGGTACTTCTCGATGGCCGCGGCGGGCCAGCCTGCCTCGGTGTAGAAGCGCAGCGCATCGGGCGGCGCCTCGCGCTGCGAATCGGACACCAGCGCGCGGCACGACAGGTACTCGAGCGCCGTGATCCACAGCTGCACGTCGAAGCGGCGCGTGAGCCAGCCGGCCATGCCCACGTGGTCGGGGTGCATGTGGGTGACGAAGATGCGGGTCAGCGGCCGGTCGAAGGGCTCGGTCGCCAGCAGGGTGTCCCAGGTCTCCACCACCTGGTCGGTGCGCACGCCGGTGTCCACCAGGGCCCAGCCGTCGCCATCGTCCAGCGCCCAGATGTTGATGTGGTCCAGGCTGAACGGCATGGGCAGCCGTATCCAGCGCACGCCGGGCGCCACGGCCTTCCACGCGGCCATAGCCGGGGGTTCGATGGGGTAAGTCAGGTTTGCTTCAGGCATATGGCCGGAAACGATAGCACCAATTGCCCCCTCGGCCCTGTCACCAAGAAAAGCGGAGCGGTCTCAGTGCCCCTTGCCCGCGCCGTGCGACGGCGCCAGCAGGCGGTCGGTCAGCGCGATCGCCAGCGCGGATATCAGGAAGACCACGTGGATGATGGTCTGCCACATCAGCACCTTCTCGTCGTAGTTGGCCGCGTTGATGAAGGTCTTGAGCAGGTGGATGGAGCTGATGCCGATGATGGACAGGCCGAGCTTGACCTTGAGCACCGAGGCGTTCACATGGCCCAGCCACTCGGGCTGGTCGGGGTGGCGCTCCAGGTTCATGCGGCTCACGAAGGTCTCGTAGCCGCCGACGATGACCATGATCAGCAGGTTGGAGATCATCACCACGTCGATCAGCCCCAGCACCACCAGCATGATCACCGTCTCGTTCAGCGACTTGACCGACGCATCGGGCGCGTAGCCGACACTGGTGGTGAGGATGCGCAGCGCCTCCTGGCTGCCGAAGGCGGCCTCCACCAGGTGCAGCAGCTCGACCAGGAAATGCCAGACATAGACACCCTGGGCGGCGATCAGGCCGAGGTACAGCGGCAGCTGCAGCCAGCGGCTGGCGAAGATCAGGGACGGCAAGGGGCGCAGCGGCGCGTTCGAAGGCAGGGACATGGCTGGAAAAGGATGGGGTGGATGGAGCCCGCGATCTCGCAGCTGCGCTGGTGTTGTTCGTTCTGGTGCACCGCTGGAAAAATTCGTGGCGCGCAATTTTAGGGCTGCTTGCCTGTGGCTACAGGTATGCCGCTGTAAAAAGCCGTACCATCCGCGCCATGAAGCAATGGCTGCGCACGCATGGCGTCTGGTGGCTGGCGTGGCTGGTGCTCACGCTGGCTGCTGCCGCATGGCTGGTGCGCAGCGAGCTGACCCGGCTGCACGAGGATTTCGACACCCAGGCGCGCATCGCCCACCGGCTGATGAGCCAGCAGGTGGTGCAGTACGACGCCGTGCTCGCCACGCTGGCGCTGCTGGACGTGGGCAGCGACAGCACCCACCCCGAGCAGCGGCTGTCCGGCGTCTACCCGTCCATCCTGGGCGTCGCCCGGCGCGACGCGGACCAGCGCTGGCCCGAGCCGGCGCTGGCCGAGGCCGAGGCCCGCTCACGCGCCGCCCACCGGGGGGCGCTGGCCGCCGTCGACCTGCCCGCGGGCCGCTACCGGCTGGTGATGGGGGCCGATCCGGTGAGCTACGCGCTCAGCATCGACCTCGCCGCCAGCGTGCCCTGGCAGGACTGGCCCATGGACCCGCGGCGCAGCCCGGTGCGCGTGGCGCTGGAGCGCGGTGGCCAGCACTACCTGGTCCAGCCCGGGCAAGACAATGGCGGGCCGTGGCGCTTCGCGGTGCGCAAGACGCTGGCCTCGGCCAGCCAGGATTTCGACCTCGTCGCCAGCCGCGGCGTGGGCATCGCCGATCTGCCCTGGGCGCGCATGGCCGCCGCCACGCTGGCGCTGGCGGCGCTGCTATGGGGCCTGCGCCTGCTGCAGCGCCAGCGCACCGCCCGGCTGCGGGCCGAGGAACTGCTGCGCCTGGGCCAGGTGGCGCGGCTGAACACGCTGGGCGAGCTGGCCGCCGGCATGGCCCACGAGCTGAACCAGCCGCTGACCGCCGTGGTGGCCAACACCCAGGCCGCGCGCCGGCTGCTGGACGACGAAGAACCCGACCTGGACACCGCGCGCAGCGCCATGGGCCAGGCCGTGGCCCAGGCGCGCCGCGCCTCCGAGGTCGTGGGCCGGCTGCGCCGCGCCATCGAGCGGCCCGGCGGCGGCATCCAGGCCGTGGTGCTGCAGGAAGCCGTCGCTGCCACGCTGCACCTGCTGGAGCCCGACTGCGCGCGCCGCGGCGTGGCCGTGCAGTTCGATGCCGGCGCGCCGGTGCGCGTGCGGGCCGACCCGGTGGCGCTGGAGCAGATCGTGCACAACCTGCTGCTCAATGCGCTGCAGGCGCTGGACGCCGTGCCCGCCGGCGAGCGCCGCATCGTGCTGCAGGCCACGGCCTCGGGTCGCCTCGGCCTGCTGCAGGTCTGCGACAGCGGCCCCGGCATCGCGCCCGAGCTGCTGCCACGCCTGTTCGAGCCCTTCGTCAGCACCCGCCCCGGCGGCCTGGGCCTGGGACTCAGCCTGTGCGAGACCCTGGCCGGCGAGATGAACGGCACGCTGCGCGTGCGCACCGATGCCCGCGGCGATGCGCGCGGCGCCTGCTTTGAACTCGAACTCCCGCTTGCCCCATGACCGAACCGCAATCCCCGCTGATCCAGCTCATCGACGACGACGAGGCCGTGCGCGACAGCCTGGCGCTGCTGATCGGCACCGTGGGCCTGCGCGTGCAGGCCTGGGCCGACCCGCAGGCCTTTCTCGACGGCTTCGACCGCCGCGCCATCGGCGCCATCGTGCTGGACGTGCGCATGCCGGGCCTGGGCGGCCTCGCCGTGCTCGACGCGCTGGCGGCGCAGCGCGTGGACCAGCCGGTCATCATGCTCACCGGCCATGGCACGGTGGACATGTGCCGGCGCGCCTTCAAGGCCGGCGCGGCCGAGTTCCTCGAAAAGCCGGTGGATGACGAACAGCTGCTCGAAGCCCTGCAGCACGCCGTGCGCCAGCACGTGCGCTCGCGCGAGCGCAGCCAGGCCGACCAGGCGGCGCGCGAGCACTATGCGCAGCTGTCCGAGCGCGAGCGCGAGGTACTGGCCTACATCGTCGAGGGCTTCACCAACAAGGAGATCGCGCGCGAGCTGGCGCTGTCGCCGCGCACCGTCGAAACCCACCGCGCCAACCTGTTCGCCAAGCTGGCCTGCGACTCGCTGGCCCAGCTGGTGCGCGGCTATGCGGCGCTGGTGGCCGAAGGCGCGCCGCGCCAGGGCTGAGCCCCGCATCCCGTTCGGGCCGGTTCGCGCCGGCGCCATCCGTATTTCTACGCAGCGCCACACGTAGCCGTACGGCTGGTGCGCGGGCGGCAGTCCTCCTACAGTAGCGGTACCGCCTGGGCAACGCCGGGCGCCCCATCAACCACCGGAGATTCCTGATGAAAGCCTTTGCCGTCGCCGCCCTGCTGGCCGCATCCACCCTGGCTGCCCACGCCGACAACGCCGTGCGCACCGAAAAGAACATGACGCTGGAGCTGGCCAACCAGATCGCCGCCGGCGCCGTGGCCGCCTGCGCCGCCAACGGCTATGCCGTGGCCGCCACCGTGGTGGACCGCGCCGGCACCGTGCGCGCCGTGCAGCGCGCCGACAACGCCGGCCCACACACGCTGGGCGCCAGCGAGCGCAAGGCCTTCACCTCGGCCTCGGCCAAGGCGCCCACGCAGGCCATGATGGAAAACACGCAGAAGAACCCCGGCGCGGCCAACCTGGTCTACATCCCCGGCTTCCTGGTGCTGGGCGGTGGCGTGCCGATCAAGTCCGGCAACGAAGTCATCGGCGCCGTGGGCGTGGGCGGCGCGCCCGGCGGCCACCTGGACGAGCAGTGCGCCAATACCGCGATCGAGAAGGTCAAGGGCCTGCTGGGCTGATCCAGGCGCCCTTCCTCCTCTTGCAAGCCCGCCGCCCGGCGGGCTTTGTCTTTTTTACCGCTGCGCCGCCAGCAGGTAGTCCACGGCCAGATTCGACAGCGCGCGCACGCCGTAGAGCAGCGCCGACTCGTCGGCGTAGAACAGCGGCGAGTGGTTGTTGGGCGCGGTGTTCGGGTCCCTGTCCTTCGGCGTCACGCCCAGGTAGAAGAACATGCCGGGCGCCTCCTGCTGGTAGAACGAGAAGTCCTCCGACGCCGAGGACTTGGGCTGCACGCCGAAGTTGCCCGGGCCGGCCACGCGCTCCAGCGTGGGGCCCATCCTGGCCACCAGGTCGGGCGGGTTGACCACGGCGTTGTACAGCTCGACCACCTTGACCTTGGCCTTGGCGCCCGAGCTTTCGGCGATGTGCTCGGCCGTGGTCGCCAGGCGCTTGTGGATGTCCTTCTTCATGCCTTCGTCGTAGGTGCGGATGGTGCCGATCATCGAGACCTTGTCGGGGATGATGTTCATGCGGTTGCCGCCGTTGATGGCGCCCACCGTCACCACCGCGGGCTCCAGCGCGATGTTGGACTGGCGGCTGATGATGCTCTGGATGCCGGTGATGATCTGCGCGCTCGCCACGATGGGATCGATGCCCGACCAGGGGCGCGCGCCATGCGTCTGCTTGCCGGTCACGTCGATCCAGAACTGGTCCGCGGACGACATGGCCGGGCCCGGGCGCCAGGCGATCCAGCCCGCCGGGTAGGCGCTGGACACATGCAGGCCGAAGACGGCATCGACCTTGGGGCTGTTCATCACGCCTTCCTTGACCATCTGCTTGGCGCCCCAGATCTTCTCGCCGTCGGGCTCAAAGGTGGCGGGCGACTCCTCGGCCGGCTGGAAGATGAACTTCACGCTGCCGGGCAGCTGGTCCTTCATGCCGGCCAGCACCTCGGCCGTGGCCATGAGCATGGCGGTGTGGGTGTCGTGGCCGCAGGCGTGCATCACGTCCACTTCCTTGCCCAGGTAGGTGCTCTTGGCCTTGGAGGCAAAGGGCAGGTCCACCTGCTCCTTGACCGGCAGCGCGTCCATGTCGGCGCGCAGCGCCACCACCGGACCGGGCTTGCCGCCCTGGAGCAGGCCGACCACGCCGGTCACGGCCACACCGGTCTTCACCTCCATGCCCAGCTTGCGCAGGTGCTCGGCCACCAGCGCGGCGGTGCGCGTCTCCAGGTTGCCCAGCTCGGGGTGCTGGTGGATGTCGCGGCGCCAGGCGATGAGCTTCTGCTCGATGGCCTTGGCGCGCTCGTCGATGCGGGCGTGCAGGGCCTGGGCCTGCGGCGAAGCAGTGACAGCAGAAGCGGCGGGCACCGCCGGTGCCTGCGCCTGCACGCTGCCGGCCAAGAGCGCGGCAGCCAGTGCCAGCGGCTTGAAAGAAGTGATCATGTGGTGTCTCCTCGGAAATGAAAGGCGGCGATGCTAGCAAGCATTGCCGCGCGATCATGCCACCTCGGAGACTTCCCTGGCGCCCATGAAAAACGGGCCCGAAGGCCCGTTGCTTGCACGGCGAGCGTGGCTCGCTCAGACCTTGAGCACGGCCTGGCCGCCCAGGTAGTGGCGCAGCGGCTCGGGCACGGTCACCGAGCCGTCGGCGTTCTGGTAGTTCTCGAGCACGGCCACCAGCGTGCGGCCCACGGCCAGGCCCGAGCCGTTGAGCGTGTGCACCAGCTCGTTCTTGCCCTGCGCGTTCTTGAAGCGCGCCTGCATGCGGCGGGCCTGGAAGGCCTCGCAGTTGCTGACCGAGCTGATCTCGCGGTAGGTGTTCTGCGCCGGCAGCCACACCTCTAGGTCGTAGGTCTTGCTGGCGCCGAAGCCCATGTCGCCGGTGGACAGCAGCACCACGCGGTATGGCAGGCCGAGTTTTTGCAGCACCTGCTCGGCGTGGCGGGTCATCTCCTCCAGCGCCGCGTAGCTCTGGTCGGGGTGCACGACCTGCACCATCTCGACCTTGTCGAACTGGTGCTGGCGGATCATGCCGCGGGTGTCGCGGCCGTAGCTGCCGGCCTCGGAGCGGAAGCACGGGCTGTGCGCGGTGAGCTTGATGGGCAGCTCGTCCTCGGCCAGCACGGTGTCGCGCACCAGGTTGGTGAGCGGCACCTCGGCCGTGGGGATCAGGTACAGCGCCGCGTTGTCGGGCACCGGCTCGCCGTCCTGGCCGCCCTTCTTGGCCGCGAACAGGTCGCCCTCGAACTTGGGCAGCTGGCCCGTGCCCTTGAGCGAGTCGGCGTTGACGATGTAGGGCACGTAGCACTCGGTGTAGCCGTGCTCCTGGGTCTGCAGGTCGAGCATGAACTGCGCCAGCGCGCGATGCAGGCGGGCGATCGGGCCCTTCATCACGGTGAAGCGCGAGCCGGTGATCTTGGTGCCGGCGTCAAAGTCCAGCCCCAGCGGCGCGCCCACATCCACGTGGTCCTTGACCTCGAAGTCGAACTGGCGCGGGTTGCCCCATTTGCGCACCTCGACGTTGGCCGCCTCGTCGGCGCCCACCGGCACGCTCTCGTGCGGCAGGTTGGGCACGGCGGCCAGCATGGCGGCCAGCTCGGCCTGGATCTGCTCCAGCCGCGCGGCCGAGCTGTCCAGCTCGACCTTCGCCTGGTTGACCTCGGCCTTGGCGGCTTCGGCGGCGTCCTTCTCGCCCTTGCCCATCAGCGCGCCGATTTGCTTGGACAGCTGGTTGCGCTTGGCCTGCAGTTCTTCGGTGCGGGTCTGGATGGTCTTGCGCTCGGCCTCGAGCGCCTTGAACGCGTCCACATCCAGGAAGGCCTGGGGGTTCTTGCGCGTTTGCAGGCGGGCGACGACCGAATCCAGGTCTTTGCGAAGCAACAGAATATCGAGCATGGGAAAAGCCTTTGAAGTTTTTTTATAGCATTTGGCGCTTGCTATACGCCAATTTCAAGATCAAAACATCTGCAATTGCCTGTACAACAAGCGCTGGCAGCTATCAAAAAAGAGTGTTGTTCAGTGTCCCGTCTCCGGGGATCGGGCCGTGATCGACAGCCCGGCGACGTCGATCTTCAGCCCCTTGGGCAGCGGGAACTTGACGGTCTCCTGGATGCCGTCCATCTTGCGCACCGACACGGCGCCCAGCGCCTTGATGCGGTCGATCACCTGCTGCACCAGCAACTCGGGCGCCGAGGCGCCGGCCGTGAGGCCCACGCGCGCCGCGCCTTCGAGCCACTGCGGCTGGATCTCGTCGGCGCTGTCGACCATATAGCCCGGCGTGCCCAGCTTGACGGCCAGCTCGCGCAGGCGGTTGCTGTTGGAGCTGGTGGGACTGCCGACGACGATCACCACGTCGACCTGCGGGCTCATCAGCTTGATGGCGTCCTGGCGGTTCTGCGTGGCGTAGCAGATGTCCTGCTGCTTGGGCTCGCGGATGGCCGGAAAGCGCGCCTTCACCGCGGCGGTGATCTCGGCGGCGTCGTCCACCGACAGCGTGGTCTGCGTCACCACCGCCAGGCGCTCGGTCTGCGCCGGCGCCACGCGGGCCACGTCGGCCACGTCCTCGACGAGGTGGATGCCCTCGGACAGCTGGCCCATCGTGCCCTCGACCTCGGGGTGCCCCTTGTGGCCGATCATGATGAACTCGTAGCCCTCCTTGGCGAGCTTGGCGACCTCGACGTGCACCTTGGTCACCAGCGGGCAGGTCGCGTCAAAGATCTGGAAGCCGCGCGCCTCGGCCTCGGCCTGCACGGCCTTGCTCACGCCGTGGGCCGAGAAGATCAGCGTCGCGCCGGGCGGCACCTCGGCCAGGTCCTCGATGAAGATCGCGCCCTTGGCCTTGAGGTCGTTGACCACGAAGGTGTTATGCACGATCTCGTGGCGCACGTAGATGGGCGCGCCAAACTTCTCGATGGCGCGCTCGACGATCTCGATCGCCCGGTCCACCCCCGCGCAGAAGCCGCGCGGCTCGGCCAGCACGATGGCTTGCGGCCCGCTCATAGCACGCCGATCAGCTTGACTTCGAAGGTCACCGGCTGGCCTGCCAGAGGGTGGTTGAAGTCGAACAGCACCGCGCCGTCGGCGCGCACCTGCAGCGCCACGCCCGCGTAGGTGCCCATGCCATCGGGCGTGGGGAACTGCACCACGTCACCGGTGGTGTACTGCTCGTGCGGATCGCCCAGCTCGTTGAGCAGCTTGCGCGCCACCCATTGCTGCATGTCGGGGTTGCGCTCGCCGAAAGCCTGGCCGGCGGGAATCTCGAACGTGGTGTGCGCGCCCTCGGGCAGGCCGATCAGGCACTCCTCCACCGCGGGCGACAGCTCGCCCGCGCCCAGCGACAGCGTCGCGGGCTTGTCGGCAAAGGTGTTGATCACATCGCCGGCCGGACCGGCCATGCGGTAGTGCAGCGTCAGGAACGAGCCGGCCTGCACCACCGGCGCATCGGGCAAAACAGGCGAAACGAAGGCCGAGGAGGTTGTCATGAAAATCCCTATAAACTGGCCGCTATTGTAAAAAACCTGGGCATTCCCCTACGCATTGCCTCCGCGATATCCAGTACATGCCGCTCAAAGACCTGCCCCTGGACGCCCAACCGCGTGAGAAACTGCTGGCCCGCGGCCCCGGAGCGCTCGGCGACGCCGAGCTGCTGGCCATCCTGCTGCGCACCGGCCTTGCCGGCAAGAGCGTGCTACAGCTCGCGGCCGAGCTGCTGGCGCCGCGCGGCGGCCAGGCCGGCGGCACGGGCTTTGGCTGCATCGCCGGCCTGCTGCAGGCCAGCCTGGCCGACCTGAGCCGCATCAAGGGCCTGGGCCCGGCCAAGCGCGCCGAGCTGATGGCCGTGCTGGAGCTGGCCCGCCGCGCCATGGCCGAGCAGCTGCAGCAGCGCCCGGTGCTGGACGGCACCGACACCGTGAAGACCTATGTACAGCTGCATCTGGCGCATCGCACGCACGAGGTGTTCGCGGTGCTGTTCCTCGATGCGCAGCACCGGCTGATCGCGCTCGAAGAACTGTTCCGCGGCACGCTCACCCAGACCAGCGTGTACCCGCGCGAGATCGTCATCCGCGCGCTGCACCACCACAGCGCGGCCGTGATCCTGGCGCACAACCACCCCAGCGGCAATGTGGCGCCCAGCGCCGCCGACCGACAGCTGACGCAGACCCTGCGCTCGGCACTGGGCCTGGTGGACGTGCGCGTGCTCGACCATGTGATCGTCGCGCCCGGCGCCGCGCTGTCGATGGCGCAGGAAGGCCTGGTGTGAGCATGGCGGCATCGCTGCGCGATCTGCGCCAACTGCGGCAGGCCCTGAACGCCCAGCAGGAGCGCGCCGCCGCCGAGAAAAAGCAGCGCCAGTTGCAGCACGAGGCCGCGCTGGCGCAATCGGAACGCGACCGCCAGCTGTTCCGCCGTGCCATAGGTGCCGTCCGCCCCCTGCGCCCGGCCGACCGGGCGCGCCTGGCGCCCCGGCCGCCCGAACCCCTGCCGCTGCAGCACTGGCTGGACGAGGAGCGCGCGCTGCAGGAGACCATGAGCGACGCCTTCGACGCCAGCACCCTGCTCGACACCGACGACCAACTGAGCTTTCGCCGCCGCGGCATCGGGCGCGACGTGGTCCACAAGCTGCGCGCGGGGCACTGGAGCATCCAGCGCCAGATAGACCTGCACGGCCTGCGCACCGACGAGGCCCGTGACCAGCTGGGCGCCTTCATCCGCCAGGCGCATCGCCACGGCCTGCGCTGCGTGCGTGTGGTGCATGGCAAGGGCCTGGGCTCGCCCGGCCGCACGCCGGTGCTCAAAAGCCGCGTGCACAGCTGGCTGGTGCAAAAAAACGAGGTGCTGGCCTTTGTGCAGGCCCGCCCAGCCGAAGGCGGCGCCGGCGCGCTGGTCGTGCTGCTGCGCCCGGCCCTGCCGGCCGGCGAGGCCGCCAAACGCCTGGCCGAGGAAAGCGCCGATCTGCCGGTGCCGGCTGCCACCAACGCGCCCCACGCCCGGCTGGCCAGCCGCACCCAGGCGCTGGTGCAGCACCTGACCACCGCCAGGCGCCAGCCCAAGGGCTGAAGCCGCTACCGAATCCTAGTCGGCCATCG
>JBLZYV010000053.1:0-28183 GCA_050282565.1 Comamonas sp.
AGGCTGCCCAGCCCGAAGATCTGGCCGCGCAGATCCCACAGGTGCGAGGGCTTCATCTCCAGCCCGATGACGAAGAGGAACATCACCACGCCCAGCTCGGCCACGTGCAGGATGGTGCCGGGGTCGGCCACCAGGGCCAGGCCGTAGGGGCCGATGGCCAGGCCGGCCGCCAGGTAGCCCAGCACCGAGCCCAGGCCCAGGCGCTTGAACAGCGGCACCGCCACCACGGCGGCCCCCAGCAGCGTGACCACGCCGACCAGCTGGCTTGCATTGCCCTCGGTTGCCATCCTGTGTTTCCTTTGCGGTGCTGAAAGACGGATTGTGGGCGCAATGGCCCGGTGGATTCCCCGCTCCATGCCGCACTGCAACACAAGTTAACAGGGCGCCGGGCCAAAGCTGCGGCGGACCACGGTTTTTTCGGGCGGCGGGCCATGGCGGGCGCGGTATTATTGCGCACTGTTTTTTTCGATGGCCCCGGGAAGCGCTTCCCTCTGGCGGGCCGAGCCACCTCCTGAAGCACTGTGCGCCTTAACTCCATCAAGCTAGCGGGTTTCAAATCCTTCGCGGAGCCGACCAACTTCCTGCTGCCGGGCCAGCTGGTGGGCGTGGTGGGCCCCAACGGCTGCGGCAAGTCCAACATCATGGACGCCGTGCGCTGGGTGCTGGGCGAGTCCAAGGCCAGCGAGCTGCGCGGCGAGTCCATGCAGGACGTGATCTTCAACGGCACCACCAGCCGCAAGCCGGCCAGCCGCGCCAGCGTGGAGCTGACCTTCGACAACGCCGACCACCGCGCCGGCGGCCAGTGGAGCCAGTACACCGAGATCGCCGTCAAGCGCGTGCTCACCCGCGACGGCAACAGCAGCTACTTCATCAACAACCAGCCGGTGCGCCGCCGCGACGTGCAGGACGTGTTCCTGGGCACGGGCCTGGGGCCGCGTGCCTACGCCATCATCGGCCAGGGCACGATCAGCCGCATCATCGAGTCGCGCCCCGAAGAGCTGCGCCTGTTTCTTGAGGAAGCGGCCGGCGTCTCCAAGTACAAGGAGCGCCGCCGCGAGACCGAGAACCGCCTCACCGACACGCGCGAGAACCTGACCCGCGTCGAGGACATCCTGCGCGAGCTGAACGCCAACCTCGACAAGCTCGAGAAACAGGCCGAGATCGCCGCCAGATACAACGCGCTGAACGCCAGCGCCACGCTCAAGCAGCACCAGCTCTGGTTCCTGAAGAAGCAGGACGCCGAGGGCGACCAGGAAAAGGTGCGCGCCGAGGGCCTCAAGGCCGTCAACGACCTCGAAGCCCGCATGGCCGACCTGCGCCATGTCGAGGCCGACCTCGAATCCATCCGCCAGGCGCACTATGCCGCGGGCGACCAGGTCAACCAGGCGCAGGGCCGGCTGTACGAGGCCACGGCCGAGGTCGGCCGGCTGGAGGCCGAGATCCGCTACGTGGTCGAGGGCCGCCAGCGCGTGGAGCAGCGCCTGGTGCAGCTGGCCGAGCAGATCGCGCAGTGGACGGTGCGCAAGGACGAATCCGAGGCCGAGCTGGAAACCCTGGCCGGCCAGGGCATGGACGCCGAGGAAAAGACCGAACTGCTCGCCGCCCAGCTCGAGGAGCAGCACCAGCAGCTGCCCGACATGGAAGAGACACTGCGCCAGGCCCAGCAGCGCGCCAACGAGCAGCGCGGCAGCGTCACCCAGGTGCAGCAGCAGATCCAGGTGCTGGCGGCCGAGCAGCGCAGCCTCGACGAGCAGACCCGCCAGCTCGACACGCGCCACGAGCGCCTGCGCACCGACCGCAACGCCATGGCCGCGCCCGACGAGGCGCGCTTGGCCAACCTGCGCCAGCAGAACGACGAGGCCGCCGAGAGCGCCGAGATCACCGAGGCCCGCCTGGCCGAGCTGCAGGAAAGCCTGCCCCAGCTCGACGAGACGCGGCGCGAGAAGCAGCAGCAGGTCAACCACGAAAGCGCCCGCCAGGCCGAGCTGGCCGCGCGCATGGAGGCGCTCAAGGCGCTGCAGGAAAAGGTCAAGACCGACGGCAAGCTGCGGCCCTGGCTGGCCAAGCACGGGCTCGACGGCCTGCAGGGGCTGTGGAGCCGCATCCACATCCAGCCGGGCTGGGAGAACGCGCTCGAAGCCGCGCTGCGCGAGCGCCTGGCGGCGCTCGAGGTCAGCCGCCTTGACATGGTGCGCGGCTTTCTCGGCGCCGGCGCGCACGATGCGCCGCCCGCGCGCCTGGCCTTCTACAGCACGCCGGCCGCGCCGGGCGCGGCATCATCGGCGCGCCTGCCACAGCTGGCCGACCTGCTGCGCGTGCACGACGCCGGCCTGCGCGCCGTGCTGGTGGACTGGCTGCACGGCTGCTACACCGCGCCCTCGCTGGACGAGGCGCTGAGCCAGCGCCCGCAGCTGCAGGCGGGCGAGGCCATCTTCGTGCCCACCGGCCATGCCGTCAGCAGCCACAGCGTGAGCTTCTATGCGCAGGACTCCGAGCAGTCCGGCATGCTGGCGCGCGCGCAGGAGATCGAGCACCTCGAAAAGGAGCTGCGCGCTCAAGGATTGATCGGCGAAGAGGCCCGCAACGCGCTGGTGCGCGCCGAGGCCGCCTATGCCGACGCCTCGACCAATCTGACCTCCGCCCGCCGCGAGGCCAGCGAGGCCAAGAACCGCGCGCACGAGCTGCACGTGGAGCTGCTGCGCCAGACGCAGCTGGCCGAGCAGGCGCGGGCGCGCAGCGCGCAGATCGATGCCGACCTGTCCGAAGTCGCGCTGCATCTGGAAGAGATCCAGGAGCGCCGCGTGGCCGCCGAGGCCCGCTTCGAGGAGCTGGACATGCAATTGGCCGACAGCCAGGAGCGCCATGCCCAGCTCGACGAGCAGTCCTACGAGGCCGAGCGCAAGCTGAATGCCGCGCGCGAGCAGCTGCGCAGCCTGGAGCGCCAGGCGCAGGAGGCCACGTTCTCGCAGCGCAGCCTGGATGCGCGCCGCGCCGAGCTGAACCGCACCATGGAAACCGCGCTGCAGCAGACCCGCGCACTGGCCGCCGAGCAGGAGCGCGCCCAGGCCGAGCAGCTGCGCCTGAACGACGCGGCCGCGCAGGGCGGCCTGCAGGACGCGCTGAACCTGAAGATGGAGCGCGAGAAAGACCTGGCCGCCCGCCGCAGCGAGTACGACGACCTCACGGCCCGGCTGCGTGGCAGCGACGACCGGCGCCTGCAGTTCGAGCGCGAGCTCGAGCCGCTGCGCCAGCGCATCACCGAATTCCAGCTCAAGGAACAGGCTGCGCGCCTGGGCCTGGAGCAATACACCACGCTGCTGGCCGACGCCGAGGCTAACCTTGAGGCCGTGGCGCAGTCGATCACCGAGGGCAATGTGCGCCTGTCGGGCCTGCAGGGCGAGATCGACCGGCTGCACCGCGAGATCCAGGCGCTGGGCGCGGTCAACCTGGCCGCGCTCGACGAGCTGAACGCCGCGCGCGAGCGCAAGACCTTCCTCGACGCGCAGACCGCCGACCTGACCGAAGCCATGAACACGCTGGAGGACGCGATCCGCAAGATCGACGCCGAGACGCGCGATCTGCTGTCGGGCACCTTCGACACGGTGAACGAGCACTTCGGCCGCATGTTCCCCGAGCTGTTCGGCGGCGGGCAGGCCAAGCTCATCATCACCGGCGACGAGATCCTCGACTCGGGCGTGCAGGTGATGGCGCAGCCACCCGGCAAGAAGAACCAGACCATCCACCTGCTGTCCGGCGGCGAGAAGGCGCTGACCGCGATCGCGCTGGTGTTCGCCATCTTCCAGCTCAACCCCGCGCCGTTCTGCCTGCTCGACGAGGTGGACGCACCGCTGGACGACGCCAACACCGAGCGCTATGCCAAGCTGGTGTCGGCGATGAGCAGCGGCACGCAATTTCTCTTCATCAGCCACAACAAGATCGCGATGGAAATGGCCCGGCAACTGATTGGTGTAACAATGCAGGAGCAGGGCGTTTCGCGCATCGTGGCGGTCGATATGGAGTCCGCACTCTCCATGGCCGAAGCCGCCTGACACCGTTTTAGCAACAAGAATCTATGAGTAATTTCCAACTGGGTCTGGCCATCACCTTCGGGGTGATCCTGGTGCTGTACGTGGGCTATACCACCTGGTCGTCGCGCCGCAACGCGCCGCGCAAGCCGCGGCAGGAGCTGGCCGATGCGCCGGCCGCGGCGGCGCCCGAGCCGGGCCGCTTTGACCCGGTGATGGAAGGCAGCCCCGGTGCGCGCGATGGCGCCGGCGTTGACCCGGTGTTCGGCGCCGAGCCGGCCTGGGGTGCGGATGCAGCCCCGGTGCAGCGCGCCGGCGCCCCGGCCACGCCGCCGGCGTTCTTCCTCGGCGACCGCCAGCAGATCCTCGACGTGCTCACCGATGCCATCGCCACGCTGCACACCGATGGTGTGGTCTCGGGCGATGCCGCGCTGGCGGCCATGCCCAGCAGCTTTCGCGCCGGCAACAAGGCCTTCAACGTGGAAGGCATGAACGAGGCCAGCAAGCAGTGGGAGATGCCGCAGGCCGGCCAGCGCTACGTGGGCTTCCAGGCCGGCATCCAGCTGGCCAACCGCCATGGCCCGATGAACGAGATCGAGTTCTCCGAATTCGTCAACAAGGTGCAGCGCTTTGCCGACGTGATCGGCGCCTCGCCCGACCTGCCCGACATGCTGCAGGAAGTGGCCCGCGCCCGCGAGCTGGACCAGTTCGCCAGCGAGCACGATGCGCAGCTCGCCTTCCTGCTGCGCGCCAAGCGCGCCACCTGGAGCCCCGGCTACGTGATGCAGATCGCCTCCAAGCACGGCTTCGTGCAGGCCGGCCCGGGCCGCATGGTGATGCCGTCCAGCATCGCGCAGATGCCGCCGATCCTGGCGCTGTCGTTCGATGCCCAGGCCGCGCTGGCCGACGACCCCGAGCAGACCCCGCTGCGCGAGGTGCTGCTGAGCCTGGACGTGCCGCACGTGAGCCGCAGCGAGGCGCCGTTCGAGAAGATGCGCTCGGCCGCCGAGGCCCTGTGCGGCGAGATGGACGGTGTGATCTGCGACCAGAACGGCACGCCGCTGCCGGTGATGGTGGTGGACCCGATCGCGCAGGACCTGGAGAACCTGTACGACCAGCTCGAGGAGCGCGACTTTGCCGCCGGCTCGCTGGCGGCGCGGCGCCTCTTCAGCTAAAAAGTAATACAGTGCAGGCGAAGGCTGCCATCGGGCAGCCTTTGTTTTTGGCCCTTCCGGAGTAGAGCCCCATGGCTGAGAATTTTGACCTTTTTTCGGCTCCAGCGCCCGATGATCAAGCGCAAGCAGCTATCAAAATAAAAGCGCTGCGCGCCCAGCTCAACCAGTGGGCGCACGAATACTACGTGCAGGACGCGCCCACCGTGCCCGACGGCGAGTACGACCGCGTCTACCAGCAGCTCGAAGCGCTGGAGCAGGCCCACCCCGCGCTCGTCACGCCCGACTCGCCCACGCAGCGCGTGATCGGCGCGGTGCTCGATGGCCTGACGCCGGTGCGCCATGCCGTGCCCATGCTCAGCATCCGCACCGAGACTGATGTGTCGTCACAAGGTGCGGAAAATTTTGAGCAACAGTTGCGTAATTTTTTCTCCCGAGAACAGAGCAGGTTTGAAAGAGGCGAAAGAAAAGAGCCTATTTCTGATATGGCCCAAATGTTTTTGGGTGGTGCAGTCATGGAATACGTCGCCGAGCCCAAGTTCGATGGCTTGGCGATGAACCTGCGCTACGAGAACGGCCGCCTGCTGCAGGCCACCACGCGCGGCGACGGCGAGATCGGCGAGGAGGTGACGCACAACATCCGCACCATCCGCCAGATTCCGCTGGTGCTGCCCGAGGGCGTGCCGCCGGTGCTGGAGGTGCGCGGCGAGGTCTACATGCGCCGCGCCGATTTCGATGCGCTCAACGCGCGCCAGGAGGCCGCGGGCGCCAAGACCTTCGTCAACCCGCGCAACGCCGCGGCCGGCGCGGTGCGCCAGCTCGACTCGGGCATCACCGCGCAGCGGCCGCTGTCGTTCTTCGCCTATGGCGTGGGCGAGGTATCGGCCCCCGCTTGGGACACGCACTACGGCATGCTGATGCAGCTCAAGGCCTGGGGCTTTCCGGTGGCGCCGCAGGTCTCTTTGGCGCACGGCGCGGCCGAGCTGGTGGCCTTCCACGAGCGCATGGGCGCCGAGCGCGCCAGCCTGCCGTACGAGATCGACGGCGTGGTCTACAAGGTCAACCGGCTGGCGTTGCAGCGCGAGCTGGGCTTTGTCTCGCGCGAGCCGCGCTGGGCCGTGGCGCACAAGTACCCGGCGCAGGAGATGGCGACCAAGCTCGACGGCATCGACGTGCAGGTGGGCCGCACCGGCAAGCTCACGCCGGTGGCGCGGCTGGCGCCGGTGTTCGTCGGCGGCGTCACCGTCACCAACGCCACGCTGCACAACGTCTTCGAGATCCGCAAGAAGCGCGTGCGCACCGGCGATACGGTGGTCGTGCGCCGCGCGGGCGACGTGATCCCCGAGGTGGTGGGGCGGGTCAATGCCACGCGCCCGGCCTACGTGCCCAACTTCCACATGCCCGCCGCCTGCCCGATCTGCGGCAGCGCCGTGGTGCGCGAAAAGGGCGAGGCCAACCACCGCTGCAGCGGCGGCCTGTTCTGCCCGGCGCAGCGCAAGGAGGCCATCCTGCACTTCGCGCAGCGCCGCGCCATGGACATCGAGGGCCTGGGCGAGAAACTGGTCGACCAGCTGGTCGACGGCCAGGTGGTGCGCGCGCTGCCCGACCTGTACAAGCTCGGCATCGCCACGCTGTCGGGGCTGGAGCGCATGGCCGAGAAGTCGGCGCAGAACGTGCTGGCCGCGCTGGAGCATTCCAAGCAGGCCACGCTGCCACGCTTTTTGTTCGGCCTGGGCATCCGCCATGTGGGCGAGACCACGGCCAAGGACCTGGCCAAGCACTTTGGCAAGCTCGACGCGATCATGGACGCATCGGAGGAAGATCTGCTGCAGGTGCACGACGTGGGCCCGGTGGTGGCGCAGAGCCTGCACACCTTCTTCGCCCAGCCGCACAACCGCGAGGTGGTCGAGCAGCTGCGCGCCGCCGGCGTGCACTGGCCCGAGGGCGAGCCGGCCGAGCGGCCCGCGCAGCCGCTGGCCGGCATGACCGTGGTGCTCACCGGCACCCTGCCCACCATGGGCCGCGACGAGGCCAAAGACCTGCTCGAAGCCGCCGGCGCCAAGGTGGCCGGCTCGGTCAGCAAGAAGACCAGCTACGTGGTGGCCGGCGCCGACGCCGGCAGCAAGCTCGCCAAGGCCGAGGAGCTGGGCGTGCCGGTGCTGGACGAAGAGGGCATGCGCAAGCTGCTGGCGGGCTGATTCCGTCGATTGGTATGAAAAAAGCTGCCAGCGCTTATACAGTAAGCGTTGGCAGCTTCTTTTTTGATAGTAAAAACTAAGCCTTCTTCACCTTGGGCAGCAATGCCGCCACCACGCCCAGCAGCGGCAGGTAGGCGATCACCTGGTATACGTAGTCGATGCTGGTGTGGTCGGCCAGCAGGCCCAGCACCGCGGCGCCGAGGCCCCCCATGCCGAAGGCAAAGCCGAAGAACAGGCCCGACACCATGCCCACCTTGCCGGGGATCAGTTCCTGCGCATAGACCAGGATGGCCGAGAACGCGGACGACAGGATCAGCCCGATCAGCACCGTGAGCGCCACCGTCCAGAACAGGTTGGCGTGCGGCAGCAGCAGCGCGAACGGCGCCACGCCCAGGATGGACGCCCAGATCACCGGCTTGCGGCCGATGCGGTCGCCCAGCGGGCCGCCGCCCAGCGTGCCCAGCGCCGAAGCGAACAGGAAAACGAACAGCAGCAGCTGCGAGTTCTGCACCGACACGCCGAAGTGGTGCATCAGGTAGAAGGTGTAGAAGCTCGAGATACCGGCGATGTAGAAGTACTTCGAGAAGATCAGCACCAGCAGCACCGCGATGGCGCCCAGCACCGTGCTGCGCGGCAGCGTGGCCACGGCCTTGGGCGCGGCCTTGGCCGTGCGGCGCTGGCCGGCGTACCAGCGGCTCACCTGCGTCAGCAGAGCGATGCCGGCCAGCGCCGCCAGCGCGAACCAGGCCGCGCTGTGCTGGCCGAAGGGCACGACCACGGCCGCTGCCAGCAGCGGCCCCAGCGCGCTGCCGGTGTTGCCGCCGACCTGGAACAGCGACTGCGCCAGCCCGTGCCGGCCGCCAGAGGCCATGCGCGCCACGCGCGACGACTCGGGGTGGAAGATGGCCGAGCCCGTGCCCACCAGCGCCGCGGCCACCAGCACCATGCCGAAGCTCGATGCGAAGGCCAGCAGCAGCAGGCCGCACAGCGTGAAGCACATGCCCACCGGCAGCGAGTACGGCGTGCTGCGCTTGTCGGTATACAGGCCCACCAGCGGCTGGAACACCGAGGCCGTGAGCTGGTAGGTGAGGGTGATCAGGCCGATCTGGCCGAAGCTCAGGTGGAAGTTGCCCTGCAGCACCGGGTACATGGCCAGGATCAGCGACTGCATCATGTCGTTGATCAGGTGCGAGGCGCTGATGGCGCCCAGCACGCGGAAGGCGGCCTTGGGCTGGGCGGCGGATTGCGGCGGGGAGAGGGTGGAAGAGGCTGCGGAAGTCATGGAAACAGCGTTGGAGTGGATACGTTTGCACGCATGGTAGGCTTGCGGCCTTGACCTGTCTTGCGCCATTTGGCCTCAAGTCTTCGCAAAAGCGACATTCCATGCCTTCGCTGTCCGTTTCAATCCCCACGCCGTTCTCGCAGGCCGAACTCGACCGCAGCGCGCTGCCCGTCACCACACGCGCCACCGACTACCCCGCCGGCAGCAGCACCGGCGACCATGTGCACGCGCTGCACCACCAGCTCATCCACGCGGTGCAGGGCGTGATGGTGGTGGTGGCCGAGGGCGGGCAGTGGATCGTGCCGCCCACGCGCGGCATCTGGATGCCGGCCGGCATGATCCACCAGGTGCGCCATGTGGGCGAGGTGCACATGCGCAGCCTCTACGTGCGGCCCGACGCCGCGCCGGGCCTGGCCACGCAGGCGCAGGTGGTGGGCATCTCGCCGCTGCTGCGAGAGCTGATCCGCGCCGCCATGGCGGTGGCCATGCCCTATGTGGCCGACTCGCGCGACGGCCGGCTGATGCGCCTGCTGCTCGACGAGCTGCAGGCGCTGCCGGTGCTGCCCATGCACCTGCCCAAGCCGGCCGACGCCCGGCTGCGGCGCATCTGTGCGCACCTGCAGCAGAACCCCGACGACACCGCCACGCTGCAGGACTGGGCCGAGCGCCTGCAGGTCAACCCCAAGACGCTGCAGCGGCTGTTCGCACGCGACACCGGCATGGGCTTCGGCCGCTGGCGCCAGCAGGCGCGGCTCTTGCAGGCGCTGGAGCGGCTGGCCCAGGGCGAGAAGGTGATCGACGTGGCGCTGGCCCTGGGCTACGACAGCCCCGGCGCCTTCGCCACCATGTTCAAGCGCCAGTTCGGGCAGACGCCTAGCAGCTTCTTCCGCTAATCTGTTTTGATAGCTGCTTGCGCTTGCTGTGTATGGGTTTCATAGTAAAAACTATCTGAATACCAGGTGTAGAAAGCGCAGGCAGCTCACTTTATTGATGCATGCTCCACGCCGGCCGCCGCGCCCGGCATGCGTAGAATCTGCTTCCTTTCCAAGAGCAACAACGAGGAGACATTCCCCATGCAACGCAGAAGCCTCTTTGCCCACCTGGGCCTGGCGCTGGGCGCCCTGGGCCTGGCCGGTACCGCGCTGGCGCAGCCGCCCGCGTACCCGGCGGCCAAGCCCATCCGCCTGATCATCGGCTTTCCGCCCGGCGGCGGCATCGACTTCACCGCCCGCACCGTGCAGCAGCCGCTGCAGGAGGCGCTCAAGCAGCAGATCGTGGTCGACTACAAGCCCGGCGCCGGCGGCATGCTGGCGGCCACCGAGCTGTCGCGCGCCGCGCCCGACGGCTACACGCTGATGCTGGCCAACACCGGGCCCTTCGCCATCGCGCCGCACCTGCAGGCCAAGCAGCCCTACGACCCGCTGCGCAGCTTCAGCTACATCGGCCAGATCAGCCAGGGCAGCTACATCGCCGTCACGCGGCCCGACCACCCGGCCAAGAACCTCAAGGAGTTCGTGGACTGGGCGCGCGCCCATCCGGGCAAGGCCTACTACGCCTCGGCCGGCAACGGCTCGTCCACGCACCTGAACGGCGAACTGCTGAACCAGGTGACGGGGCTGGACATCATCCACGTGCCCTACAAGGGCAGCGCGCCAGCGGTGCAGGACCTGATCGGCGGGCAGACGCAGCTGATGATCGACGCCGGCACCGTGCTGCTGCCGCAGGTGAAGAGTGGCAAGCTCAAGGCGCTGGCCGTGACCGGCACCCAGCGCGATCCGCAACTGCCCGACGTGCCCACCGCCGCCGAGCTGGGGCTGGCCGGCATGCAGTCGGTGGGCTTCCAGGGCCTGGTCGGCCCGGCCGGCATGCCCAGGGAGGTGGTCGATCGCCTGTCGGCCGAGCTGGCCAAGGTGCTGGCCCAGCCCGAGATCAAGGCCAAGTTCGCCCAGGCCGGCTCCGAGGTGCATGGGCTGAACGCGGCAGGCTTCTCGGCCTTCGTCAAGGCCGAGAACGAGAAGTGGATCAAGCTGATCAAGGAGCGCAAGATCCAGCTCGATTGAGGCGGCATCGCCCGCCGGTGTGAAGAAAGGCGAAGCCCGCCGGACTCGCAAAAACATAGCTTCCCGCGCTTGCTGCACAGGCGCTGGAAGCTTTTTTACATTCAATACCCTGGGCGCAACAGGCGGGAATGTATCCAGCTGGTAAAGTCGCGCGGCCCGTCCATCCGGCGGGCGTGGCTTTGACTACGGGATATTGAGCATGAGCAACAAGAAGACCATCGTGGCCGCGGCCGTGGCATTGGCCGTCGTGGCCTACGGCGGGGCGACCTGGTACACCGGCGAGCAGGCCGAGGCCGGCTACCGCGAGGCGGTGGCCGAGCTGCGCAAGGCGCTGGGCGACAAGACCATCGTGGCCGACGAATACCACAAGGGCTTTTTCTCGTCGCAGGCGCAGCTGGTGCTGCAGGGCGAAGCGCCCGAGGCGGATGACGCCGACGAAGCCGAGGCCGAGCCGGCCGCGCCGATCCGCCTGGTGATCGACACCACCGTCTACCACGGCCCGTTCGCCGGTGGCCGCCTGGCGAGCGCGGCGTCCGAGTCGCGCTTTGCGCTGCAGGGGCTGGACGACAAGAGCCGCCAGGCCCTGGCCAAGGCCACGGCGCCCACGCTGACCAGCGTGCACCACTTCACCGGCAGCCGCGACGTGCAGGTGCTCCTGCCCGCCGGCGAGATCAGCGACAAGCAAGTCACCATGCGCTGGCAGGAGCTGGTGCTCGACACCACGTTCAAGGGCGACCGCGCCAAGGGCAACCTGCGCTGGCCCGAGCTGGCCTTGCTGGGCCTGTCTTCCGGCAGCGATGCAGACGATGAAGACGGGGACGATGGCGACGACCTGGCCGACTCACCCACCGACCGCACCACCATCACGCTCAAGGGCATGGACGGCAGCTTCGAGAGCCAGTCCGTCGACGGCCTGTGGGGCCTGGGCCCCGGCTCCACGCAGCTGCGCCTGGCGCAGCTTGGCATCCAGAAGACAGCCGCCGAGGGCGGCGACGCCCAGACGCTGGCCGACCTGAAGCAACTGAGCGCGCAGTCGGTGATCGAGGCCGACCAGGCCACGCTGTCGATGACCACCCAGGTCAAGGGCACGGGCCGCATCGGCCCGCTGGACCTCGAATCCGTGGGCTACGAGGAAAAGTACCAGCGCCTGGACATCGAGACCCTGCGCAAGTTGCAGCAGGTGGTGGCCGACGGCTACCGCAAGGAAGGCCTGGCCAAGGCCATGGAATCGCTGCAGGAGCAGGGCGCCGAGCTGCTGCTGGAAAATGCCCCGCGCCTGGTGGCGGCCCTGCCGGCGTATTCGATGAAGCTGCAGGCCACCTACCAGGGCCAGACCGGCGAGCTGGCCTACGGCGGCGAGGTGCGCAAGGCCCCGTCTGCCGAGCAGGTGCAGGCCGCGGGCTGGCTGCCGGCGCTGCTGCAGACCTCGGCCGTGCAGGCCAACGCGCGCCTGCCCAAGGCCTGGATCGCACCGATGCTCAAGGCCAGCGGCAACGCCGAGGCCACGGACCAGGACGCGCAGGCCATGGTCGAGATGGCCGAGAAGATGGGCTACGGCAAGGCCGAGGGCGACTTCCTGACCAGCGCCTTTAGCCTGAACGCGGGCCAGGCCACGCTCAATGGCAAGCCCTTCCGCCTGCCTGCGGGCGCGCTGCAGTAAGCAGCTATCAAAAAAAGAGCTTCCAGCGCTTGATGGACAAGCGCTGGAAGCCTTTTTTTATTGAGAATGGCCGAAGCTCCCGGGCTTCGACACGGCATCCTCAGTGCTTCACATCAAACCGGTCCAGGTTCATCACCTTGACCCAGGCCGCCACAAAGTCCCGGGCGAACTTCTGGCTGGAGCCGGCTTCGGCATAGACCTCGGCCAGGGCGCGCAGGATGGCGTTGGAGCCGAAGACCAGATCCACGCGGGTGCCGGTCCACTTCTTCTCGCCGCTCTTGCGGTCCACGCCTTCATAGGTGCCGTCTTCCAGCGCCTTCCACTGCGTGCCCATGTCCAGCAGGTTGACGAAGAAGTCGTTGGTCAACTGGCCAGGGGTGGCGGTGAGCACGCCATGCTGGCTGCCTTCGGTGTTGATGTTGATGGCGCGCAGGCCGCCGATGAGCACGGTCAGCTCCGGCGCGGTCAGCGTCAGCAACTGGGCCTTGTCGATCAGCAGGGCTTCCGCCGGCGCGGGAAAGCGTCCTTGCAGGTGGTTGCGGAAGCCGTCCGCCTTGGGCTCGAGCGCTGCCACGGATTCGACATCGGTCTGCTCCTGGGTCGCATCGGCGCGGCCCGGCGTGAAAGGCACGGTGATGGCCGTGCCGGCATCGGCGGCGGCTTTTTCCACACCGGCGCTGCCGGCCAGCACGATCAGGTCGGCCAGCGAGATGCGCTTGTCGCCGTCGGCGGCCTTGTTGAATTCGCGCTGGATGCCTTCCAGCACACCCAGGACGCGGGTCAGCTGTGCGGGCTGGTTGACGGCCCAGTCCTTTTGCGGAGCCAGGCGGATGCGGGCGCCATTGGCGCCGCCGCGCATGTCCGAGCCGCGGAAGGTCGAGGCCGAGGCCCAGGCCGTGCCCACGAGCTCGGAGACGGTCAGGCCCGAAGCCAGCACCTTGGCCTTGAGCGCGGCCACGTCGGCGTCGTTCACCAGCGGGTGCTGGACAGCGGGGATCGGGTCTTGCCAGACCAGTTCTTCCTTGGGGGTTTCCGGGCCCAGGTAGCGCGAACGCGGGCCCATGTCGCGGTGGGTGAGCTTGAACCAGGCGCGGGCAAAGGCTTCGGCGAAGGCCTGGGGATTCTCCAGGAAGCGGCGCGAGATCTTCTCGTAGGCCGGGTCCAGGCGCAGCGACAGGTCGGTGGTCAGCATGGTGGGCTTCTTGTTGGGGCCGCCATGTGCGTCGGGGATGATGTCGCCGGCATCCTTGGCCACCCATTGCAGGGCGCCGGCCGGGCTTTTCTCCTGCACCCATTCGTACTTGAACAGGTTCTCGAAGAAGAAGTTGCTCCACTGGGCCGGCGTCTGCGTCCAGGTCACTTCCAGGCCGGAGGTGATGGCGTCGCCGGCCTTGCCGGAGCCGAAGCTGCTGGCCCAGCCCAGGCCCTGGGCTTCGAGGCCTGCGGCCTCGGGCTCGGCGCCGACGTGCGAGGCGGGGCCTGCGCCGTGGGTCTTGCCGAAGGTGTGGCCGCCGGCGATCAGGGCCACGGTCTCTTCGTCATCCATGGCCATGCGGGCGAAGGTGTCGCGGATGTCGCGGGCCGCGGAAATGGGGTCGCCATTGCCGTCCGGGCCTTCGGGGTTCACGTAGATCAGGCCCATCTGCACGGCGGCCAGCGGGTTTTCCAGGTCGCGTTCGCCGCTGTAGCGGCTGTTGGGGTTGTCGGTGGGGGCCAGCCATTGCTTCTCGGCGCCCCAGTAGACGTCGTGGTCGGGTTCCCAGGTGTCGACGCGGCCGCCGGCGAAGCCAAAGGTGCGGAAGCCCATGGTCTCCAGCGCCACGTTGCCGCACAGAACCATCAGATCGCCCCAGGAAATCTTGTTGCCGTATTTCTGCTTGATGGGCCACAGCAGGCGGCGGGACTTGTCGATGTTGACGTTGTCGGGCCAGGAGTTGAGGGGCGCAAAGCGCTGCTGGCCCCGGCCTGCGCCGCCGCGGCCGTCCTGCACGCGGTAGGTGCCGGCGGCGTGCCAGGCCATGCGGATGAACTGCGGGCCGTAGTGGCCGAAGTCGGCGGGCCACCAGTCCTGCGAGTCGGTCATCAGCGCGCGCAGATCGCGCTTGAGGCCTTCGTAGTCGAGCTTCTTGAACTCCTCGGCGTAGTCGAAGCCGGCATCCTGCGGATTGCTCTTGCTGCTGTGCTGGCTCAGCAGATCCACGCGCAGATGGTTGGGCCACCAATCCCGGTTGGTGGTACCGGTGGCGTGGTTCTGGCCTTGGTGGAAGGGGCACTTGGATTCGGTCGTCATGGGGAGTTCTCCGGTTCAAACTTGCAGGACGCCTACTGCCTTGCGGCAGCAGCAACGGGGCCACGGGAAGGATCGCTTCGCCATGGGTTGCTATTGATTATGCGAGCGCCGGCACCACGATGGCGTGACAGGCCGATTGAATATAACCAAGCGCGCCATTAAGAAAAATCAAGCGCTTGGCTGGCAGATGGAGCCGCGGCCTCCAAGCTTTGCGATGGGGATGGCGCAACCCGCAGACAGGCCGTGTCCGCCGCGGCATTTTTTAGGCACGCGGATGGCCGAGGGAAGGACTCCCGTGCGGTACATTGGGCGGCTGATTTTCGAGCCAACATCCAACACCTACGGAGAGACATCCATGCGTTCAGGCGCGCGCGGCGGCAGCCGCTTCTGGAAATTCGGAACCTTCGCGGCCGCGGCGCTGCTGTGCACGGCATGCGCCCAGACGGGCGGTTCGGCGGGCGCTGCCGGCGCCAAGGCCAACAGCCTGGGCCCGGCGGGCGAAGGCGTGGACAACCCGCTGATCGCCGCCGTGGCCTGGAAGCAGACCGCGGCCGAGTACCGCGCGCTGTACCACCAAGGCTTCAACGTGGCGCGCATGCACGTGGAGGCGGCGCTGAAGAACCGCAAGCCCGGCGACAAGCCGCTGGCCGTGGTCACCGACATGGACGACACCATCCTGCTGCCGCTGGCCTACTGGGGCTACCTGATCAACCAGAACCAGGACTTCTTCGACGATCCGAAGTGGGACACCTGGATCCCGAAGAACCAGATCGTGGCCTCGCCGGGCTCGCAGGACTTCCTGCGCTTTTGCAAGGACAACGGCGTCGAGGTGTTCTACGTGACCAGCCGCGAGCAGGGCGAGCGCACCTACGAATACGCGATGGAGCACCTGAAGGTGCTGGGCGCACCGTATGCCGACCAGGAGCACCTGACCGTGCTGCGCGACAGCAGCAACAAGCAGCCGCGCCAGGACGAGATCGCGAAGCGGTTCGACGTGGTGGTCTACCTGGGCGACAACCTCAACGACTTCCGCCGCAAGTTCTACGTGAAGGACGTGGACGGGCGCCTAAAGGCGATGGAGAGCGAGCGCGAGCAGTTCGGCCGCAAGTTCGTGCTCTTCCCGAATCCGACCGACGGCCACTGGATGGCGGCGATCTTCGGCGACTCGGAGCCGCCGGCCAGCGACGACAACCGCCGCTTGTTCAAGAAGGCCGCCACGCGCTCGGCGTGGGACGGCAAGTAGGGCACCGCCCCTCTGCCTGCGCCGTGCTCAGCGGCGCAGGTCCTTGACCAGCGTGCTCTTGCCGAACAGGCTCTCTACCAGGTCCACCACCAGTTCGGCGGTCTGGTTGCGCAGGTCGAGCGCGGGGTTCAGCTCGACGATGTCGAGCGAGCCGAGCAGGCCGGTGTCGGCGATCATCTCCATGCACAGTTGGGCCTCGCGGTAGTTCGGCCCGCCGCGCACCGTGGTGCCGGTGCCGGGTGCGATATCGGGGTCGAGAAAGTCCACGTCGAAGCTCACGTGCAGGTGCATCTGCTGGCGGCTGGCGCCGGCCAGCGGTGCCAGCGCGCGCGCCATCACCTCGCGCATGCCCAGTTCGTCGACGGCGCGCATGTCGTAGACCTCGATGTCATGGGTCTTGATGAGGTACTTTTCCTGGTCGTCCACGCTGCGCAGGCCGATCTGGCACAGCGACTGCGAGGCCAGCGCCGGCGTGAAGCCGGCCAGCCCCGCCAGCTCGGCCGGGCCCAGGCCGCACAGGCTGGCCACCGGAATGCCGTGCACATTGCCGGTGGGCGAGGTGGCCGGCGTGTTGAAGTCGGCATGGGCATCGAACCACAGCACGCGCAGCTTTTTGCCGGCCTCGCGGCAGTGGCGCGCCACGGCGCTGATCGAGCCCACGGCCAGGCTGTGGTCGCCGCCCAGCATCATCGGCAGGCGGCCAACTGCCAGCGCGCCATGCACCGCGTCGTGCACCGAGCGGTTCCAGGCCAGGGCCTCTTCGTAGTTGCGCAGGCCGGTGCCTTCGTCGCGTTCGCGGCGCTGGTTGGGCGGGCCGGCGAGGTTGCCGGTGTCCTGCACCTCGCAGCCCAGGCGCGCGAGCGCGGGGCCGAGCTGGGCCACGCGCAGCGCGTCGGGGCCCATGGCCGCGCCAAGGCGGCTGGCGCCGATGTCGGTGGGAACGCCAATCAGGGTGATGGGGCAAGGGTGGTTCGTGGTCATATCAGGCGCATTTCTGGGCAGCCGGTATTGTGAAGGCGTTTGTGGCGGTGTTCGTGCCGGCCGCCAGGTGCTGGTTGCGCACCAGGCTGTACAAATCCTTGGGGTCGTCCAGCTCGGGAATCAGCTGCAGCGATTCAAGCAGGCCGTGTTCGCGCGCCAGGGCCTGCATGTGGCGCATGGCGGAGTAGTCCTCGAGCGCAAAGCCCACCGAGTCGAACACGGTGATGTCGCCGGCATCCAGACGGCCGCTTGCCTGGCCGGTCAGCACGCGCCAGAGCTCGGTGACGGCGAAGTCCGCCGGCATCTGCTGCAGCTCGCCCTCGATGCGGGTCTGCGGCTCGAACTCGACGAACACGCGCGAGCGCTCGAGGATGGCGGCCTCCAGCTCGGTCTTGCCGGGGCAGTCGCCGCCCACGGCGTTCAGGTGCATGCCGGGTTGCAGCATGTCGGCGCGCAGGATGGTGGCATTGGTCTTGTCGGCGGTCACCGTGGTCACGATGTCGGCGCCGCGCACGGCCTCTTCGGCGCTGGCGCAGACGACCAGCTCCAGCCCGGCATCCCGCAGGTTGTGCAGGAGCTTGTGCGTGGCCGTAGGGTCCGCATCGAAGAGCCGCAGCGTGCGTACGCCCAGCAGGCCTGCAAAGCCCAGCGCCTGGAACTCGCTCTGCGAGCCGTTGCCGATCAGCGCCATGGTGCGGCTGTCCGGGCGGGCCAGCAGCCGGGCGGCCATGATGGAGGTGGCGGCGGTGCGCAGCGCGGTGGTCAGCGTCAGCTCGCTCAGAAAGGTGGGGGCGCCGGTGTCCATGCGGGCGAGGGCGCCGAAGGCCATGATCGTGGGGATGCCGGCGCGGGTGTTGCGCGGGTGGCCGTTGACGTACTTGAACGCATAGTTGCGCGCATCGGCCACGGGCATCAGCTCGATCACGCCATCGGGCGTGTGCTGGGCCAGGCGGGCGGTCTTGTCGAAATCGTTCCAGCGCGCAAAGTCTTGCTCCAGCGCCTGCACCATGCCGCGCAGGCACTCGACCAGGCCGACCTCGGCCACCAGCCGCGCGGCGGCCGGGGTGCTGAGGTAGTCGATGCGGGCCGAATAGGGCGTGTGGGTGGGTGTCAGGGCGATGGCCTGCATGGTGTGCTCCGGAAATATCTATTGCTTATGCCATCGAGTGTCTCGCAGAGCAGTTGGAATGCCTAGCGGCAAAAATGACTTGAATTCGCCAGGAATTTGGCAAAATGGCAGCAGAGGTTATGCAAATGGACAATGTAGACCATGCCCTGATCGCCCTGCTGCGGCAGAACGCGCGCGAAAGCGTGGCCACGCTGGCCGCGCGGCTGGGCGTGTCGCGCGGCACCGTCACCAACCGGCTGGCGCGGCTGGAGCGCGATGGCGTGGTCGTGGGTTACACCGTGCGCCTGCGGCCCGATGCGCAGACCGACGTGCTGCGCGCCTGGATGAGCATCGCCATCGAGGGCAACGACACGCGCCGCATCATGGCCCAGCTGCTGGGCGAGCCGGGCGTGGCTTCGCTGCACAGCACCAACGGCCGCTGGGACCTGCTGGCCGAGCTGCAGGTGGCCAGCCTGGAAGAGCTGTCGCGCGTGCTCGAACGCATCCGCCTCATCAAGGGCATCAGCAATACCGAGACCAGCATCCACCTGGAGACTTTCCGTGCTGATGCTTGATTGAATGCTATACTAAATATAGCTATTTGCGCTTGATAGATAAGGGCTGGAGGCCGATTTGGCTTGAAATTAATCCGCGGCCTGCGTGGCCGTGCCCGCCAGCAGCTTCTGCACCAGGTCGGCCGACGAGGCGGCGGCGTACTTGCGCATCAAGCGGGTGCGGTAGATCTCGACCGTGCGGTGGCTGATGTCGAGGCTGCGGCCGATCTCCTTGGAGGTCATGCCTTCGAGCAGGCGCGCGGCTACCTCGCGCTCGCGCGGCGTGAGCTCGGCGCGCACCGGGCGCAGCGCGCTCAGGTCCTCGAAGCTCCAGATGCCGCCTTCGTGCGGATCGGCGCGGTTGAAGGCCCGGCCCATCACATGGCACCAGAACATCTCGCCGTTGGCGCGCTTCATGATGCGGTTGTCCGAATACAGGCCGTGCGCGTTCATGATGGGCGCGATGCGCCGGCCCAGGCGCTCGTACTCGTCGGCGCTGGGGTAGAGCATCACGAAGGACTGCCCCACCATCAGCTCGCGCGAGGTGCGGAACATGGCGCAGACCTGCTCGTTGCAATCGACCATCACGCGCCGCCGCGAGACGACGAGGCCCACCGGGGCCATGTGGAAGGCTTGGGCATAGTCCAGGTCCGAAACGTTCATAGAGGGCTTGTCTTTACGAAATACTACGTATGTTAATACGTAGTATCCTATCGGACTTCGAAGCGGCAATCTCTTTCAGGAGACAAATGTGAGCAAGATTTATCCGAGCGCGGCAGAAGCCTTGAAGGGCGTCGTGGCCGACAACCAATTGTTGGCCGTCGGCGGTTTCGGCCTCTGCGGCATTCCCGAAGCGCTGATCGATGCGCTGGTGGCCAGCGGCGTCCAGGGCCTGACGGTGGCCTCGAACAACGCCGGCGTCGACGGCTTCGGGCTGGGCAAGCTGCTCGACACCCGCCAGATCAAGAAGATGATCGCCTCGTACGTGGGCGAGAACAAGGAGTTCGAGCGCCAGTACCTGGCGGGCGAGTTGGAGCTGGAATTCACGCCCCAGGGCACGCTGGCCGAGAAGATGCGCGCCGGCGGCGCGGGCATCCCCGCCTTCTTCACCAAGACCGGCGTGGGCACGCTGGTGGCCGAGGGCAAGGAAACGCGCGACTTCGACGGCGAGACCTATGTGATGGAACGCTCCATCGTGGCCGATGTGTCGCTGGTCAAGGCCTGGCGCGCCGACACCTCGGGCAACCTGCAGTTCCGCCTGACGGCGCGCAACTTCAACCCCGCGGCCGCCACCTGCGGCAAGGTGTGCATCGTCGAGGTGGAGGAGATTGTCGAACTGGGCCAGATCAAGCCCGACGAGATCCACCTGCCCGGCATCTACGTGCACCGCATGGTGCTGAACAAGACCCCCGAGAAGCGCATCGAAAAGCGCACCATCACCGAGAAGAAGTAAGGAGCCCGACATGCCTTGGACCCAAGACCAGATGGCCGCCCGCGCGGCGCAAGAATTGGAAGACGGCTTCTACGTCAACCTCGGTATCGGCATCCCCACGCTGGTGGCCAACCACACCGGCGACAAGCAGGTGTGGCTGCAGTCCGAGAACGGCATGCTGGGCATCGGCCCCTTCCCGACCGAGGACGAGATCGACGCCGACCTCATCAACGCCGGCAAGCAGACCGTGACCACGCTGCCGGGCTCGTCCATCTTCGGCTCGGACCAGTCGTTCGCGATGATCCGCGGCGGCAAGATCAACCTGTCCATCCTGGGCGCCATGCAGGTGTCCGAGAAGGGTGACCTGGCCAACTGGATGATTCCGGGCAAGATGGTCAAGGGCATGGGCGGCGCGATGGACCTGGTGGCCGGCGTCAAGCGCGTGATCGTGCTGATGGAACACGTGGCCAAGAAGAAGGACGGCACCACCGACCTGAAGATCCTGCCCAGCTGCACGCTGCCGCTGACCGGCGTGGGCGTGGTCGACCGCATCATCACCGACCTGGGCGTGTTCGACGTGACCGAGCAGGGCCTGAAGATCGTCGAGCTGGCCGAGGGCGTGAGCTTCGACGAAGTGCAGTCCAAGACGGGCGCGGCGCTGATCCGCTGAGTCTCGGTCTTTCGCTCACAGCAAGAACGCAGCCACGGGCTGCGTTTTTTCATTCCATCATTCCAATTTGAACCACTGGCAGGGTCGGGTCGCACCGCCGAAGACCGGTAGGAATGGACTAGGAACCGTCGTCCTGGGGGAGGCCAATTGCGGCATGATGGTGCGTCATCGTCGACGGAGGATTGCCATGACCGATTCCTCAACCATCCAGCTAGGGAAGTTGTCCGTTCGCTATCTCGTGGATGGATCGCAGACGGGAAGCGTGGGCATGTTCGAGCTCACGGTGCCGCCGAGTTCCAACGTGCCGCCTCCGCACAGCCATACGCACAACGACGAATGCGTCTACGTGCTGGAAGGCACCCTGCGGTACGCCGTCGGCGCCGAAGTCCGCGACCTTGGCGCGGGGGAGTGCATGTACAGCCCCCGAGGCAGCGTCCACCATTTCTCGAACCCCCATGGCACCGAAGCCCGGGCTCTCATCGTGCAGTCGCCCGATATCGGTATCCAGTACTTTCGGGACATAGGCACAGTCGTCAACGCAGGCGGTCCACCGGACAAGGCGGCCCTGGTGGCGGTCATGGCTCGCTATGGGCTGGTTCCCGCCGCGCCGGGTGGCGCGTAAGCCACTGACCTTCGTCATTGCGGCAGAATCAGCTGGCAGCAGCCCCTCACGGCTCAGTGAGGGCGGACCATGATCCTGACCCGCGATCCATGCAAGAGCGCTTTCTCGCCGACACCCTGCGAAACACCCACAACCGTGCCGTTCTTGAACGCTGGGAAGACCTGTCGCTCCCCGACGGCTGGCTGGTTGCCGGCTGCCTGTTCCAGACGGTCTGGAACCTGCAGGCGCGCCGAGGGCCCGAGGAGTCCATCAAGGACTACGACCTTTTCTACTTCGATGCTTCGGACACCACCGAAGCCGCGGAGCAGGAGGCGCAGGCGCGTGCCGAACATGTCCTGCGCGACCTGGGCATCTCGGTAGACGTGACAAACCAAGCTCGTGTCCACCTCTGGTACGAGTCGTACTTCGGCCACGCCTACCCGGCGCTGCGCAGTTCGTCCGATGGCATCGACCGGTTTCTGATCCCGGCCACCTGCATCGGCATCCGGCCTGGCGAGCTCTATGCGCCGAACGGGCTGGACCTGGTCTACGACGGGGTGCTAGCGCCCAATCCCTTGACGCCGCACCACGAGCTTTTCCAGCAGAAGGCGGAGTCCTATCGGGCCCGCTGGCCTTGGCTGCGGATCGTCACTTCAGTTCAGTCCACTGCATAGAAGGGTGGGCCTCAGATGGAGATGAGCCGGGCGGGACAAAAAGCGCAACAGATTCAGGTAACAAAATGCATTTCCATCAGTTTTTCATGGCATGGATTAATTGTTGATATATAAAATCGATCGATGAAAAAATATTGGGCTCGACCCAATATCTAGCGTGGTATCCAAAATTCAACAATGAAGGACGACATATGCGCATGAGCGCCATGCCCACTGTTTTTTTTCCCTCTTTCATGGCTGCCGTAGTGCTGTCCGCTTGTGGCGGAGGAGGTGGCAGTGATGACGAAACACCACCGCTTCCGGTGGCCTCGTATGGCATTGGTGGAGAAGTGGAAGGATTGGGCAGTGGTAAATCACTGCTGCTGCAGAACAATGGCGGCAATGATCTGACGCTGTCGAGCAATGGTGCTTTTGAGTTTCCGGCCAAGGTGGAAGCAGGCAAGCCCTACAACGTCACCGTTGCAAAGCAGCCGCAATTCCAGACGTGCACCGTCGCCAAGGGCAGTGGCATCGCTAACGCAGCCATTTCGGACATCAGGGTGCAATGCGCAGACGACCCCGCCAATTCGGACACGAGTGCTGCCTGTTTTTCGTCCGACAAGCCATTCGTCACCGGCAGCCTCTGGGCATATATAACGCCGACGGGAAAGAACGGCTCCGAAGCCATGGGCGAATCCACCTTTGAAGGGAGAAAAGCCTACCAGGTGCGCGAATTCTTCATCAATGGCAATAGCGATAGCACGCCCTTTCGCTACACCTATACCAATAACATAGATGGCGTGAATTATCTCTATGGAAACTGGGGCGGCAGTGGCTCGCGCCATGTGCTGTTCAATTACAAGGAAACGTTTACACCCCCCCTGGCGGTGCCGCTTTCCCTGCCACTCAACCAACCCCACACCGCCAGCTACACCGCCGTCAACACGAATAACATCCAGAACACCACGACCCAAGTTGTGCGCACCTCGGTCTATCTGGGCCGCGAAACCATCCAGACCGCGTTTGGTACCTTTGAGACCTGCAAGATGCAATACACCACGCAGAGGGATGGCGGTCAACCTGCCGTGGACACGCAATGGATCATCGCCAGCGGAAGGCTGACGGGGCTGGTGGCACAGACCAACGAAAAAGGTACTACTTCCCAGCCCACCAATATCGAAGTGAACTGGAACTGAGATTCGTACCCATGAAGCACCGGCCGCCCCATGGTGGCCGGTGCTTTGATTTTGCTGGGGTCGACACCCCCTTGGACTGAAGCTCGGAGATCGCCCCTTCAGCGGTGGAAATCTTTCAAGCCGGCCGTTCTTCCGCCACCAAAGGCTCCCGCAGAAAATCAACAAACGCCCGCAGCTTGGGCGGCATAAGCTTGCGCGCCGGATAGTAGATGTGAAAGCCCGACCACGGCCGTTCGTAGGACTGCAGCACCTGCACCAGGCGGCCGTCGGCCAGCTCTTCGCGGATGCTGCCGGCGAACTTGTGGGCCAGGCCATGGCCCTGGCAGGCAGCGCGGGTGACCAGGGTGTCGTCCGAGAAGATCAGCCGGCCCGCGACCTCCAGTTCCACCTCCTGGCCATCGACCATGAAGATCCAGGGCAGCAGCCGGCCGCTACCGGGCAGGCGAAAGCGCAGGCAGTCGTGGGCGGCGAGGTCGGCCGGCGTCTCGGGCCTGCCGTGGCGGCGCAGGTAGTCGGGGCTGGCGACCACGGCCTCCCACTGGCCGCGGTCCAGCGGCAGCGACACCATGTCGCGCGCCAGGAAGGCGCCCAGGCGTATGCCGGCGTCGAAGCCGCCCTGCACGATGTCGGCGAAGGTATCGTCGGTGAACAGCTCCAGCTGTATGCGCGGGTAGCGGGCCAGGAACTCGTCCAGCCGCGGCGTGATGAGCATGCCGGCTGCCAGCCGCGAGGTGTTGATGCGCAACAGCCCCGAGGGCGCGTCGTGGTCGGCCCGCAGCCGCTGCAGCGCCAGGTCGAGCTGGTCCAGCGCGGGCGAGGCCTCGGCCAGCAGTTGCTGGCCGGCTTCGGTCAGCGCCACATGGCGGCTGGTGCGGTTGAGCAGGCGCAGGCCCAGGTGGGCTTCGAGCTTGCGCATCTGCTGCGACACGGCCGAGGCGCTCACGCCCAACCGGTCACCCGCGCGGGTGAAGCTGTGGGTGCGGGCCACCTGCACGAAGATGTTCAGCGCATGCAGCGGCTCGCGCTCGTTGGTGAAGAATTGCTTCATGATGAGTGAAGAGCAAGGCTGTTTTTCTTCACTATTGTGCTAGCTAAGCTGGTCGCCTTGTTGAGTTGAAAGAGGCGATCCATGAAAAATTCCATCCATTCGTTGGCATTGGCGGCCATGCTTGCCGGGGCAGGCGTCACGGCCACCGCGCAAACACAGACAACAGCACAGGCGCCGGCACCAACCCAGCAAAAACCATCGCCCGCCGCAGCCTTGGCCGTGCATATCGATCCGGTGCTGCAAGCCGCGTTGCAGGAGCAGCGCATCGTCGGCGGCGTGGTCGTCGTGGCGCAGCAGGGGCGCGTGTTGTACCAAAAGGCGGTGGGCTGGGCCGACCGCGAAGCCCGCGAACCCATGGCTACCGGCACGGTGTTTCGCCTGGCTTCCATGAGCAAGCCCATCGTCAGCGCGGCGGCGATGCGCTTGGTGGAGCAGGGCAAATTGGACCTGGATGCGCCGGTGACGGCCTACCTGCCGTACTTCAGGCCCGCACTGGCCGATGGCCGGATGCCAGCCATCACCATCCGCCAGTTGCTGACGCACACCTCGGGCCTGGGCTATGGCTTTGCCGAGGGCAGCGACGGCGCCTATGTCCGGCTGGGCATCTCAGACGGGCTGGACGACTCCAGCGGGAGCCTGGACGAGAACCTGCGTCGGCTGGCGAAAAGCACGCTGTACTTCGAGCCTGGCAGCCAGTGGCGCTACTCGCTGTCCATCGACGTGCTGGGCGCCGTGGTGGCCAAGGCCAGCGGCCAGCCGCTGCCGCAGGCAGTGCAAAAGCTGGTGACACGGCCGCTCGCCATGCGCCACACCGGCTTTGTGGCCCAGGGGGGTGACCGGTTGGCCACACCCTATGCAGACGGCAAGCCCGAGCCCACACGCATGTTCCGCAACATCGAGGTGCTGCTGCCGCCCGGCATGGGCGGAGCGATCCGCTTTGCGCCGCAGCGCGCTTACGACGCCCAGGCCTTTGCCTCGGGCGGCGCCGGCATGGTCGGCACGGCCGGGGATTTTTTGCGGCTGATGGAGACGGTCAGAAACGGCGGTGGCCCCTTGCTCAAGCCGCACACGGTGGCTGCCATGGTGCGCGACCAGGTGGGGCCGCAGGCGCAGACCCAGGGGCCGGGCTGGGGCTTTGGCTATGGCTGGGCGGTGCTGGATGACCCGGCTGCGGCCAAGACCCCGCAAAGCCGCGGTACGCTGCAGTGGGGCGGCGCCTACGGCCACAACTGGTTCATCGATCCGGCGCGCGGGCTGTCGGTGGTCCTGCTCACCAACACGGCCTTCGAAGGCATGGCCGGCCGGCTGGTGCCGGAGCTGCGCGATGCGGTCTATACCGGGCTGCAGGTGGCCGGAGCGCAGGAATAACCGGGACAGGCTCGCCGGAACGGCCGCCTATTTGCGCAGCTCACGGAGTTGGCCGGTGAACCAATCACTGCTGGCAACCGGTGCGGCCTGTCCGCAGCGCACCTGGTAGGGCTGGCCCGACATGCTGCTCTTGGTCGCCGCGCGCTCGATGAAGGACTCGGTGGACGGCACCAGCCCGCGCTCGCGCAGGTAGTCGTACTTGCGCTGCAGGTGCTCGCTGGCCTTGGCCGCCTCGTACCACGCGCCGTTGCGCGAGAACTCGCAGCCGGACTGCCGCAGCGCCGCGAACAGCTGGTCGATCTCGCGCGCGGTGGCGGGCGATGGCGGCTGGGCCCAGGCGGTGGTCTGCAGCAACAGGGCGGCGGCGAGCAGGGCGGCTTTCATGGAAGAGGACGGCAAGCCATGGCGGCTAGCTGGACTGGTAGATGAACCAGGCGGCGAAGCAGGCTGCCGTGATGAGGCCCAGAAGAATGCAATAAGCGAGCTGCCCGGCAGTTTGCTCCGCCATGGAGGTGAACTTCAGCAGCAGCCGCGAGATGGCGTAGGCCGGTGCTTCGAGCAGGATCTGCAGCAAGAGCTCTGCCATGGCCTGCGGCGCCCGGCTACAGGCGCGTGGAGTGTGGACTGCATGAGCGTAACCGATGACCATGCCCGGCCCGTTGCCATGTGCACAAAGCAGCAGGGGCATCCAACGATGCCCCTGCCACTCCAGCGCAAGCCTTCCGGCAGAGCCGGAGGCCGCCTGGCCTTATATGCGCTCGAAGATCGCCGCGATGCCCTGGCCGCCGCCGATGCACATGGTCACCAGCGCGTAGCGGCCGCCGGTACGGTGCAGCTCATGGATGGCCTTGACGGTGATGACCGCGCCGGTGGCGCCGATGGGGTGGCCCAGCGAGATGCCCGAGCCGTTGGGATTGACCTTGGCCGGGTCGGCGCCCAGGCCCTTGGTGACGGCGCAGGCCTGCGCGGCGAAGGCTTCGTTGGCCTCGATCACGTCCATCTGGTCGAGCTTGAGGCCCGTCTTGGCCAGCACGGCCTTCGAGGCGGGCACGGGGCCGATGCCCATGATCTTGGGCTCGACGCCAGTGTGCGCGTAGCCCACCAGGCGGGCCAGCGGCTTGGCGCCGCGCGCGCCGGCAGCCGAGGCTTCCATCAGCAGCACGGCGGCGGCGGCGTCGTTGATGCCCGAGGCGTTGGCGGCGGTGACGGTGCCGTCTTCCTTGACGAACACCGGCTTCATCTTCTGGAAGTCCTCGATCTTGGCGCCGGCGCGGAAGTGCTCGTCCTTGTCGAAGGCGATCTCGCCCTTCCTGCTCTTGAGCATCACGGGCACGATCTGGCCCGCGAAGCGGTCTTCGGCCCAGGCCTTCTCGGCGCGCTGGTGGCTCTCGAGCGCCAGCGCGTCCTGGTCTTCGCGGCTGATGCCGAATTCCTTGGCCACGTTCTCGGCCGTCACGCCCATGTGGATGGTGTGGAAGGGGTCGTGCAGCGCGCCGATCATCATGTCGACCATCTTGGTGTCGCCCATGCGGGCACCAAAGCGCGTGGCCAGGCTGGCGTAGGGCGCGCGGCTCATGTTCTCGGCGCCGGCGCCGATGGCCACGTCGTAGTCGCCCAGCAGGATGCCCTGGCTGGCGCTGACGATGGCCTGCAGGCCCGAGCCGCACAGGCGGTTGACGTTCATGGCCGGCGTTTCCTTGGCGCAGCCGCCGTTCACGGCCGCGACGCGCGACAGGTACATGTCCTTGGGCTCGGTGTTGACGACGTGGCCGAAGACCACGTGGCCGACGTCCTTGCCTTCCACGCCGGCGCGGGCCAGCGATTCCTTGACGACCAGCGCACCCAGCTCGGTGGGCGGCACGTCCTTGAGGGCGCCACCAAAGGTGCCAATGGCGGTGCGGACTGCGCTGACGACGACGACTTCACGGGACATGGTTTATCTCCTGGTATGGAATGGATGCGTGCAGGGCATCGATGCCGCCATGCATGCGGATGATGCGCTGCAACATTATTGCGAGCCTGCGGCTTTGCGCAAGTCAGTAACTTTACGGACCGCGCCTAGGTGACAGCGGCAGTGTGGTTGCTTCATTTTTGATAGCTTCTAGCGCTTGTTGGCAAATTATTTCAGATACTTTTATCTTTGAAAGCCAAAGGGAATGAGCGCGAAAAGCTATCAAATTTCATAACGGCAGTTCAGGGCTCGCGCACGTCCGCGACCACGTTCTGGCCGAAGTCGGCGCGGTCCAGCCAGGCCAGCACCTTGGCGGCGGCGTCCTGCGGCGTGCTGAGCTTGCCGCCCGCATGCATGCCGCTGAAGTTGGCCACGTCGGGAAAGTCGCCGGCATCGGCGCTGCGCAGCTGCAGCTGCATGTCGGTGTCGATCACGCCCGGCGCCAGCGAGACGATGCGCGCGCCGTGCGGCTTGAGCGCTTCCTCCAGCGCCACGCAGCGGGCGTAGGCGTCCATGCCGGCCTTGGCCGTGCAATAGGCGGCCTGCGAGGCCATGGGCCGGCGGCCCAGGCCCGAGGACACGTTCAGCACCTTGCGCGGAATGGTCCAGTGCTCGGTTGCGGCGAGGAAGGCGCCGGTCAGCGCCATCGGGGCTTCCAAGCCCACGCGCAGCGCGTGCTGCAGGTCGGCCG
>JBLZYV010000053.1:28193-30868 GCA_050282565.1 Comamonas sp.
CCCCGGCCGACAGCGGCGCGATCTGCGGGATCACGCCGGCGTTGTTGATGAGGGTGATGCCCGCCCAGTCGGCTGCCTTGAGGCCGCGCAGCCAGCCGGACAGGCGCTGCGCCGCCGCGCCGCTGTCGGCCAGGTCCTGCTCCCATTGCGTGAGCTGGCCCGGCGCGTGCGCGCTGGCGGCCAGGTCTGCGGAGCTGCGCCGCGAGATGCTGAGCAGATGCTGGCCTTGCTGCAGCAATTGCTGGCCCATGGCCAGGCCCATGCCGCGCGAGCCGCCGGTGAGGATGATGAGGTGTGGATGCATCCCCGCATCATACGAGCCGCTACGATGGCAGTTTTTCAATCCAGATGAGAACGAGCATGAACGAACAACGCGTGGCAGTGGTGGTGGCCGGCGGCAGCGGCATGGGCGCGGCGGCGGCCCGCAAGCTGCACGAGGACGGCTTTGCCGTGGGCATCCTGTCGTCGTCCGGCAAGGGTGAGGCGCTGGCCAAGGAGCTGGGCGGCGTGGGCGTGACCGGCTCGAACCGCAGCGTGGCCGACCTGCAGCGGCTGGTGGATGCGGTGATGCAGCGTTACGGCCGCATCGACGTGCTGGTGAACGGCGCGGGCCACGGGCCCAAGGGCGACCTGCTGGCGATCAGCGACGAGGACTGGATCGCGGGTCTGGAGGTGTACTTCCTGAACGTGGTGCGCGCCACGCGCCTCGTCGCGCCCATCATGCAGCAGCAGGGCGGCGGCAGCATCATCAACATCTCGTCGGCCTGGGCCTTCGAGCCGGCGGCGCTGTTCCCCACCTCGGCGATGGCGCGCTCGGGCCTGGCCGCGTTCACCAAGATCTTCTGCGACGAGTATGGCAGGCACAACATCCGCATGAACAACGTGCTGCCCGGCTGGATCGACAGCCTTCCCAAGAAGGATGAGCGCCAGGCCGCCGTGCCGCTGCAGCGCTACGGCAAGGCAGAAGAGATCGGCGCCACCGTGGCCTTCCTGGCATCGGAAGGCGCGGCCTACATCAGCGGGCAGAACATCAAGGTCGATGGCGGCCTGATGCGCCACGTGTAGCCAGGCTACCGGCACGGGGCCGGCAGGGCAGAGGGCTTGGGCATCGCACCCGCTCGGGTCACCAGCGCGATGCCAGCGATCACCGGGATGACGCCGAGGAAATCGTCCAGCGCCAGCGGCTCGCCCAGCACGGCCCAGCCCACCAGCAGGCCCAGCGGCGGCGTGAGGAACAGCCAGGCGCTGGCCCGGCTGGCGTCGGCGCGGCGCAGCAGCGCAAACCACAGCATGTAGCCGACGACCGAGACGACGGCCACCGACCAGGCCATCGATGCGGCCAGGCGGGCGTTGGGATGCACGTCGTCCAGGCTTTCGGTGGCCAGCGCCCAGGGCAGCATGATGGCCGCCGCCAGCAGCAGTTGCAGCGCCACATTGGCGCTGCTGCCTATGCCCACCCGCAGGCGCTTGTACAGCACGGTGCCGGTGGACAGCAGCGCCAGCGCGACCAATAGCAGCAGCGTGCCGTGCAGTGTGTCGATCTGCCCGCCCAGCCGGTGGCGCACGATGAATACCATGCCGGCAAAGCCCAGCAGCAGGCCGGCGGCCTTGCGCCAGGTCAGCCGCTCGCCCAGCACCGGCACGGCGAGGACAGACACGACGATGGGCCCCGCGCCGATGATGATGGTGGCCAGGCCCGCGGACGCCTCGCGCATCGCACTCCAGCTCATCCCCAGGTACAGCGCGTGGTTGCAGCCGGCCAGCACGATGAGGGCCAGCCAGTCCGCGCGGCTGGGGTGGATGCGCTCGCCCTGCCACCAGGCCCAGGCCAGCAGCAGCAAGCCGGCCAGCAGGAAGCGGCCGGCGAGGAAGAGCAGCGGCGGGCTGTCGAGCAGGGCGAACTTGGTCGCGGGAAAGGCGCTGGCCCAGACCAGGGTGAAGGGCAGGGCATAGGCCCAGGACGGAGCCTCTGGGGCGCCTGCGTGGGCGGTGGCGGAGTGAGTCATGGTGGTGCTCCTGAAGGCGGCGAAAACCGTGAGGAAGCCGCAAAGAAAGCGGTGACAAGGCCACTCTAGGGGTTTATGCTTGTATTTGGAAATTCAAAGTTTCCATCCGAGATATTTGATTTTTCGATACCTGGAGCACCCCATGGCCGACTTCGACATCAGCCTGCTGCGCACCTTTGCCTCGGTGGTCGACAGCGGCGGCTTCTCGCGGGCCAGCGAGCGTGTGCACCGCACGCAGTCCACCATCAGCCAGCAGATCAAGAAGCTGGAGGAACAGGCCGGGCGCCAGCTGCTTTCGCGTGGCGCGCGCAGCAGCCTGCTCACGCCCGATGGTGAGCGCATGCTGGGCTATGCGCGCCGCATCCTCGCGCTGCACGACGAGGCGCGCAATGTATTCACCGAAGACCTGCCCGAACTGGTGCGGGTGGGCGTGACCGAGGACCTGGCGGTGGAATCGCTGCCGGGCCTGCTCAGCCCGCTGGCGCAGGGCATGGGCCACGCGCGGCTGGAGGTGCGCTGCGGCCTGTCGCGGCAGCTGGAGCAGGACCTGGCCAACGGCCTGCTCGACGTCGCGCTGTTCCGGCGCGTGGAAAGCCAGGCCATCGCCGGGCCGGACAGCTGGGCCGAGACCCTGCACTGGGTTGCCGCGCCGGGCCATGGCTTCGAGCA
>JBLZYV010000054.1:0-29930 GCA_050282565.1 Comamonas sp.
CGGCCAAGCTGTGGATCGTCAACATCTACGCGCTGGTGGTCTCCGGCCTGCTGCTGGGCATGGGCACGCTGGGCGACCGGCTGGGCCACAAGCGATTGTTCCTCGCGGGGCTGGCCATGTTCGGCGCGGCCTCGCTGATGGCCGCCTTCGCGCCCAGCCCCGGCGTGCTGATCGCGGCCCGCGCGCTGCTGGGCGTGGGCGCGGCCATGATGATGCCGGCCACGCTGTCGCTGATCCGCCTGAGCTTCGCCGACGAGAAGGAGCGCGCGCTGGCCATCGGCATCTGGGCCTCGGTAGCCTCGGGCGGCGCGGCCTTCGGCCCGGTGCTGGGCGGGCTGCTGCTGGAGCATTTCTGGTGGGGCTCGGTCTTCCTGATCAACGTGCCCATCGTGCTCATCGCCCTGCCGCTGGCCTGGCGCTATGTTCCCGCCAGCGAAGGCAACCGTGAGCGCCCCTGGGACCTGACGGCCTCCCTCCAGGTGATGCTGGGCTTGGTGGCCGGCACCTATGCCATCAAGGAGCTGGGCAAGCAGTCGCCCGACTGGGCCGTGGCCGCACTGGCCCTGCTGGCGGGCATCGCCTTCCTGTGGATCTTCGTGCGCCGCCAACGCGCCAGCGCCCACCCGCTGCTGGACCTGGCGCTGTTCCGCAACCGCGAATTCAGCCTGGCGGTGATCGCCTCGCTGGTGGCCGCGGCCACGCTGCTGGGCCTGGAGCTGCTGTTCAGCCAGCGCCTGCAACTGGTGCTGGGCCACAGCCCGCTGCAGGCCGGCTGGGCCGTGCTGCCGCTGCCGGTCGCGGCCTTCATCTCCGGCCCGGTGGCGGGGCGCCTGCTGCCGCGCTGGGGCAGCGCCAGGCTGCTGACGCTGTCGCTGCTGGTGTCGGGCCTGGGCATGGGCTCCTTCATCGTGCTGTACCAGGCCTCGGCGCTGTGGCAGTCGCTGAGCCTGGTGGTGTTGGGCCTGGGCATTGGCGCGGCCATCACCGCGGCCTCGGCCACCATGCTGATGCGTGCGCCGGCCGACCGCGCCGGCATGGCGGCCTCGGTCGAGGAGGTGTCGTTCGAGCTGGGCGGCGCGCTGGGCGTGACCGTGATGGGCAGCCTGCTGTCGGCTGTCTACGCCCACTCGCTCGACCTGCCCGCCGTGGCCGCGGCGCTGCCGCCCACGGTGCGCGACAGTCTGGACGAGGCCTTGATGGCCGCCGAACAGCTGCCCGCCGATGCCGCCCATGGCCTGGTACAGGCCGCCGGCGCCGCCTTCGACCAGGGCTTTGCCGCCGTGCTGGTGCTGTCCACCGGCCTGCTGCTGGCCACGGCCTGGGCGGCATGGCACACACGCACGCGCTGAGCCCGCCAACACTTCCTCTACTAGAAAGGATCCATTCATGAACACCACCATCCAACTGCGGCCGCTGGAGCGCGAGGACCTGCGCTTCGTGCACCTGCTGGACAACAACGCCAGCGTGATGCGCTACTGGTTCGAGGAGCCCTATGCCACCTTCGACGAATTGAGCGGCCTGTACGACGCCCACGTGCATGACCAGAGCGAGCGCCGCTTCGTGGTCGAGCACGGCCAGCAGCGCGCGGGCCTGGTCGAGCTGGTGGAGATCAACCTGATCCACCGCAGCGCCGAGTTCCAGATCATCGTGGCGCCCGAGCACCAGGGCCTGGGCATCGCGGCGCCGGCCACACGGGCGGCGCTGGACTATGGCTTTCGCGTGCTGAACCTGCACAAGATCTACCTGTATGTGGACAAGGAGAACGCCAAGGCCATCCATATCTATGCCAAGCTTGGCTTTCGTCCCGAGGGCGAGCTGGTGGACGAGTTCTTCTCGCACGGCCAGTACCGCAGCGTGATCCGCATGTATCGGCTGCAGCCGGAGTACCTGAAGGAAGCGGCCGCGCGGGCCTGATGGGGCCACAATGGCGCCCGGATATTGCTTTCGACGCCCCTCATGACCACCCCAACCATTCCTGACGAAGCGCAGCCGCTGCAGCTTCCCGCCATCGCCTCCATCCACGACGCCGCGCTGTCCGGGCGCGTGCAGCAGCTCATCGACCACAAGACCAAGCCGCTGGGCTCGCTGGGCCGGCTCGAAGCCCTGGCCCACCGCGTGGCCTGCATCCTGGGCAGCGAGGCGCCGCGCCTCGAGCAGCCGCAGATGCTGGTGTTCGCGGCCGACCACGGCCTCACGGCCCAGGGCATCTCGGCCTTTCCCGCCGACGTGACCTGGCAGATGGTGGAGAACTTCCTGGCCGGCGGCGCCGCGGTGAGCGTGCTCTCGCGCCAGCACGGCATCGCGCTGAACGTGGTGGACTGCGGCGTGGCGCGCGACTTCGCCCCGCGCGAAGCTGCCACAGGCCAGCCCAAACTCTGGCGCCGCAAGGTGGCCTACGGCACGCGCGACAGCAGCCAGGGCCCGGCGATGAGCGCGCACGAATGCGCCGTCGCCATCCGCAACGGCATGGCGCTGGTGCGCGCGCTGCCGGGCAACGCCGTGCTGCTTGGCGAGATGGGCATAGGCAACACCTCGTGTGCCTCGCTGCTGCTGGCGCGGCTGTGCGGGCTCGATATCGCCCAGGTGACCGGCGCTGGCACCGGCCTGTCGGCCGACGGCGTGGCGCGCAAGGTGCAGGTGCTGCGCCAGGTGTTGGAGCGCCATGCCGGCGTGGCCGAGCCGCTGGACGCGCTGGCCGCCCTGGGCGGGCTGGAGGTGGCGACCATGGTCGGCGCCGTGCTGCAGGCGGCGGCCGAGCGCCGCGTGGTCGTGGTCGATGGCTTCATCACCAGCGCCGCGGTGCTGGTGGCGAGCCGGCTGCAGCCCGCGGTGCTGGAACGCTGCGTCTACGCCCACCGCTCGGGCGAACCCGGCCACGCGCTGATGCTGGGCGCCCTGCAGGCCCAGCCGCTGCTCGACTGGCAGATGCGCCTGGGCGAAGGCTCGGGCGCCGCGCTGGCCTGGCCGCTGCTGGAATCGGCTTGCGCCATGCTGCGCGAGATGGCCAGCTTTGCGTCGGCGGGCGTTAGCGAAAAATCATAGCTGCTCGCGCTTGCCTCTCCTTGGTTTCAGATGGATTCATATCTAGAACCAAGGGTGAACAAGCGCCAGCAGCTATTGTTTTTGAATCATTGCGGCGCGGGCGTCTTCGGCGAGAAGTCGCAATACGGCGCCACCACGCATTCCCAGCAGCGCGGCTTGCGCGCCTGGCAGACGTAGCGGCCCAGCAGGATCAGCCAGTGGTGCGAGTCCACCGCGTACTCGGCGGGCACGCGCTCCATCAGTTGCAGCTCGACCGCCAGCGGCGTCTTGCCGGGCGCCAAGCCAGTGCGGTTGCCCACGCGGAAGATGTGCGTGTCCACCGCCATGGTCGGCTGGCCGAAGGCCACGTTCAGCACCACGTTCGCCGTCTTGCGGCCCACGCCGGGCAGCGCCTCCAGCTCTTCGCGGGTGCGCGGCACCACGCCGCCGTGCCGCTCCACCAGGATGCGGCAGGTCTGCATCAAATGCTTGGCCTTGCTGCGGTACAGGCCGATGGTGCGGATATAGCCCTCCAGCCCTTCCAGCCCCAGGTCGAGGATGGCCTGCGGCGTGTTCGCCGCCGGAAACAGCCGGCGCGTGGCCTTGTTCACGCCCACGTCGGTAGCCTGGGCCGACAGCAGCACGGCCGCCAGCAGCTCGAACACCGAGGTGTATTCCAGCTCGGTGTTGGGCATGGGGTTGGCCGCCTTCAGCGTGGCGAAAAAGGGCGCTATCGTGGATGTTTTCATGGCTGGCCCGGATTATCAACCAAGGCCGGGCCGTTCGCAGCAGCGCAACATGCCTCCATTTCACCAGGGCAAAACATCCCCGCCGGCCCCGGCGCCGCGCCAGCGCTGCATCGGGGTGGTGCCCGCGGCCTGCAGGGCGCCCCGGCGGGCCGGGATGGGCCAGTAGTCCACAGAAAGCGATGGGCACAACCACGTCACACTGCCGTCACAGAGTGTAGCAATACCGCCCGAACTCACGTGCAATACATTGATTTATATGAATTTTTTGCCGCGTAATTTTTCAGCAATCTAACGAAACGCCCATGATTGCGTCACTTGCGCCGCCCGCAGGCCGATTACCCACAAAGTTATCCACAGAAAATGTGGAAGACCTGGGGTTCGACTCCTCCCTCAAGAACGGTGGAACCCGCCGCGCAGCTCGGAGATAATCACCCGTTGATCTATAGCAGAGGGGGAGAGAGACTTGTTTTCCATTATCCAAGCCGCAGGCTGGCCGATCTGGCCGCTGATCGCCTGCTCGATACTCGCGCTGGCCCTGGTCGTCGAGCGCTTCCTGGCGCTCAAGGCCGCCAAGGTCGCACCCGCCGACCTGCTGGGCGAGGCGATCTCCGTCTCGTCGCCCCACCTGCCCACGCCCGACGTGGTCAACCAGCTCAGCCAGAACTCGGCGCTGGGCGAGGTGCTGGCCAGCGGCCTGCGCACGCTGAACAACGACCCGCGCATCAGCGACGAGGACCTGCGCGCCGCGATGGAAGGCACGGGCCGCACCGTGGCCCACCGGCTCGAAAAGTACCTCACCGCGCTGGCCACCATCGCCTCGGCGGCGCCGCTGCTGGGCCTGCTGGGCACGGTGATCGGCATGATCGAGATCTTCGGCTCGCAGTCCGGCGGCGGCAACAACCCGACGCAGCTGGCCCACGGCATCTCGATCGCGCTGTACAACACCGCCTTCGGCCTGATGGTTGCCATCCCCACGCTGATCTTCTGGCGCTACTTCCGCAGCCGGGTCGACGCCTACCTGCTGACGCTGGAGCTGTCGGCCGAGCAGTTCCTGCGCCACCTGAGCGGCCAGCGCCGCCGCGGCTGACCCGGAGGCCCCGCGCATGAACTTCCGCCCGCGTGCCAAGGAGGAGCCGGAGATCAACCTGATCCCGTTCATCGACGTCCTCCTGGTGATCCTGATCTTTCTGATGCTGTCCACCACCTACAGCAAGTTCACCGAACTGCAGCTCACGCTGCCGGTGGCCGACGCCGAGCAGCAGCGCGACCGCCCGCGCGAAATCATCGTCGCCGTCGCGGCCGACGGCCGCTATGCCGTCGCCGGCGAGGCGCTGGACGGCAAATCGGTGGACACCCTGGCCGCCGCGCTACGTAACGCCGCCCGTGCCGGCAAGGACAGCGTGGTCATCATCAGCGCCGATGCGCTGGCCCCGCACCAGGCTGTGGTCTCGGTGATGGAGGCCGCGCGCCGCGTCAGCCTGAGCCAGATCACGTTTGCAACGCAATCGAGCGCCAGCGCCCGCAAATAAAGCGCCAATAGCTATTGTTTTTGCATTGAACCACGCCCGCAACCCCAGCCCCGATCAGGCGCTTACGCGCGCCTGGCAGCGGCGCGGCCCGGGCATGCGCGCGCTGCTGCCGCTGGCCTGGCTGTATGGCGCGCTGACGGCGCTGCGCCGCCAGCTCTACCGCCGCGGGCTGCTGCGCCGCTGGCGCGCGCCGGTGCCGGTGGTGGTGGTGGGCAACGTGATCGCCGGCGGCGCCGGCAAGACGCCCGTCACCATCCACCTGGTGCAGCGGCTGCAGGCCCTGGGCTGGCAGCCCGGCGTGGTCTCGCGCGGCTATGGGCGCGCCGAGGGCAACCCGGCGCCGCTGCCGGTGGCACCGGACAGCACGCCCGCCCAGGTCGGCGACGAGCCGCTGCTGATCGCCCGCGCCACCGGCGCGCCCGTCGTGGTCTGCAGCCGGCGCGCCGACGCCGTGCAGGCGCTGCTGCGCGGGCACCCGGCGTGCGATGTCGTCATTTGCGACGACGGCCTGCAGCACCTGGCGCTGGCGCGCGATCTCGAGGTCGTGGTCTTCAACCGCCAGGGCGTGGGCAACGGCTGGCTGCTGCCGGCCGGGCCGCTGCGCGAGCCCTGGCCGCGCGCCTGCGACTTCGCGCTGTATGCCGGCGAACCGCCGCCGGGGCTGGCGCAGAGCGCAGCCGGCGCCTGGCCCGTGCAGCGCGCGCTGGCCGACCATGCCGTCAACCGCCACGGCGAGCGCATCCCGCTGGCCGCGCTGGCCGGCCGGCCGGTGCATGCCGTCGCCGCCATCGCCTACCCCGGCGAATTCTTCGCCATGCTGCAGGCCCGGGGCTTGCAGTTGGCCGCCACCGAAGCCCGCGCCGACCACGACGGCTTTGCCGGCTACCGCTGGTCTGGCCGTAGAATTCCCGAAGCCGTGCTGCTGTGCACCGAAAAGGACGCCGCCAAGCTCTGGGCCGTGGAGCCCGAAGCCCTGGCGGTGCCGCTGGTCACCGCCATCGCACCAGCCTTCGCCGAGGCCGTCCACGCCCGGCTACGCTCGCTGACCCCTCTGCGCCCGGCCTGACACGGCCCGGCATCTACTCTCGAAAGCGCCTCACCATGGACCCCAAACTGCTGGAACTGCTCGTCTGCCCCGTCACCAAGGGCCCGCTGCGCTGGGACCGCGAGCGCCAGGAACTGGTCTCGCGCAGCGCTCGCCTCGCCTACCCGGTGCGCGACGGCATCCCGATCATGCTGGAGAACGAGGCCCGGCCGCTGACCGACGCCGAGCTGGAAAGCAGCGACAACGCGCGTTAACCCCAATGGACGGTGATTTGCAGATTTTGACAATCCAGGCTCCATGCAAACGACCATCCTTAAGAAGACGGCATTCGGCTCCCAGGCGCTGAAGAGCCGCGACCCCGTGCTGCCGCAGCGGCTGCGCGCCGCGTTCATCCTGTTCGACGGCCACAAGAGCGTGGCCCAGGTGGCTGCGCTGCTGCCCACCGCCGGACCGGGTGCACTGAACGCCGAGGATGTGCAGTCCCTGCTCGAGTCCGGCCTGCTGGAAGCGATAGCCGACACACCCCGGGCAGCGCCACTGGAGCCCATCGCCGAGCCTGCCCCGGACCCGCTCTCTCCGTCCGAGCAGCACCAGCGCTACCTGCATGCCTACCCGCTGGTCAATACGCTGGTGGTGGACCTGGGACTGCGCGGCCTCCGCCTGCAGGCGGCCTTGGACAAAACCCAGGGCTACGACGGCCTGGTGGCCCTGCTGCCCCGGCTGCGCGAAGCTGTCGCCGCCCCGAAGCTGCAGCCGCTCGAAAAGCTGCTGCTGGAGCCGGCAGGCGCCTGAAATTTGCCACGCCCCCGCGCGGCCGAGCAGGAAAACAGCGGCAACGCGCGTTAACACCAATGGACGGTGATTTGCAGATTTTGACAATGCAGGCTCCATGCAAACCACCCTCCTCAAGAAGACCGAGCTCGGCGCCCAGGCCCTGAAGACCCGCGACCCGGTACTGTCGCAGCGCCTGCGTGCCGCCTTCATCCTGTTCGACGGCCACAAGAGCGTGGCACAGGTGGCAGCCCTGCTGCCCGCCGCCGGGCCGGGCGCGCTGAGCGCCGAAGATGTGCAGGGACTGCTGCAGGCCGGCCTGCTGGAAGCGGCAGACGCCGTGCAGGCGGCGCCAGCAGCAGCAGCTCCATTGGAAGACACCCCTACCGAACCGGCGACAGTTTCTTCCCCGGACCCCCTCTCGCCCGCCGAACAAAGCCAGCGCTACATGGCCGCCTACCCCGTGGCCAGCGCGCTGGCGGCCGATCTGGGCCTGCGCGGCTTTCGGCTGCAATTGGCCGTCGAGAAGGCCCAGGGCTACGACGGCCTGGTGGCCTTGCTGCCCCGGCTGCGCGAAGCCATCGCCGCCCCGAAGCTGCAGCCGCTGGAAAAGCTGCTGCTGGAACCGGCCGGCGGCTGAAGTCCGGCACGGCCCGGCGCAGTGGATGCCGGCGCGGGCATACCAGCGCGGGCATACCGGCGCGGGCCTACAATCGTCCGGTTTCCGACCTTCCACCTGACGCCCTTTCCGCCATGGCATCCTCTCTCCGCTTCACCGTGCTGATCCCGTCGCGCATGGCCTCCACGCGCCTGCCCAACAAGCCGCTGGCCGACATCGCCGGCCTGCCCATGGTGGTGCAGGTAGCGCGCCGCGCCCAGCAGAGCCATGCCGCCCGCGTGGTGGTGGCGGCCGACGACGAGCGCATCGTGCAGGCCTGCAGGCAGCACCAGGTGGAGGCGCTGCTCACTTCGCCCGATCACCCCAGCGGCAGCGACCGGCTGGCCGAGGCCTGCACGCAGCTCGGCCTGGACGGCGACGATGTGGTGGTCAACGTGCAGGGCGACGAGCCGCTGGTGGCGCCGGCGCTGATCGACGCGGTGGCCGGCCTGCTGGTGGCCCGCCCCGAGGCCAGCATGGGCACGGTCGCGCACCCGCTAGCCAGCCTGGAAGACCTGCACAACCCGAACGTGGTCAAGGTGGTGCTCGACGCGCAGGGCCTGGCCAGCTATTTCAGCCGCGCCCCCATTCCCTGGGCACGCGACCATGTGGCCAGCCACTGGTGGCTCAACCCGCAGCTGACGCAGACCCCCGGCTTCGCGCCGCTGCACCACATGGGCCTGTACAGCTACCGGGCGCGCTTCCTGCGCGCCTTCCCGGCGCTGGCGCAGGCCCCCACCGAGCAGATCGAATCGCTGGAGCAGCTGCGAGCGTTGTGGCACGGCCACCGCATCGCGGTACACATCACCCCTGACCGGCCCGGCACCGGCGTGGACACGCCCGAGGACCTGCAACGGGTGCGGCAGCTGCTGGGCACCCAGTCCGCCATCCAGGCATCGGCCTCCAACTGAGGGCCGGGCCGCCCCATTCTGGTACTACAATCAGCGCCTGCATGGCGGCTCCGCCCAAGAGCCAATGCGGGTGTAGTTCAATGGTAGAACGGCAGCTTCCCAAGCTTCATACGAGGGTTCGATTCCCTTCACCCGCTCCAGTTGATGCGCCAGAGCCCCTGCGGCGCTCGCTGGCGCCGCACCGCTCCCCTCATCTCCCGTAAAGCCTGTGGGGCTGCCCCACGCCCAGGCCTGGCTTCGCGGCGCCCCGGTCCTGCTGGCGCTGGCCTTCCAGGTAGACCCAATCGACCAGGCCGTTGGCCGGCCGGTAGCCCGATACCAGCTTCAGCAGCAGGTCCCGGGTGGCCTGGATGTCGAACCGGGCCATGGCGGACTCCAGCACGCCCAGCTCCCGCACCAACTGCGGCCATGGCAGGAAGGACTCGTGGGCCTTCAGGATGCGGGGATGGCTGGTCGGCTGCGCGCCATCGCCGATCAGCAGTTCCTCGTACAGCTTCTCGCCCGGACGCAGGCCGGTGACGCGGATCTCGATGTCGCCATGGGGATTGCTCCTGTCGCGCACCCGCAGGCCCGACAGCTCCACCATGCGGCAGGCCAGGTCGTAGATGCGTACGGGCTCGCCCATGTCGAGCACGAACACGTCGCCGCCGCGGGCCATCGCCCCGGCCTGCATGACCAGCTGCGAGGCCTCGGGGATGGTCATGAAATACCGGGTGATGCCGGCATGCGTCAGCGTGATGGGGCCGTTGTGGGCGATCTGCTTGCGGAACAGCGGCACCACCGAGCCTGAGGAGCCCAGCACATTGCCAAAGCGCACCATCGTGAAGCAGGTGTCCAGGTCGGCCCGGTTCGCCAGGGCCTGCAGCACCATTTCCGCCAGGCGCTTGCTGGCCCCCATCACATTGGTGGGCCGCACGGCCTTGTCGGTGCTGATGAGCACGAAGTTCTCCACGCCATGGGCAGCGGCCACGCGGGCGCAGATCCAGGTGCCCCAGACGTTGTTACGCACCCCTTCGAGCATGTTGTGCTCCACCAGCGGCACGTGCTTGTAGGCCGCCGCGTGGTAGACCGTGTGGGGGCTCCAGGTGGCGACGATTTCGGTCATCCGGCGTTCGTCCGTCACCGAGGCCAATAAGGGCACCAGCTCCACCGGGGCCAACTCGCCCGAAGCCTCGGGGCGTGCCTGCAGCAGGGCCTGCAGCTCCTGCTGCACCTGGTAGAGCGAATACTCGCTCTGCTCCACCAGCAGCAGGCGGCGGGGGCCGCACTGCGCGATCTGGCGGCACAGTTCCTGGCCGATCGAGCCGCCAGCGCCCGTCACCATGACCACCTTGCCCCGCACATGGCGCTGCATCAGCTGCGCATCGGGCTCCACGGCGTCGCGGCCCAGCAGGTCCTCGACATCGATCTCGTGCAGGTCGCTCAGGTCCACCCGGCCATTCGCCAGGTCCGCCACCCCCGGCAGCGTGCGCACATGCACCGGGAAGGAGCGCAGGAAGTCGACGATCTCCAGCCGGCGCTTGCGGCCCAGCGAGGGAATGGCCAGCAGCACGTCCGAGACGGCGTCGGTCTCCAGCAGGGCCGACAGGTTTGCCGGCGCATGCACGGGCACCATGTCCATCTGGCGCCCCTGCAGGTCGGGATCGTCGTCGATGAAGCCCATCAGGCGGTGCTCGGAGGAATGGCGCAGCGCCGATGCCAGCTGCCGCCCGGCGGAGCCGGCGCCGAAGATCATGACGCCGGAGGCCTTGCGCCTGTCGAGGATGCTGCGGTAGAGGTCACCCAGGGTGAAGCGCACCAGCACCCGGCTGGCCCCCACGCCCACCAGCATCAGCAGCGGCTGCAGCACGCCGATGGCACGCGGCACGCCGGCAACCCCCTGCCAGGTGAAGATGGCGACATACGGCAGCGTATAGACCGCCATGGCGCGGACCAGCGCCAGCATGACCTGCCAGCCCGCGTACCGGAAGACGCTGGCATACAGCCCGTACCAGTAGAAGATGGGCACGGACAGCGCGACCGCCGCCGCGATGGCCTTCCAGTGCGCGGGCTGCAGCACGACCCAGCCCTCCAGGCGCAGGCACAGTGCCAGCCACACGGTGGCAATGCACATCAGGGTGTCGACGGCCAGCGCCAACAGCCGCTTGGCCGGGCGCGGCATGCGCACCAGGTGGTTGGCTAGCGAGTTGTCTTTCCACATTGCTTTTTCCTCCCTCTATTGCCGGTGAATCCGCCGCCCACCCAAGGCGGGAAGCAGCGAAGAAACGAACCGATTTCCGTGCGGCCGCCACCGTCGGTGGCTGGGTCCGGGCAACAGCCCTCCCTGGCCTGCGAACGGCCATGGAGCCCGCGTCTGTGCGCGGGGCTGCGACAAAAATTCAGTGCTTGCGGTCGTCGCCGCCCTGTAGATGGGCGCGAAACCGCCTGCCGCGCCTCACGGGGCGGCAGCAGAACGTGGGCCTGGCGGAGTGCCGCCGGCCGTCACGGGGCAGCTATTCGCAGCTGCAGTCCTGCAGTACCGGTGCCGGTACCGACGCCATGCCCAGCACCTTGTCGAGTGCGCGGCAGGTTTGGTGGATTTCCTCGGCCGTGAGCGTGGGATGCACCAGCAGCATCAGGCTGGTCTCGCCCAGCTCGCGCGCCACGGGCAGGCGCTCGGCGGGGCGCCAGCCGGTGCCGTCGAAGGCCTTTTCCAGGTACACCTCGGAGCAGCTGCCCTGGTAGCAGGGCACGCCTTCGGCGACCATGGCCTCGACGATGCGGTCGCGGCTCCAGCCCGGCGCCAGGCACTCGGGCTTCACATACAGGTAGCACTTGTAGTGCGCATGCATGCTGCCGGTCGGCATGGCCGAGAAATCCGGCACGCGCACCGCCGCATGCGGCCTGCAGGTCGCCCAGATGACCTTGGCATTGGCCATGCGCCGCACCGTCCAGTCAACCATGCGGCGCAGCTGGATGCGGCCGATGGCGGCCTGCATCTCCAGCATGCGCCAGTTGGTGCCAAAGCTCTCGTGCAGCCAGCGGAAGCCCGGCGGATGCCGACGCTGGTACACCGCCTCGTAGCTCTTGCCGTGGTCCTTGTACTCCCACATCGCGCGCCACAGGGCCTCGTCGTTGGTCGTGACCATGCCGCCCTCGCCGCCGGTGCTCATGATCTTGTCCTGGCAAAACGACCAGGCGCCGATGTGGCCGATGGCGCCGACGCTGCGGCCCTTGTAGCGCGCGCCATGCGCCTGCGCGCAGTCCTCGATCACCTTGAAGCCATGGGTGTCGGCCAGCGCCATGATCGGGTCCATGTCGCAGGGCCAGCCGGCCAGGTGCACGCAGATGACGGCCCGCGTGCGCGGGCTGAGCACCCGGGCGATGGTGGCGGCCGACAGGTTGCCGCTGTCCGGCTCCACATCGGCGAACACCGGAATGGCCCCGGCGTTGACCACGCAGGAGATGCTGGCGATGAAGGTGCGCGGCGTGACGATGACCTCGTCGCCCGGGCCTATGCCCAGGGCCTTGAGCGCCACGTCCAGCGCCAGGGTACCGTTGGCCAGCGCCACGGCGTGCGGCACGCCCGCCCAGGCGGCGAACTCCTTCTCGAACTCGCGGCACTCGATGCCGGTCCAGTAGTTCACCTGGTTCGACTGCAGGACGCGGCACACGGCCTCGGACTCTTCGGGAGTGAAGCTGGGCCAGGGGGAAAAGGGGGTATTGAGCATCATGCCTCCGAAGAAAAAAGACTGGTAGTACCGCTCGGGCTCAAGGATTTCAAAACGTCATGGCTGACCAGGGTGAATCTCTTTCCATCCATTTCGACATATGCGCCCTCATAGGGAGGAAACCAGAAAGCCCGAACCTTTCTCTCCACATCATCTCCCGGCATTATTTTTTTCATCTCTTCCATTTCATTGCGAGAAACATAGCGCCCACCCACATTGGGAAAACTCTCCAGCAGCGCATTCGATGCAAAGACCCGATGCAGCGTTTTATCAATCAAATCTCTCAAGGCCTGCATCGATTTTTTTTCAAGCGTCGTGCACAACATGCTGTCCGGATCAATCGCAAAATCCAGGACCTCAATAATGGCTCCCGAATCTATTTTCTCATCCACATAATGCGCAGAAACCGCCCAGCGCGTTCGTCCCTCCAGAATGGCCAGGTTGTACCCCGCGACCCCCTTGTACTCTGGCAAGGGTGCCGGATGAAAATTGATCACACCCAGCCGCGGGATAGTCAGGAATTCCTCTTTCAGCCGTCTCCAGTAAAGCACGGAAACACCAAAATCAAAATCCATTTCGCCATTTTTCATGCGCCGCAATGCGTCATCAAAATCAAGAACCTCAAGCCCCTCGGCCCTGGCAAATTCTGCCGTTGGCGAATTCTCCAAATGGCTATCCGTCAATACACCAACAATTTCAACATTCGGCATGGCTGCGATTGTTTTCAATGTATCCGCAGCCACTTGTTTGCGCCCCATGAAAAGCACTTTCATCGTCTTGCACCATTTTCAAGTGTTAAAAATAAACCACTCCATGCACTGCTGCATCTTTGGAATTTCTCCCCGCGAGCACCCCTTAGTCGAAAAACCTCTGCCGTGGCTTCCCTCATCCGGCAGACATTCAGGGTGGGTCTTTCACCCCCATCCAGACAAGAAGCGCGCTGCGCGGAGGCCATAGACCATGCCGGTGTAGAAAATGGCTTGGTTCAGTCTTTTTGCAGCGGCCGCGCGGGATTGCCGACCACGGTGGTGCCCGGCGCCACGCTCTTGGTGACCACCGCGCCCATGCCCACGACCGCGCCGCGGCCGATCACCAGCGGCTGGCCCGGCCGGCCCTGCTTGAGGATGGCGCCGGCGCCGATGTAGGCATGGTCCTCGACCACCACGTTGCCGTTGCAGTGCACGCCCGGCGCGAAGGTGACGAAGTCGCCCACGGTGCAGTCGTGCTCCACATAGCTGTAGAGGTTGGCGTGGAAGTACCGGCCGATGCGGATGTTGCTGGTCAGCGTGGCGAAGGGGCTGAGCACCGCGCCCTCGCCCAGCTGCACCTCGTCCATCCGCACCACGTTGGCGGCGGCCACGCTCCAGGCGCGCACGCCGTCCTGCCCGCAGCGCAGCGCCAGGCGCTCGCGCACCGCGCCGTTGGCGATGGCCAGCACCGCGTGCCGCGCCGCGGCCGGCTCGGCCAGGAACTGGGCGTAGCTCAGCAGCCGGTGGCCGTTGACCCGCTCCGCGCCCGGTGTGTCGTCGATGAAGACCAGGCGCTCGGCGGGCACGCCCGCCTGCGCGAGCTGCTCTCGTGCCAGCGGCATCACGCCGCGGCCGCAGCCGCTGGCGCCGTAGACGCCATACAGGTCATGTGGTGGCATTGGGACCTCCTGAAAGCTCATTTTTTGATAGCTGCCAGCGCTATCTGTGTCATGGTTATGAATCGTTTTGACATTGAAATCCCCAGTGAACAAGCGCAAGCCGCTATCATTTTTCACCGGTAAAGCGGGGCATGGTCGCCTCGCCCGCCGCGCTGATGCCCTCGCGCACCAGCACCTTCTTCACCGTCAGCCAGAGGATGCGGATATCCAGCCACAGCGTGCGGTGGTCCACGTACCAGACATCGAGCTGGAACTTCTCCTCCCAGCTGAGCGCGTTGCGCCCATTGACCTGCGCCCAGCCGGTGATGCCGGGGCGCACCTCGTGGCGGCGCGCCTGCTCGGGCGTGTAGAGCGGCAGGTATTCCATCAGCAGCGGGCGTGGGCCCACCAGGCTCATGTCGCCCTTGAGCACGTTCCACAGTTCGGGCAGCTCGTCCAGGCTGCTGGCGCGCAGGAAGCGGCCAAACGGCGTGAGCCGCTCGGCATCGGGCAGCAGCTGCCCGTCGGCGCCGCGGGCGTCCGTCATCGTGCGGAACTTGGCCATCTCGAAAGGCCGGCCCCGCAGGCCCGGGCGCCGCTGCCGAAACAGCACCGGGCTGCCCAGCCGGCGGCGCACCAGCGCGGCCAGCACCAGCAGCGGAATCGCCAGCACCAGCAAGGCCAGCGCGGACACGAGGATGTCGAACAGCCGCTTCATTTCGCGTCCACCCTGTCGCCCGCTTCCGCCAGGGCCGCCTCCGCCGATTTCGGCGCCGCCGCCAGCACCCAGTCGCCCCACTGCGCGGCCAGGCCGGCGCGGCCAAACTCGCGCTGCGCCAGGGCCTGCGCCCGCCGGCCCATGGCCTGCAGGGCCGCGCGGTCGTCCGCCGCCTGCTCCAGCGCATCGGCAAAAGCCGCTAGGTTCTCGGGCGGCACGGCAAAGCCGCAGGCGTTGCGGCCGATCAGGTCGGCCAGCCAGCCCGGGTAGTTGTTCAGCACCGGCAGGCCGGCGGCGATGTAGTCGAAGAACTTGTTCGGCGAGGTGCCGTAGTAGAACGCAGGCACGTTGGCCAGCACCTGCAGGCCGAGGTCCGCGCGCGCCATCAGGCCCGCCAGGCGCGCCTTGCCCACGGGCTCGTGGAAGACCACCTGCTCCAGACCTTCGCGCCGGGCGCGCTGCTGCAGCACCGGCTTGAGCTTGCCCTGGCCGATCAGCAGCAGCTTGATGTCGCGGCGCCCGCGGCGCTGGAGTTCCGCCGCCGCGTCGAGCACGGCATCCAGCCCGTTGGCCATGCCGTGCGTGCCGGCGAACACCGCCAGCAGGTCGCCGTCCCGGATGCCCTCGGGCTGCCACGGCTCCACGGACTGGCCGAAGATGTCCAGGTCGCAGCCATTGGGCACCAGCGCGATGCGGTCGCGGGGCACGCCGCGCCGCTCAATGCCTTCGACGATGCCGGGCGACAGGCCGATCAGCCGCTGCGCCGAGCGGTAACTCGCCCATTCCAGCAGGGACATGGCGCCCAGCACCAGCGGATTGCGGATGACGCCCATGGCCTTGGGCAGCTCGGGCCAGAGATCGCGTACCTCGAACACGAAGGGCTTGCGCCGCAGCCAGCGCGCGGCGATGCCGGGGATACCTGCCGTCAGCGGCGTCGTCGTCGCAAAGACCACGTCGCAGGGCGCAGTCAAGGCCACGCCCACGCTGCGCAGCGCGAACTTGGCGAACAGCAGCGTGCGCTTCACGAAGCCATCGCGGTTGGAATAGGCCAGGTCGAACTCGACGACGTCGATGCCGTCGACCTGCCCACAGCGCCGGCCCCGCTGGAACGGCCCCGACAGCCCGGTCTCGCCGCCGCCGTAGCTGCCGCAGACCATGGTGACCTGGTGCCCCCGCGCGACCAGGTGGCGCGCCATCTCGTACGAGCGGATGCCGACCGCCCCCTTGGGTGTCGAGAAATGCTGGTGAAAATAAAGAACCCTCATACGCTCCTTCCAAAAACGCGCACTACAGCCGGCTACTTGACCAGGCTGGCATGGAACATGAAGCGGTTCAGGTCCCGCGTGCGCTGAGGGACGGCACTGGACAGCTCTTCGTAGTACCGCTCGACAAACGCCTTGCTCTCCGCATCCTGGCTGTTGACGAGGGTGAACAGTGCTTTGCCGATGCCTGCAAGTTCACCCGACATGCCGGACCAAGCGAGGTAGCCCCCCACAGGGATGGCACTCGACAGGCCGAATGGCGGATAGCCTGTATTGCATTTCGCGCCGTCCTGGTAGCCAACCCGGTACCAGCCATTCGCGCCGCTCCAGAAGTTCTTGAACAACGGCCGCTGCTGGTCCTGGTTCCACAGCTTCGCCGTCAGCTGATGGGCATAAGCCGTTGCCACCTCGTTGCCGATAGCCTCTTGCGCCGGCACGCCATACACGGCCGCAAAGCGGCTGCCGTAGTTGCGCATCGCGTCGAAGAGCGGCACCAGGCGCCGGGCGTGGCTGATGTCCCAGCCCACGCTGTCCACGGGACTCGGCTTCACCGGCGGGGCCTCCCGGTCCTCGCCTGCATCCGCCCGGGCCAGCTTGCTCTGCGACGAGATGCTGGGCATATCGGCACCGGTGCACTGGCCGGACGGCGGCGTGCGGCCTTCATAGCCTGCGTAGCGGGTATCGCTTCGGGCCCGCCAGAAGCCCCGGTCGATTTCCGCGACCTTCCTGTGTGTCTTCGCGTCTTCGCCGATGTACGTCCTGCTCTTGAACAAGGCAGTCAACTGCCGCGCCAGTTGCCGCATGTCCGCATCCACCGAGGAAGCCGTGCCGGATTCCTTCGTACCGGCAAGATTGGCGAGCATGACGAGCATCCAGACCTCGTGGTCACGCAAGATGCTTTTGTTCGGACTCCCCTTGACATCACTGCTGCTGATCTTGGTGATTTTCTGCAGGTTGTTGGTGTAACTTTTGTCTTTGCTGTAGTCGCCTAGCTTGTCAAAGGCGGTCTGCGTGCTCTTGTCGATAAACGCCTGCACCGGACCGGATGATGGCTTTGCCTCTCCACTGGACAAGGCCGCGGCCACCGTTGTCGACAGCCCCAGGAATTGGAGGCTGGTCAACTCCACCTCTTTGCCCCGCAAGCCATTCTTGGCGTTGCAGCGAGTTCCCCCTTTGCAGATCCAGCGCTGTCCACGCTTGCCGGGGCTGCTGCTCAGTGCATCAAAAACAGGAAGCAGCGTCTGTGCGATATCTGTCAGCGTTTCCTGGTCCTTGCACCGCTGGCTCATGGCGACAAAGTTGTACAGATAGACCTCTATGTCGTACAGCGGATAGACATCCCCTTCGCCCAGCATCAATCGGTTGATCTGGTTGGTGCCAATTTCTTTCTTGACGGTATTTTTCCACTGCGTTTTTACCCGCCCGTGCAATTCACCATTGCATGAAAAATCGGCAGGATCTGTCTGAGCCATGGCAAAGCCACAGAAAAAAATAATATTTACACAAAGAAAAGACTTCAATAATTTCATGAAATGCAACCCTTTAATATAAAAATATCACCCATGCATATCAGAATATGATCCATTTACCCTCCTCACACTTCCCAAAGGATTCATCAATACTTTTTCTGAGCCGCCCTTCCACAGCAGCGCCAATGCCAGCAGGATGAACAATCCGTGGGTCACCACGGCCACCACCAGGGAGGTTTCAATCAAGGTCCAGAACAAAGGGACGGAAAGACAGGTGAAAAATACCCGCTCGCGGGGTCCGAGCCGTGCCGCGCCGTTGATGATGGTCAGTGCCACAAAGACCATCGCTCCAGCAATCACCACGGCGATGGGACCCGCATTGCCAAATGCATCCACCGCGAAATTCACGTTCGCCGATGTCCACATGTTTCCCAAATAGTAGTCACCGATCTGAAAGGCAGCCGGCGTCTGGCTTTCCTTGGAGAAGAAATTCCCCAGCAATCCACCCGCAAAAAATGCGTGCGGTTTTCCCGAAAAATAGTCCACCCACCATCCGGAAAGTATTCCAGGGACAATGAATGCCCGGCGTACAAAAACATCGACCAGCACGGTCACCGAGAAGAAATAGAACATGCACCAGGAAAACCCCACAAAGGCGGACGCATACCCGAGCCATCCACGAAAGGAGATATTTCTTTTCAGCAGAAAATAAACAACAAAGATCAAGGCGGCGCTGAAGACAAAGCTCTTGTGCGCCGACACAGAAAACACCAGCAGCTGGCACAATAGTCCTAGCCACACGTACGTTCTCTTTCCAAAGCAAAGGCCATAGGCGATCGCCGCCGGAAAAATCACTTTCGCCGCCCAGAAAAGCACGTAGGTCGCCAGCCCCTGCCCTCCCGACTCTCGGAAGTTGGCCCGGATTTCGTAGGTATCCACGAAAATGGAAAAGCTCAGCAGCTCATCGATATTGAATTTATAAGACCCGAAAATCACGGCCATGGCGACCAAGCCCAGCAGCATGACCACCACGGAGAACGATTTTCTGGTCAGGAGTCTCATGCTGTTTTCAACATAGACGATTTTGACCTTGCCTGCCAATGCCAGGATGGCGTTGGCCAGGATCACAATTGCCCCAGCCTTGAAAACAATGTCAATAGGCACACCCAACTGGGGAACCAGCGCCGTCGTTGGCGCAGTCACCATCAAGTAGTAGGTCCAGCACAGAAAATCCGAAGGGTTTTTCAGATTTTCACTGAAATAGAGCGGCAGAAAAACGGCCACCGCCGCAGGCAGGTAGGCCATGAAGCTCGATGCGTCATGGGAGCTGAACCAATAGTCATAATAAACAACCACATAGCCATTGAAAACCAGGCTCAGCAGCGCCATGAAAATGGCGCAGAGCGGCAATATCTTGATGCGATTCATTTATCTGGATGGGAAAACGATGGAGAAGATAATATTTTCGCAAGCATCCCAACTCCTGCCCCAGGCTTGCCTCGTTGTATGCCCATTACCATTTTCCGCATGCGCAGTCATCTTTTCTAGCGCGGCGAAAATACCTTGTGCATCCATTCCATCGTCTGCCAGAACCACTCCCTCGGCTTGGTTCTCCAGCTCTTCTGCCATCGTTGGGTTGTTTCCCGCAATGATCCGCGTCCCCATGCCCATGGCGTGGTAGAGGCGGTTGGGTTCGCAGTAGATCTGGTTGGCCGAAGTCTGCTGGTAGCAGATGACGGTGCAGCATGCGCGCCTGAGCAGCCAGCTGATTTCCGGCAGGCTCAGCGAGCCGGCAAAAATGCAGAACTGATCGATGCCGCCGACCTTCGATTCCAGTGCTGCCTTTTGCGCCGCACTGGCATTGCCGGCGTGGATGATCTTCAGTCCCGCTTGTTTGACGGCAGCAAAAATGGACGGGCCGCAGCGGTTCTCGGCCAGGCTGTTCTGCAGGAAAACGAATTTCTCTTTCTCGGCCACACCGGCCAGGGCATCAATGGCTTTCTCGCTCGAAAGATCGCTCGCCTTGGGGTAGTTGTTGATGATTTCCGCGCGCCGCGCCCTGGCACCGATTTTTTCTTCCAGATAATTCCGCCGGCTCTGGTTGGCATGGACCACGATATCTGCGGCCTGGTAGGCCTTCACGAAGAGATTGGTCATCGCGCCGCCGCGCAGCACCCAGGTGGGCGGCAGCTCGTGGTGGTCCCACAGCACATCGCCACAACCGCACTTCTTCAGCCCGATCACCAAGGGAAAGAGAATGGGGTCGGCCACCCAGTGCAGGGTCTTGCCGCTGGTGGCGGCCGACGCGCGGCGGGCATACCGCAGGGCGAAGAAGCTGAAGCGCAATGCGGCGGCGGCCCGCAAGGCCAGATGGGCCGGCGCGGACTTCTCCAGTCCCCGGTACTGGATGATCCGGGCACCGGCATATTCGGCCGGCGCCACGTCGTCGCAAAACACCACGGCTTCGACCTCGGCGCCGGTCTTCACCAGCGATTCGATTTCCTTCTTGGCACGGTTGTCGCGCGCGAAGGAAATCGTCTTCAGGTAGAGGACGACCTTCTGGTACCGGGGCTGGCTACTTGTCGGAGAGCGCATGTCTGATCAGAACCATGTGGACGAGATAAAGGGCTGCCGAGCCGAAGGAGTAGACGGCGAGCGTCAGGCGGAATGCCTGCGCCGGCTCCAGCGCCAGCAGCAGCGGGCCCGCGACCGAGCCCAGCACGAGAGCCAACCGGGCAGCATCCCAAGCGAGCTGCCAGCCCGAGCGGGCGAGCACGTTCAGCAACTGCGAGAACGGCGTCGTCGAGACCTGCAGGGCGAGCAGCGGGATGAGCAGCAGCACGATGTCGCTGGCGCCGTCCCAGCCCGGCCCGAACAGCAGGTGCGAGAACCGCTCCATGCCCAGCCACAGCAGGCCGAAGAACAGCAGGCCCAGCGGCAGCAGCAGCAGGAAGACCCGCAGCACCTCGGAGCGCAGCGCGCTCTTGCGGTGCGGAAGGTGCCGGCCGATGTCGCCCAGCAGGGCCACCGAGATGGACTGCGCGATCAGCGTGATCGGCGTGGCGACCATCTTGTGCACCAGGAAGTACACGCCGACCTGCTGGGCCGGGTAGCTGGCCGACAGCAGGATCGGGTACAGGTTCAGCGCCGCCGAGTTGAGCAGCAGCGCCGGAAATCCATACTTCACCAGTTCGAGGTGGCCCTTGAACACCTGCACGAAGCCTTGCCAATCGCTTCGCTGGCCGCCCTGGTGCGATCTGCCGCTGCTGCGCCGTATGGCCAGGCTGCCGAGCACGCGGCCGATGAGCTCGCCGACGAACAGGAAGACCGCCTTGCCGAAGAACACGAGCGCCAGCTGCGCCGCAATGGCGGTGCCGCTGCGCAGCAGGCGGGCGGCGGCCATGGCCGAGAACCTGCGCTGCTTGGACAGGAAGATGGCATGCACGTTGAAGCTGGCAAAGCTGGTGGCCGCCAGGCAGATCAGCACCGCCCCCACGGCCACGCCCGGCGCGCCGGCTGGCGGCGGAAAACACAGTTGCACCAGGCACGCCGCCGCCAGCACCAACGGCACCGTGAGCTTGAGCATCTGCGCCAGGGCCGGCAGGATGCGGTTGGCGCATTCCTCTTCGCTGTACCTCGACACCAGCACATCGAGCCGCAGGTAGCAGACCGTGGACAGGATGGACGAGACCGAGAAGTAATAGGCGAAGAGCGAAAAGGCCTCGGGGGCGTACAGGCGCGTCAGCACCGGCACGGCGAGCGCGGTCAGCAGCTGCGCGCCGACCACGCCCCCGGCGACCTTTCCTGCGGCGGCGAAAAGGCTCAAGCGGGCGACCTCGTCCAGATGCCGCGCGTATCGACGATGCGGCCCGACGGCGGCGGGGCGGCCTTGAACACCCGGTGGTCCACCAGCAGCACATGGATGTCGGCGAGCGCGTAGGCGGTCTCGGCGGAAACCTGCTTCAGCCCCCCGCGCGCCTGCTCGGGCAGGGTCTCGACATGGGGCTCGACCGCCAGCGTCTGCCCCGGGTACAGCGCGGCCAGGTGGTGCGCGATCTCCAGCGCCGGGCTCTCGCGCAGGTCGTCGATGTCGGGCTTGAAGGCCAGGCCGTAGCACGCGATCTTGACGTCCCTGGCGGTCATACCGACCTGGCTGCGCAGGTGCTCCTCCACCGCGAGCTTGACCTTGTCGATGACCCAGTGGGGCTTGCCGTCGTTGACGTCGCGGGCGCTGCGGATGAGGCGGGCCTGCTCGGGCGCGGCGCTGACGATGAACCAGGGATCGACCGCGATGCAGTGGCCGCCCACGCCGGGGCCGGGCTGCAGGATGTTGACGCGCGGATGCCGGTTGGCGAGCCGGATCAGCTCCCACACGTCGATGCCGAGCCGGTCGCAGATGACCGACAGCTCGTTGGCGAAGGCGATGTTCACGTCGCGGAAGCTGTTCTCGGTAAGCTTGCACATCTCGGCCGCCCGTGCATGGGTGATGACGCACTCGCCCTGCACAAAGACCTGGTAGAGCGCGGCGGCGGCGGCCGAGCAGCGCGGCGTCATGCCGCCGATCACGCGGTCGTTGTGCACCAGCTCGCGCAGCACCTGGCCGGGCAGCACCCGCTCGGGGCAGTGCGCCACGCGGATGTCGGAGGCCTCGCCGTGCGTCTGCGGAAAGCTCAGGTCGGGCCGCTCCTCGGCCAGCCACGCCGCCATCTGCTCGGTGGCGCCCACCGGCGAGGTGGATTCGAGGATGACCAGGTCGCCCTTTTTGAGCACCGGCGCGATCGAGCGGCTGGCGGACTCGATGTAGCCCATGTCCGGCTCGTGATCGCCCGTGGGGCCGCTCTTGAATGGGGTGGGCACGGCGATCAGGAAGGCATCGGCGGGCTCGGGCGTGGTCGTGGCGCGCAGGTAGCCTTCGGTGACCGCGGCGTGCACGGCCGTGTCGAGCGCGGGCTCCACGATGTGGATCCGGCCCTGGTTGATGGTGTCCACCGCTTGCTGGTTGACGTCGACACCGACGACCTGGATCTGGTGCGATGCAAAGACGGCGGCCGTGGGCAGGCCGATGTAGCCGAGGCCGATGACGGAGATGTTCTTGAATTTCATGCGTTGACGGTGGAAGTGGTCGAAACGGATTGCAGGGCTTCGGCGATGCGCTGGCAGGCCAGGCCGTCGCCATAGGGGTTGTGCGCGCGGGCCATGGCGCGGTAGGCGCCGGCGTCGGTCAGCAGCGCGTGGGCCTGGCCCACGATGCGCTCCACGTCGGTGCCCACGAGCCTGACGGTGCCGGCGGCCACCGCTTCGGGGCGCTCGGTGGTGTCGCGCATCACCAGCACCGGCTTGCCCAGCGACGGGGCCTCTTCCTGGATGCCGCCGGAGTCGGTCAGGATCAGGCTGCTGCGGTCCATCAGGTAGACGAAGGGCAGGTAGTCCAGCGGCTCGATGAGGTGCACGTTGCCGATGTGGCCCAGCAGGCGGCGCACCGGCTCCTGCACCTGGGGGTTCAGGTGCACGGGGTAGACCACGTCCACATCGGGGTGCTGGCCGGCGATGCGCGCCAGCGCCTCGCAGATGCGCTCGAAGCCGGCGCCGAAGTTCTCGCGGCGGTGGCCCGTCACCAGCACGATGCGCCGGGCCGGGTCGAGAAAGCCGAAGCGCTCGCCAAAGCCCTGGCGCAGCGGCTCGTCGCTGCGGATGCGGTCACGCACCTGCAGCAGCGCATCGATCACCGTGTTGCCGGTGACGTGGATGCTGGCAGGCGCCACGCCTTCGGCCAGCAGGTTGTTGCGCGATGCCTCGGTGGGCGCGAAGTGCCAGCGCGCCAACGTACCGGTGAGCTTGCGGTTGGCCTCTTCGGGCCAGGGCGAATACAGGTTGCCGGTGCGCAGGCCGGCCTCGACGTGGCCGACCGGAATGCGCTGGTAGAAGGCCGCCAGCGACGCCGCCAGCGTGGTGGAGGTGTCGCCGTGCACCAGCACCGCGTCGGGCCGCCACTGCGCCAGGATCCCGCGCATGCCCTGGAGCACGCCGGCGGTGATGTCGGTCAGGTCCTGGCCGGGCTTCATCAGGTCGAGATCGAACTCGGGCTCGATCTCGAACAGGCTGAGCACCTGGTCCAGCATCTGGCGGTGCTGCGCGGTGACGCAGACACGGGCGTCGAAGCCCGGCGCGGCCTGCAGGTGCTTGACCAGCGGCGCCATCTTGATGGCCTCGGGCCGGGTACCGAATACGAGCAGTGTTTTCATCTTGAACCTCGCTAGGAAGGCATCAAAATCCATAGCTGCTGGCGCTCAATGGTCAATCATTTCAGATGCAAATCCATCTAAAACCCTTGAAAATCAAGCGCTAAAAGCTATGTTTTTGATATTGACGACAAGGCAGAACCGCAGGTCTGCCCTCGGGGAAAGAGGCGTCAGCGCAGTACCAGCAAGCGCGGGCCGCCTTGGTTGCTTTCGCTCAACGCGCTACGCTCAGGCACCTCAGTACTGGTACTGGGTGTAGCGGTACTTGTATTTGTAGCCAACGCCATAGCCATAGCGGCGCTTGCTCATGTCGAGGTCGTTGAAGACCACGCCGCGCACCTGCACGCCGGTCTGCAGCAGCCGCTTCGAAGCCTCCAGCAGCTCGCCCAGGCTGGTGACCTCGGCCCGTGCCAGCATGAACACGGCGCCAACCAACGGCGCCAGGATGCCGGCGTCGGATGCGGCCAGCACCGGCGGCGCGTCGATGATGACGAGGTCGTACTGGCCGGCGGCCTGCTGCAGCAGGGCCTGGGTGGCCGGGGTCATCAGCAGCTCAGCCGGGTTGGGCGGCAGGATGCCGGTGGACAGGAAGTCCACGTTGGGCACCACGCTGCGGCGCACGGCCTTGTCCAGCGGCAGGCTGCCGCTGACCACCTCGCTCAGGCCGCCCTCGCGGCCCTGGCCGAAGTAGTTGTTCAGGTGGCCCTTGCGCAGATCAGCGTCGATCAGCAGCACGCGCTTGTTGGCGGCCCCCACCACCGCGGCAAAGTTGACGCTGGTGAACGATTTGCCGATGCCCGGCGTGGGGCCCGTGAAGAGCACCAGGTTGCTGGTGGCATCGAGCATGGCGAACTGCAGCGCCGTACGCAGGCTGCGCAGGCTTTCGACCACCGGGTCCTCGGGAGCCTGCAGCGCCAGGACATGGTTGCCGGGAACCTTGTCCTTGATGGCCTTGGCCTGCCGCACCTGGATTTCGGAGTGCGGCACCGTGGCGAACACGTGCAGGCCGCTGTGCTGCTCGATGTCCGACGGGTCCTTGATGCCGGGGCGCAGGCTGTTGCGCACAAAGGCCAGCGCCAGCGCGGCCAGCAGGCCGAGCACGCCGGCCAGCGCCACCACCAGCGCGCGGCGCGGCTTGACCGGCAGTTCGGGCACGGAGGCTTCGTCCACCACGCGCACATTGCCGACCCGGCCTTCCTTGACCAGACGCAGTTGCTGGAAGCTGTTGAGCAGGCTCGTGTACAGCTCGTTGTTGACCTTGACGTCGCGCGTCAGGCGCAGCAGATCCTGCTCCACCGTGGGGAAGGTCTTGGCGCGGCCATTCAGCTTGGCGAGTTCGCCGTTGATGCTCTTGATCTGCTCGTCGATGGTCTGCATGCTGGGATGGGCGCTGGTGAAGCGGGCCTCCAGCTCCTTGCGCTTTTGCTGCAGCTCGATCAGGCTGGTCTGCAGCTTCACGCCATGCTCCAGCATGACCTTGGCCTCGCCTTCGAGATCGAAGACGTTGTTCTTGCTGCGGAACTGGTTGAACTTCTGCTCGGACGCCTCCAGCTCCTTGCGCAGCTGGGGCAACTGGGTGTCGAGGAAGGCCAGCGATTTTTCTGCTTCTGCCGCCTTGCGCTGGATGTTCTGGCGCACGTACAGCTTGCCGATCTCGTTGAGCGTGCGGGCGATCAGCGCGGGATCGCTGCCTTCGAGCGTGCTGCGGATCATGCCGGACTGCTTGCCCTGCTCGGCGATGCGCATGGCATCCTGCAAGCGCCCAGTGACGTCGAGCCGGGAATAGCGTGTGACGTAGAAGACCGCGCCAGGCTTGCCCTGGGCGCCAGTCACCAGCAACTCGCCCTGCGCATCCTGGTATTTGAAGCGCAGCGGCTCGCCGAAGCGGCCTTCGCCCAGCAGGTCGCCGTCGGGCGAAACCAGCTGGTAGCCGGTGTCAGTGAGGACGAGCGTGTTGGCCTTGCCCTCCAGCGCCTTGGGCACGGAGAACTGGGCGACCTGCAGCGCCTCGGTGCCGCTGACATATCCATCCATGCCCAGGAAGCCAGGATTGGACACCCCCGTGGCACGCCGCGACAGCCAGCGCCCCACGAGCGGAATGTACTTGGGCTGGATATCCAGATCGAGCTGCAGGTTGGCGACGGCCTCGCCAACCACCAGGCGAGAACTCAGGATTTCGATCTCGGCAACGGCGGGCGACTTGATGTCGAACATGTTGCTCATGTCGCCCAGCATGTTGTTGACGCCGCCGATCTTGGTGTCCTCGACCTGGATCAGCGTGTCGGCCTGGTAGATCGGCGTGCTGAGCAGTGCATAGCCAACACCGATGGCCAGGGCCAGCGCGGTGATGCCGGCAATGAGCCAGCGGTTGTCGAGCACCACGTCCAGCAGGTCGAGCAGATGGATGGCATCGCCCTCGTCCTGCGGGGGCTGGCTGGGCGGCATCGCCTGCGCGGTGTTGGGATGGGAAGGAGGAAAATTCATACGTTCGATTGCTTCTGATCCGTGTGTGGTTGGACGCTCAGGTCAGCGAAGGGACTAGCCCAGCTGCTGGATGCGGGGCACCCAGTCGGTGACCCCGCGGACAATGCCGCTGTAGGCGGCCTCGAAGGCCTCGCGGGATTGCCGATAGGGGTCGGCGATATCGAACCCGCCCCACTCGCCCAGGCGGAAGACCTTGCCGCGGGTCCAGGGGTATTGCTGCTCCAGTGCGGATTTCTGGCTCTGCTCCATGACCAGGATCAGCTCGGCCTTCTGGCACATCCAGGCAGCCAGTTGCTGAGCCCGGTGAGCGGCAAGATCCAGTCCATGCTGCGCGGCCACGGCGGCGGACTCGGGATCGGCCGGCTTGCCGACCAGGGCCCCCAGGCCTGCAGACCAGATGGTCTTGCCGGGAAACTGCCGGCGCAGCAGCGCTTCGGCGGTGGGACTGCGGCAGATATTGCCTATGCAGAGAACCAGGATGTGCTGCATCGCAGACTTGCTCATCGGGTTGCGGCGGCAGAGGCATTGTTGACAGCCAGCGCGCTCGGCAGGATCTGGCTGATGACGCGGTTCCACTGCACCACGGGCACCGGGTCCACATAGACGACATCGCGCGGCTTCAGCGCAAAGCCCTCGGACAAGGCATAGGCCATCGGAGAGCTGGCATCCAGGTGGAAGATCCGGGCCTGCCCATCGGGCACGGCACGCACCACATAGACCTGCTTCGGATCGCCCGTGGTGGTGCTGATGCCGCCTGCCTCGCCCAGCGCCTCGTTCAGGCTCAGGCGGCCATTGCGCAGCGGCTGGGCCACCGGACGCGTGACCTCGCCCAGGATGTAGACCTTGGATTCCTCCTTGCTGAGCACGCGCACCATGTCCCCCTTGCCCAGCAGGATGTGGGAAGGGTTGATGCCCAACTCCGTCAGCTGCTGCATGTCGATGGCCGTGGTCTTGCCGCCGCGCGAGACGGTCACGCTGGAGCGGTCGGCCAGCGCCGTGAAGCCGCCGGCGCGGTTGATGGCCTCCGGCAGCGTCATCGGAATGTCGTTGATGGCCTGCAAGCCAGGGGTGCGGACCTCGCCATCGACGTAGACCCGGCCGCTGCGGTAGGACTGGATGCGCAGCGTGACCCGCGGCTGCTTGACGTACTTGGCGAGTTGCTGGATCAGCACATCGCGGGCCTCGAACTCGGTGAGCCCACCCAGCTTGACGCCGCCCACATAGGGAAACTGGACATACCCGGCCGAGCTGACGTTGTAGCCGTTGCCCACCGGCGACAGGCTGGAGGCATCCGTGGCCAGCGAAGAGCCGGCAGGCGCCAGCACCAGCTCGGGGTGGTCCCAGACCACGATGTTGAGTACATCCCCGGGGCCGATCCGGTAGGGCTTGGCCTCACCGAACAGGTTGCGCACCTCTTCGCTTACATCGGTGGCCCGGCCCGCCCGCTGCTGGCGGATGAGATCCGGCGTGATGCTGAGCAGCGCGCCCGCAGGCGGAGCATCCTGGGCCACGGGCTCACCCACCGGCGCACCGGAGGTTGCGCCCTCACCCCGCTCACCTTGCGCGGCGTGGGACTCTGGCAGGGGCGCAGCCCCATCGGCGCCCAGGCCTTTGTGCATGGACAGGCCCGGCGCATAGGCGCAGCCTCCCAGGCCGGCCAGGACCAGCACCAGCGCAGACCAGCGCAAGGACGACGAACAACGTGGAAATTCAAGGTTCTTCTGCATGGAAATCAGGAGATATGGCCATGGCTGCGGCACTGGGCCCCAACCGCAATCGGCGAAAAATGACTGGGCTCGAAGCCTCCCCGCCAACACGAAGAAAAGCTGCAAGCACTCGGGCTGAAAAAACGGGCGCGCAGGCTACCGCAATGTCTGCACCCTTTTGGTGGTGAAACATGGGATGGATCTGCTGGTTGTAGGAACCTGTCCGGTCGCGCCGGCAGGGACTTTTCAAGACGCCGTCAGACCGCCTCCAACCGGTGCGATTCGACGCTGACAAGTTGCGGGCGGCCCATGAGTTCCAGCAGCACCGATACACGGCGGCTGGAAGCCGACTGGACCAGGCCTTCCAGGCCCTGGAAGGCCGGATCGCTGAACCGCACCCGGTTGCCAGGGCGCAGCACAGCGGGCTCCGCCACATCCATGGCATTGCGATCGGCCTCGAAACGCCGGATGGCGTCCAGGATGTCCGGGCGGATCGTGGCAATCTGGGTGCCGAAGCGGATCACATGCGACATGCCACGCGTGGCGCTCACCGACGCGATGGACTGGCCTGGATGCGAGGGCCGGAAAAACACATACCGGGGGAACATCGGCTCGAAGACCACCTTCGCACTGCCGTCGACCTTTTTCAGGCGCTTGTAGAGCGGAAGGTAGGCCTCGAAGCCCTGTGCTTCGAGGTTGTGAACCGCCACCGCCTCCAGCTTGGGGCGCGCGTACGCCACAAACCAGTCCGCGGCCTCCTCATGGACGTGCCCCAAGTCCACGGACTGCGTCCCTGCATGAATCTTGTTGTCGATCACAACCCTCCCCCCTTTTAGCCAATGCCAACCCACTGCCTCTGCAGCCGACGCAATGCGGCATGCGATAACACATTGAAAACATTGAATAAATATTGATCTCTCTTTATCTTAATCAGAATTTTTGGACGCTGGGGGCGAGAACGCATCAGCATGTATCCTGAGGCTACAGTTCATGTCACGCATCTTTTTTGCATAGGAGGGCGCCATTCCCATGCTTAAATGCGAGTCGTTTATTTCATTTCCACTTCAAAAGATCAATAATCAAACCATTGATCCTGGGGAAGACGTACGTGGCAAGAACGGCAAGAGGTGCGGACCATCTGGAGCGGGCCCGCGAGATACTGGCGCGGGCACAGACTGCGGAGGAATTGCGCCAGGCCCAGGCCGTGGTGCTGCCGCTGGCCCACGGCATGAGCCTGCAGGAAACCGCACAGGCCATCGGCCGTTCGGTGGCATGGACCTCCCGGCTGCGCAACCGCTTCCTGGCCGGGCAGGCCGTCATCGAGGGGCAGCCACATGCGCGCGGCGGCCGCCGCAACCACCACATGACCGAGGCGCAGGAGCGCCAGGTGCTGGCGCCCTACCTGGCCCGGGCACGCACGGGTGACAAACCGGCCGTCACCGAGATCAAGGCCGATCTGGAAGCCAAGCTGGGGCGGGCCATTGCACTGTCGACGGTGTACAAGCTGCTGCACCGGCATGGCTGGCGGGAAGCAGCCATGAACAACCACATCCCGCCAGCCCAGGAAGCTGTGCAGGATGCATAGAAAACCCATTTGTTATTCAATAATGTTCTAATGAAATAGAAATTTCACAATCCCTGAAACGCACACAATCCGCACAAAATCTCACGGAAATCACAGATTTCACAGAACCATCGACAACAGTCGATCGACAAAGCGCTGATCGCAGGCATTCCGCCTATGCCGGGCCCTGGGGACGGTAGCAGTTGGGGGTGGCATGTCGCATGAACGCCCTGCATGTGGGTGGACCCGCCGCGGCAAGACCTGGATGGGAACCGCCTGTGCCCTGCCATCGAGCAACGTGCAGAAGCCTCAAACCAGTTAATAAAAGTTACACCAGCGCGCCATGAGGCCTATGCCCGGAACCGCTTGCGATAGCTGCCGGGGCTGGTACCGAGCCGGCTACGGAAGTGGCTGCGCAGCAGGGCGGCATCGCCAAACCCGACCTGCACCGCGATCTCGTCCACGCC
>JBLZYV010000055.1:0-29391 GCA_050282565.1 Comamonas sp.
AGACAGCAGGGGCGCTTTCTTTGCTTCCTTTCTTGTGCGCACAAGAAAGGAAGTCGCCCGCCGGGGCGAAATCCCGGCCTCCGGCAATAAAAAATATAGCTGCCAGCGCTTACCCCATAAGCGCCAGAGCCCCAAAAACACTCAAACCCCAGGATCCGCCAGAAAAGCCACCGCCGCAGGCTCCGTCGCATACGCCACATTGATGCGTAGCCACGGACTGGCCGTACCGTTGGGCATGAAGGCCGACCCAGCCGACAGGCTGATGCCGCGGCGCTCGGCGGCCGCCACCAGCGTGGCAGAGTCCTCCACGCCCGGCCGGCGCGCCCAGGCGAACATGCCGCCGGCGGGTTGGCCCCAGACCTCCCAGCCCGCCGAGGCCATCAGCTGCTGCACCGCTGCCTGCTGCCCTTCGAGCCGGCGGCGCAGGCGCTCGGCCAGGCGGCGGTAGCTGCCGCTCTCGACCATCGCGGCCACCACCTCCTCGGCGAAGCGCGACGACGCGATGCTGGTCAGCATCTTCACGTCCACCAGCGGGCGGATGAGGGCCGCGCTGGCGGCGATGTAGCCCACGCGCAGCGAGCACGACAGGGTCTTGGAGAAGCTGCCCAGGTAGATGACGCGCTGCAGCTGGTCCAGCGTGGCCAGGCGCACGCTGGGCTCGTCCTGCAGGTCGGCGTAGATGTCGTCCTCGACCAGCACGAAGTCGTGCCGCTCGGCCAGCTGCAGGAGGCGGTGCGCTGTGGCGGCCGACAGCAGGCCGCCCGTCGGGTTGTGGAACACGCTGTTGGCGAAGAAGGCCTTGGGCCGGTGCGACTGCAGCAGCTGCGCCAGCGCGTCCACGTCGGGGCCCTGCGGCGTGCGCGGCACCTCGAGCAGGCGGATGCCGTGCAGCTGCAGCAGGCCGAACAGGTTGTAGTAGCCGGGCGACTCGACCAGCACCTCGTCGCCCGGGCGCAGCAGGTAGCGCACCAGCAGGTCGAGCCCATGGCTGGCGCCGGTGGTCAGCACGATCTGCGACGCGGCCACGCCGAAGCCCAGGCGCGCGGCCAGCTGCTGCTGCAGCAGCGTGCGCAGCGCCGGGCTGCCCAGCGGGGTGCTGTAGTCGAACAGCGCCTGTGCCTCGCGCCGCGCGACCTGGCGGATGGCGGCGGCCAGCTCGTCCTGCTCGCGCCAGCTGTCGGGCAGCCAGCCGCAGCCGAGCTTGAGGGTGCCGGGCGCATCGCGGAACAGGTGCCACAGCGCGCCGGCCACGTCCTCGGCCTGCTGCGGCGCCAGCGCGCCGCCGGCGCTGGCCGGGCCGGGTGGCGGCGGCTCCTGCACGAAATAGCCCGAGCCCTGGCGCGCCCGCACCAGGCCCTGGGCGCGCAGGCGCTCGTAGGCCTCGATCACGGTGTTGCGGCTCACGCCGCGCACCTCGGCCAGCTGGCGGATGGACGGTAGCCGCATGCCGGCGCCGAGCACGCCCCGCGCCATGCGCGTGCGCAGGTCCTGTTCGATCTGGGCGACCAGCGGCAGCGGGCGTTCGGTGGCGGTGGGTAGGGGCATGGCGGACTCCAACTGTTCCGGTAAATCAGGGATACGGTTGTGCGGTTACCTGCCAAAGTGTACCTGGCACAGTTGGGGCCTTGCCCGCAAGATGGACGCCATGAACGAGTTGCTGCATGGCGCCGCTGCGGCGCGCGGAACGGGGGCCCGGGTGCGGGCGGCCTGCCTGGCCTGGGCGCTGCTGACTATCACCGTGGGTGTCAACCTGCATGTGCCGCTGTACCCGGCGATCGCGGCGCAGGGCGGCCACGGGCTGGCGGCGACGACGCTGGCCTATGCCTGCTATGTGGTCGGCGTCATCCCGGTGCTGCTGCTGCTGGGCGGGCTGTCCGACCGCGTGGGCCGCCGGCCGGTGATGCTGGCCGCGCTCGCGCTGTCAGGCACGGCCACGCTGGTGATGGCGCTGTGGCCGCAGCTGCTGTCGCTGGCCCTGGCGCGCTGGCTGCTGGGCGTAGGTTCGGCGCTGATGTCGGCCACCGCGCTGGCCTACATGCACGAGCTGCTGGCCGGCGATGGCGCCGACACGGCCCGCGCCGCCAACTGGATCACGGCCAGCACCTCGCTGGGCTTCGGCCTGGGGCCGGTGGTCACCACGCTGACGATGGGCGGCCGCGAGACGCTGGCGCCGCCCAGCTACGCGCTGCATGGGGCGGCGCTGGTGCTGGCCGCCGTGCTGCTGGGGTGGCTGGCGCGGCCGGCGCCATCTTCGCCGTTGCGGCCGGGCACGCCGGCCGCGCCCATGCTGCGGCTGCCCAGCTATCCGCCCGGGGCGGCGTGGTTCGGCTTCGCCATCCTGCTGGCCTGGGCGACCTCGGGGCTGGTGATCTCGGTGCTGCCGGCGGTGCTGGCGCGGCATGGGCTGGCGAACTGGTCGGGCGCGACCACGCTGCTGGCCATCAGCTGCGGGCTGCTCTTCCAGCCGGCGGCGCGCCGCTGCCCGCCGGCGCGGGCCACGGCCATCGGGCTGTGGACGCTGCTGCCCGCCTACGGCCTGCTGGCCTTCGGCGCACTGCAGGGGCAACTCGCTTGTGTGCTGCTGGGGGCCTTGCTGGCCAGCAGCGCCTGCTACGGTTTCGTCTACCTGGGTGGGCTGGCGGGCGTGGCCGAGCGGGCCGGCGGCAACCAGGCGCGGGTGAGCGCCGGCTTCTTCGTGCTGGCCTATGTGGGCTTCAGCGTGCCGGTGGTCTTCACGGGCGCGGTGGCCGACCACTGGGGCCAGGGCGCGGCGCTGGCGGCCTTCGGCGGCTTCCTGCTGCTGGGCGTGTCGGCCTTGCTGGGCTGGCGGCGGCGCCGGCCATCGCTGATGGGCTGAAAGGCGGCTCGCGGGCAGCTGGCGCCGATTCGCCAGATAATGGCCGCCCTCGAGTTTGTTTTTCAGCGGTATGCAGGGTAATTCGACCAAAAATAACGTCAAATCGTCAGAATCCAGTGGCGAATTGCGGCGCGACCTGAAGGCGCGACACCTGTCGATGATCGCCATCGGCGGCTCCATCGGCACCGGGCTGTTCGTGGCCTCGGGCGCCACCATCTCGCAGGCCGGGCCGGGCGGCGCGCTGCTGGCCTATGCGGTGATCGGGCTGATGGTCTACTTCCTGATGACCAGCCTGGGCGAGCTGGCGGCCTACATGCCGGTGTCCGGCTCGTTCGCCACCTACGGCGCGCGCTACGTGGACGAGGGCTTCGGCTTCGCGCTGGGCTGGAACTACTGGTACAACTGGGCGATCACCATCGCGGTCGACCTGGTGGCCTCGCAGCTGGTGATGGGCTACTGGTTCCCGGACGTGCCGGGCTACCTGTGGAGCGCGCTGTTCCTGGCGCTGATGGTGGGTCTCAACGCCATCTCGGTCAAGGGCTTCGGCGAGGCCGAATACTGGTTCTCGGCCATCAAGGTGACGACGGTGATCGTCTTCATCGCGCTGGGCGTGCTGATGATCGTTGGCATCCTCAAGGGTGGTCCGGCGCCCGCGCCGTGGGCGAGCCTGGCGAACTGGACCACGGCCGACGCGCCGTTCGCCGGCGGCTTCGCGGCGCTGATCGGCGTGGCGATGATCGTGGGCTTCTCGTTCCAGGGCACCGAGCTGATCGGCATCGCCGCGGCCGAGTCCGAAGACCCGGCCAAGAACATTCCCCGCGCCGTGCGCCAGGTGTTCTGGCGCATTCTGCTGTTCTACGTGCTGGCGATCGCCGTCATCAGCTCGCTGATCCCCTACACCGACCCGCAGCTGCTGCGCCAGGAGGTGGGCGACATCAGTGTGAGCCCGTTCACGCTGGTGTTCCAGAAGGCCGGCCTGCTGTCGGCCGCGGCGGTGATGAACGCGGTGGTGCTGACCTCGGTGCTGTCGGCCGGCAACTCGGGCATGTACGCCTCGACCCGCATGCTCTACACGCTGGCCCGCCAGGGCATGGCGCCGCGCGTGTTCGCGCGGCTCAGCGGCAACGGCGTGCCGCTCTACGCGCTGCTGGCCACCACGGTGGTGGCGGGTCTGTGCTTCTTCAGCTTCCTGTTCAGCCCGAACGCGGTCTACCTGTGGCTGCTGAACCTGTCGGGCATGACGGGCTTCATCGCCTGGCTGGGCATTGCGATCAGCCACTACCGCTTCCGCAAGGGCTTTGTCGCGCAGGGGCACGATCTGGACCTGCTGCCGTACCGCTCGTCGCTGTTCCCCTTCGGGCCGATCTTCGCCTTCGTGCTGTGCATGCTGATCACGCTGGGCCAGAACTACCAGGCCTTCCTGCAGGACCGCATCGACTGGGGCGGCGTGGTCGCCACCTACATCGGCCTGCCGGTGTTCCTGCTCGTGTGGTGGAGCTACCGCCTGGCCAAGGGCGCACGCACGGTGCGCTACGCCGACATGCGCTTCGACGGCCATGTCGATGCGAACGGAGAGCTGCGATGAGCCAGCCCTGGCAGCCGGTGCAGATCCAGGGCATTGCCGCGCTGCGCTACCAGTCGCCGCGCGGCGACAGCGTGGCCGTGGCGCTGCAGGGCGCGCAGGTGCTGTCGTGGCAGACCGCCGACGGCACCGAGCGCCTGTACCTCAGCCCGCGCTCGGCGGCCGATGGGCACACCGCCATCCGCGGCGGCATTCCGGTGTGCTTTCCGCAGTTCAACCAGCGCGGCCCGCTGCCCAAGCACGGCTTTGCGCGCAACCTGCCATGGCAGGTCGTGAAGCAGGAGGCCGATGGGCTGGAGATGGCTCTGTGCAGCAGCGAGGCCACTCGCGCTTGGTGGCCTGAAGCCTTCGAGGCGCGCCTGTCCGTGGCGCTGGCGCCGGGCCGCCTGCGGGTGCGGCTGCGGGCCACCAACACCGGCGAACGGCCCTGGGCGCTCACGGCCGCGCTGCACACCTACCTGCGCGTGGCCGACATCACCCGCTGCACGCTGCAGGGCCTGCAAGGCCTGGCCTGCTGGGATGCGCTGGCCGACACCCGCTTTGCCGAGCCGCGCGAGCGCATCGCCTCCGGCGACGCACCGGGCGAGGGCTTCGACCGCGTGTTCTCGCTGCCGGCGGGTAGTGGCACGTGCTCGCTATTAATTGAGGAGCATGCTGCGCAATCCACATCTGCCCTGAAGGTTAAAAACCTTCCAAACTCCACCGAGATCGTGGTCTGGAACCCCGGCGCGGCGCTGAGCGCCGAGCTGGCCGATATGCCCGACGACGGCTGGCGCCACATGCTCTGCGTGGAGGCCGCCAGCATCGACGCGCCGGTGGCGCTGGCGCCCGGGCAGTCATGGGAGATCGCGCAGGAGCTGGCGGTATAAAAGTAAAAAATAAAAGAAAAAAGGGCAGGCGCCAAGCCTGCCCTTTTTTCTTGCCAGCGGCGCGGTGCTCACACCGCCGTGATCGACACTGCCTTGGAGTTCAGGTACGCCTCCATGGCCTCGGGGCCGCCTTCGCTGCCGTAGCCCGAATCCTTGATGCCGCCGAACGGGAACTCGGCCGTGGGCGTCGCGGGCTGGTTGATCCACACCATGCCGGCCTCGATGCCGTGCGACAGCAACTGCACGTTCTTGTACGAGCGCGTGTAGGCATAGGCGGCCAGGCCGTAGGGCAGGCGGTTGGCTTCGGCGATGGCGTCTTCCAGCCGGTCGAAGCTGCGCAGCGCAGCGATGGGGCCGAAGGGCTCGTCGTTGAACACCGAGGCGTCGAGCGGCACGTCCGTCAGGATGGTGGGCGCGAAGAAGTTGCCCGAGCTGCCGACGCGTTCGCCGCCGGTGGCCACGGTGGCGCCCTTGGCGGCGGCGTCGCTCACCACCTGGGCCATGGCCGTGAGGCGGCGCGGGTTGGCCAGCGGGCCCAGCGTGGTGCCGTCGGCCAGGCCGTCGCCGAGCTTCAGGCCCTCGGCATGCTTGACCATGGCCTGCGCGAACTCGGCGCGGATGCTGCTGTGCACCAGGAAGCGGGTCGGCGAGATGCAGACCTGGCCCGCGTTGCGGAACTTGGCGGCGGACACGGCCTTCACGGCCAGCGCCACGTCGGCGTCCTCGGCCACGATCACCGGCGCGTGGCCGCCCAGCTCCATGGTCACGCGCTTCATGTGCGAGCCGGCCAGCGCGGCCAGTTGCTTGCCCACAGCGGTGGAGCCGGTGAAGGTCACCTTGCGGATGATGGGGTGCGAGATCAGATATTCCGAGATCTCGGACGGCGTGCCGTAGAGCAGGCCGATCACGCCGGGCGGAATGCCGGCGTCGACGAAGCACTGCAGCAGCGCGGCCGGCGAGGCCGGGGTCTCCTCGGGCGCTTTCACCAGGAAGGAGCAGCCCGTGGCCAGCGCCGCGCCCAGCTTGCGCACCACCTGGTTGATCGGGAAGTTCCACGGCGTGAAGGCGGCGATCGGGCCCACCGGCTCCTTGATGACGAGCTGCTGCACATTGGCCACGCGGGCCGGCACGATGCGGCCGTACACGCGCAGGCCCTCGTCGGCGAACCATTCGATGATGCCGGCGCCAGCCAGGGCCTCGCCCTTGGCCTCGGCCAGCGGCTTGCCCTGCTCCTGCGTCAGCAGGCGGCCGATGGCGTCGGCGCGCTCGCGCAGCAGGCCGGCGGCGCGGCGCATGATGGTGGCGCGCTCGATGGCGGGCAGGGCGCGCCAGGTCTCGAAGCCCTTCTGCGCGGCGGCCAGCGCGCGGTCCATGTCCGCCTTGGTCGCATGCGCCACCTTGCCGATGGCCTGACCGGTGGCGGGGTTCACCACGTCGATGGTGCGGCCGCCTTCGGCGTCGACCCACTCGTTGTTGATCAGCAATCGGGTATCGGGGTATGCGGTTGTCATTGCGTGTGTTTCCTTGGACAAGTCAGAGAAATGAGGAACAGGCCGGGACGGTATGATCGCCGCTGTTCACGCGCCTTGCCTTGCAAGCATTTGCAAGGCCTTTGCGAACCAGCGCCACGGGCATGGTAAAACAAGGCAGAGCGAGTCTATGGAAATGCACAAGATGACCACCCTTCACAAAAGTTTTTTGATCGCCGGCGTGCTGGCGGCCATGGCCCTGGCGGGCTGTGCCACCCAGGGCAACAAGGCTGCCGCCGAGGGCGATGCCGCCGCAAAGCCGGCTGTCGCCGCGACGACACCCGCGCCCGCCGCAACTGCAGCGGGCTGCGCCGGCAATGCCTGCGACGTGGCGCCGCAGCTGATCACCGGCGCCGCGCCGCGCTACCCCTTCCCCGAGGGCACGCAGGCGCAGCCGGCCAGCGTGCGCGTGCAGTTCGTGGTCAACACCGATGGCTCGGTGGGCGATGTGAAGACGCTGACCGCCACGTCCAAGGACATGGCGGGTGAGGTGGAGCGTGCCGTCAAGCGCTGGAACTACCGCCCCGCCACCAAGGGCGGCCAGCCGATCAAGGTCATCCTGCAGCAGCAGTTCGATTTCAAGCCTTGATCCGGATGCTCTGAAAAGAGAAGCTGGTAGCGCTTATTGCAAGCGGTTTTCAAATTGTTTTGATATGAAAACCATTGCTGATCAAGCGCTACCAGCTATTTTTTTTGATAGTCAGGCCGAGGCGGCGCACAGCCGCTCGGCCAGCTCGATGAAGCCCGCGCCGCGCTCCTGCCGCGTCACATAGCGCGGCAGATGCGCGAGCTGCGGCACGAAGCGCGCGATGTTCGCCACGCCGAAGCTGTTGGCGAAGGCCTCGAACATCAGCTGGTCGTTGGTCGAATCGCCGATGTAGCACCAGCGGTCCAGCTCGGCGTCCAGCTCGCGCCCGAACAGCTCCCGCACGATCCAGCGCGCGCCCTGCAGCTTGTTGTGCGCGCCGAACCAGCCGTTGATGTGGATGCTGCTCACCGTGGCATTCATGCCGGCCGCCTGCATGGCGCGCACGCAGGCGTCGATGTGCGGCTGCGGCATCTGCACGAACTCGCTGTGGTCCACCGCGATATCGCACTCGCGCCCCGCCGAATCCTCGGCCCGGCGCGCGCCGGGCACCGTGGCCTCGATGGTGGCCAACACCTGCTGCATGGCGGCAAAGTTGCGCGTGCGCGTGGCTGCGTCCTGCTGGTAGAGCTTGTCCAGCGTGCCATCTGCGCGGCGGCGCAGCGCCACGGCACCGTTCTCGGCCACGATGGCATCCACCGGCCAGGCCTGGGCGAAGGGCACGCTCCAGCCCACCGGCCGGCCGGTGATCGGAATCACCGCCAGCCCGCGGGCCTTGAGCGCGGCGATGGCCGCCACCACCTCCGGCGGCACGGCGCCGTCGGTGGTCAGGGTGTCGTCGATGTCGGTGAAGAGGCCGATGATGCCGGCTGGAGGATTCCAGGCGCTGAGTGCTTGCATGGGGAAGAAGGAAATCATGGTTGGCGTGGCGCGCTACCTGAAGATGTCGGCGGCCAGGTGCCGGGCCAGGAACAAGGAGCCGGCCTTGGTCAGATGACCCCAGTCCACGGCGGTCAATCCCTGGGCGCTGCCGTCCACCGAGGTGAGGCACCCGCTGGATTTGCAGAATATCTTTTGGGACGACAGGTAGGTAGTGCTTGCCTTGCGGAGGTGGCTGTCAAAGAAGGCATCCCATTCCTGCTCCCGTACGGACAGGCCTTGCTGCATGTAGCGCGGGAAGCTGTCGTTCTTGGAGAGGTAGTCCAGCAGGTTCTTCTGCAGCGACACCGACCAGTTCGGGTACGGTCCGATGACGACGATGGCACTGTGCGGGCTGGCCTGGCGAAGGCGGTCGATGACCTCGCCGAGTTTTTTCAGTTCCTTGTGGGGATCGTTGGTACTGTTTTTGCCAAAGATCATCCAGGTCAGCACGATTTTTTCCGGCTGGATCGAGGCAATGGTCTTGATCTTCGCCTCGTTGATGGCACGCAGCGAAGCCCCGCCGTCGATCTGCCCTTCCAGCAGGAAAGGGGGCGCATTGCCATCGGTCAACTGGATGATCCCATAGCCGGGATAGTCCGCATCCCGAACCGTCCTCAGGCCTTCATAGAGAGAGGCGGCATAGGAGTCGCCAAAGAGGACGATGTTCTGGCTGCGCCGTGCCAGGCAGCCATTTTTCTCGCGCTCGGGCATGGCGACGGAATGGCAGACTCCATTTCTGATGTTCTTCTGAAAATCAAAATAGTCGTAAAGATTCTCGATCTGGGCCAGTTCCTGCAAGGTCTTGTTGGCCGGGGATCCAGATATCCATTGCTGCGGAACCATGATCGTTGCAAGCAAGGCCAGCGCGTATCCGCAATACAGGGCCAGGCGCCTGTTCGGCGTGGTGCTAGGTCGTCGGGCAGGCTCTTCGATCAATCGCCACGAGAGGTACGCCATCACTACGGTGGCGGCGATCAGGAGCAGAGCATATTTTTCCAGCGAATGCTTGCCGAAGCGGTGCATCCAATAGGCAAAAATGGGCTGGTGCCAAAGGTAGGCGCTGTAGCTGATCTTGCCGAGAAAAACGAATGGCGGCAGCTCCAGGATTCTGGTGGCGATGCCTTGGGGTGCCTGGGCCGCGAGCACGAGCAAAGTGCCTGCGGTGGGCACCAAGGTGTGCAGGCCGGGGTGGGGCAGGCTGGCATCGAGGCCAGTGATCGAGAAGGTGATGAGTGCCAGTCCTGCGAGGGACAAGGCCTGCCGCCCCGTGGCGCCCAGCGTTTGCCGGCTCGCCCAGAGGGCGCCCAGGGCTCCGAGCAGCAGTTCCCATGCGCGTGCTGGCAGCAGATAGAAAGCCGCATTGGGCTGCGACGTTACCGTGGCGATGGCCCACACAAAGCTCAGAACGGCGCATAGCACCAAGGCATGGGTGCGCCAGGCCGACTTTCTCAGCGCATACGCCAGCAAGGGAAAGAGGATGTAGTACTGCTCCTCCACCCCCAGGCTCCAGGTATGGAGCAAGGGCTTGAGCTCGCTGGCGGCTTCGAAATAGCCACTGTGGAGCCAGAAGTAGATATTTGACGCAAAGCCCAGTGTCGCCAACAGGCTGTTGCGGAAATCGGCAAATTCCAGCGGGGCCAGCAGCACTCTGGCGAAACCATAGGTGACCAGCAGCATGGCCAGCAAGGCAGGCAGGATGCGACGCGTTCGGCGTTCATAGAAACGCGGGATGCTGAATCGGCCTTCGGATATCTCGTCGAAAAGAATGCGGCCGATCAGGAAGCCACTGATGACAAAAAAGATATCGACGCCGAAGAATCCGCCGGAAATGCCGTGGTGGAACCCGGCATGAAAGAGGATGACGGACCCTACGGCGATTGCACGCAGGCCATCGATGTCTTTTCTGTACTGCATGGGCCGTTAGCGCAAAAAGCGCTTGAGCCGCAGCGTCGGTTCCTCCACCAGTCGCCACGACAGCCAGCCCGCCGCCAGCGTCAGCACCACGACCAGCGCCAGGCTGGATGTGAAGCCCAGGCCCGGCCACAGCGCGCGCACGCTTTGCTGGATGGGGAAGGCATACAGGTAGGTGCCGTACGACACGTCGCCGAACCGCCCGGCTTGCGACAGCACGGGCCACGACGCGGTGCCTATGCCCAGCAGCACGGCCGGCAGGAAGAGCAGCAGCGCCGAGTAGGGAAAGCCCAGAGCCCAGACCAGCAGCCCTGCTGCGGTGGCCAGCACGCCGCAGGCCAGCCGGTGCCGCATGAACCATGGGTTGAAGGTCGCGATCAGCGAGCCGAACGCGAAGTACGCGGGAAACTCCCATTGGTGGTGCATGGTGCCGGTCAGGTCCAGCGTCATGTTCGTCAGGAACCACAGCAGGTAGCCGAAGCAGGCCAGCGCCCACAGCAGGCGCCAGCGCAGCAGGCCCACCAGGCCGCAGGCCGCCAGCACCGCATAGCAGGTGACTTCGATGGGAATCGTCCACAGCGATCCATTGACGGCATGGGGGTGTGGGTTCGTGACGAACACGCCGGGCAGGGCGAAGCGGATCTGCAGCACGATGTTGCGCGCATAGTCCCACATGCTGGCGTTGCGCCAGTATTCGGGCAGCGGCAAGGTGGTGAAGAAGGGGCCGAGCACCAGCATGCCCAGCAGCACCACCGTGATCAGCGCCGGCCAGATGCGCAGCACGCGCTTGGCGGTAAATGCCACCAGGCGTGGCTGGGCCCACCAGCTGAGCGTGACCAGGTAGCCGCTGATGACGAAGAAGGTCATCACCGCCACGCCGCCGATCATGGCCACGTTCATCCACGGTGGCGGCGTGGTGCCGGTGATCGGGAACTGGTGGCTATAGAGCACCGCCAGCGCGGCCAGCAGCCGCAGGGAATCGAAGTTGTTGCGGGGATGCGCAGCAGTCATACGGCGGCTGCTCAGGACGATTGCAATTCCAGCCCCGCATGCTCGCGCAGCGGATGGAAGTGGATCTTGGGGAAGCGCTCCTGCGCCAGGCGTACGTCGTAGGGGCTGGTGCACAGGTAGGCCAGGGTGTTGGCCGCATCGTGCGCCAGGCGCAGCGGGTAGGCGTGCTCGAACTCGCGCAGCTCGGCCGGGGTGTCGGCCGTGATCCAGCGCGCGCCGGTGTACTGGCAGCCTTCCAGGCGCACTTCGCAGTCGTACTCGGCCTTGAGGCGGTGCTGCACCACTTCGAACTGCAGCTGGCCCACGGCGCCCAGCAGCATGTTGCCGCCGGCGTCGGGTTTGAAGACCTGGATCGCGCCTTCTTCGCCGAGCTGCATCAGGCCCTGCTGCAGCTGCTTGGTGCGCAGCGGGTTCTTCAGCACCACGGTCATGAACATCTCGGGCGCGAAGAAGGGCAGGCCGGTGAACTGCAGGCTGGGGCCGTCGGTGATCGAATCGCCCAGCTGTACGCCGCCGTGGATGGTGAAGCCGATGATGTCGCCCGCATAGGCCTCGTCCACGGCCTCGCGGCGCTGGCTCATGAAGGTCACGACCGAGGTGGGGCGCAGCTCCTTGCCGGTGCGCTGCACCTTCATCTTCATGCCCGGCGTGTACTTGCCCGAGGCCACGCGCACGAAGGCGATGCGGTCGCGGTGGTTGCTGTCCATGTTGGCCTGGACCTTGAAGACCACGCCCGAGAAGCTCTCGTCCTCGGGGCGGATGGTCTTTTCCTCGCGGTTGCGGTTGACCTCGGTGAAGGCCACGCGCGGGCCGGGCGGGGGCGACATGTCGACCACCGCGTCCAGCACTTCCATCACACCGAAGTTGTTCACGCCCGAGCCGAAGAACACGGGCGTGAGCTTGCCGGCGAGGAAGGCCTCATGGTCCCATTCGGCCGAGGCGCCCACGGCCAGCTCCATGCTTTCCAGCGCGTCGTCGAAGGCCTGGCCGAAGCGGGCGCGCAGTCGGTCGGCTTCGGTGAGCGGAATCACTTCGAAGTCCTGGGGGCGCTTCTCGCTGCCGGCGGTGAAGACGGTCATGCTCTGCGTGCGCAGGTTGATGATGCCGCCGAACTGCTTGCCCTGGCCCACGGGCCAGGTGATGGGGCAGCAGGGCATGCCCAGTTCGCGCTCGACCTCGTCCATGATGTCCAGCGGGTCGCGCACCTCGCGGTCCATCTTGTTGACGAAGGTGATGATGGGCGTGTCGCGCTGGCGGCAGACCTCGATCAGGCGGCGGGTCTGCGATTCCACGCCGTTGGCCGCGTCGATCACCATCAGCGCCGAATCAACGGCGGTGAGCACGCGGTAGGTATCTTCCGAGAAGTCCTTGTGGCCGGGGGTGTCGAGCAGGTTGACCACGTGGTCGCGGTAGCTCATCTGCATCACCGACGAGGCCACCGAGATGCCGCGCTGCTTTTCGATCTCCATCCAGTCCGACGTGGCATGGCGGCTGGCCTTGCGGCCCTTGACGGCGCCGGCGATCTGGATCGCGCCCGAGAACAGCAGCAGCTTTTCGGTCAGCGTGGTCTTGCCGGCGTCGGGGTGGGAGATGATGGCAAAGGTGCGGCGGCGGCGGGTTTCGGGAGCGTATGACACGGTTCGGATGCTAGGGCTGTAGCCGGCCCGGAGCGGGCGGCAAAAAACAAAGCCAGCGGGCGCTGGCTGGAACTGCGGCGATTTTACCCGGCCTCGGCGGCGCGGCGAGGACGGGGGCCGAGAGTCCTGCCGGGCGCGGGCAGATGGCGCTTGAGCCGCAGCGCGGGCGACTCGATGGCGTGCCAGAGCAGGTAGCCCAGCAGCACCGCCAGCAGGCAGGACAGCAGCATGCTGGCGTAGAAGTTCATGCCCGGCCAGGTGGCGTACACCGCCTGGGCGATCGGGCAGCCCGACAGGTAGATGCCGTAGGAGGGATCGCCCAGCCGGCTGAGCCGGCCGGAGAAGGCCGAGGACTGCGAGCCCAGAAAGATCAGCAGCGCGGGCAGCACCAGCAGGCCGGCGGTGTGCTGCAGCCCGGTGAGCCAGAAGAACAGCGCGATCGGGATCAGGCCGCCCGTGATGGCCAGCGCGTGCGGCGCGAAGCGGTCGCGGTGCAGCGCCAGCAGCGCGCCGCAGGCAAAGTAGGCCGGGTACTCGTACCAGTGCATCATGGTGCCGGTGAAGTCGGCGTTGTAGCGCGCGATGAACACCAGCACATAGCCGAGCAGCGCCAGCGTGGCCAGCCAGCGGTAGCGGAAGAGTCCCAGCACGCCGGCGGCGGCCAGCACCGCATAGCACATGGCCTCCATGGGGATCGTCCACAGCGGCCCGTTCATCAGCAGGGCCAGCGGGTTGTGCTCGAACACGCCGGGCAGGTTGACATAGGCGCGGTACAGCAGCAGGTTGCGGAAGTATTCCAGCGTCTGCGGATGGCGCAGGAAGTCCAGGGCGGGCAGGCTGGTGAAGGCCAAGCCGAACACCAGAATGTTGAGCACCACCGCCGCCAGCATGCCCGGCCACAGACGCAGCAGGCGCTTGGCGGCGAAGGGCAGCAGGCGCGGCTCGCGCAGCCAGCTGCCGGTGACCAGGTAGCCGCTGATGGTGAAGAAGGTCATCACCGCCACGCCGCCGATCATGCCTACGTTCATCCAGGGCGGCCCCTGGCGGTCGCTGATGTAATAGTGGTGGCACACGATCACGGCCAGGGCCGCACTGATCCGGAGGATGTCGAACGAATTGGTGCGGTGCAGGGAGGAGGCCATGGAAAACAGCAAAAGGGTCTGCGGGGATTGTAGGCCTCCGCTACAATACGCGTTCTTCGCTTTTCGAGGAGCGTTGCAGCACCAGGCGGTGCGAGGCTCGAAAAGTCGGCAATGCTCTAGTCCATTGCACCCGCAACGACGCTCACCCACGCTTTCTGTGCGGTGAGGTTCTTTCCCCCAAGTTCCCCGCAGAACGTGGTTTTTCATTCGTCACTGGAGAAAACCATGAACGCTGCCGTTCGCCCCGTTTCCGCAGACTCGGCCATTGCCGACATCACCCTGGCCGATTGGGGCCGCAAAGAGATCCGCATCGCCGAGACCGAGATGCCCGGCCTGATGGCCGTGCGCGAGGAGTTCGCCGCCGCCCAGCCGCTCAAGGGCGCGCGCATCACCGGCTCGCTGCACATGACCATCCAGACCGCCGTGCTGATCGAGACGCTGAAGGCCCTGGGCGCCGACGTGCGCTGGGCCTCGTGCAACATCTTCTCGACGCAGGACCACGCCGCCGCCGCCATCGCCGCTACCGGCACGCCGGTGTTCGCCATCAAGGGCGAGTCGCTGGAAGACTACTGGGACTACACCCACAAGATCTTTGAATTCGGCGCCGCCGGCACCGAGGGCGAAGGCCCGAACATGATCCTGGACGACGGCGGCGACGCCACCATGCTCATGCACCTGGGCAAGCGCGCCGAGAAGGACCTGTCCGTGCTGGCCAACCCCACCAGCGAGGAAGAGCGCATCGTCTTCGCCGCCATCAAGGCCAAGCTGGCGCAGGACGCTACCTGGTACAGCCGCAAGAGCGCCCAGATCATGGGCGTGACCGAGGAAACCACCACCGGCGTGCACCGCCTCAACGAGATGTCGGCCAAGGGCACGCTGCTGTTCCGCGCCATCAACGTCAACGACTCGGTGACCAAGAGCAAGTTCGACAACCTGTACGGCTGCCGCGAATCGCTGGTGGACGGCATCAAGCGCGCCACCGACGTGATGATCGCAGGCAAGGTCGCCTGCGTGGCCGGCTACGGCGATGTGGGCAAGGGCTCGGCCCAGGCGCTGCGTGCGCTGTCAGCCCAGGTCTGGGTGACCGAGATCGACCCCATCAACGCCCTGCAGGCCGCGATGGAAGGCTACCGCGTGGTGACCATGGAGTACGCCGCCGACAAGTGCGACATCTTCGTGACCACCACCGGCAACAAGGACATCATCCGCCACGAGCACATGGCCGCGATGAAGGACCAGGCCATCGTCTGCAACATCGGCCATTTCGACAACGAGATCGACGTCGCCTCGATCGAGAAGTACGAGTGGGAAGAGGTCAAGCCCCAGGTCGACCAGATCACCTTCCCCGACGGCAAGAAGATCACCCTGCTGGCCAAGGGCCGCCTGGTGAACCTGGGCTGCGCCACCGGCCACCCCAGCTTCGTGATGAGCAACTCCTTCGCCAACCAGACCCTGGCGCAGATCGAGCTGTTCACCCGCCCCGACGCCTACGAGGTCGGCAAGGTCTACGTGCTGCCCAAGGTGCTCGACGAGAAGGTTGCCCGCCTGCACCTGAAGAAGGTCGGCGCGCAGCTCACCGAGCTGACCGACAGCCAGGCCGCCTACATCGGCGTGAGCAAGCAGGGCCCTTACAAGCCCGATACCTACCGCTACTAAAGCAATAGCTTCTGGCGCTTGCCACCAGCCGTTTTCAGATGGAAAAGCATTTGAATTCGGTAAATAGCAAGCGCCAGCAGCTATCAAAACAAGAGAGGACAGCGCCATGCGCGCCGATGTTTTTCTGGTGGATGCAGGCCATGCGTCCACGCGTTCGCAGGCGCAGCGCCTGATCGCCGCCGGCGTGCAATGGCGGCTGTCGCCGCTGGCGCCGTGGGTCCAGGTCGCCAAGAACGGCGACGAGATTCCCGCCGGCTCCGAGGTGCAACTGCTTGACGCTGCAGAGGCGCGCTACATCTCGCGCGGTGGCCTCAAGCTCGAAGGCGCGCTCGCGGCGACGGGCATTGCCGTCGTCGGCCTGCGCTGCCTCGATGTCGGCCAGAGCACCGGCGGCTTCACCGACTGCCTGCTGCAGGCCGGCGCCGCGCAGGTGGTCGGCGTCGACGTGGGCCACGCCCAGTTGCACGAGCGCCTGCGCGCCGATGCGCGCGTGATCGGCATCGAGGGCCTGAACGCCCGCGCGATGACCGCCGACGGCCTGCAGGAAGCCTGCGAGGAGGCGCTGTCCGAGCGCGTCGAGGAGGCCGAGGACAACGACACCCAGCCGGTCGCACCCTACGCCTGGATGCGCAACGGTGGCATGGTGGCCGATGATTACGAAGACAGCGACGGCAGCGGCGACGCTTCCGACGCCGAGATCGAGTCCTTCAAGGCCGAGCGCGCCGCCAAGGCCAGCCAGGTGCAGGACCGCTCGCAGCTGCCGCGCCGCCGCCGCGCCGGGCTGGAGCAGGTCGACACCACGCCCGCGTTCGATTTCGTCACCGGCGACCTGTCCTTCATCTCGCTCACGCTGGTGCTGCCCGCCGTGGCGCCGCTGCTCAAGACCGGCGGCCACCTGCTGATGCTGGTCAAGCCGCAGTTCGAACTGCAGCCCGGCCAGGTCGGCAAGGGCGGCATCGTGCGCGACGCGGCGCTGTACGCCGTGGTCGAGCAGCGCATCCGCGACTGCCTGGACGGCCTGGGCCTGCAGGTGCAGGCCTGGCTGGATTCGCCCATCGAGGGCGGCGACGGCAACCGCGAGTTCTTCATTCACGCCAAGCGGTGATACCCATCATGAGCTTCCCCATCAGTTTTGAATTCTTCCCGCCCAAGACGCCCGAAGGCGCGGAAAAGCTACGCGTCGTGCGCCAGCAGCTCTATGCGCGCCAGCCGCAGTTCTGCTCGGTCACCTACGGCGCCGGCGGCTCCACGCAGCAGGGCACGTTCTCGGTGGTGCAGTCCATCCTGCAGGAGGGCGTGGAGGCTGCCTCGCACTTCTCGTGCATAGGTGCGACCAAGGAATCGGTGCGCGAGCAGCTCGCGCAGTTGCAGGCCATGGGCGTCCAGCGCCTGGTGGCGCTGCGCGGCGACCTGCCCAGCGGCTACGGCCTGGGCGGCGAGTTCCAGTACGCCAGCGACCTGGTGGCCTTCATCCGCGAGAGCACGGGCGACGTCTTCCACATCGAGGTGGCGGCCTACCCCGAGGTGCACCCGCAGGCGCGCACGCCCGAGGCCGACCTGCAGGCCTTCGCCACCAAGGTGCGCGCGGGCGCGGACTCGGCCATCACCCAGTACTTCTTCAATCCCGATTCGTATTTCAGATTTAAAGATGATTTACAAAAACTCGGAATTGATACGCCGGTCATCCCCGGTATCATGCCGATCACCGGATCGACGCAGCTGATGCGTTTTTCCGACGCCTGCGGCGCCGAGATCCCGCGCTGGATCCGGCTGAGGCTGCAGGCCTATGGAGATGATGCGGCCAGCATCCGTGCCTTCGGCCTGGATGTGGTCACGCAGATGTGCGAGGAACTGCGCCGACGCGGCGTGCCGGGCCTGCACTTCTATACGATGAACCAAAGCGCCGCCACCCTGGCCATCTGCGAACGCCTGGGGTTGTAGTCGGCCCCCGGCGCAAGCGCGGGGCCGGCGGCATCAGCCTGAAGGAAGTGACCGCATGCCCCTGGGGATAGCCGCCTGGCCACGCGCCCGCACCCGTATCCGCACCGCGCTGCTCGGCGCCCTGGCCGCTGGCCTGCTCACGGCCTGCGCCAATGCGCCCACGACGGAAGCGGAGTCCGAACCCGAGCCCGTGCCGGCACCCGCCAAGCGGCCAGCGCCTGCGCCCAAGGCCGCGCCCCGCGCGCCGGCGCCCGCTCCTCAACCTGAGCCGGCCATGCCCGCCGAGGACCAGTCCGGCGCCTACTCCGAAGCCTATTCGGGCGAAGGCCTGCTGCCCCCGGTGCTGCGCCCCTATGGCGGCATGTTCGATGGCCGCAGCCTGCAGCGGCGCATTCCCGACAGCCCCCTCCAGCCGCCCGAGGACTGGCGCGACAGCGACCAGCGCGGCATGGCCTCGTGGTATGGCGGGCGCTTCCATGGGCGCAAGACGGCCAGCGGCGAGCGCTTCGACCAGGGTGACCTCACGGCCGCACACCGCACGCTGCCCTTCGGTTCGCTGGTCTGCGTGCGCAGCACCGTCACCAGCAAGACCGTGGTGGTGCGCATCAACGACCGCGGGCCCTACAGCGAAGGCCGGGTCATCGACCTGAGCCAGGCCGCCGCGCAGGAACTGGGCATGCTGGGCCTGGGCATCAAGCCGGTGGAAATGTGGACGCTGGCCGAAGGCAAGGAAGAATGCCCGTCCTTCGTGACCTCGCCGCACCGCAAGACCCACGCCTCGGCGTCCACGCCCGCCCGCAAGAAGGCAGTGGTGCCGGCCAAGCGCCCGGCGGCCAAGGCGCCGCCCCGCAAGCGCCGCTAGGGCTTCAGACGCCCGCGCTCTCCAGCGTGAAGCCCGCGTTGCTGTCCTGGCGCAGCAGCTCCACCATCTGCGGCAGCGCGGCCTTGAGCTGGGCCTGCAGCGTGTAGGGCGGGTTGACGACGAACATGCCGCTGGCGGGCAGGCCGGGGCGCTTCTTCTCGCCCTGCAAGTTGCTCGAGATCTTGCTGGACTTGACGGTCAGCGTGGCATGCAGCCAGCCCTTGCCGGCCTTGGTGGCCATGGTGCGCAGGCGGCGCGGCAGCTCGTGCGCCTCGGGCCGCGGGATGATCGGGTACCAGACCGCGTAGGTGCCGGTGGGAAAGCGCTTGAGCCCGTCGGCCACCATGTCGGCGACCTTCATGTAGTCGGTCTTGATCTCGTAGCTCGGATCGCACAGCAGCAGGCCGCGGCGCGACGGCGGCGGCAGGAATTTCTTCACGCCCTCGAAACCGTCCTCGTGCAGCACCTGCACCTGGCGCCCGGCCTCGAGCTGGGCCACGTTGCCGCTCAGCGAGCGCATGTCGGTGGGGTGCAGCTCGAACAGCTTGAGTTTGTCGTGCGGGCGCAACTGCTGCTGCGCCAGGAAGGGCGAACCCGGGTAGGCCAGGATGCGCGGGCCGGCGTTGAAGCTGCGCACCGCATCCACATAGTCCTGCAGCAGCGGTGCGAGCTTCTCGGCCTGCTCCAGCCGCAGGATGCCGTCGGCCGCCTCGCCGCTGGTGCTGGCGTAGTCGCCGTCCAGCCGGTACAGCCCGGCGCCTGCATGGGTGTCGAGCACTGCCAGCGCCGCCTCCTTTTGCGTGAGGTATTGCAGGATGGCGAGCAGCATGCTGTGCTTGAGCACGTCGGCATGGTTGCCCGCATGGAAGGCATGGCGGTAGCTGAACATAGTCGCCAATGGTACTCGCTTTGCCATGAAAACGGTTTTTTGTATAATGGCGGGCTTCGCAGCGATTTTTGGACCCCGCGACGAAGAATGGAAGACTTGCGCAAAACAGCTCCAGAGCCAGGCTCCTGGCCCATGGATACGTTGTTGAGGCATCCTTGTTTGCGCAAGCCGGCCATGACCCCGCCTAAGAGGCCTCTCACCAGAAGAGGCACCGACCGCGGAAAAGGGCCCGCCAAACCTTCTTGAAAGAGAAAACTCATGTCTACATTCAGCGCAAAACCCGCTGAGGTCGTGCACGAGTGGTTTGTGATTGACGCCACCGATAAGGTGCTCGGACGTGTCGCCAGCGAAGTGGCACTCCGTCTGCGCGGCAAGCACAAAGCCATTTATACGCCTCACGTTGATACCGGCGACTTCATCGTCATCATCAACGCCTCCAAGCTCAAGGTCACCGGCACCAAGAACCTGGACAAGATCTACTATCGCCACTCGGGTTTCCCCGGCGGTATCACGGCTACCAACTTCCGCGACCTGCAGGCCAAGCACCCTGGCCGCGCGCTGGAGAAGGCTGTCAAGGGCATGCTGCCCAAGGGCCCCCTCGGCTACGCCATGATCAAGAAGCTCAAGGTGTACGGCGGCGGTGAGCATCCTCACACCGCTCAACAGCCCAAGCCGCTGGAAATCTAAGGAGTTGCAATGATTGGTGATTGGAACAATGGCACCGGCCGTCGCAAATCCAGCGTCGCCCGCGTGTTTCTGAAGAAGGGTTCCGGCAAGATTACGGTGAATGGCAAGGACATTCAGCAGTATTTCGGCCGCGAAACCTCCATCATGATCGCAAAGCAGCCCCTGGTGCTGACTGGCAACGTCGAAGCCTTCGACATCCAGATCAACGTCCACGGTGGCGGTGAATCCGGCCAGGCAGGCGCAGCCCGCCACGGCATCACCCGCGCCCTGATCGACTACGACGCAGCACTGAAGCCCGTCCTGAGCCAAGCCGGCTTCGTGACCCGCGACGCCCGCGAAGTGGAACGTAAGAAGGTCGGCCTGCACTCCGCACGCCGCGCCAAGCAGTTCTCGAAGCGTTAATCCGCTTCACCTGCTGCGGGAAAGGCTCTTCGGAGCTGCTCCCCGAGAAAGCCGCCTGGAACGCAAGTTCCGGCGGCTTTTTCTATGCCTGCTTCAAGCCGCCAGCAGCTTGCCATCCCGTGCGGCGATGCGGCCGCCTGCCACGACCAGCGAGCGCGGCGGGCGCGCGCACACCGCATGGGCCGCGCATTGCGCCGGCAGCAGCACCAGGTCGGCGCGGCAGCCGGGCGCCAGGCCGTAATCGCCGAAGCCGCAGACCTCGGCACCGGCCTGGGTCACGCAATGCAGGGCCTGCTCGATCTCGTCGTCGCGGCGCAGGTTGTTGCGCAGGCCGATGAACATGGCGCGCTCCAGCATGTCGGGCTGGCCATAGGGTGACCAGGTGTCGCGGATGCCGTCGTTGCCGCCGGCCACGCGCACGCCGGCCGCAAGGCAGGCCTGCAGCGGCGGCACCGAGCGCGACGGCGGCGCGCTGGTAATGAGCGTGACGCCCAGGCGCGCCATGCGGGCCAGCAGCGCGTCGCGCGCCGGCGCGGCCAGGTCGCCCAGGCAGAAGCCGTGGCTGATGGCCACGCGGCCCTGCAGGCCATGGGCCTCGACGCGATCCAGGATCAGCTTCAGCGAGAACGCGCCCATGTCGCCGCTCTCGTGCAGGTGGATGTCCAGCGGCTTGTCGTGGCGCTCGGCGATCTCGAACAGCACGTCGAGCGAGCGCACCGGGTCCTCGTCGATGGCGCAGGGGTCCAGCCCGCCCAGCACGTCGGCGCCCAGCGCCAGGGCTTCGTCGAGCAGCTGCGCGGTGCCCGGGCGCTGTAGCAGGCCTGACTGCGGAAAGGCCACGATCTGGATCTCCTGCCAGGGTGCCATGGCCTCGCGGGTCTGCAGCACGCCCTCCACATGCCGCAGGCCGATCTCGGTGTCGACGTCGGCATGGCTGCGGATGCGCGTGGTGCCCTGGGCCAGGAACTCGCGGGCCAGCGCCAGCGACTGCGCGGCGCTGTCGTGCCCACCCTGTGCCCGGTAGGCGCGCTCGTTCTCGATGCGGTGGATGAGCTGGTTGCCCACCTCGTTGCGGTACCAGGGCAGGTTCCAGAGCGTCTTGTCCAGGTGGGTGTGGGCTTCGACCAGGCCGGGCAGCAGCAGCTGGCCCTGGCCGGCTATGCGCTCCGCGCCCTGCGGCGCGGTCAGCGCCGGGCCGATGGCGGCGATTCGGCCCTGCTGGACGAGCACGTCGCAGGCTTCGCCATCCAGGGGGCCGCCGAAGGGGCGGACGTTCTGCAGCAGCAGGTCGGGGGTGTTCATGTTGGTCTCCTGTAGGTGTCGGGTCAGCGCACGGCGCCGATCTCGGGCGTGGCGACCTGGCGCACCTTCTGCACGTCGGCCCGGATCAGGCGCTCGAAATCGGCCTGCGTGCCGCCCGCGTGCTCGATGCAGGCCTGGTCGAGCTTCTCGGCCACCTGGGGCTCGCGCAGCACGGCGTTGATCTCGCGGTTCAGCTTGCCGGCTACGTCGTCGGGCACGGCCTTGGGCGTGAAGATGCCGGTCCAGATGCCGAAGTCGTAGCCGGCCAGGGCCTTGGACGAGGACAGCGCCGGCACGCCGGCCAGCACGGCGCACGAGGTCTTGGACGTGGTGCCCAGCGGCTTGACCTTGCCGTCCTTGAGGTAGCCCTGGATCGACGGCACCATGAAGAAGCCATAGTCCACATTGCCGCCGATGAGGTCCGTCAGCATGGGCACGGCGCCCTTGTAGGGCACGTGCTGGATTGACACGTGAGCCTGCTGGTTGATGAGTTCGCCGGCGATGTGCAGCGCCGTGCCCATGCCCGACGACGCGAAGTTCTCCTTGCCGGGCTGGGCCTTGGCCTGGGCGAGCATGGTGTCCACGGAGCTGGCCTGCGTGCGCGGACCGGCAACCAGCACCATGGGCATGACGCCGACCAGGGTCACGGCGCGCAGGTCCTTGGCGCCGTCGTAGGCGATGGCGTTGTTGAAATAGCGCGACAGGATGACCTCGCTGCTGGAGCCGAGGAAGATCGTGTAGCCGTCGGGGCGCGCGCGCACTACCTTCTGCGCGGCGATGCTGCCGCCCGCGCCGGCCACGTTGTCCACGATCACCGGCACGCCCAGGCGCCGCGACAGCGGATCGGAGATCGTGCGCGCCAGGATGTCGGCCGAGCCGCCCGCGGTGAAGCCGACCACCAGGGTGACCGGCCTGTCGGGCCAGGCCGCGTGGGCGGGCAGGCAGGCGCTGGCCAGCGACAGGGCCAGCAGTGCGGAGGGGAGGAGAGGTTTGGGGGACATGGGCATGGAAGAGTGGCTGCGCAGGCGCGGGGAAGAGGATTCTACGAACCTGGGTGCGGGCGCCCCGGGCCGCCGTTATCGTGCAGGCGACAGCCTGGGCAAGCCTTCGCAATGTCCTTACTCCAATTGCCGTCTCGCCCCGGCGGGCCTGCACGCGGTGCGGCGATGCAGTAGCATGGCGCCAGTTCCATAGATTTCCCGGAGTTATTCCCATGAGTGCTGTTGCCGAAACCCCCGTGACGGAAATGCCCGCGCCCATCGTCTTCACCGACAGCGCCGCCGCCAAGGTGGCCGACCTGATCGCCGAGGAGGGCAACCCCGACCTGAAGCTGCGCGTGTTCGTGCAGGGCGGCGGCTGCTCGGGTTTCCAGTACGGCTTCACGTTCGACGAGATCACCAACGAGGACGACACGACCATGAGCAAGAATGGCGTGTCGCTGCTCATCGACGCCATGAGCTACCAGTACCTGGTCGGCGCCGAGATCGACTACAAGGAAGACCTGCAGGGCGCGCAGTTCGTCATCAAGAACCCGAATGCGAGCACCACCTGCGGATGCGGGTCGAGCTTCTCGGTGTGAGACCGCACCAGGTTCACCAAGCCGCTGTCCTCAGCGGCTTTTTCTTTGGGGCTTTGGCATGACCGACTCCGCCTCGCGCCCCGCGTCGTCCATGGTGCTGTGGCTGGTGGCCATCGGCTTCTTCATGCAGACGCTGGACGCCACCATCGTCAACACCGCGCTGCCGTCGATGGCGGCAAGCCTGGGCGAGAGCCCGCTGCGCATGCAGTCGGTGGTGGTGGCGTATTCGCTGGCGATGGCCATGCTGATCCCGGCCTCGGGCTGGATCGCCGACCGCTTCGGCGCCAAGCGCGTGTTCATCGGCGCGATCATCTGCTTCATGCTGGCCTCGCTGCTGTGCGCGATGGCGCGCACGGTGGACCAGCTCGTGGCCTTCCGCGTGCTGCAAGGCCTGGGCGGCGCGCTGCTGCTGCCGGTGGGGCGGCTGGTGGTGCTGCGCAGCTTTCCGCGCGAGGAATTCCTGCAGGCGATGAGCTTCGTCGCCATCCCGGGGCTGATCGGCCCGCTGGTCGGCCCCACGCTGGGCGGCTGGCTGGTGGAGCTGGCCTCGTGGCACTGGATCTTCCTGATCAACGTGCCGGTGGGTCTGGTCGGCGTGGCCGCCGCGCTGCGCTACATGCCGACCATCGACAGCCCGCCGGTCGGCCGCTTCGACGGCGTGGGCTACGGCATGCTGGCCTTCGGCATGGTAGCGGTGTCACTGTCGCTCGATGGCCTTTCGGGCATGGGCATGGGGCGCGCCGCGGGGCTGCTGCTGATGCTGGCCGGCCTCGCCAGCCTGGCGGCCTACTGGTTGCACGCGCTGCGCCACCCCGGCCCGCTGTTCTCGCCGCAGCTGTTCTCGGTGCCCACGCTGCGCATCGGCCTGCTGGGCAACCTGTTCGCGCGGCTGGGCAGCGGCAGCATGCCGTTCCTGATCCCGCTGCTGCTGCAGGTGACCATGGACTACTCGCCCATGCAGGCCGGCATGATGATGCTGCCGTCGGCGCTGTCGGGCATGGCGATGAAGAAGGCCGCGGTGGCGGTGATCGGCCGCTTCGGCTACCGCCGGGTGCTGGTGGGCAATACGCTGCTGCTGGGCGTCCTCATGGCGAGCTTCGCGCTGTCGTCGCCGGCCGAGCCGCTGGGCTTCAAGATCGCGCAGCTGGCGCTGTTCGGCGCCATCAACTCCATGCAGTTCACGGCCATGAACACGGTGACCCTCAAGGACCTGAACAAGACCATGGCCAGCAGCGGCAACAGCCTGCTGTCCATGGTGCAGATGGTGTCCCTCGGCATGGCCGTGGCCACGGCGGGTGCCATCCTGACCACCTTCGACGGCCACGGCGCCACCGCCGTGGCGGGCGAGCATGCGCAGGGCGCGTTCCAGGCCACCTTCGTCTGCATGGGCTTGATCACCATGCTGTCGGCGCTGATCTTCTGGCAGCTCGCGCCGCAGGACGAGAACCTGCGCGGCCAGGGCAGTGACCAGGTGGACGATGCCCACGACGCCTGATTTTTGGGTCAAATAGGCTGCTAGCGCTTATCCATCAAGCGCAAGAAGCTATGGTTTTGGTGGCAATCAGGCCGGATAGACCGCACCCAGCACGCGCGGGCCGCGCGCGCCGGTCACCGCCGGCAGGTTGCCGGGCAGGCGCCGCAGGGTCTGGCGGGCCAGCCAGGCAAAGGCCGCGGCCTCGACCTGCAGCGGCGGCAGTCCCAGCGCGTCCGAGGCCTGCACCGGCAGGCCCGGCAGCAGCGCGGCCAGGCGCTGCATCAAATGGGTGTTGAGCGCGCCGCCGCCGCAGACCACCACGCACTGCCCGGCCGCGGCGCCGTGGGCCAGCAGGTCCTGCGCGATGGCCTGGGCCGTGAATTCGGTCAGCGTGGCCTGCACGTCGGCCGGTGCCGCGCCGGCGCCATGCACGGCGAGCTGCGCCTGCAGCCAGCCGGGGTGGAACAGGTCGCGCCCGGTGCTCTTGGGCGCGGGCTGGGCCAGGTAGGGTTCGGCGAGCAGGGACTGCAGCAGCGGTGCAATGACCCGGCCCGAGGCCGCCCAGCGGCCGCCGTCGTCATAGGCCTGGCCGGTGTGCCGCTGGCACCAGTGGTCCATCAGCGCGTTGCCGGGGCCGCAGTCCCAGCCGCGCACGTTGGGCTCGCCCTCGCGGCCGTCCATCCGGCTGAGGTTGGAGATGCCGCCGATGTTCACCGCCCAGGCCAGCGCGCCCGGCTGGCCGAACACGCCCTGGTGGAAGGCCGGCACCAGCGGCGCGCCCTGGCCGCCGGCCGCCACGTCGCGGCTGCGGAAGTCCGCCACCACGGTGATGCCGGTCCGCTCGGCCAGCAGGGCCGGGTTGTTCAGCTGCAGCGTGTAGCCGGTGCCGTCCCACAGCCCGGGCTGGTGGCGCACCGTCTGGCCATGGGCGCCGATGGCGGCCACCGACGAGGCCGGCGTGCCGGTCTGCCGCAGCAGCTGCTGCACGACCTCGGCATAGCCCTCGGCCAGCGCGTTGGCGGCCAGCGCCGCGCGGTGCAGCTCGTTGCTACCGGCGCTGTTCAGCGCCAGCAGCTCGGCCTTCAGCGCCGGCGCGAAAGGCGCTGACTCGTGCCGCGCGACCACGGGTTTTTCGCCGTCGAAGCGAAGCAGCACGCCGTCCACGCCGTCGAGCGAGGTGCCTGACATCAGGCCGATAAAGAGATCTGTCATCTGCGTACCCAAAAAACAAAAGGCCCCGGCAAGCATAGCTCGCCGGGGCCGGTGAGCCGCGCGCTTATTCGGCGCCGGCGGCGCTGCTCTGCTCGGCGGCGTTCAGCGCCAGGCGCATGCTGGTGGTGAACTTGTCGAAGGCCGGGCGTGCCAGCTTGGCGATGGGGCGGGCGGCGCTGGTGCTGCTGGCCACCATGGCCAGCGGGTCGCGCTGCTCGCCGTCGACGCGGAACTCGAAGTGCAGGTGCGGGCCGGTGGCCCAGCCGGTCTGCCCCACGGCGCCGATCTCGTCGCCCTGGCGCACCTTCTGGCCGGGCTTGACGTCGATGCGGCTCAGGTGGGCGTAGACGGTTTCCTGGTCGTTGGCATGGTCGATGAAGACCACGTTGCCGTAGCCGCTCTGCACCCCGGCAAAGCTGACGGTGCCGTCGGCCACGGTCAGCACCGGCGTGCCGGTGGGCGCGGCCAGGTCGGTGCCCTTGTGGGCCTGCCAGGTCTTGTGGATGGGGTGGATGCGCATCGCGAAGGCGCTGGTCACCTGGGTGTAGCGCACCGGCGAGCTGAAGCCGCGCTGCAGGCTGTTGCCGGCGAAGTTGTAGTAGCCGCCCTTGGCCTGCGGGTCTTCCTGGAACCACACGGCCTCGTAGGTCTTGCCGGCGTTGCGCAGCTCGGCGCTCAGCAGGCGGCCGCTGCGCAGGATCTCGCCGTCGGCCTCGAGGGTTTCGTAGACCAGCGAGAAGCGGGCGCCGGGACGGATGGCCTTGCGCAGGTCGACCTGGTCGGCCAGCGCATCGGTCAGCTGGCTGACGACGCTCTGCGGCACGTCGGCCGCGTTGGTGGCCGAGTACAGCGTGCCGCGCACGATGCCGCCGGCCAGGCGCAGGCTCTTGGTGAGCGGCACGAATTCGGTGACCACGTCGAACTTGCCGGCGGCCTTGGCGTCCTGGCTGCGGCGGATGGTCAGGCGCTGGAACACGTCGCTGTCGTCGGCCGCCCAGCGCACGGTGAGGCTGGCGAGCTGGTGGTCGTTGGTGGCTTCGGCCGTCACCAGGCGGCCGGTGCGGCCGACGATGGCGTTGCGCGCCTTGGCATTGCTGCGCAGGAAGGCGGCCGCGGCCGGGTCGGCCACGCCCAGACGGCGCAGCAGGGTCTCGGGCGAGTCGCCGCTGCGCACCTGCTCGGAGCGGTAGAGCGTGAAGCCGGGGCCGTCCACCAGGTCGGCGATGGAGATGTCGGAGGCCAGCGAGGGCACGCTGTATTCGACGCTGTGCACCGGCATGTCAGCGGCGGTGGGCTGGAGCTGTGCCACGGCGAAGGCGCCGCCGCCTCCGGTCATGAGCAGCAGGGACAGCACGGCGGCTACGCGCCGGGGATGCCGCTGGGCGCTGGCAGCCAGCCGGCTGAGGAAGGCCTGGCCGCTGGAAACGAGTCCGTTGTTCAAATCGTCATCCTGGTTCGATCGGTCAGTGTGCTTGCCGGACGCCGTAGGCAGACGGCAAAAACGGCTGCGGGGCGTTGGCAGCCGTTGTCGTGCAAGCACGGGGGTATCTGGATGTGCGCGGGCCGGGCTCGTTGCGGGAGCAGACTAAAATCCCACGCGACAATGGGCCGCAAGTATACCGGTCATCCCCGCCGATGGGACTAGAGAAACCCTTATGAATCAATCGACTGTTACAAATTACCCCGTGACCGACCGTGTGCGGCAGGCCCTGGAAATCTCGCTGCGCGGCGTCGATGAGCTGCTGCCGCGCGAGGAGTGGGAGCGCAAACTGGCGCGTTCGGAGGCGACCGGTGTGCCGCTGCGCGTGAAGCTCGGGCTGGACCCGACGGCGCCCGACATCCACATCGGCCACACGGTGGTGCTGAACAAGATGCGCCAGCTGCAGGACCTGGGTCACCAGGTGATTTTCCTGATCGGCGACTTCACCACGCTGATCGGCGACCCCTCGGGCCGCAACACCACGCGCCCGCCGCTGACGCCCGAGCAGATCCAGGCCAACGCCGAGACCTACTACCAGCAGGCCGCCAAGGTGCTGGATCCGGCGCGCACCGAGATCCGCTACAACAGCGAGTGGAGCGACAAGCTGGGCGCGCGCGGCATGATCCAGCTGGCGGCCAAGTACACGGTGGCGCGCATGATGGAGCGCAACGACTTCCACCAGCGCTTCACCGACGGCAGCTCGATCAGCGTGCACGAGTTCCTCTACCCGCTGATGCAGGGCTATGACTCGGTGGCGCTCAAGGCCGACCTGGAGCTGGGCGGCACCGACCAGAAGTTCAACCTGCTGATGGGCCGCCACCTGCAGCAGGAGTACGGCCAGGAGGCGCAGTGCGTGCTGACCATGCCGCTGCTGGTGGGCCTGGACGGCGTGGACAAGATGTCCAAGTCCAAGCACAACTACATCGGCATCACCGAGGACGCGAACACCATGTTCGCCAAGGTGCTGTCGATCTCGGACACGCTGATGTGGGACTGGTTCACGCTGCTGTCCTTCCAGAGCCTGGCCGAGATCGCCAAGCTCAAGGCCGAGGTGGCGGGCGGGCGCAACCCCAAGGACGCGAAGGTGATGCTGGCCAAGGAGATCACGGTGCGCTTCCACAGCGCGGCCGCGGCCGATGCGGCCGAGCAGGATTTCATGAACCGCAGCAAGGGCGGCATCCCGGACGACATCCCCGAGGTCAGCCTGTCGGGCGCGCCCATCGGCATCGGCGCGCTGCTCAAGCAGGCCAACCTGGCGCCTTCGACCAGCGAGGCCAACCGCCTGATCGACGGCGGCGGCGTGCGCATCGAGGGCGGCGTGGTCAGCGACAAGGGCCTGAAGCTGGGCGCCGGCACCTACGTGGTGCAGGTGGGCAAGCGCAAGTTCGCGCGCGTCACGCTGTCCTGATCGTCGGATCTTTCAAAAAAGAGAGCTGCTGGCGCTTGCTGCACTATAGTTTCAGATGGTTTTCCATCTGAAACCCAATGATGGAGAGCGCTAGAAGCTCTCTTTTTTATACCAGCGTGCGGCGCAGCAGCATCGAGTCGCCGTAGCTGAAGAAGCGGTAGCGCTGCTCGATGGCGTGGCGGTACATCGCCATGATGTGCTCGTAGCCGGCGAAGGCGCTGACCAGCATCATCAGCGTGCTCTTGGGCAGGTGGAAGTTGGTGATCAGCAGATCGACCACCTGGAACTGGAAGCCCGGCGTGATGAAGATGTCGGTGTCGCCCGTGGCCTGGCCGCTCTTCGCCCAGGATTCCAGCGTGCGCACCGTGGTCGTGCCCACGGCCACCACGCGGCCGCCGCGCTGGCGGCAGCGCTCCAGCGCCGCCAGCGTGGCCAGCGGCACCTCGTACCACTC
>JBLZYV010000056.1:0-29032 GCA_050282565.1 Comamonas sp.
AGCAGGCCGTAGTCGGGGTTGTTGATGAGCTCGCTTTCCTGGTTCTCCTTGATGGTCTCGATGGTCAGGCGCAGCTGCTCCTTGATCTGGTCGTGCGGGCTGCTGTACAGGTCCGAGATGCGCGTGTGCACGTCGAGCACGGTGGAGACGGCGTTCAGGAAGTACTCGCGCGGCTTCTCGTCGTAGTCGACGAAGGTGCGCGGCAGCTGGTTCTCGGCCTCCTTGGCGGTGCAGGTGACCTTGATGGACTCGGGATTCTTGACCTGGTTGACGCGGTAGATGCCCGCCTCCACCGGCACCCATTGCAGCAAATGCGTCAGCCAGCGCGGGCTGATCGTGGCCAGCTGTGGCGCGGTCTTGGTGGCATTCGCCAACTGCCGTGCTGCGTTGTCGCCCAATGCGGTCGTACCGCCTACCGTTGCACTCATACAAACTCCGTTCTGTGGGGGATGGAAAAATTCAGGAAGCGGGCGCCAGCGCCGGTGCGCGCGGGCTGGCCGGCTTGCGCACCTCGTGGCGCAGCGAGGCCTGCGACACGCTGGCGCCGGGCGGCACGCTCTCGGTCACCCAGACGTTGCCGCCGATCACCGCACCCCGGCCCAGCGTGACGCGGCCCAGGATGGTGGCGCCCGCGTAGATCACCACCTCGTCCTCGACGATGGGGTGGCGCGGCTCGCCCTTGCGCAGGTTGCCGGCCTCGTCGCTCTCGAAGCGCCGCGCGCCCAGCGTCACCGCCTGGTAGATGCGCACGTCGCGGCCGATGCGGCAGGTCTCGCCGATCACCACGCCGGTGCCGTGGTCGATGAAGAAGCCCGCGCCGATCTCGGCACCGGGATGGATGTCTATGCCCGTGCTGCTGTGCGCCTGCTCGGCGATCAGCCGCGCCAGCAGGCGCAGCCCATGGCGGTGGAGCACATGCGCGATGCGGTGGTGAATCATGGCGTGCACGCCGGGGTAGGACAGCAGGATCTCGTCCACCCCCTGCGCTGCCGGGTCGCCCCGGTAGGCGGCCAGCACGTCGCTGTCCAGCAGCCGGCGGATGGGCGGCAGCTGCTGCGCCAGCGCCTGCACCGCGGCATCGGCCTGCTCGTGCAGCTGCGGCTCGCCCAGGCCCTGGTGGCGCGCATGGAAGGCGATCTCGAGCCGCGCCTGCCGGTACAGGCTGCGCAGCGCGGCGCCCAGCGTGAAGCCGACGTAGAAGTCCTCGTTCTCGTGGTGCAGCTCCTCGGGCCCCAGCCGCATGGGGAACAGCGCCCCCGCCAGCTGGCCGATGATGGCGCGCACCGCGTCCTTGGACGGCAGCTCGCGCGCCGCGGGTTCGCGGGTGCGGCGCTGGGAGTCGCGCCATTCGTGGCGGGCCGCGCGCAGCTCGTCCACGATGTGGTCGATGGAATGGTCTGCCATCGCTCAGCCCTGCACCCACGGCAGACCGCGAAAGCGCCAGCCGTCGCTGCCGCCGCGGTGCTGCAGCTCGTCGAGCTCGCCCTCGAAGCCTTCGAGCACGTTGAAGACATGCACGAAACCGGCCTGCGCGGCGGCCCTGGCCGCCTCGACCGAGCGCTTGCCCGAGCGGCACAGCAGCAGCGCCACGGCCTCCTTGCCGCCCCAGGCCGCCAGCTTGGCCTCCAGCTCGCGCACGAAGCGGGGGTTGCGGGTGAGCGAGGTGCCGGTGGCCCAGGCGACGTGCAGGCTCTGCGGCACATGGCCGACGAAGCTGCGCTCCTCGGCGGTGCGCACGTCGACCAGCACGGCGTCGCCCGCCTGCACCAGCGCCCAGGCCTGCTGCGGCGGCACGCCGCCCGCATAGCCCAGGCCCTGTTCGAGCGCGTGGCTGAGCGCCTGCTCCAGCGCGGGGGCGAGCGTGGTTTCGGTGGCTTGGTCGGACATAGAGACTCCTTGTGCAGTGGCGGCGGCAGCTGCCGTCCATGCCCACCACTGTAGGAAGGAGTCCTACGCCGGCGAAGGAAGAAAAACCGGCTTAGGTATTACAAAAACAAATATGGCCGCCCCGTTTCCGGTGGCGGCCATGGGCGCGGGGTGCTTTCGTTCAGAGCATGTTGTTCAAAAATGCCTGAATGCGGGGATGGCTGCACTGCCCGAAGAACGCCTTCGCCGGCTGGGCCTCGATCAGCTCGCCCTGGTCCATGAAGGCCACGGTGTGCGCCACCTCGCGCGCAAAGCCCATCTCGTGGGTCACGACCATCATGGTCATGCGCTCCTCGGCCAGCTGGCGCATGGTGCGCAGCACCTCGCCGGTCAGCTCGGGGTCGAGCGCCGAGGTGGGCTCGTCGAACAGCATGATGTCTGGCTCCATCGCCAGCGCGCGGGCAATCGCCACACGCTGCTTCTGGCCGCCCGACAGGCGCGCGGGGTAGCTGTTCGCCTTCTCCAGCAAGCCCACCTTGCGCAGCAGCTCCTCGGCGCGGGGCACGATGGCGTCGCGGGCCAGGCCCTTGACGACCATGGGCGCCTCGATGACGTTCTCCAGCACCGTCAGGTGCGGGAACAGGTTGAACGACTGGAACACCATGCCCATGCGGCGCAGGATGGTGCGCAGCTCGGCGTCCGGCGCGTACTGGCACACGCCCTGCGCATTGGTGCTGGCCAGCGTCGCGCCCTCGACCACCACCGAGCCGGAGTCGATGACCTCCAGGTGGTTCAGGCAGCGCAGGAAGGTGCTCTTGCCCGAGCCCGAGGGGCCGATCACCGCCACCACCTCGCCCTTCGCTACTTGCAGCGAGACGCCCTTGAGCACCTCGTGGCCGGCGAAGGATTTGCGGATGTCCCGCGCCTGCAGCATCACGTCGTCAGGCATCGTATTTGGCATAGCGTTTTTCCAGGCGGTTGAAGCCCCAGGTCAGCACCAGCGTCATCACCAGGTAGAAGGCGGCCGCCACCACGAACGGCGTGGTGGTGAAATCGCGCTGCACGATGCCGCGCGCGGCGCGCAGCAGGTCGTTGAGCGCCAGCACGTAGATCAGCGAGGTGTCCTTCACCAGCGTGATGGTCTCGTTGCTCATCGGCGGCAGGATGGTGCGCACCATCTGCGGCAGCACGATGCGGCGCATGGTCTGGCCGTAGCTGAAGCCCAGCACCTTGGCGCCCTCGTACTGTCCCCGGTCCACCGACTGGATACCGGCGCGGAAGATCTCGGCGAAGTAGGCCGCGTAGTTGAGCGCGAACGCCACCACCGCCGCCGGAAAATCCGGCAGGCGCACGCCGACCACGGGCACGAAGGGCAGCGCGAAATAGATGAACAGCATCTGCAGCATCAGCGGCGTGCCGCGCATCAGCCAGATATAGCCGCCCACCGCCCGGCTCAGCACGCCCGAGCGCGAGATGCGCGCCAGCGCCAGGGCCAGGCCCAGCGGCACGGCCAGCGCCAGCGTGATGACGAAGAGCTTGAGGGTCACCAGCGCACCCTGCGCCAGCGGCCCGAGAAGGGAGAGTATGTAGTCCATACTTCAAAAATAATAGCTGCCAGCGCTTTATGGATAAGCGCTGGCAGCCATTTTTACTTAAAACAATTGTTTACTTGGTCACGTCCTTGCCGAACCACTTGGTGGCAATGGTGCCGGCGGTGCCGTCCTTCTTCATCTCGGTCAGCGCGCCGTCGAGCTTGGCGTGCAGCTCGGTGTCTTCCTTGCGCAGGCCCACGCCGTATTCCTCGGTGCCGAAGTTGTCGTCGAGCACGGTGTACTCATCGGGCTTCTTGGCCACCTGGTAGCGGCCCACCACCTCGTCGAGCACCACGGCATCGAGGCGGCCGGTGGACAGGTCCATCAGCGCGGTGATGTTGTCGCCGAAGGTCTTGAACTCCTTGAAGCTCTTGGCCACGGCTTCTTCCTTCTTCACCGCGTCCACGGCGCTGGAGCCGTCCTGCGCGCCCACCACCTTGCCGGCCAGATCGGCCTTGGCCTTGATGCCGGACTTGGCCGCCACCACGATGATCTGGTGGTTTTCCATGTAGGGCGCGGTGAAGGCGATCTTCTCCTTGCGCTCGGGGGTGATGGTCAGGCCGTTCCACAGCACGTCCACGCGCTTGCCCGACAGCTCGGCTTCCTTGGCGCTCCAGTCGATCGGCTTGAACTCGACCTGCAGGTTCAGGCGCTTGGCGGCCTCGCGGGCCATGTCGATGTCGAAGCCCACGATCTCGTTCTTGTCGTCGCGGAAGCCCATGGGCGGGAAGTTGTCGTCCAGGCCCACCACCACCTTCGTGGCCGCTGCCGGTGCAGGAGCCAGTGCCTCGGCCGTGGGCTTGGGCGCCTCGGTCTTGCCACAGGCCGCCAGCAGCGCGCTCAGCGCCAGCGTCGCCACGAGAGTGCGTTTGTTCATCATTGGTGCATCCCCACAATATCGATCATGAAAACCGGTACACGGCCACCGAGGGCGCACGCCGGCAAAACGCGTATTGTCGCCGATCCCGCCGGACCGGAAAAAAGGCCCCGAAGCCGTCGCCCCGCTTGGGCACCCTCCTCTGCAGGAAGCGGTGTGGAAGCCCCCACGCCACAAGCGCCAGTTGCTCTCTTTTTTATGAAATCAGGGCTTGCGGCGCGTACGCATCACCTCGACATTCGCGCGCTGCTCGGGCGTGAACGACGCCATGGCCTTGGGCCCCGCGCCCTTTTCCACCGCCAGGTACATGCCCGCATGCAGCGCGGCAAGCACGGCCGTGGCGTACTCCCGGCTCGACAGCTTCTGCCGCGCCAGCGCGGCGCGCACCTTCGGCTGCGCGTCGAGCTTGCGCGCGATGGCCTCCACCGATTCGGCGTCGCTGTCGTCGTCCTCGTCCTGTGGGGCCGGGCCGGATCGCTTCAGCTCGGCGGCCACGGCATCCATGCGGTCGAGCAAGGCCGGGCTGAGGCGAAAGCGCGCCGGGTCGGCGCCATCGGCGGCCCGGGCGGGGCCGGCCAGCAGCACCGCCAGGGCCAGGCAGAGGGAAACAGCGGCGGACCGCGTGGCGGCAAGACGGGAAAGGGGCATGGAAGTCTCCTGAAAAAAATGGCAAAGGCGCGGACCCGGGCGGCCCAGGCCGCAGCCCCCCGCACCCTAACGGATGCCGCCGGCCCGCGCCCCACCCCGCCGGGGTAGGGTCGGCCGGCGCCCGGCGGCACCGCCGTGGGCGGCACGCGGTTACGATGGAGCACTTTCGAACCACCCCCGCCATGTCCGCCCGCCCGCCGCACTCCGCCCTCGCACGCCTGCACCAGATGGCCTGCGTGGACGACGGCGGCCCGCAGCACATCGCGCCCCTGCTGCAGGCCCTGCGCCAGTGCATAGGCTTTGACGCCAGCGCCTACATGCACACCGGCTTCGACGGCGGCGACGATGCGATCGAGACCTATGTGGAGAACCCCGCCATGCTGGCGGCGGTGCCCGACTATTTCGCGCCGCGCATGCTGCAGGACGAGCACCGGCTGTTCCACCGCAGCCTGCGCCATTTCGGCGCCGCCGTGCAGCGCGAGCACGGCCCGCTGCTGATGGAGCAGCAGCTGCGGGTGCCCGGCGCCGAGTGGCTGCGCAGCGACTTCTACAACGTGCTGCTGCGCCCCGCCGGCGTGGCGCACTGGGCCAGCCTGGTGCTGCGCACGCCGCAGGGCCGGGGCCTGGGCAATCTCATTCTCTACCGCCACGCGGGCTCGCGGCCCTTCGATGCCGGCGACATGGCCGCGCTGGCGCCGCTCGAAGCCAGCCTGGCGCGCAGCCTGCAGCCCGGCGAGCTCGACGCCGACGGCAGCGAGGTGCAGGCCCAGGGCCTGCTGGTGGCCACGCTGCAGGGCCGGCTACTGTGGATCTCGCCCGAGGCCGAAGCGCTGATGCCGCTGGCGTTTGGCTGGCGCTGGCGGCGCGGCGCCGAGCTGCCGCCCGCGCTGCAGGCCCTGCTGCAGCGGCTGCGGCCGGCCGCCGGCGCTCCGCTGCTGCCGCCGCAGCTGGAGCTGCGCAATGCCCACGGCTGGTTCTCGCTGCGGGCCACGCACCTGGCCGCCGCCGACGCCGAGGCCGACGCCGCGGGCCTGTACATCACCCAGCGCGTGGCCCGCGGCACGCGCCTGCGGGCTGCGCTGCAGGCGCTGCGGCTGCCGCCGCGCCAGCACGAACTGGCCTGGTGGCTGGCGCGCGGCCTGCCCGAATCGCAGATCGCGCAGCATATGGGCCTGAGCGCCAACACGGTGGTCTACCACCGCCGCCAGATCTACAACCGCCTGGGCATCGCGTCGCGGCAAGAGCTGCTGGACCGCCTGGGCGCCCCGCCCCCACCCGCCCACTGACCTCACCTTCGGATGTCCACCGCCTCTCCCGACCTGCAAGCCGCCTTTGCGCAAACCCACTACCATGTGCTGCACGGCACGCCGTTCACGCTGCGCATCGGCGAGCCCTGCGCGGCGCTCGCGCCCTGGCTTCGCCAGCACCAGACCGACTGCGCCTGCGTGATCACCGCGTTCAACCCCATGGGCCAGCCCACCAGCCAGGCCGACAACATCGCCCGCCACCGCCGCCTGCAGTTCGCGCTGGACACCGCGCGCTACGCGACCCTGCCCACCGTGGCGCAGCACCCGGACAACGGCTGGCCCGCCGAACCGGGCTTTCTCGCCATCGGCATGGGCCGCGACGACGCGCTGCGCTGGGCGCAGGAATGGCAGCAGCTGGCCGTGGTGTGGTGCGGCGCGGATACGGTGGCCGAGCTGCTCTATACAAAACAATAGCTGCTGGCGCTTATTGCATAAGTGATTCAGATATTTTTATATCTGGAATCCTTGCACAACAAGCGCCAGCAGCTATCAATTTAGCGAATACCGGTAGCGGTTGCCCGCCGATGCTTAACGCGGCAGGTCGCTGAACCCCATCAGGAACTCGTCCACCGCGCGCGCCGCCTGCCGGCCCTCGCGGATCGCCCACACGACCAGCGACTGGCCGCGGCGGATGTCGCCGGCGGCGAACACCTTGTCCACGTTGGTTGCGTAGCCGCCATGGAATTCGGTCGTCGCCTTGGCGTTGCCGCGCGCGTCCTTGTCCACGCCGAAGGCCTCCAGCACGGTGGCCACCGGGTGCACGAAGCCCATGGCCAGCAGCACCAGGTCGGCTTGCCAGGTCTTCTCGGTGCCGGGCACCTCGACCAGCTTGCCGTCCTTGACCTCGACCTGCACCGTGGTCAGGCTCTTGACCTTGCCCTTTTCGCCGTTGAAGCTCTTGGTGGAGATGGCGAACTCGCGCTCGCAGCCCTCTTCGTGGCTGGAGCTGGTGCGCAGCTTGATCGGCCAGTAGGGCCAGACCAGGGGCTTGTTCTCTTCCTCGGGCGGCATGGGCATGACCTCGAACTGGGTCACGCTCTTGGCGCCGTGGCGGTTGCTGGTGCCCACGCAGTCGGAGCCGGTGTCGCCGCCACCGATCACGATGACGTGCTTGCCTTCGGCACGGATCTGGCCCTTGAGCTTGTCGCCGGCGTTGATCTTGTTCTGCTGCGGCAGGAACTCCATCGCGAAGTGGACGCCGTCCAGGTCGCGGCCCGTCACGGGCAGGTCGCGCGACTGCTCGGAGCCGCCGGTCAGCAGCACGGCGTCGAACTCGGCCCGGAGCTGCTCGGGCGACACGGTTTCCTTGGCCCAGTTGGTGACCTTGGAATCCTTGCCCAGGCCGTCCTTGCCGGCCACCAGCACGCCGGTGCGGATGGTGACGCCCTCGGCCTCGAGCTGCTTGGCGCGGCGGTCGATGTGGTGCTTGTCGAGCTTGAAGTCGGGGATGCCGTAGCGCAGCAGGCCGCCGATGCGGTCGTTCTTCTCGAACAGCGTCACGTCGTGGCCGGCGCGCGCCAGCTGCTGGGCCGCGGCCATGCCGGCGGGGCCGGAGCCGACCACGGCGACCTTCTTGCCGCTCTTGACGGGGGCCACGCGGGCCTGCACCCAGCCTTCCTCCCAGGCGCGGTCGATGATGGCGTGCTCCAGCGACTTGATGCCGATGGGGTCGTTGTTGATGTTCAGCACGCAGGCCGACTCGCAGGGCGCGGGGCAGATGCGGCCGGTGAACTCCGGAAAGTTGTTGGTCGAGTCGAGCACCGCGAAGGCATTGGCCCAGTCGCCGCGGTACACGAGGTCGTTGAAGTCCGGAATGATGTTGTTGACGGGGCAGCCGTTGTTGCAGAACGGCGTGCCGCAGTCCATGCAGCGCGCACCCTGTTGCTTGGCCTGTGCCGAGTTCAGGCCGACGACGAACTCGTCGTAGTCCTTCAGGCGCTCAGCGACGGGCTTGTAGCCCTCTTCGATGCGCGCAAATTCCATGAAGCCGGTGACTTTTCCCATGATCGGATCTCTTGTTTGGCGCATGCGGCGGCGTGGCGCCCGCATGCGATCGTGGTAGGTATTGGCGGCGTGCTTACTTGGCTGCGGCCGTGGTCTTCTTTGCGGCGGCCTGGGCCTTGCCCACCTGGGCCTTGGCTTCGGCGCGGGCGTGCATCTCGCCCAGCGCGCGCTTGTACTCGTTCGGGAACACCTTCACGAACTTGGCGCGCGCCTCGGTCCAGTGGTCCAGCAGCTCGCGGGCGCGCTTGCTGCCCGTCCAGCGGCTGTGGTCCGCCAGCAACTGCTTGAGCTGGGCCTCGTCGGCCTGGCCGCGGTGCCACACCGCCTTGTCCACGCTGGCTTCCTGCTCGGCCTGCGGCAGCACCTTGTCGAGCGACACCATCGCGGTGTTGCAGCGGCTGGCGAACTGGCCGTCCTCGTCATAGACGTAGGCCACGCCGCCGCTCATGCCCGCGGCGAAGTTGCGCCCGGTCTTGCCCAGCACCAGCACGGTGCCGCCGGTCATGTACTCGCAGCCATGGTCGCCCGTGCCTTCGACCACCGCGGTGGCGCCCGACAGGCGCACGGCGAAGCGCTCGCCGGCCACGCCGCTGAAGAAGGCCTCGCCCGTGGTCGCGCCGTACATCACGGTGTTGCCCACCACGATGTTCTGGTGCGCTTCGCCGCGGAAGTCCAGGCTGGGGCGCACCACCACGCGGCCGCCCGAGAGGCCCTTGCCGGTGTAGTCGTTGGCATCGCCGATCAGGTACAGCGTGATGCCGTTGCACAGGAAGGCGCCGAAGGACTGGCCGCCCGTGCCTTCCACGCGGATGTGGATGGTGTCATCCGGCAGGCCCTCGGGGTGGGCCTTGGTGACCGCACCCGACAGCATGGCGCCGACCGAGCGGTTCACGTTGCGCACCGTCTCGAGGATCTTGACCGACTGGCCCTTGTCGATGGCGGGGCGCGACTTCTCGATCAGCACGTTGTCGAAGGCCTTCTCGAGGCCGTGCTCCTGCGAATCGGTGTGGTACAGCGCCGTGCCCAGCGGGGATTCGGCCTTGGCCAGCAGGCGGCTGAAGTCCAGGCCCTTGGCCTTCCAGTGGCTGATGCCCTGCTTCATGTCGAGCAGGTCGGAGCGGCCGATCAGCTCGTCGAACGAGGCGATGCCGAGCTGCGCCATGATCTGGCGGGCTTCCTCGGCGACGAAGAAGAAGTAGTTCACCACGTGCTCGGGCTTGCCCGAGAACTTGGCGCGCAGCACCGGGTCCTGCGTGGCCACGCCCACCGGGCAGGTGTTCAGGTGGCACTTGCGCATCATGATGCAGCCCTCGACCACCAGCGGCGCGGTGGCGAAGCCGAACTCATCGGCGCCCAGCAGCGCGCCGATCACCACGTCGCGGCCGGTCTTCATCTGGCCGTCGGCCTGCACGCGGATGCGGTTGCGCAGGCCGTTGAGCACCAGGGTCTGCTGGGTTTCGGCCAGGCCGATTTCCCAGGGCGAGCCGGCGTGCTTGATCGACGACCAGGGCGAAGCGCCCGTGCCGCCGTCATGGCCAGCGATCACCACGTGGTCGCTCTTGCACTTGGCCACGCCGGCCGCGATGGTGCCCACGCCCACTTCGGACACGAGCTTGACGCTGATGCTGGCGTGCGGCGCCACGTTCTTCAGGTCGTGGATCAGCTGGGCCAGGTCCTCGATCGAGTAGATGTCGTGGTGCGGCGGCGGCGAGATCAGGCCCACGCCGGGCACCGAGTAGCGCTGCTTGCCGATGTACTCGGACACCTTGCCGCCGGGCAGCTGGCCGCCTTCGCCGGGCTTGGCGCCCTGCGCCATCTTGATCTGGATCTGGTCGGACGAGGCCAGGTACTCGGCCGTCACGCCGAAACGGCCCGAAGCCACCTGCTTGATGCGCGAGCGCAGCGAGTCGCCGTCCTTCAGCGGCAGGTCGACCTCGACGTTCTCGACGCCGACGATGCTCTTGAGCGTGTCGCCCTGCTTGATCGGGATGCCCTTGAGCTCGTTGCGGTAGCGCGCCGGGTCTTCGCCGCCTTCGCCGGTGTTGCTCTTGCCGCCGATGCGGTTCATGGCAATGGCCAGCGTGGCATGCGCCTCGGTGCTGATCGAGCCCAGCGACATCGCGCCGGTAGCGAAGCGCTTGACGATGTCGGCAGCCGACTCGACCTGCTCCAGCGGAATGGCCTTGGCGGGATCGATCTTGAACTCGAACAGGCCGCGCAGCGTCATGTGGCGGCGGTTCTGGTCGTTGATGATCTGCGCGTATTCCTTGTAGGTGCCAAAGTTGCCGGCGCGCGTGCTGTGCTGCAGCTTGGCGATGGCATCGGGGCTCCACATGTGCTCTTCGCCGCGGGCGCGCCAGGCGTATTCGCCGCCGGCCTCCAGCATGTTGGAGAGCACCGGATCGTCGCCGTAGGCCGCCTTGTGGCGGCGGATGGCTTCCTCGCCGATCTCGAACACGCCCAGGCCCTCGACGCGGCTCGGGGTGCCGGTGAAGTACTTGTTGATCGTTTCGCTGTTGATGCCGATGGCCTCGAACAGCTGGGCGCCGCAGTAGCTCATGTAGGTGGACACACCCATCTTCGACATGATCTTGGACAGGCCCTTGCCGATCGCCTTGGTGTAGTTGTAGATGGCCTTGTCCGCCGACAGGTCGCCCGGCAGGTGCTTGTGGATGGCGCACAGCGTCTCCAGCGCCAGGTAGGGGTGGACGGCCTCGGCGCCGTAGCCGGCGAGCACGCCGAAGTGGTGCACCTCGCGGGCGCTGCCCGTCTCGACCACCAGGCCGCAGGCGGTGCGCAGGCCTTCGCGGATCAGGTGCTGGTGGATGGCCGACAGCGCCAGCAGCGCCTGGATGGCCACGCGGTCTTCAGCCACACCGCGGTCGCTGATGATGAGGATGTTGTGGCCGCTCTTGATCGCGTCCACGGCCTGCGCGCCCAGCGAGGCCAGGCGCGCCTCGACGCCTTCCGAGCCCCATTCCAGCGGGTAGGTGATGTCGAGCACCGCCGAGCTGAACTTGCCGGCCGTGTGCTGCTTGATGTCGCGCAGCTTGGCCATGTCTTCGAAGTTGAGCACCGGCTGGCTCACCTCGAGGCGCATGGGCGGGTTGACCTGGTTGATGTCCAGCAGGTTGGGCTTGGGCCCGACGAAGGACACCAGGCTCATCACGATGGCTTCGCGGATCGGGTCGATCGGCGGGTTGGTCACCTGGGCGAACAACTGCTTGAAGTAGTTGTACAGCGACTTGTCCTTGTTCGACAGCACGGCCAGCGGGCTGTCGTTGCCCATGGAGCCGATGCCCTCTTCGCCGCTGGCGGCCATGGGGCTCATCAGGAACTTGATGTCTTCCTGCGTGTAACCGAAGGCCTGCTGGCGGTCCAGCAGGTCGGACTGGTGCACGGTGTCGCCGATGGCGCCATACTCGGCCAGCGCGCCAGCCTGCTCCACGGGCGACTCACCGGCCTCGGGAACGGCCACGTCGTCCAGGCGGATGCGCAGGTCTTCGATCCAGCGCATGTAGGGCTTGGCATTGGACAACGAGGACTTCACTTCCTCATCGTCGATCAGGCGGCCCTGGTCCAGGTCGATCAGGAACATCTTGCCCGGCTGCAGGCGCCACTTCTTGATGATCTTGTGCTCGGGCACCGGCAGCACGCCGGACTCGGAGCCCATGATGACGAAGTCGTCGTCGGTCACGCAGTAGCGCGCGGGGCGCAGGCCATTGCGGTCCAGCGTGGCGCCGATCTGGCGGCCATCGGTGAACACGATGGAGGCCGGGCCATCCCAGGGCTCGATCATCGAGGCGTGGTATTCGTAGAACGCGCGGCGGCGCTCGTCCATGGTGGTGTGCTGCTCCCAGGGCTCGGGGATCATCATCATCACTGCCTGGGCCAGCGGGTAACCGGCCATGGTCAGCAGTTCCAGGCAGTTGTCGAAGGTGGCCGTGTCGGACTGGTGCGCGAAGCTGATCGGGTAGAGCTTGCTCAGGTCATTGCCCAGCACCGGCGAGCTCATCACGCCTTCGCGGGCGCGCATCCAGTTGTAGTTGCCCTTGACGGTGTTGATCTCGCCGTTGTGCGCCACGTAGCGGTACGGGTGGGCCAGCGGCCACTCGGGGAAGGTGTTGGTCGAGAAGCGCTGGTGCACCAGGCCCAGCGCGGACACGCAGCGCGCATCCTGCAGGTCGCGGTAGTAGGTGCCCACCTGATCGGCCAGCAGCAGGCCCTTGTAGATCACCGTGCGGCTGCTCATGCTGGGCACGTAGTACTCTTTGCTGTATTTCAGCTGCAGGTTCTGGATGGCGGCGCTGGCCGTCTTGCGGATCACGTACAGCTTGCGCTCCAGCGCGTCCTGCACGATCACGTCGGTGCCGCGGCCGATGAAGACCTGGCGGATGATCGGCTCCTTCTCGCGCACGGTGGGCGACATGGGCATGTCGAGGTTCACCGGCACATCACGCCAGCCCAGCAGCACCTGGCCCTCGGCCTTGATCGCGCGCTCCATCTCTTCTTCGCAGGCCAGGCGCGAGGCATGCTCCTTGGGCAGGAAGATCATGCCCACGCCGTACTCGCCCAGCGGCGGCAGCGTGACGCCCTGGGCTGCCATCTCCTCGCGGTACAGCGCATCGGGAATCTGGATCAGGATACCTGCGCCGTCGCCCATCAGCTTGTCGGCGCCCACGGCGCCGCGGTGGTCGAGGTTCTCGAGGATCTTCAGCGCCTGGGTGACGATGGCATGGCTCTTCTGGCCCTTGATGTGGGCCACGAAGCCGACGCCGCAGGCATCGTGTTCGTTCGCGGGGTCATACAGACCCGCTTGTTGCAATTGTTCTTTTGCAGCAGCCGTGGACATGGCGCATTCCTTCAGTATCGATCGCAGGGAATGCCATTGTGCGGTGCATTAAATACCTGAGCAAATGATTTAATAGGGGTCAGATTAATATTTAAAAACCATTTCAGAAACACAAAAATAATTAGGGACATATTAAAAATAAGAGCAAAATCCTTATGTAAATATGCGTTTTTGAGAGGTTTCTTAGTCGCCTGGCGGCGTCTTTCGCGGCCGGCCAGCAGACTTCTTGACCACCCGCCGGCTCGCTGCCTTTTGCAAACCAGCAACAAAGTCTTCGCTTCCGAGCACCCAGCCGCTCTCGACCGCCTGGGCAAAAGCCGTGGCCAGCGCCTGGCCGATTCCATCGGACAGCAGGTGCGCATACTCGGCCTCGCGCGCAAACGGCGTGTTCCCTACCCCCCACCACAGCGCATGCGGCCTGAGCCAGGGTATCTGCGCCATGCCCAGATAGTGGCGGCAGCTCGACCACGCATATTGCGCAGGAGCCTGCGCCAGCCCGGCCCCGACCGGCAGCGCGTCGAGATGCACCATGCACTGCAGCAGGTGCCTATCCGCCTGCACCACGGTGGAGCGGTAGCGCCCCTCCCACAAGGTGCCGCTGCGCTGGTAGCGCTGGTTGAAATAGCGCACATAGCTGCGCCCCAGCGATTGCATGAACCCGGACACCCCTGACGCATCGGCAGGCGTCAGCAGCAGCTGAAAATCGCCGGGCATCAACACGAACGCATGCACATCCACCCTGGCCTGCTGCGCACAGACCTGGAGCAGGTCCACGAAGCGGGTTCGGTCTTCGTCGTCGAGAAAAATACTTTGCCGGTTGTTGCCCCGGTGCAGCACATGGTGCGGCAGGCCTGGCAACGTCAGACGGGGCAATCTGGCCATATAGCTACATCAAAGCAGGATCGGCATCACCGAACACGATGCCGCAATGAAAAAGGCCCGTCTTGCGACGGGCCCTTTGGTTCTATCCAGAGCTGGGTTACCCCAGCCACTGATTAGAAGGCGTGGCGAACGCCAACGGTCAGAGCGTTCTGAGCCTTGCCACCTGCCGGAGCGGGGATGCCCAGGCCGTTGGCGCCAACGCTGAACTGCTCGTCGCTCTTGTTCTTCAGGTACGCGTAGGTACCGTACAGAGCGGTGCGCTTGGACAGGTTGTGCACGTAGCCCAGCGACAGTTGGTGAGCCTTGCCTTCCACGCCCTTGACGTCGTAGAAGTTGTAGGCTGCACGCACTTCGCCAGCGGCGCCGACGGGAGCGCTCACGCCCAGGCCACCAGCGTTGAACTTGGTGGTGTTGCCAGCGAACTTGTCGCGCTGTTGACGGACGTAGCCCAGCACCTTGGCGGCGCCGAAGTCATACGAAGCGCCCAGAGCGTAGGAACGCACGTTGTCGGTAGCAACGGTAGCCACCACAGCGTCGTTCAGCTGGTCAGCAGCGAAGGTCACGCTCAGAGGGCCGTTTGCGTAGCCGACGGAAGCGCCGATGTAGCGGTTAGCGGAGTTGTCGCCAGCCTTTTCACCGAAGCCGTAGTTGATGCCAGCCTTGAAGCCCGACAGTGCGGGGGTGTAGTAGCTGATCATGTTGCTGACGCGGGTGGGCGAGCCCAGCTTGCCGTAGGCCAGCGATTGGCCGATGCCGACTTGACCGAACACGTCGTACTGGATCATTTCGTTGTAGGCGGTGGTCAGTTCACGACCCAGACGCACTTCACCGAAGTTGCCCATCAGGCTCACGGTCGAACGACGCTTGAATTCGAAGCCAGGGCCGCCAGCGCCGCCACCGGAAGCGGTGCCGTCGTCGTTCTGGATCGCGCCTTCCAGCCAGAAGCCAGCCTTCAGACCGCCACCCAGGTCTTCCACGCCGCGGAAGCCCAGACGGCTGGTAGCGTTGCCGCTGTTGGTCAGACCGTAGACGGAGTCGCTACCGCTGGACTTGGCGTAGGTGAAACCTGCGTCAACGATACCGAACAGGGTCACGGAAGATTGAGCCATTGCGGCGCCGGAAGCGGCCAGCACTGCCAAGGCAACAAGAGATTTTTTCATTGCGAGTTACTCCAAGGTTTAACAGACGGCGCTGGTACGGGGGGGTTGATGTCAGCCTCACGGTTCTGCACAACTTCTACCTGCTCCCGCGCCAACCTCCTAGTGTGGAAGTTAAGGGTATTTCAACAGACCGCCGGCGGTTGCGCAAACAAAATCCCGCACATCCCGGCCAATTCGGCCTATTCCGTTGCATGATTGCAACGTCCACCCCAGGCTTGCCACGCCGGCATTTTCACATGATTTTGATAGCAGTCAGACGAGCACAAGTCAGCCTGCCCAAGTAGTTCGCTCACAGGCGTACCATTGGCACCCATGCAAGATAGATTCCTCCAGGCAGCGGACACGGCGCTGCGTACCCTGTTTGCAACACCCCGCTCCGCCCAGCCTTCGCCGGCCGCCGGCACGCCCGAGGCCGAGCTGTCGCCGCAGGAGAAAAAGCTCTCGGGCGCCTATATGCGGGTGAACCACGTGGGCGAGGTCTGCGCCCAGGCCCTGTACACGGCCCAGGCGATGGTGACCCGCGACGAGGGCCTGCGGCGCCACCTGCTGGAAGCCGCCCAGGAGGAAATGGACCATCTGGCCTGGACGCGCGAGCGACTGGCGGCGCTGGGCGACCGTCCCAGCCTGCTGAACCCGCTGTGGTTCGGCGGCGCCTTCCTGATCGGGCTGGCCGCCGCCAAGGTGAGCGACCAGGCCAGCCTGGGCTTTGTCGAGGAGACGGAGAACCAGGTGTCGGCGCACCTGCAGTCACACCTGCACCGGCTGCCGCCGCAGGATGCGGCCTCGCTGGCCGTGGTGGCCCGGATGAAGGCGGACGAGGAACGCCATGCCGACGCCGCCGTCGATGCCGGCGCCATCCCGCTGCCGCCGCCGGTCAAGTCGCTGATGGCGGCCGCCGCCAAGGTCATGACGACGACGGCCCACTATCTATAAGAGCGTCTGAGGGCGCTCTCAGCCCTCGACCAGGTCGAAGCCGGTGGTGATCTCCGCCGTCTTGGCCAGCATGATGCTGGCGGAGCAGTACTTCTCGTGGCTCATCGCGATCGCGCGCTCCACGGCGGCGGCAGGGATACCCCGGCCAGTCACGGTGAACTGCATGTGGATCTTGGTGAAGACCTTGGGATCAGTGTCCGCGCGCTCGGAGGTGAGTTTGACCGAGCAGCCGCGCACATCGTGGCGGCCGCGCTTGAGGATCAGCACCACGTCGTAGGCCGTGCAGCCGCCCGTGCCGGCCAGCACCGTCTCCATGGGGCGCGGCGCCAGGTTCTGGCCGCCATTGGCGGGGTTGGCCGCATCCGGCGCGCCGTCCATGGTCAGCACATGACCGCTGCCGGTCTCCGCCACAAAGCCCATGCCGGAGCGGGTACCGCTCGCGCCCGTCCAGCTAACCGTGCATTCCATTTGCTACTCCCATGTGCTCCCAGGCAGGCCTGCCCGGAGAAATTCAAAAATTGTCAGTTGCGCCAGCATGCTTGTTGCGACGCAACAAACCTAGGGTTATACTCTAGCCATCTGCTCTTCGAAGCCGATAGCCGCCAACCCGGCGGGGCGTCGAATGTAGCATGCAAGTTGTCTCCTCCACCTCTCAAAGGTGGTTCTAGCCCCTGATGCAAATCAGGGGCTTTTTTTCGTCTTGACCCAGTGGGCGGGGCGGCGGCCCGGTTGGGCCTATGATCGGCCTTCGCCATTTACCGCTTACCGTTGAATCCCTCGTATGTCGAAATCCCCTGCCGCAGCCCTGACCCCAGCCGACTACCTCAAGAAGATCGTGACCGCCCGCGTCTACGACGTGGCCATCGAGTCGGACCTGGATGCGGCCAAGAACCTGAGCCGCCGGCTGCACAACAAGGTGCTGCTCAAGCGCGAGGACCAGCAGCCGGTGTTCAGCTTCAAGCTGCGCGGCGCCTACAACAAGATGGCGCACCTGACGCAGGAGCAACTGCACAAGGGCGTGATCTGCGCCTCGGCCGGCAACCACGCCCAGGGCGTGGCGCTGGCGGCCAACCGGCTGGGCGCGCGCGCCGTGATCGTGATGCCCGCCACCACGCCACAGATCAAGGTCGATGCCGTCAAGGGCCTGGGCGGCGAGGTGGTGCTGGCCGGCGAGAGCTTCAGCGATGCCTATGAGCACGCCGTGCGCCTGCAGTTGGAAGAAGGGCTGACCTTCGTGCACCCCTTCGACGACCCGGATGTGATCGCCGGCCAGGGCACGGTGGCCATGGAGATCATGCGCCAGGTGCAGAAGATCGGCTCGGCCCAGCTGCATGCGGTGTTCGTGGCCATCGGCGGCGGCGGCCTGATCAGCGGCGTGGCCAACTACATCAAGGCGGTGAACCCGTCGATCAAGGTGATCGGCGTGCAGATGAACGATTCGGACGCCATGGTGCAGTCGGTGCACCAGGGTGGCCGCGTGACGCTGCCCGACGTGGGCCTGTTTGCCGACGGCACGGCCGTCAAGCTGGTGGGCGAGGAGACCTTCCGCGTGGCCCAGGGCCTGGTGGACGAGTACATCTTCGTCGACACCGATGCCGTCTGCGCCGCGATCAAGGACATCTTTGTCGACACCCGCTCGATCGTCGAGCCGTCGGGCGCGATGGCCGTGGCGGCCGTCAAGCAGTACGTGGCCAAGCACAAGACCAAGGGCGAGACCTACGCCGCCATCCTGAGTGGCGCGAACATGAACTTCGACCGCCTGCGCTTCGTGGCCGAGCGTGCCGACGTGGGCGAGGAGAAGGAGGCCCTGCTCGCCGTCACCATCCCCGAGGAGCGCGGCAGCTTCAAGCGCTTCTGCGAGGTGGTGGGCAACCTGCCCGGCGGGCCGCGCAGCGTGACCGAGTTCAACTACCGCATCAGCGACGCCCGGCGCGCCCATGTGTTCGTGGGCGTCTCCACGCACAGCAAGGGCGAGTCGGAGAAGATCGCCCGCAACTTCCAGAAGCAGGGCTTCGACGCGCTGGACCTGACCTTCGACGAGCTGGCCAAGGAGCACCTGCGCCACCTGGTCGGCGGCAGCTCGGCGCTGGCACGCGACGAGCGCCTGCTGCGCTTCGTCTTTCCCGAGCGGCCGGGCGCGCTGTTCAAGTTCCTCAGCCTGATGGCGCCGACCTGGAACATCAGCCTGTTCCACTACCGCAACCAGGGCGCGGACTACGGCCGCATCCTGGTCGGCATGCAGGTGCCGCCCGAGGACGCCCAGGCCTTCGAGGCCTTCCTGAACACCCTGGGCTACCCCTGGGTGGAGGAAACCCAGAACCCGGCCTACAAGCTGTTCCTGCAGGCCGGGCAATAGGCTTCAATCCAAATCAGCCTCCAGCGCTTGATGGACAAGCGCTGACAGCTATTAATACAGGAGCAATCGACGCTTCCCATGCAAGCCGTTCGCCACTTCCTGCTGGCGGTGCAGTTCTTCACCCGCATCCCCGTCACCGGCCGGCTGGCCGATTGGGTGGGCTACAGCCCGGCCCTGCTGCGCGCCAGCGCCGGGCATTTTCCGGGCGTGGGCTGGATCGTGGGGCTGGTGGCGGCCTGCATGCTGGCGGCGGTGCAGCTGCTGCTGCCGCAGGGCAATGCCTACGCGCCGCTCGCCGCGGCCATCTTCAGCACGCTGGCCACCGTGCTGCTCACCGGGTGCTTTCATGAAGACGGGCTGAGCGACGTGGTCGACGGCCTGGGCGGCAGCCACGACCGCGACAAGGCCCTGGCCATCATGAAGGACTCGCGCATCGGCGCCTATGGCGCCATGGCCATGGTGCTGGCCGTGGCCGCCAAGACGGCCTTGCTGGCGCTGCTGGCCAGCCACAGCCTGGCGCTGGCCATGGCCGCGCTGCTGTCGGGCCATGTGATCGCCCGGCTCTGGCCGCTGTACGTGGTGCGCAGCCTGCCCCATGTGGGCGACACCGCCCAGTCCAAGAGCAAGCCGCTGGCCGAGTTCATCAGCCGGCGCGGCGTCGCCAGCGCCACGCTGTGGGCCCTGCCCGCAGCCGCGCTGCTGGCCTGGTGGCAGGGCTGGCCGGTGCTGGTGCTGGCCCTGCTGCCCAGCGCCGCGGCCGCGCTGTGGATGCGCCAGTGGCTGCAGCGCCGCCTGCAGGGCTTCACCGGCGACGGGCTGGGTGCCACCGAGCAGGTGGCCGAGATCGCGTTCTACCTGGGCATCGCGGCGTCGCTGGGCCCGCTCGGAGCCTGGCTGGGGCAGGCATGACGGCCACCGCAGCCGCCATCTGGCTGCAGCGCCACGCTCAGCCGCTGGTGGCGCGCGGCATCTGCTACGGCGCCACCGACATGCCCGCCGATGCCAAGGCCACCGAGGCCGCCGCCCAGGCCCTGCTGCAGGACTGGCGCGAGGCCGGCCTGCCGCCTGGCACGCTCTGGCACTCACCGCTACAAAGATGCGAGCAGCTAGCGCATACCATTCAAGCGCTGGAGCCTGATTTCACCTTAAACCGCTGCGACGCGCTGCGCGAAATGGACTTCGGCGCCTGGGAAGGCCGGCGCTGGGACGATATCGACCGCCAGGAGCTGCAGTCGTGGACCGACGACTTCTGGCACTACGCGCCCGGCGGCGGCGAGCCGCTGGCGCAGATGATGGAGCGCATCGCCCGCGCACTGCAGGATGCCCGGAACCACGCGATGCAAGCGCCGGTGCTGTGGATCACGCATGCCGGCGTCATCCAGGGCCTGCACTGGCAGCTCACCCGCGGGGGCCGGCAGCCGAGCGCCCGCGAGTGGCCCTCGGTGAAACCCGCCTATGGCGAGTGGCTGCGGCTGCCGCTCAGTGGTCGGTGAAGGTGCTGTTGGGATCGACGACGGGTGCCGGCTGCGCCGGAGCCGCAGCGGCCGGTGCAGGAACCGGCGCCGGCACTGCGGTATTGGCCACCGGCGCGGGAATCGCCACGCTCGCCGGGCTGGCGGGTGCGCCCAAGGCCTTGATCGCCGGCAGGCTGATGGTCACGCTGGCCGGCCCATCGACGCTGGCGCCCAGCGTGACGGCGCGGGGCTCGTCCGACTGCATGGCCTGCAGCACCAGGCCGTCGGCCACCGCCGCGCCCACGCGGTAGACCTTGGGCGGCTTGCCGTCCAGCGCGATCACCGCGGCGCCGCCGCCGCTGCTCTTGCCGGCCAGCACGCCCAGCAGCTTCCAGCGGTCGCCGGCCGGCGCCGCCGCGGCCTCGGCCGTGCCGTCGCTGCGGGCGCCGAAGATGCGTGCCAGGCCCTGCGGATCGGCCTGGGCCAGCGGGCCGGCGCCGGCCTGCGGTGCGGTGGCCACGCCGCCGGGCGCGGACAGCCGCAGGCCCCAGAAAACGGCGAGGGCCGCGGCGCCCGCCCACAAAATGCCGGCTGCCAGCCGCGAAGACCAGGGGTTGCGCGAGAGTGTCATGGTTCGCGGATTATGATGCAGGGTCGTGGCAATTTGGATACAGACACCGCAATGACTTTCTCTCCCTCGCGCCTGCGGCGCCGCGTGCAGCAAGGCTTCACCCTGATCGAGCTGATGGTGGTGCTGGTCATCATCGGCGTGCTGGCCGCGCTGATCGTGCCCAATGTGATCGGCGCCGCCGACGAGGCCCGCGTCACCGCCGCGCGCACCGACATCACCAACGTCATGGGCGCCCTCAAGCGCTACCGGCTGGACAACCAGCGCTACCCCACCGCCGAGCAGGGCCTGCAGGCGCTGATCACGCGCCCCACGTCCGGCCCCCAGCCCATGAACTGGAAGCCCTACCTCGAGAAGCTGCCCAACGACCCCTGGGGCCATCCGTACCAGTACCTGAACCCCGGCATCAAGGGCGAGGTCGACGTGATGAGCTTCGGCGCCGACGGCCAGTCGGGCGGCGAAGGCAACAACGCCGACCTGGGCAGCTGGCAATAAGCGATCACCTGCTCCGCATGACCGCCAGGCCTGCCCGCGGCTTCACGCTGGTCGAGATGCTCGTCGTGATCTCGCTCATGGCGCTGGTCGGCGTCGGCGTGGTCTTCGCCATCGGCGACGGCAGCGGCGACCGGCTGCAGCGCGAAGGCCAGCGGCTCGCGGCGCAGCTGGAGTCGGCCCGCGCGCAGTCGCGCGCCAGCGGCCTGCCCGCGCGCTGGCGTGCCGACAGCCAGGGCTTCATCATCGAAGGCCTGCTCGGCGGCAGCCGCCAGGTCGCCTGGCTGTACCCGCCAGTGACCGCCCGCACCGGTGCAGACGTGGTGCTGGGGCCCGAGCCGCTGATCGGCCCGCAGGCCATCTGGCTCAGCCAGCCCGGCAGCCCGGGCGCCGCCATTGCCGTGGCCACCGACGGCGCCCGGCCCTTTGCGGTCCAGCCCCAGTGATGGCCCGGCGCGCACGCGGATTCACGCTGATCGAGGTGCTGGTGGCGCTGGCCATCGTCGCCATCGCGCTGCTCGCGGGCGGCAAGGCCATGCAGGCGCTGACGCAGACGGCCGATCGGCAGAGCGACGTGATGCTGGCGCAGATCTGCGCCGAGAACCAGCTGGTGGCCGCGCGCCTGTCCAACCAGTTGCCCGGGCTGGGCAACACCACCGTGCCCTGCGAGCAGGCCGGCCGCGCCTACGAGGTGCGGGTGGATGTCTTCCCCACGCCCAACCCGCTGTTCCGCCGCATCGATGCGCAGGCGCTGCGCGGCGGCAGCCCCATCGTGCGCGTCTCCACGGTCGTCGGCCGCAACTGAAACCATAGCAGCATGCGCAATATCCACCGTGGCTTCACGCTGATCGAGCTCTTGATCGCCATCGCGATCCTGGCCGGCATGACGGTGCTCAGCTGGCGCGGCATCGACGGCATGGTGAACGCCCAACAGCAGGCCCGCGCCTACAGCGACGAGGTGATGGTGGCGCAGGCCGCGCTGGCGCAGTGGAGCACCGACCTGAACGCCATCGAGCGCGTGGCCCAGACCACGCCGCTGGAGTGGGACGGCCGCCTGCTGCGCATGACCCGGCGCGGCAGCGACATCGAGGAGCGCGGCCTGCGCGTGGTGGCCTGGAGCCAGCAGGAGCGCGACGGCACCACCTACTGGCTGCGCTGGCAGTCGCCGCCGCTGCGCACCGTCGACGAATGGCGCCAGGCCTGGGCCAGCGCCGCCGTCTGGTCCGGCAGCCCCGGGGCCGACCTGCGCAGCAACGAAACGCGGCTGATGCCCGTGCTGGGCTGGCAGTTGCTGTACTTCCGCGAGAACAGCTGGACCAACCCGCTGTCGGCCGGCAACGTCAACGCCCCGGCCGACGTGAACGACCCCACCGCGCGCGGCAACCGCCAGCCGCTGCCCGACGGCATCCGCCTGACGCTGCAGCTGCCCGCGCCGGGCGCGCTGGCCGGCACCCTGGTGCAGGACTGGGTGAACCCGCTGCTGGGGAGCAACAAATCATGAGGCGCCGGTCCGCTCTGCGCCAACGCGGGGTTGCCTTGCTGGCGGCCATGCTCACCGTCACCCTGGTGGCGACCATCGCCGCCGCCGCCGTCTGGCAGCAGTGGCGCAACCTCGAGGTCGAGGGCGCCGAGCGCACCCGCGTGCAGGCCGCGTGGCTGCTGCTGGCGGGGCTGGACTTCTCGCGGCTGATCCTGCGCGAGGATGCGCGCCAGGGCGGCGTGGACGACCTCTCCGAACCCTGGGCCGTGCCGCTGGCCGAGGCGCGCCTGTCCACCTTCCTGCAGGCGCAGAACAACCAAAGCCAGGTGGGCGACGACACCATCGATGCGCAGGCGGCCTTTCTCTCGGGCATGGTGGTGGACGCGCAATCGCGCCTCAACGTGCGCAACCTCATCAGCGCCAACCAGATCGATCCATTCGCGCTGCAGCAGTTCTCGCGCCTGTTCGCGCGCCTGGGCCTGTCCGGCGCCGAGCTGACCCGGCTGACCCAGGCCGCCCTGCTCGCGCTGCGCGAGGACAAGGTCGAAGGCACGGCGCCGCTGGTACCGCGCACCTGGAAGGAGCTGGCTTGGTGGGGCCTGTCGCCCGCCACGCTGCAGGCGCTGGAGCCCTACGCGACCATCCTGCCGATCAAGACCCCAGTCAACATCAACACCGCATCGGCCACCGTGCTCTACGCCGCGGTGGACAAGCTCGACCCCGCCGCCGCGCAGCAGATCACGCAGCTGCGCCAGAGCGCGCCGTTCAAGGACACGGCCGACCTGCTGCAGCGCGTGCCCCGCCCGGCGCTGCAGGAGGCCGTCAACCGCGCCGGCAACCCGCTGTCCACCAGCACCAACTACTTCGAGGTCTGGGCGCGGCTGCGCTTCGACGACCTGGTGGTGCAGGAGCGCTCGCTGGTCTACCGCCAGGGCCTGGCGGTGACCACCGTGGTGCGCGAGCGCGGCGCCGCGCTGCCCAGCGAACCGGGAAGCCGATCGTGACAAACATATTGCATCTGTGTGAACCCTGCACCCCTACAATGCGGCGCACACCATGAGTACCTTGATCCTTACCCTGCCCATGCCGGACGGCGCCGAGGCGCTGTACAGCTACACGCTGTCGCCCGACGGGCGCAGCATGGCCCAGCATGGCAGCACCACGGCCGCGCTGCTGCCCCACCCGGGCCGGGCCGGCGAGACCGTGGCCGTGGTGCCGGCGCGCCTGCTGTCGTGGCACCGCGTCACGCTGCCGCAGGGGGTTTCGGCCCAATCACCGCGGCTGCGCGCCGTGCTGGAGGGCCTGCTGGAAGAATGGCTGCTCGACGAGCCGGGCCAGCTGCACTTTGCGCTGCAGCCCCAGGCCCATGCCGGCGCGCCCGTGTGGGTGGCCACCTGCCCCCGCGCCTGGCTGCGCGAGCACCTGCAGGCGCTCGAGGCCGCGGGCCGCGCCATCGGCCGCATCGTGCCCAGCCACACCCCCGACACCCCCTCGCCCGACGGCGCCACCGTGCTGGTCACCGGCACGCCCGAGGCGGCCCAGGCGCTGTGCTACGGCCTGGGCGAGGCTGTCGTGCCGCTGCCGCTGACGCGCGAGACCGCCGCGCTGCTGCCCGCGTCCACGCCCGACACGCCGCCTGTGCACGCCGAGCCCGCCGTCGTGGCCGTGGCCGAGCAGTTGCTGGGCCGGCCGGTGCAGCTCTACAGCGCGGCGCAGACCATGCTGGATGCCGCCGCCAGCGACTGGGACCTGGCCCAGCTCGACTTTGCCAACTCGGGCCGCCAGCGCATGCAAAGGCGACTGGGCAGCGGCCTCAACGACGTGCTGCACGCACCCGCCTGGCGCCCGGCGCGCTGGGGCGCGCTGGCGCTGGCAGTGGTGGCGCTGGTCGGCGTCAACGCCCGCGCCTGGCAGGAGCGCCAGCAACTGAAGGCCAAGCAGACCATGGTGCGCAACATCCTGACCACCAGCTTTCCCAAGGTGCAGGTCGTGGTCGATGCGCCCATGCAGATGGCGCGCGAGGTCGCGCTGCTGCGCCAGGCCTCGGGCGGGCTCACGCCCGGCGACCTGGAGCCGCTGCTGGCCGCAGCCGGCGAGGCGCTGACCGCGCTGCCACCGGGCAGCATGCCCAGCCAGATCGAATATGCCAACCACGAGCTGCGCCTGCGCGGCCTGCCCGCCGCCAGCCTCGACGCCTTCCGCGGCCGGCTGCAGACACAGGGCGCCCAGGTCGACGTGCAGAACGACCAGTGGGTGGTCCGGGAGGCCCGCCAATGAAGCGCGCAACCCAATCCAACCGCAACGCCTCCGCCACCACCACCCTACTGCGCCAGCGCTGGCAGGCGCTGGCCCCGCGCGAGCGGCGCCTGGTGTCCATCGCCGCGCTGCTGGTCGTGCTCGCGGTGCTGTGGTGGCTGCTGCTAGCGCCCGCCATCGCCACGCTGCGCGGCGCGCCCGCCGAGCACCAGCGGCTGGACCAGCAGCTCGCCGAGATGCAGGCGCTCGAGACCCAGGCCCGCCAGCTGCAGGGCGGCACCCGGCTGTCCGCCACGCAGGCGCTGCAGCAGGTCGAATCGTCGCTCGCGCAGCAGCTCGGCAAGAGCGCCACGCTGGCCCGCCAGGGCGACCGCATCACCGTCACCCTGACCAACGCCGCCGCGGCGCCGCTGCAGCAGTGGCTGGCCCAGGTGCGCGCCAATGCGCACGCGGTGCCCCTAGACATGCGGATCACCCGCGGCACGGCCAGCGCCGGCAAGGCAGACGCCAAGGCCGATGCCGCTGCGCCGTCGCACTGGTCGGGCAGCATCGTGTTCAGCCTGCCTGCGCCCTGAGATGTCCAGGCGAGCCCGCTCTCCCTCCCCCTCAGCGCACAGTGGCACCCCGCCCTGGCGCTGGGCCGCCACCGGCGCGCTGCTGGGCGGCGCGGCCGCTGCGCTGCTGTGGGCGCCGGCACACTGGCTGGCCGGCGCCGTGGCCTGGGCGAGCCAGGGCCAGCTGCAGTTCGTCGAGCCGCGCGGCACCGTGTGGAACGGCTCGGCCCAGTGGGTGCTGACCGGCGGCGCGCACAGCCGCGACCGCATGGCCCTGCCCGGCCGTGTGCAGTGGCAGCTGCGGCCCTCGTGGTCCGGCGCGCTGCTGCGCTGGCATGCCGACTGCTGCATGCGCGAGCCCTGGGCCATGGCCATCGCGCCGCGCTGGGGCGGCGCCACGCTGTCGCTGCCGGCGCACGAAAGCCAGTGGCCCGCGTCACTGCTGACCGGCCTGGGCACGCCGTTCAATACCATGGAGCCGCAGGGCCAGCTGCGCCTACGCAGCAGCGGCCTGCAGCTCCAGCTCAACGCCGGCCGGCTGCAGCTGAGCGGCGAGGCCACGCTGGAGGCGCTGGCGGTGACGTCGCGCCTCTCGACCGTGCGGCCGCTGGGCAGCTACCAGGCCCAGTTGCAAGGTGGTAAGGACGAGGGATTGGCCTCCCTCTCGGTCAAGACCCTGCAGGGGCCGTTCTTCGTGCAGGGCAGCGGCCAGTGGGTCGGCCAGCGCCTGCGCTTCACCGGCGAGGCCTGGGCTGCGGAAGGCAGCGAGGCCGCGCTGGGCAATCTGTTGAATATCATTGGGCAGCGCCGGGGTACGCGCTCCTTGCTCTCGGTGGGCTGAATTTATGAAACACTTGACACAGCACAGCGTTCGATTTGCTCTGCATTCCATAGCTGCTGGCGCTTTCCTGATCTGCTCTGCAGGCCAAATCCATGCACAAACCGCGGTCAACGCCGGCACCAGCAGCGTGCGCGCCGGCGAACCGGTCACGCTGAACTTCGCCAATGCCGACATCGAATCGGTGGCCCGCACCATGGCCACCATCACCGGCAAGAACGTGGTGGTGGACCCGCGCGTCAAAGGCACGATGAACCTGGTGACGGACAAGGCGGTGACGCCCGCCGCCGCGTTCGAGCAGTTCCTCGCGGCGCTCCGGCTGCAGAGCTACACCGTGGTCGAGGCCGCGGGCCTGTACAAGGTCGTGCCCGAGGCCGATGCCAAGCTGCAGGGCAACACGGTGCGCATCACCCAGGGCGGCAGCACGCGCAGCGCGCAGGGCGGCGGGCAAGGCGGCGGCCAGATCGTGACGCAGATCTTCAAGCTCAACTTCGAGAACGCCAACCACCTGGTGCCGGTGCTGCGCCCGCTGATCAGCCCCAACAACACCATCAACGTCAACCCCGGCAACAACTCGCTGGTCATCACCGACTACGCCGACAACCTGCAGCGCATCGCCCGCATCATCGCCAGCATGGACGTGGCCAACGCCAGCGACGTGGAGCTGATCCCGCTGCAGCACGCCATCGCCTCCGACGTGGTGCCGCTGCTGCAGCGCCTGGTGGACGGCGGCGGCTCCGGCGCCGCGCCCGCCACCGCCACGGGCCAGGCCGACGGCTCGTACCGCACCACGCTGCTGGCCGATTCGCGCACCAACACCATCCTGCTGCGCGCGGCCAACCCGGCGCGCGTGGCCCAGGTCAAGGCCCTGGTGGCCAAGCTCGACCTGCCCTCGCGCGGCGGCAGCGGCGGCCCCGAGGGCGCGGGCAACATCCATGTGGTCTACCTGAAGAACGCCGACGCCACCGCGCTCGCGGGCACGCTGCGCGCCGCGCTGTCGGGGCAGGACGGGGGCTCAGGCGGCAGCCTGTCCACCGGCGGGCTCTCGGCCACCGGCAGCAGCGGCGGCCTGTCGTCGGGCAACCGCGGCACGGGCCTGTCGTCGGGCAGCACCAGCATCGGCGGCAGCACGGGCAGCAGCAACAGCGGCCTCGGCAGCGGCGGCCTGGGCGGCGGCCGGCTCAATGCCAACTCGTCGCTGGGCGGCACCAGCGGTGGCGCCAGCGCCACCGGCGGCATCATCCAGGCCGACGTGGCGACCAACTCGCTCATCATCACTGCGCCCGAGCCGCTGTACCGGCAGATCCGCGCGGTGATCGACCAGCTCGACAGCCGCCGCGCTCAGGTGCTGGTGGAGAGCCTGATCACCGAGGTGAACGTGGACAAGGCCGCGCAGTTCGGCGTGCAGTGGCAGAGCCTGCTGGGGCGCGGCAACAGCGTGGTCGGCCTGGTGGGCAGCAACTTCACCGTGGGCGGCACCAACCTCTTCAACCTGGCAGCGGGCATTGCCGCGGGCAGCGCCTCGGGCGACTACAGCGGCGTGAAGCCCTCGCCCGGCATGAACCTGGGCGTGGGCGTGCAGCACAACGGCGAGTTCGTGCTGGGCGCGCTGGCCAACCTGCTGCAGGCCAGCGGCGACGGCAACGTGCTCTCCACCCCCAACCTACTGACACTGGACAACCAGGAGGCGCAGATCCTGATCGGCGAGAACGTGCCCTTCGTGACCGGCTCGTACGCCACCACCGGCAGCACCAGCACGGTCAACCCCTTCACCACGGTGGAGCGCAAGGACGTGGGCCTGACGCTGCGCGTGCGCCCGCAGATCAATGCCAACGGCACGGTCAAGCTCACCATCTACCAGGAGACCTCGTCCGTGAAGGACGGCACGGCCAACAACACCAATGGGCCCACCACCACCAAGCGCTCCATCGAGTCGACGGTGCTGGTCGAGGACGGCTCGATCATCGTGCTCGGCGGCCTGCTGCAGGACCAGTACCAGGGCTCGGTGCAGAAGGTGCCATGGCTGGGCGACATCCCCGGCGTGGGCGCGCTGTTCCGCAGCGACACCCGCACCCGCACCAAGACCAACCTGATGGTCTTCCTGCGCCCCGTGGTGGTGCGCGACGCCAATGCCAGCCAGCAGCTCAGCCTCGACCGCTACGATCTGATGCGCGGCGTGCAGCAGGCCCACCAGCCCGAGCGCAGCAGCACCGTGCCGATCAACGAGTCGGCCATCATGACGCCGCTGCAGCAGCAGACCATTGGCGCGCCGCTGGGCCATTCCGAAACCCCGGTGGTGCAGGCCGCGCCGCTGGTGGTCACGCCGCAGGGCATGCAGCCGCAGTAAGGCGGCCCTGCAAAAACCATAGCTGCTTGCGCCTGATATAAAAGCATTTCAATATCAAAGATAATTGAAACCGTTTAAAAACAAGCGCCAGCAGCTCATTTTTTCATAGTCACTTCCAGCCCATGCGCCACCCGCTCCCCTACGCCTTTGCCCGCGGCAGCCAGTTGCTGCTGGAGGAGGACGCCGGCCAGACCGTGCTGTGGCACGGCCCGCAGCCCAATGCCAGCGCGCTGTCCGAGGTGCTGCGCAAGTACCCGGTGCAGCACCTGGCGCCGCTGGCCGCCGACCAGCTCGCGCAGCGCATCAGCCAGGCCTACTCGCACAGCGACTCGAACGCCGCGACGGTGATCAGCGAGGTCGAGTCGGATGCCGACCTGTCGCGCATGATGCAGGACATCCCGGCGGTGGAAGACCTGCTCGAATCCGCCGGCGACGCGCCCATCATCCGCATGCTCAACGCCCTGCTCACGCAGGCCGCGCGCGACGGCGCCAGCGACATCCACATC
>JBLZYV010000057.1:0-28210 GCA_050282565.1 Comamonas sp.
CACGAGCTGCGCGTGGGCGATGTGATCCGCGTGCTGCCGGGCGAGTGCTTCGCGGCCGACGGCACCGTGCTGCGCGGCGCCTCGGAGGCGGACGAAGCGCTGCTCACCGGCGAGTCCACCGCCATCGCCAAGGGCGAGGGCGACGCGGTGGTGGCGGGCAGCTGCAACGGCAGCGCGCCGCTCGAGGTGCGCGTGGAGCGCCTGGGCGAACAGACCATCCATGCCGGCATGGTGGCGCTGATGCGCGCGGCCGCCACGCAAAAGCCCGATGTGGTGCGCCTGGCCGACCGCGTGGCGCGGCCCTTTCTGTGGGGCGTGCTGCTGTGCGCCGCGGCCACGCTGCTGTGGTGGCGGGACGAGCCGGCGCGCGCCTGGATGGCCGCCGTGGCCGTGCTGATCGTGACCTGCCCCTGCGCGCTGTCGCTGGCGGCGCCGGTGTCGCTGCTGACAGCGGCGGGCGCCGCGGCGCGCAACGGCGTGCTGGTGCGGCGCCTGCAGGCGCTGGAGGCACTGGCCGGCGTGGACACGGTGGTGTTCGACAAGACCGGCACGCTGACCAGTGGTACGTTGCAGTTGCAGCAGGTGCAGCTACGGCAGGCCGGGGCGCTGCAGCAGGCGCAGGTGGTGCAACTGGCGGCCCTGCTGGCGCGGTACTCGCGGCACCCGGCGGCGGGCGCGCTGGCGGCGGTGGAGCTGAACGACGCGCCCACGGGCTGGCAATTGAGCGAGGTGCAGGAGCACATCGGCCAGGGGTTGCAGGCCGTGGCGCTGGAGCTGTCGGCCGCTGGCGAGTCCGTGGCCGCGTGGGAGGTGCGGCTGGGCTCGGCCGCCTTCACCGAGCAGGCCGGCGAGACGGCGCGCCTGGTGCTGGCCGCCCGGCGCCGCGGCGCGAAGCTCTGGCAGGCCTGGGCCTGCTTCGAGCTGGGCGAGACGCCGCGGCCGCAGGCCCGCGCCGTGGTGCAGGCCCTGCAGGCGCAGGGCCTCGAGGTCTGGCTGCTGTCGGGCGACCGCGAGGCCGCGGTGTGGCAGCTGGCGAACGAACTGGGCATTGCGCATGCGTGTGGGCGCTGCTCACCCGATACCAAGCTCGCGCTGCTGCAGGACCTGCAGCGCCAGGGCCGGCGCGTGGCCATGGTGGGCGACGGGCTGAACGACGGCCCGGTGCTGGCCGGCGCCGATGTGTCGTTCGCTATGGGCAGCGCCGTGCCGCTGGCCCAGGCGCAGGCCGACGTGGCCGTGCCCGGCGGCGACCTGCGGCAGGTGCTGCACAGCTTTGCCCAGGCGCGCCGGGCGCTGCGCATCGTGCGCGAGAACCTGGCCTGGGCGCTGCTCTACAACGCGGTCTGCGTGCCGCTGGCCATTGCCGGCTGGATGCCGGCGTGGCTCGCTGGCCTGGGCATGGCGCTGAGCTCGCTGCTGGTGGTGGGCAATGCGGCGCGGCTGGCGCGCTGGCCGCGTGTGCCAGAGGATTCAATGCCAAATACGGCTCCAGCGCTCATCCAGCAAGCGCAGGCAGCTCCTTATTGAATAGCAATACACGAAGGAAGGGCAGGCGATGGACATCCTGTATCTGCTGATCCCGCTGTCGGTGGTGCTGGTGCTGCTGGTGGTGGCGGCACTGTGGTGGGCCGTGTACCGCGGCCAGTTCGAGAGCGTGGACCAGGAGGCGGAGCGCATTCTCCAGGAGCCTTGATGTGCGTCAAGGCCGCCGCGGGGCGTTTGTTTGACACTGATTGCAACATCTACGAGGACTACGATGATTGCGACAGATACCCAAGCAGCTGCTGCCGCGCAAGCACCGGCCGCGCATTATGACGACACCGTGGTGCGGCAGTTCACGATCATGGCCGTGGTGTGGGGCGTGGTCGGCATGGCGGTGGGCGTGTTCATCGCCGCGCAGCTGGCCTGGCCGGAGCTGGGCTTCGGCATTCCCTGGCTGAGCTACGGGCGCCTGCGGCCGCTGCACACCAACGCGGTGATCTTTGCCTTTGGCGGCTGCGGGCTGTTCGCCACCAGCTACTACGTGGTGCAGCGCACCTGCCAGACCAAACTGTTCTGCCCCCGGCTTGCCAGCTTCACCTTCTGGGCCTGGCAGGCCGTGATCGTGGCGGCGGCCATCAGCCTGCCGCTGGGCTACACCTCGGGCAAGGAATACGCCGAGCTCGAGTGGCCCATCGACATCCTGATCGCGCTCACCTGGGTGGCCTACGCCATCGTGTTCTTCGGCACCGTGGGCATCCGCAAGGTGCGGCACATCTACGTGGCCAACTGGTTCTTCGGCGCCTTCATCATCGCGGTGGCGCTGCTGCACATCGTCAACAGCGCGGCCATCCCGGCGAGCTGGATGAAGAGCTACTCGGCCTACGCCGGCGTGCAGGACGCGATGGTGCAGTGGTGGTACGGCCACAATGCCGTGGGCTTCTACCTGACCACCGCCTTCCTGGGGATGATGTACTACTTCATCCCCAAGCAGGCTGGCCGTCCGGTGTACAGCTACCGCCTGTCCATCGTGCACTTCTGGGCGCTGATCTTCACCTACATGTGGGCCGGCCCACACCACCTGCACTACACCGCGCTGCCGGACTGGACGCAGTCGGTCGGCATGGTGTTCTCGCTGATCCTGCTGGCGCCGAGCTGGGGCGGCATGATCAACGGCATGATGACCCTGTCGGGCGCCTGGCACAAGCTGCGCGACGACCCGATCCTGCGCTTCCTGATCGTCTCGCTGTCTTTCTACGGCATGGCCACGTTCGAGGGGCCGATGATGTCGATCAAGACCGTCAACGCGCTCTCGCACTACACCGACTGGACCATCGGCCACGTGCACGCCGGCGCGCTGGGCTGGGTGGGCCTGATCACCATGGGCTCGCTGTACTACCTGGTGCCGCGCCTGTTCGGCCGCGAGAAGATGCACTCGGTGCCGGCCATCGAGCTGCACTTCTGGCTCTCCACCGTGGGCATCGTGCTGTATATCGCCGCGATGTGGATCGCCGGTGTGATGCAGGGCCTGATGTGGCGCGACGTGAACCCCGACGGCACGCTGGCCTACACCTTCGTCGAGAGCGTCAAGGCCACCTATCCGTTCTACGTGGTGCGCGTCACCGGCGGCCTGCTGTACCTCATCGGCATGCTGGTCATGGCCTGGAACGTCTGGATGACGGCGATCTCCGGCCGCTCGGTGCGGGTGCCGGTTCCCTCCACGCAGGCCGTGCAGGCCTGAGTCCCCCGAAAGCAAAGGTTCATCCATGGCGCACAACAACGCAAACAGCGCTGGCGGCTTCACCCACGAGAGGGTGGAGACCAGCAACTTCCTGATGATCGTGCTGATCCTGCTGGTGGTAGCGATCGGCGGACTGGTGGAGATCGTTCCGCTGTACTTCCAGAAGTCCACCACCGAGCCGGTGGCGGGCCTCAAGCCCTACACCGCCACGCAGCTGATGGGGCGCGACGTCTACATCCGCGAGGGCTGCTACAACTGCCACTCGCAGATGATCCGGCCCTTCCGCGCCGAGACGCTGCGCTATGGCCACTACTCGGTGGCGGGCGAGTTCGTCTACGACCACCCGTTCCAGTGGGGCTCCAAGCGCACCGGGCCCGACCTGCACCGCGTGGGCGGCAAGTACAGCGACGAATGGCACCGCATCCACCTGCTGAACCCGCGCGACCTGGTGCCCGAATCCAACATGCCGGCCTATCCCTGGCTGGCCACGGCCCAGCTCGATCCCGCCGAGGTGCAGCCGCGCATGCGCGCGCTGCGCAAGGTGGGCGTGCCCTACAGCGACGAGGAGATCGCCGCCGCGCCGGCCGACGTCAAGGGCAAGACCGACCTGGATGCGCTGATCGCGTACCTGCAGGTCATGGGCAAGACGTTGAAGTAAGGAGGCCCGCCATGGACATCACCACGATGCGCATCGTCGCCACGCTGGCCTCGTTCGCCTGCTTCCTCGGCATCGCCGCCTGGGCCTATGCCGGCCGCAACCGCGCACGCTTCGAGCAGGACGCGCTGCTGCCCTTCCAGGACGGCGAGACCGCACAACCCCAACGAGAACTGCCATGAGCGATTTCGCAAGCAACTTCTGGTCGCTGTACGTGACCGTCATCACCGTCGTGGGCATCGCCGCCTGCCTGCTGCTGCTCATCATCACCTCGCGCAAGAAGGTGCAGGCCACGGCGGACAACACCACCGGCCACGTCTGGGACGGCGACCTGACCGAGATGAACAACCCCATGCCGCGCTGGTGGATGTGGCTGTTCGTGCTGACCATCGTCTTCGGCGCGGGCTACCTGGCGCTGTACCCGGGCCTGGGCAGCTTCGCCGGCCAGAAGGGCTGGACCTCGGCGCAGCGCTACCAGCTCGAGGTGGAACAGGCCGCAAAGGAGCTGGCCCCCGTCTACGCCCGCTTCGACGGCATGGCGCCCGAGGCGCTGGCGAAAGACGCGCAGGCCATGGCCATCGGCGAGCGCCTGTTCATGAACAACTGCGCGCAGTGCCATGGCTCGGACGCGCGCGGCAGCAAGGGCTTTCCGAACCTGAGCGACGGCGACTGGCTGTACGGTGGCTCGCCCGACAAGATCCACGAGACCATCACCAAGGGCCGCACCGGCGCCATGCCGCCGATGGCCGCGGCCGTGGGCTCGTCCGAGGACGTGCGCAACCTCGCGCAGTACGTGCTCAGCCTCTCGGGCAGCCCGCACGACTCGCTGCGCGCCAGCCTGGGCAAATCGAAGTTCACCGCCTGCGCGGCCTGCCACGGCATGGACGGCAAGGGCAACCAGGCCCTGGGCGCGCCCAACCTGAGCGACGACATCTGGCTGCACGGCTGGGGCGAGGCGGCAATCGTCGCCATGGTCAACAACGGCAAGACCAACCAGATGCCCGCGCAGGAGGACAAGCTCACCGAGCAGCAGATCAACGTGCTCACCGCCTATGTCTGGGGCCTGTCGAACGCCTCGGCCGCGGCGGCGAAGTAAGGCCGGGCCATGAGCAGTTCCGAGCGCCCCGGCCAGCCCGCCGGCAAGAAGGTGATCCCCATCGTGGCGGCGCCCGCGGCCGCCGGGGAGGGCGACGCCGCCTCGGTGTCGCTGTACGAGGCGCACCAGAAGATCTACCCGCGCTCCATCCGCGGCCTGTTCTCGCGCTGGCGCTGGGCGATGGTGTGGCTCACCCAACTGGTGTTCTACGGCCTGCCGTGGCTGTCCTGGGGCGAGCGGCAGATGGTGCTGTTCGACCTGGGCGCGCGGCGCTTCTACCTCTTCGGGCTGGTGCTGTACCCGCAGGACTTCATCTACCTCACCGGGCTGCTGGTCATCAGCGCGCTGTCGCTGTTCCTCTTCACCGCAGTGGCGGGGCGGCTGTGGTGCGGCTTTGCCTGCCCGCAGACGGTGTACACCGAGATCTTCCTGTGGATCGAGAAAGTGGTCGAGGGCGACCGCAGCGCGCGCCTGCGGCTGGACCAGGGCGGCTGGACTGCCGAGAAGCTGCGCAAGAAGGCGCTCAAGCAGGCGCTGTGGATCGCCATCGCGCTGTGGACGGGCTTCACCTTCGTCGGCTACTTCGTGCCCATCCGCACGCTGGCGGCCGAGCTGATGGCGCTGCAGGGCTCATGGCAGCTCTTCTGGGTGGGCTTCTACGGCTTCGCCACCTACGGCAACGCCGGCTTCCTGCGCGAGCAGGTGTGCAAGTACATGTGCCCGTATGCGCGCTTCCAGAGCGTGATGTTCGACAAGGACACGCTCATCGTGACCTACGACCCGCAGCGCGGCGAGCGCCGCGGCCCGCGCGCCAAGGGCGTGGACTACCGCGCCCAGGGCCTGGGCGACTGCATAGACTGCAAGCTCTGCGTGCAGGTCTGTCCCACCGGCATCGATATCCGCGACGGCCTGCAGTACGAGTGCATAGGCTGCGGCCTGTGCGTGGACGCCTGCAACACCGTGATGGACAAGCTGCAGTACCCGCGCGGCCTGATCCGCTTCGCCACGCAGAACGCGGTGGCCCAGGGCTGGGCCCGGGCGCGCATGCTGCGCCGGGTGCTGCGCCCGCGTGTGCTGGTCTACGGCGGGGTGCTGCTGGCGCTGTCGGTGGCCATGGTGGCCAGCCTTTATGTGCGCACGCCGCTGAAGGTGGACGTGGTGCGCGACCGCGCCTCGCTGGCGCGCATCGTGGCCGGCGGCCAGCTCGAGAACGTCTACCGCCTGCAGATCATGAACGCCACCGAGGCGCCGCGCAGCTACCGCATCACGGCCGGCGGCCTGCCGGGGCTGGCCGTGGCCTCGGAGCCGGTGGTGGCCGTGGAGTCCGCCCAGGCCCGCTGGGTGGCCGTGCGGCTGCAGCTGCCGCACGAGAGCTGGGGCAGCCAGGAAGCCGGCTCGCACCCCATTTATTTCGACATCCAGGCAGAGGAGGGCGCTGAGCGGGTACGAGAGAAGTCCATCTTCCTCGTGCCCCGCTGAGCGGGCCCCGCCGCCATTCCCGAAGGAGCTGACGATGAACCGCATTGCAACCCAACCCGCGCCGGAGGCCGGCAAACCCTGGTGGAAATTCCTGTCCGTCTGGCTGCTGCTGTCCGGCCCCGCGCTGGTGGTGGTGGCCGGCGTGGCCACGGCCTGGATCGCGGCCCGCGGGCAGGACCCGGTGATCGACGACAACTACTACCAGAACGGCCTGAACATCAACCAGCGCCTCGCGCAGCCGCAGAAAAGCCTGGCGCCGGCGCTGAAGGCCCGCAACCACGCGGCCACGCCGGCGGCCGACCAGCCCAAATAGAGCCCGATAGCCAAGGAGTACGACGATGCTGCTGCAACGATGGATGTGGATCGCCTGGCCGGCATTCCTGCTGGCCGGCGTGCAGGAAATGCTGGTCTTCGCGGTCATCGATCCGCACGACCTGACCTGGGCCGGCGAGCCCCTGCCGCTGTCGCGCACCGGCATCTACACCGTGGCGTTCTTCGTGTTCTGGGCGCTGATGACGGCGGCCACCGCGATGACCACGCTGCTGTCGCTGTCGCCGTTCGAGATCAACCGCTGCCCGGTGCCGGTGCACGGACGGCCCGATGCCTGCCGCGGTGATTCTGAAGGGAAATGTGGCTGAAGCGCTTGTGTATAAAGCGCTGATAGCTATGAAAACAGGAGTTGGCTCAGTGGCAGGCGGTCTGGTTGTTGACCAGGCCCTTGAGCTTGTCGGCATCGACGATGCGCACATGGCGCTGGCGGACCTCGATGATGCCGTCGTCGGCGAACTTCGAGAAGGTGCGGCTCACGGTCTCGAGCTTCAGGCCCAGGTAGCTGCCGATCTCCTCGCGCGTCATGCGCAGCACCAGTTCGGTCTGCGAGAAGCCGCGGGCGTGCAGGCGCTGCACCAGGTTCAGCAAGAAGGCCGCCAGCCGTTCCTCGGCGCGCATGCTGCCCAGCAGCAGCATCACGCCGTGCTCGCGCACGATCTCGCGGCTCATGATCTTGTGCACGTGGTGCTGCAGCGCATTCACCTCGCGCGACAGCTCCTCCAGCCGCTCGTAGGGCATCACGCAGACCTCGGCATCCTCCAGCGCGATCGCGTCGCAGGAGTGGCGGTCGTTGACGATGCCGTCCAGGCCCATGATCTCGCCGGCCATCTGGAAGCCCGTGACCTGGTCGCGCCCGTCCTCGGTCGTCACGCAGGTCTTGAAGAAGCCGGTGCGGATGGCGTAGAGCGACGTGAATGCCTCGCCGTTGGCAAACAGCGTGCCGCCGCGCTTGAGCTTGCGCCGCGTGGCCACAACCTCGTCCAGGCGCTGCATCTGCTCATTCGACAGGCCCACGGGCATGCACAGCTCGCGCAGGTTGCAGTTGGAGCAGGCGACTTTGATGGCGTTGGTGGACATGCAGGGGTTCCGTTGGCGTGGCATTCAGCTCCGTCGGCGCATGGCCCGGAGCCTGTGTATCCGTATTGTGAACCAAGGCCCCGGAATCCTTCTTGATCTGCATCAAGGACGGCGGGCGCGTCCCGGTGCACAGTAAAAAAATGGAAGACGCCCCGATGATTGCCCTGACGCCCGAACTGCTGCGCCGCTTCGATGTGCCTGGCCCGCGCTACACCTCGTACCCGACCGCCGACCGCTTCGTCGAGGCCTTCGGCGCCGGCGACTACATCCTCGCGCTCGAGCAGCGCCGCACGCACACGGGCCGGGCGCAGCCGCTGTCGGTCTACGTGCACATCCCGTTCTGCGAGTCGCTGTGCTACTACTGCGCCTGCAACAAGATCGTCACCCGGCACCATGAGCGCGGCGACCAGTACCTCGATTACCTGGAGCGCGAGCTCGACCTGCACGTGCAGCACAGCGGCCCCGACCAGGCCGTGAGCCAGCTGCACCTGGGCGGCGGCACGCCGACCTTCCTCAGCGACGCGGGGCTGGTGCGCCTGATGGACCTGCTGCGCCGCCGCCTGCGCCTGGTGCCCGGCGGCGAATACTCCATCGAGATCGACCCCCGCACCGTGACCCGCGAGCGCCTGCAGCTGCTGGCAGGCCTGGGCTTCAACCGCCTGAGCTTCGGCGTGCAGGACTTCGAGCCCGCCGTGCAGAAGGCCGTGCACCGCGAGCAGGACGCCGGCCAGGTGTTCGAGCTGGTGCGCGCCGCGCGCGAGCTGGGCTTCGAATCGATCAACGTCGACCTGATCTACGGCCTGCCGCTGCAGACGCCGCAGAGCTTCGCCCGCACCATGGCCCTGGTGCGCGAGCTGCGCCCCGACCGCATCGCGCTCTATGCCTATGCCCACCTGCCCGAGCGCTTCAAGGCGCAGCGGCGCATCGCCACGGCCGATTTACCCGCGCCGGCCGACAAGCTCGCCATGCTGGCCCAGGCCGTCGCGGCGCTGCAGGCCGGCGGCTACGTCTACATCGGCATGGACCACTTCGCGCTGCCGCAGGACGCGCTGGCCGTCGCCAAGCGCCAGGGCCGGCTGCACCGCAACTTCCAGGGCTACAGCACCTATCCCGACTGCGACCTGCTCGCCCTGGGCGTCTCGGCCATCGGCCGCATCGGTGCCACCTACAGCCAGAACGCCAAGACGCTGGACGAGTACTACGACCTGATCGACCAGGGTCAGATCCCCGTGGTGCGCGGGCTGGCGCTGTCGCGCGACGACCTCATCCGCCGCGCCGTCATCATGGCGCTGATGTGCCAGGGCAACCTCGTCGTCGAATCCATCGAGCAGGCCTGGCTGATCGACTTCGGCCGCTACTTCGCGCCCGAGCTGGCGCAGCTGCAGGCCATGCAGGCCCAGGGCCTGGTGCAGGTGGGCAGCGACGAGATCGCCGTCACCGAGATGGGCTGGTACTTCGTGCGCGGCATCGCCCTGGTGTTCGACCGCTACCTGCAGGCCGACCGCAACCGCGCGCGGTTCTCCAAGATCATCTGACCATGCTGTGGGGCGTGCTCGGCACCGCATTGCTGATGGGGCTCGCCGGCGGGCCCCACTGCCTGGCCATGTGCGCCGCGCCCTGCGCCCGCATCGCCGCGCCGCAGCGCGCCCAGCCCCTGGTATGGGCGCCCGTCGGCATGCCGCCGGCGGTGCCGCAGGCGGATGCCATGCGCCTCGCTGCCTTGCACGCCGGCCGGCTTGCCGGCTATGCGGCCTTGGGCGCGCTGGCGGCCACGGCCATCAGCGGCTTTGCGCAGGGCGTGCAATGGGCCGCGGCGCTGCGGCCCGCCTGGGCGCTGCTGCAGTTACTGGTGCTGCTGTGGGGATTGACGCTGCTGGTCTGGGCGCGCCAGCCAGCCTGGATGGAGCGGGCCAGCCGGCGCCTGTGGGGCCGTGTGCAGCAGGGCCTGGCCACGCGTGGCCGCGTGCTGGCGCTGGGCCTGGCCTGGGCCTGCCTGCCGTGCGGCCTGCTGTACTCGGCGGTGGCCGTGGCGGCGCTCACGGGCAGCGCCGCCGGCGGTGCCGCGGCCATGCTGGCCTTCGGTGCGGGCGGCACGCTGTGGCTGGTGCTGGGCCCGTGGCTGCTGGCGCGTGCGGGCAGGGCGGCCAACGCCTGGCGGCAGGATCTGGGCACCCGCCTGGCCGGCGCGGTGCTGGTGCTGATGAGCGGCTGGGCGCTGTGGATGCACGCGCTGCAGCGCGGGCCGGTGCTGTGGTGCTAGCTATCAAAAAAGAAGCTGCTGGCGCTTGATATTCAAGAGGTTGGGCTGTAAATGGCTCTACATTCCTTGATGGATGAGCGCAAGCCGCTCTCTTTTTTGATCAGTGCACCAGCCCCATCGCGCTCTTGTAGAGCATGTAGCTGGCCAGCGCCAGCAGCAGGCAGGCGAACACCTGCTTGAGCTTTGCCACCGGCAGCTGGTGCGCGGCCTTGGCGCCCAGCGGTGCGGTCAGCACGCTGCACACGGCCACCGACACCAGGCCCGGCAGCCAGATGTAGCCGATGGCGCCCGGCGGCAGGCCCTGCAGGTGCAGGCCCGCGGCCAGGAAGCCGAGCACGTTCGTCACCGCGATCGGAAAGCCCAGCGCCGCGCTGGTCGCCACCGCATTGTGGATGGGCACGCGGCACCAGGTCATGAACGGCACGCTGATGAAGGCGCCGCCCGCGCCGAGCAGCCCCGACAGGCAGCCGATCACGCCGCCCGCGCCCAGCTGCCCCAGCGTGCCCGGCATGTCGCGCGTGCGCTGCGTCTCGCTCTTGAAGAACATGCGCAGCGCCGAATAGCCCACGAACAGCCCGAAGAACATGCCCAGGTAGCTGCCCTTGAGCACCGCGAAGATGCCCAGGCTGGCCACCAGCCCGCCCAGCACGATGCCGGGCGCCAGGCGCCAGACGATGTCCCAGCGCACCGCGCCGCGCCGGTGGTGCGCGCGCACGCTGGAGGCCGAGGTGAACATGATGGTCGCCATCGACGTGGCGATCGCCATCTTGATCGCCAGCTCCGGCTCGACCGACTGGCGCCCGAGCAGGTAGCTCATGAACGGCACCAGGATCATGCCGCCGCCGATGCCCAGCAGCCCCGCGAGAAAACCGGCCACCAGGCCCAGGCCGGCCAGCATGGCGATCGTGGAGGGATCAATCAGGGACATGGGGATTGCGCAAAAGAACAAAGGCCACCGGAGCCGGTGGCCTTTGCAGGGCATGAGAGGTGTTCGCAACATCCACCGGGCGGTTGTCCTGAACCGGGGGTTCAGGTGGGCGAGGGCAGCTCAACGTTGGGTTCATCTGACGCGAGACGATCACGCTCGAGGAGCAATGTACCAAGCCCATGCTACGTATAGCATTGGTTCAAGGAACTTAAAACCCAGCAGCGCTGCGAACGACTCCATTGTATGCGCTGCGAAGGGACCTTCCGGGCAAACGGATTTATCAGCGCCGTAAGCCTGGTTAAATTTCTAAACTTGCTATTTCAGCGCCGAATCCAGGCGCTCGAGCAGGGCCTGCATGCGCGGCTCGTCGAGGTCCAGCGTGGCCTGCGCGACGGGCTCGGGCGCCGGCGCAGGCTGGGGAGCCGCCGCCGCTTCGGCTGCCGCGGCTTCGGCGGCCGCAGTCGCCGCCTGGGATTCAAGCAGGTCGAAGGCGATGTTCAGCGCCGCCAGCACCGCGATCTTCTCGCGGCCGCGGATCTTGCCGGTATCGCGGATGCCGCACATCGCCGCATCCACATGCTTGACGGCCGTCTGCAGGCGCTCTTCCTGGCCTTCAGGGCAGCCCAGCATGTAGCTCTGCTGCATGATGTGTACTTCCATCTGCTTCATACGTCATCCTGTTCGAAGGTCTTGGGCAGGCGCTCGATCATCGCGTCCACGCGCGCTCGCGCCGCGTTCAGCCGCGATTGTAAGGAGTCGCGCTCCTGGGTGAGCGTGGCGACCTGCTCCTGCAGCTGTGCATGGGCGCGTTGCAGGGCTTCGTGGCGGGCCAGCAGGGCTTCTGCCCGTTCCAGTATCAAGTCCAAAGACGACGTGGTGACCATAGGGAGACAGTGAATTAAGTAGGAGCGACCGCGAACGGCGATAAAATTGTATCCGTTGGTGCTCGCCGCAATGGTTCACAGCGCGGCAGTTCAACGGGAAGCAGGGAAGTGTGCCGGTCTTTCGGCCGGTTGCCACTCAACCTGCGCTGCCCCCGCAACGGTAAGCGACTGATAGCGTTGTGACGCTATCTGCAGCCACATTCTAGCCACTGAACACCTTGAACAAGTGCTTGGGAAGGCGTGTGCTGTAACGTCGCCAGCCCGGATACCGGCCAACGATGTGGATGACGCGCCTTTTCGCCCGGCGAGGGCAGGGCGAGCATCCTTGTTTCCCATTTGCCGGCGGGGAGGCCGGCGCGGGTCATTCTGAATTCCCTGTTCCCCATGAGTCCGATTTTTCTGCCGCCCCGCGCGCGTGCCGCGCTGCGCCTGTCCGCTATTTCCGTTGCCGCGCTGGCGCTTTGTTCGCCCGCGCTGGCGCAGGACGGCGGCGCCCCGCTGTCCGAAATGGTGGTCACCGCCAACCGCACCGCGCAACCGCTGTCCGACCTGGTGGCCGATATGTCCATCGTCGACCGCGAGACCATCGAGCGCGCCGGCCCCAGCGGCGTGGCCGATGTGCTCTCGCGCCTGCCGGGCATCGAGATGGTGCGCAACGGCGGCCCCGGAGCGACCACCAGCCTGTATTTGCGCGGTGCCGATACACGTTTTACTGCCGTATACATCGACGGCGTGCGCATCGATTCGCAGTCCACCGGCGGCGCCTCATGGCAGGCCATTCCGCTGTCGGTGATCGACCGCATCGAGGTGCTGCGCGGCCCGGCGGCCGCGGTCTACGGCTCGGACGCGATGGGCGGCGTGGTGCAGATCTTCACCAAGAAAGGCGAAGGCGCGCCGCAGCCTTACGTGGGCATGGGCCTGGGCAACCGCGGCACCTTCACCGCCGAGGCCGGCGTGAGCGGCGGTGCGGATGGCTGGGACTACGCCATCGGCCTGGCGCGCGCGCAGTCGCACGGCTTCAACGCCCGCACCGTGGCCACGGCCAACCCCGACGACGACGGCTACCGCAACAATGCCGTGTTCGGACGCCTGGGCTACCAGATCAACCGCCAGCACCGCGTCGAGGCGACCCTGCTGTCCTCGTACATGAACTCGGGCTACGACGCATCGAAGCCCCCGGTCGACGACCGCAGCATCAGCAAGCTGCAGACCCTGGGCCTGAACTGGCAGGCGCAGTGGACCTCGGAGTACAGCACCAAGCTGCAGTACACGCAGTCGCGCGACGAGTACGAGACCCGGCCCTCGCTCTACCTCACCGACACGCGCCTGCAGAACTACCTGTTCCAGAACGAATACCGGCGCGGCATCCACACGCTGACGGCGGCGCTCGAGCGCCGCGAGGACAAGCTGGAGAACGGCGACATCGACCGCAAGCGCTTCCAGAACGCGCTGGCGCTGGGTTGGGGCCTGCGCAGCGGTGCGCACACGGCGCAATTCAACCTGCGCCATGACCGCGACAGCGAGTTCGGCGGCAAGACCACCGGCAGCGCCTCGTACGGCTACGAGTTCATGCCGCACTGGCGCGCCACGGTCTCGGCGGGCACGGCCTTCCGCGCGCCCACGCTGTACCAGCGCTTCAGCATGTACGGCGATCCGTCGCTCACGCCCGAGCAGGGCCGCAATGCCGAACTGGGGCTGCGCTGGGCCGACGGGCACGACAGCTTCTCGGCCACCGTCTACCGCAACCGCGTGCGCAACCTCATCAACTGGGTGGGCGGCACCGGCACCTGCGCGGGCAACGAGGGGCCCTTCGGCGGCTGCTACGCCAGCGTGGGCCGCGCGGTCTACGAGGGCGTGACGCTGGCCGGCGGCACGCGCGTCGGCATGGTGAACCTGCGGGCCTCGGTGGACTTCCAGAACCCGCACGACCTGGACACCGGCAAGATGCTGGCCCGCCGCGCCAAGCGCCGCGCCACGCTGTCGGCCGACACCACGCTGGCGGGCTGGACGCTGGGCGGCGAGCTGCAGGCCAACGGCCAGCGCTACGACGACGCGGCCAACACCAAGGTGCTGGGCGGCTACACGTTGCTGAACCTGACGGCGAGCACGCAGCTGGGCAAGGACTTCAGCCTGGTCGCGCGGCTGAACAACCTGGCCGACAAGAAGTACGAACTGGCCCGCACCTACGCCACCGAAGGCCGCTCGGTCTACGTGGGCGTGCGCTGGGCGCCCCGCTGATGGCGCGCTGCGTCGCCCTGCTGGTGGCGGCCATGGCCTCGGGCCAGGGCAAGACCACGACCACCGCCGCGCTGGCGCGCCTGCACCGGCGCCAGGGGCGGCGCGTGCAGGTGTTCAAGTGCGGGCCGGACTTCCTCGATCCGCACTGGCTGCAGCTGGCCAGCCGCGCGCCGGTGCATGCGCTGGACCGCTGGATGACCGGCGAGGCTGACGTGCGCCAGCGCCTGCATGCGGCGGCCGAGAGCTGCGACCTGATTCTGGTCGAAGGCGTGATGGGGCTGTTCGACGGCCCGAGCAGTGCCGCCGACCTGGCCAAGGCGCTGGGCATTCCGGTGCTGGCGGTGATCGACGCCTCGGCCATGGCCGGCAGCTTTGGCGCCGTGGCGCATGGCCTGCGGCACTACGACGAGGCACTGCCGCTGGCCGGCGTGCTGGCCAACCGCGTCGCGGGTGAGCACCACGCCGAACTGCTGCGCCAGGGCCTGCGCGAGCCGGATCTATGGCTGGGCGCGCTGCCGCGGGTGTCCATCGACGAAAGCGCCCGCTTGCTGCCCGAGCGGCACCTGGGCCTGGTCGCCGCGCAGGAGCTGCCCGATGCCGAGCGGCGTCTGGATGCGGCCGCCGACGCACTGGCGCAGACCCCGCTGGGCGCCAGGCCCTGGGCCGCCTGGCAGGCCGACTGGTCGGTGGAATTTGCGCCACCGGCCGAGCCGGTGCCTGCGCCGCCGCGCCTGCTGGCCGGCCGCCGCGTGGCCGTGGCGCGCGACGCGGCCTTCAACTTCATCTACGCGGCCAACCTCGACTGCCTGCAGGCCATGGGGGCCGAGCTGCGCTTCTTCTCGCCGCTGGCGGGCGAGCGTCTGCCGGCCTGCGACGCGCTGTGGCTGCCCGGCGGCTACCCCGAGCTGCATGCGGCGGCGCTGCAGGCCAACACCGGCCTGCAGCTCGACCTGCAAAGTCACGTGGAGCAGGGCCGGCCCGTCTGGGCCGAGTGCGGCGGCATGGTGGCGCTGTGCGAAGGGCTGAGCGACGCCGACGGCCACCGGCACGCGCTGTGGCAGTTGCTGCCCGGGCAGGCCACGATGCAGAAACGCCTGGCCGGGCTGGGTATGCAGCAGCTGCAGACGCCCTGGGGCCTGCTGCGCGGCCACACCTTCCATTACTCACGGCTGGCGAGCGGCGCGCAGGTGCTGGCGCGCTCGAGCCGCCCGGGGCAGGAGCCGCGCGCCGATGCGGGCGAGGCCCTGTACCGGCACGGCAGCATCCACGCCAGCTATTTCCATGCCTGGTTCCCTTCGTGCCCCGAGGCGGTGGCCGGGCTGCTGGGAGCCGTGCCACCATGACGGCCATGGACACACTGATCGATCCGACGCTTTGCGCCTTGCTGCTGGGCGGGCAGAAAAGCGGCAAGTCGCGCCGCGCCGAGCAACTGGCGGCGCAGTGGCTGGCCCAGCAGCCAGGCCATGAAGCCCTGCTGGTCGCCACGGCCACCGCCTGGGATGGCGAGATGCGCGCGCGCATCGCCCGCCACCAGCGCGACCGCGCCGAGCGCGTGCCGGGCATGGCCACCATCGAGGAACCGCGCGACCTCGCCGCCGCGCTGGCTGCACACAGCGCGCCCCACCGCCTGCTGGTGGTGGACTGCCTGACGCTGTGGCTCACCAACTGGCTGATGCCGGCGCCCGAAGATTTGAAGCAAAATAGCCCCCCAGCGCAAGCGTGGAAAGCGCAGGAAGCTCTCTTTTTGGAAGCGCTGCAGCAGGCACGCGGGCCGGTGGTGCTGGTCGGCAACGAGATCGGCCTGGGCGTGATTCCGCTCGGGAGCGAGGTGCGGGCCTTCGTCGATGCGCTGGGGACGCTGAACCAGCGGGCGGCGGCGGTGTGCAATCGGGTGACGTTGATGGCGGCGGGATTGCCGTTGCAATTGAAATGATGAATTTTTTGACGACGGTTGCTGGTTTGTTGGCAGGAGCCGGGTCTCGCCCCGGCGGGCGACCTACTTTCTTGCCCACGCCGGAGTGCCGGCCACAAGAAAGTAGGCAAAGAAAGTGCCCCTGCTGTCTGCGACCCCAACGCCTTGGCGTTGGGGCAACCTGGGGCGTGGCGTTTGCGGGGTGCGCCGTGGAACTCGACTCCGCGCCAAAGGCGCTGCGCTCGGACATCCCCGGCGAGTCAGATCACGAAGCATGCGCGCTCCGACGCGCATGCCACCCCGCAAACGCCACGCCCCAGGCGCAGCCAGAAGGGGTGAGCAAACCATACGGGCCGTCGCTGCGCTCGGCCCCAGGCAAGACCAAGCAGCGCTGGGTAACCGGCCTACTGCGCCTGTGTGCCGCGCTGGCTTTGGGCACCGCCGCAGCCTCTGCCACCGCCGTCCAACTGATCGCCCCCCAGCCCGTCACCGACGACCGCGGCCGCACCGTCCAACTGCCCGCCAATCCCCAGCGCATCGTCAGCATGCTCCCTTCGCTGACCGAGGGCGTCTGCGCGCTGCAGCTGTGCGACCGGCTGGTGGGCGTGGACCGGTTCTCGAACTGGCCCGAGTCGGTGCGCAAGCTGCCGGTGCTGGGCGGCGGGGTGGACCCGAACGTCGAGGCCGTGGTGGCGGCGCGGCCCGATGTGGTGCTGCTGTCGCGCGCCGCGGCCGTCAAGGTGGCTCAGCGCCTGGAGTCGCTGGGCCTCACCGTGGTGGTGACCGATGTGAACTCGCAGCAAGGCGTGCACAAGGCGCTGCTGCGGCTGGCGCGCCTGCTGGGCGTGCCCGAGGCCGAGGCGGAAAAGGTCTGGCGCGAGATCAATGCCGGCGTCGAGGCCGCGGCGCAGTCCATGCCCGCATCGGCGAAGAACGCCCGCGTGTACTTCGAGGTGAGCCGCGGGCCGTATGCGGCCGGGCCGCAGTCCTTCATCGGCGAGACGCTGGCGCGCCTGGGCGTGCGCAACGTGGTGCCGCCGGAGCTGGGGCCGTTTCCGCGCCTGAGCCCGGAATTCCTGCTGCGCGCCAACCCCGACATCATCATGATGGGCAGCCGCAGCATGCAGGTCGCCACCTCGTACCCGGGCTGGGAGCACCTCGCGGCCGTCAAGGGCCAGCGCGTCTGCATCTTCCCGCAGGAAGAGGCCGACATCATCGTGCGCCCCGGCCCGCGCATGGCCGAGGCCGCGCGGCTGATGGCCGGCTGCCTGACGGACAAACTGGGCGCCGGCAAGTGAGCGCCACGCACGACCTGGGCCCGGGCCTGGCCCGCAGCCGCTGGCTGGCGCTGGTGCTGGCGCTGCTGACCGCGCTGCTGCTGGCCGTGGGCGCCAGCGTGGGCAGCACCGGCTGGGAGAGCGTGCTGCGCATGAAGGACGACCCGGTGGCCTGGCAGATCGTGACCGACATCCGCCTGCCGCGCTCGGCCGGCGCCTGGCTGGCCGGCGCGCTGCTGGGCCTGGCGGGCGCGGTGGCGCAGGGGCTGTTCCGCAACCCGCTGGCCGAGCCGTACCTGCTGGGCAGCGCCTCGGGCGCGGCGCTGGGCAGCGCCATCGGCCTGGTGGCCATGGGCACGGCGCTCACCGGGCTGGACATCTGGCACCGCCTGGGCATGACCGGCATGGCCTTCGCCGGCGCCGCCGGCGCCGTGCTGCTGACGGTGACGCTGGCGCGCAATGTGCAGAGCACGCTGCGCCTGCTGCTGGCGGGCGTGATCGTCGGCGTGGTGCTGGGCGCCGTGCGCGACCTGATCGAGCTGCGCCATCCCGACATCCTGCAGGCCATGCAGAGCTTCGTGCTCGGCACCTCGGCCTTCGTGGGCTGGAGCGGCTGTGCGCTGATGCTGGCCGTGTGGCTGCTGTGTTCGCTGGCGGCCTGGGCCTTCTCGCGCGTGCTCGACGGGCTGACGCTGGGCGAGGCCACGGCGCACAGCCTGGGCCTGCCGCTGGCGCCCATGCGCTACGGCCTGGTGCTGGTGCTGGCGCTGGCCACCGGCACCTCGGTGGCGCAGACGGGGTTGATCGCCTTCGTCGGCCTGGCCGCGCCGCACCTGGTGCGCAGCCTGGTGCGCGTGGGCCACGGCCGCAGCCTGCTGCTGGCCAGCGTCATGGGCGGCGTGCTGCTGCTGGCGGCCGACATCCTGGCGCGCTGGCTGATCGCGCCGCAGGAGCTGCCGGTGGGCGTGCTCACCGCGGCGCTGGGCGGCACCTACCTGCTGTGGCGCATGCACCGCCGCACCGCGGGCGGAGGCCTGGGATGAGCGCCGCCATGACCAAGATCGCCATCGCCGCCGAGCACATCGGCGCGCAGGTGCACCACAAGCCCATCCTGCACGACGTGACGGTGCGCCTGGGCGCGGGGCGCTGGACCAGCATCGTCGGCCCCAACGGCGCAGGCAAGTCCTCGCTGCTCAAGGTGCTGTGCGGGCTGTGGCCGGCGCATTCGCTGCAGGGCGGGGTGCAGTTGCTGGACCAGCCCTTGCAGAGCTGGCCGCGCCAGCAGCGCGCGCGTGCGCTGGCCTGGCTGGGCCAGAACGAAACCGCCACCGACGAGCTGACCAGCTACGACGTGGCCATGCTCGGCCGGTTGCCGCACCAGGCCTGGCTGGCCTCGCCCAGCGACGAGGACCACGCCGTGGTGCGCCAGTGCCTGCAGGCCACCCAGGCCTGGGACTGGCGCCACCGGCCGCTGGCCGAGCTGTCGGGTGGCGAGCGCCAGCGCGTGCTGCTGGCCCGCGCGCTGGCCGTGCAGGCCCAGGTGCTGCTGATGGACGAACCGCTGGCCAACCTCGACCCGCCGCACCAGACCGACTGGATGCTCATCGTGCGCGAGCTGGTGGCTCAGGGCACCAGCGTGGTCAGCGTGCTGCACGAGCTGTCGGTGGCGCTGCAGGCCGACGACATGCTCATCATGCAGGCCGGCCGGGCCGTGCACCACGGCGCCTGCGCCGACCCCGCCACCCATGCGGCGCTGGAGGCCGTGTTCGAGCACCGCATTCAGGTGCGGCAGCTCGATGGCCAGTGGCTGGCCATCCCGCGCATGGCGCGCCATTGATTGAAAGAGGAAACCCATGCAGATCGAAACTCCCCCCACCGAAAAGCCCTATGAGAAGCCCGAGGGCGAACGCCGCGGCCTGGTCATCGTCAACACCGGCGACGGCAAGGGCAAGAGCACGGCGGCCTTCGGCCTGGCCTTCCGGGCCACGGGCCGGGGCAAGGCCGTCAAGGTGTTCCAGTTCATGAAGGTGCCCACGGCGCGCTTTGGCGAGCATCGCTTGGCCGAGCAGGTGGGCCTGCCGATCGAGGGCCTGGGCGACGGCTTCAGCTGGAAGAGCAAGGACCTGGAGCATTCGGGCCAGCTCGCGCGCGACGGCTGGGAAAAGGCCAAGGCCGCGATCCTGTCGGGCGAGTACTTCCTGGTGGTGCTCGACGAGGTCACCTACCCGCTGATCTACGGCTGGCTGCCGCTGCAGGAGGTGCTGGGCACCCTGGCCGCGCGGCCGAAGGACGTGCACGTCTGCCTCACCGGCCGGCGCTGCCCGCAGGAGATCATCGACATCGCCGACACGGTGACCGAGATGAAGCTGGTCAAGCACGCGTTCCAGGCCGGCATCCCGGCGCAGCGCGGCATCGAGGACTGAGGCCGTGGCCTTGCTCCGCTGCCACCTGCCCACGCCGCTGGGCGAGATGCTGGCCGTGGCGTCGGGGCAGGGGCTGTGCATGCTCGAATTCGACGTGCCGCAGCGCGTGGCACGCGAGCTGGCCCAGGTCGAGGCCGCGCGCGGCGGCGCTGCGCAGGCGGGCCGCAACGCGGTTCTTGACCAGCTGGCAGTAGAACTGGCGGAGTATTTTGCGGGGCAGCGGCAGGTCTTCGGCGTGCCGCTGGACCTGGTCGGCACGCCGTTCCAGGTCAGCGCCTGGCAGGCGCTGCTGCAGATCCCGTACGGCCGCACGCGCAGCTATGCCGAGCAGGCGCGCGCCATCGGCCGGCCTACGGCCACGCGCGCCGTGGCGGCGGCCAACGGGCAGAACAAGGTCTCCATCGTCGTGCCCTGCCACCGCCTGGTCGGCAGCGACGGCAGCCTCACCGGCTTTGGCGGCGGCCTGCCGCGCAAGCGCGCACTGCTGGCGCTGGAGGGCGGGGCGGCCTGAGCCGTCCGCCGCATAAAGGCTCACAATCGAACCATGCCCGATAACACCACCCCCGCCACGATCGCCGCCACGCCCTTCACCGAGGCCGAGCGCGCCGCCGTCTACCGCGCCATCTACGAGCGCCGCGACATGCGCCACTTTGCCGGCGGCACCGTGGCCGAGGACGTGCTGCTGCGCCTGCTGCGCGCCGCGCACCATGCGCCCAGCGTGGGTTTCATGCAGCCGTGGCGCTTCATCCGCGTCAAGAGCCGCGCGCTGCGCGAGGGCATCCATGCGCTGGTCGAGGAAGAGCGCGTGCGCACCGCCCAGGCGCTAGGCGAGCGCGAGGAAGACTTCATGAAGCTCAAGGTGCAGGGCGTGCTCGATGCGGCCGAGGTGCTGGTGGTGGCCATGCCGCCGGGGCGCGAGGCGCACATCTTCGGCCGCCGCACGCTGCCCGAGATGGACATCGCCAGCACCGCCTGCGCCATCCAGAACCTGTGGCTGGCCGTGCGCGCCGAAGGGCTGGGCATGGGCTGGGTGTCGATCTTCGAGCCGCAGGCGCTGGCCGCGCTGCTGCACATGCCCGCGGGCGCGCACCCGCTGGGCGTGCTGTGCCTGGGCCCCGTCGATGCCTACTACGCCGAGCCCATGCTGCAGCAGGAGAAATGGGCCTGCCGCGCGCCGCTGGGCGACATGCTGATGGACGACGTCTGGACCGAGGAGCCGCCCGCGGCATGACGGCGATCACGTGGACGGAGCTGCTGGCCTGGTCGTTCAGCCCGCTGGGCTGGCTATATAGAGCGCTCACGGCTGCGCCGGATGCGGCCGTCTTCTGGTCGCAGAACGTGCTGTGCGCGCTGATCGCCGTGCTGGTGGCGCTGGCGCTGGACCGGCTCTGGGGCGAGCCGCCCGCGTGGCTGCACCCCGTGGTCTACATGGGCAAGGCGCTCGGTGCCATAGGAAAAATAATAGCGCCTCGCGCTGAACAGCAAAGGGATTGGATTCGATTTGTTTATGGAACGATTGCCTGGTGTGCGCTGGCAGCTATGGTTTTTGCTGTCTACTGGCTGATCCTTTTTTTGCTGCCTTACCAGCCCTGGTGGTTGGCCGGCGTGTGCATGGGTGTGTTGCTCAAGCCGCTGCTGGCCTGGCGCATGCTGAAGGACGAGGTGCTGGCCGTGGAGGCTGCGCTGCAGCAGTCGCTGGCGGCGGGCCGCGAGCGGCTGTCGTGGCTGGTGAGCCGCGACACCGCGCAGCTCGACGCCGCCACGGTGCGCGAGAGCGCCATCGAGACCCTGGCCGAGAACCTGAGCGACTCCGTCATCGCGCCGCTGTTCTGGTTTGCCGTGGCCGGCCTGCCGGGCGCGGCCGTTTACCGCCTGGCCAACACGGCCGACGCCATGTGGGGCTACCCCGGTTGGCGCGGCGAGGGCGCCCAGCGCCGCCACTGGCAGTGGGCCGGCAAATGGGCGGCGCGGGCCGACGATGTGCTCAACTGGATTCCGGCGCGCCTCACGGCCGCATGGCTGGCGCTGGTGGCCGGCGGCGTGCCCTGGCAGGCGCTGCGGCGCGATGCGCGCGTCACCCCGTCGCCCAACGGCGGCTGGCCCATGGGCGCGATGGCGCTGGCGCTGGGCGTGCATTTGTCCAAGCCCGGCGTCTACCAGCTCCATGCGCAGGGCGCGGCACCCGGCTCCGCCGAGCTGCAGCGGGCCGTGCATCTGGCATCCAAAGTGATTGCGGCGCAGGCGGGGTGTGCGCTGGCAGCTATCGTTTTGATGGCAGTGTGGCTCGGAGCGCTCCATGGCTGAGGGCATGCATGGTGGCACCGATGCGCTGGGCGTGCCGGCGCACGATTTCTCCACCAACCGCAACGCCTGCGGGCCGTGCCCCGTGGCCATGGAAGCGCTGCAGGCCGCGCATGCGGCGCAGTACCCCGATCCGGGCTACACCCACCTGCGCGCGCGGCTCGCGGCCTTCCACGCGGTGGCCGTGCGGCGCATCCTGATCGGCGGCAGCAGCAGCGAGCTGATCCACCGCCTCACCCAGCATGCGGCGCGCAGCGGCGCCCAGGCCGTCGCGCTGCCCCGGCACCACTACGGCGACTATGCGCAGGCGGCGCGCGTCTGGGGATTGCAGCCGTCCGCGCCCGGCGAGCTGCACTGGCTTTGCGAGCCGTCCAGCCCGCTGGGGCAGCTGGAGGATTGGAGTTCGCTCCCTCTCCCTCTGGGAGAGGGGTGGGGTGAGGGCTGGCGGCGCTGGCACATTCTCGACTGCGCCTACCGCCCGCTGTGGCTCGAAGGCGGGTCGCCGCAGCGGAATCTGGACCACCTGTGGCAGCTGTGGACGCCCAACAAGGCCCTGGGCATGACGGGCGTGCGCGCCGCGTATGCGATTGCGCCGCTGCACGCCGCGGACGACGAGCTGGACACACTGCGCGAGCTGGCGCCGTCGTGGGTGGTCGGCGCGCACGGCGTGGCCCTGCTCGAAGCCTGGACCACCGATGCCGCGCAGCAGTGGCTGGCGCGCAGCCTGCCCACGCTGCGCGACTGGAAGCGCCGGCAGCTTGCGCTGTGCGAGCGGCTGGGCTGGCAGGTCGTCCCCGGCCACCAGGCCAATTACTTTGTGGCGCGCCTGCCTTTGACCGAAGAATGCATGCAGCAGCGCCTGGCCAGCCTGCGCGCGCAGGGCATCAAGCTGCGCGACTGCACCAGTTTCGGCCTGCCCGGCCGCGTGCGCCTGGGCGTGCTGCCGCCCGCATCGCAGGCCGCGCTGGAGCAGGCCTGGGGCAGCCCATGAACCCGTTCATCCTCTAACCAAGACGCTACCATTTCGCATGGACTTACCCATTCCCTCCTTGCGCTCCGTTGTCGTGGAGCGCTACGTGACCCCCTTGCGCGAAGGCGGCTCCATGCCGGCCGTGGTCGAGGCCGATGACCTCGGCCTGTATGTGCTCAAGTTCCGCGGCGCGGGGCAGGGCGTGCGCGCCCTGATGGCCGAGCTGATCGCCGGCGGCATCGCGCGGGCGCTCGGCCTGCCCATCCCCGAGATCGTGCTGGCCACGCTCGATGCCAAGCTGGCGCAGACCGAGCCCGACCCCGAGATCCAGGACCTGATCCGCGCCAGCGACGGCCTGAACGTGGGGCTGGACTACCTGCCGGGATCGGTGAACTTCGACCCCGCGGTCGATGCGGTGGACAGCGACTTCGCGTCGCGCCTGGTGTGGTTCGACACGCTGGTGAGCAATGTCGACCGCACCGCGCGCAACACCAACCTGCTGGTGTGGCAGCGCCAGCCCTGGCTGATCGACCATGGCGCCACGCTGACCTTCCACCACGCCTGGGAAGGGCGGGTGGCCGATCCCGGTAAGCCCTATGCGCCCATCGCCGAGCACGTGCTGCTGCCGCAGGCCACGCAGCTGGCGCAGGTTGACGAGGCGCTGGCACAGCGGCTCACGCCCGCGGTGCTGCAGGCCATCCTGGCGGCCGTGCCCGACTGCTTTTTGAACCAGGCGGCGCAGGACCGCCAGGGCGATGCGCTGGCCGACCCGCAGGCCCACCGTGCCGCGTATGTGGATTATTTTCTGGCCCGGCTGCAGGACCGTGGCCGCTGGTTGCAAGGAGCCATCGATGCACGCGCATGATGTGTATGACTACGCGGTCGTGCGCGTGGTGCCGCGCGTGGAGCGCGAGGAATTCGTCAACGCCGGCGTGATCGTCTCGTGCCAGCGCAGCGGCTACCTGCAGGCCGCGATGGCGCTGGACGAGGCGCGGCTGCTGGCGCTCGACCCCGGGGTCGACCTGGAGACGGTGTACCGCCACCTGGGCAGCATCATCGCCATCTGCGAGGGCCGGCCCGAGGGCGGGCCGATCGCGCAGCTGCCGTTCCGCGCGCGCTTCCACTGGCTCACGGCCAAACGCAGCAGCATCATCCAGACCTCGGCCGTGCACACCGGCCTGTGCCTGCATGGCGACCACGCGCTCGAGCGCATCCTGCAGCGCATGGTGCTGCCCCTGCAACCCAAGGTGCGCGCATGACGGCGCGGTGCGTGATGGTGCTGGGCACCAGCAGCGGCGCCGGCAAGAGCTGGGTGGCCACGGCGCTGTGCGCCTGGTACCGGGCGCAGGGCTACAAGGTCGCGCCCTTCAAGGCGCAGAACATGAGCAACAACGCGCGCGTCGTCGCCACGCCCGATGGCCAATGGGGCGAGATCGGCACTGCGCAGTACCTGCAGGCGCTGGCCGCGGGCGCGGTGCCCGACGTGCGCATGAACCCGCTGCTGCTCAAGCCCGAAGCCGACACGCACAGCCAGGTCGTGCTGTTCGGCCAGGTGGACGAGGCCCTCAGCCGCATGCCCTGGCGCGGCCGCAGCCTGACGGTCTGGCCGCAGATCGCCCAGGCGCTGGACGAGCTGCGCGCCGAGAACGACGTGGTGGTGATCGAGGGCGCGGGCTCGCCGGCCGAGATCAACCTGCACGCCAGCGACGTGGTCAACATGCGCGTGGCCCGGCACTGCGACGCGCATTGCCTGCTGGTGGCCGACATCGACCGCGGCGGCGCGTTTGCGCACCTGTACGGCACCTGGGCGCTGCTGCCGCCCGAGGAGCGGGCGCTGATCAAGGGTTTCGTGCTCAACAAGTTCCGCGGCGACGCGAGCCTGCTCGCACCAGCGCCGCAGATGCTGCAGGAGCTGACGGGCGTGCCCACCGTGGCCACCATCCCCATGCAGTTCCACCACGGCCTGCCCGAGGAGGACGGCGTCTTCGACGAGCGCTCCACCGCCACCGGCGCCGTCCACACCACCATCGCCGTCGTGGCCTATCCGCGCATCAGCAACCTCGACGAGTTCCAGCCGCTCAAGGCCGTGCCCGGCGTGCGCCTGGTCTGGGCGCGCTCGCCGGCCGAGCTGCAGGCAGCCGACTGGATCATCCTGCCCGGCTCCAAGGCCACCGCCAGCGACCTGCAATGGCTGCGCCGCCAGGGGCTGGACGCGGCCATCTGCGCGCATGCGGCCCGGGGCGGGCGGGTGCTGGGCATCTGCGGCGGGCTGCAGATGCTGGGTGAGGCGCTGATCGACCCGCACGGCATCGACGGCAACGCCGCCGGCCTGGGGCTGCTGCCGCTGGCCACGCTGTTCGACCAGGCCAAGACCGTGCAGCCCAGCCGCGTGCAGCTGCCCGCGCTGCAATCGCCGTGGCAGGCGCTGTCGGGCGTGCAGGCCGAGGGCTACGAGATCCACCATGGCGTGACCCAGCTGCGCGCCGACATGCAGGCGGCCGGCGACCGCGCCACCGAGCTGCTGCCCGGCCTGGCCTGGCAGGGCGCGAATCCGGCGGTGCTGGGCACCTACATGCATGGCTGGTTCGAGTGCCCGGCGGTGCTGCACGCGCTGTTCGGCGCCCAGGCGCCCACGCTGGACACGGTGTTCGCGCGCATGGCCGAAGGGGTGTCCGAGTGGTTCGGCGACGCCTTGTAGTCCGTATCTGGCGCGGCCTGTGAATACCGGCTGACGCCGGGGCCGCGCGCCTGCAAGCATGCTTGGGTGATTCAAGGAGGTCACCCATGACAAACATCTGGATCCGTTCCCTGCAGACCGTGGCCGTTGCCGCCGCCCTGGCCGTGGTCGGCACTGCCAGCGCCGATGCGGCGCAGCACGCCAAGAAACCCGCTGCCTCCCAGCGCCACGACCGCAGCGGCCCGAACGGCGAGCCGGCCAACGCCGACCGCCTGGCCAACCCCGTGGGCACGCCCGACGACTTTGCCCGCAACGCCGTGGCCCGCTGCTCGGCCTTCAAGACCCAGGAAGACCAGCGCGCCTGCGTGGAGCGCGTGCGCCAGCCCGTCACCGACGGCAGCGTGGGCGGCGGCGGCGTGCTGCGCGAGTACACCTACACCGTGCCGGCCAACCAGTAAGCACGCGCTCAGCCATTACTCCTGAAAAAATAGCTTCCAGCGCACGGCAGACGGGCGCTGGAAGCTATTTTTATTGGTATTTCTTGGTGGCGTTCAGAGCCAGGGTTTCAGCCAGCCCAGCCCATCGCTGGTGGCGTGCGGCGCGGCGCCGCGCGCGGGCTTGTATTCGCAGCCTATCCAGCCGTCCCAGCCCAGGCTGTCCAGCAGCCCAAACAGGTAGCGGTAGTTGATCTCGCCCACGTCGGGCTCGTGGCGCTCGGGCACGCCGGCGATCTGGAAGTGGCCGACGTTGCCCGTGGGCAGGTACTGGCGGATCTTCATGGCCAGGTCGCCTTCGACGATCTGGCAGTGGTACAGGTCCGTCTGTACCTTGACATTGGGCTCGGCGATCTCGGCCACCAGCGCATGGGCCTGGTCCTGGCGGCTCAGGAAGAAGCCGGGCATGTCGCGGCCGTTGATGGGCTCGAGCAGGATCTGTATGCCGTGGGGCGCGGCTTGCCGGGCGGCGTGGCGCACATTGGCCACGTAGGTGGCGTGCACCTGCGCGGCGTCGGCACCCTGGGGCACGAGGCCGGCCATCACGTGGATGCGCGGGCAGCCCAGGGCGTGCGCGTATTCGACGGCTTGGTCGATACCTTCGCGGAATTCGGCCTCGCGCCCCGGCAGGCAGGCGGTGCCGCGCTCGCCCGCATCCCAGTGGCCGGGCGGGGCGTTGAACAGCACCTGCTGCAGTCCGTGCTGCTGCAACAGTGCGGCCAGTTGCGCGGGCGGGTAGGCATAGGGAAACAGGTATTCGACGGCCTTAAAGCCGTCGCGGGCAGCGGCGGCAAAGCGGTCGAGAAAGTCCACGTCGTTGTAGAGCATGGAAAGGTTGGCGGCAAAGCGTGGCATGGGTTTCCTCTTGAAATGATAGCTGCTAGAACTTGTCAGGTAATGATTTCCGGTGTTTTATCTATTGAAAATAGCATGTGGAAAGCGCTGGCAGCTATGTTTTTGCAGGGGCTGCTAGTCCGCGGCTTCGTCGGTCTCGAACCGCGCCTGCCCCTGCGTGGCACTGACGATGCCGGCGCGCAGAGCCTCCAGTTCGCGGTCGTTCACCCGCAGCAGCAGCTGCACGTCGGCGGCGTGCTGCACGTCGAGGATCTCGGCCTGCGCGTCGGCCGCGAGCCGGCGCACCAGGCCCTCGTGCGGGTAGGCGAAGCGGCAGCGCAGCTCGCTGAACGACTGCACCGGCAGCTTCTCGGCCGTGAGCAGCGCCTGCGCCACGGCGTCGGTGTAGGCGCGCACCAGGCCGCCGGCGCCCAGCTTCACGCCGCCGTAGTAGCGCACCACGGTGGCCAGCACGTTCTGCAGGTCCTGGTGGCGCAGCACGTTCAGCATCGGCCGCCCGGCGGTGCCGCTGGGCTCGCCGTCATCGTTGGCCGCGCCGTCGCTGCCGGCCAGCAGGGCCCAGCAGACATGCGTGGCGGCGGGGTGCTCGGCGCGCAGCGCGTCGACGATCTGCTGCGCATGCGCTCGGTCGCGCACCGGCTGCACGCAGCCGATGAAGCGGCTTTTCTTGATGACCAGTTCGCAGTGGACGGGGTGCGCGAGGGAGAAAGGCATGCAGGCAGGCAAGTGGCAATTTTTTGCAATCGGAGAGGTCAACGCCGGCACATTGTCATGCGTTGTACACATGCCTCTGTTGCAATAACGGGGCGGACAGGTTGCATAGCCGGAGCAAGACATCTTACCCAGCAATCGAATGGCAAACGCGCACCTGTCGCAGAGTTGGTTGCCATTCGGTCGCGCATCATTTTCGGAGCCGCCATGCAGTCCCACCGCCACATCGCCGACGATGCCCTGAACGACCACGAATTCGGCTGCTCCGGCATGGAGCCGCCCACCTACGCGATGCAGATGCTGCCGCCCGCCAACCTAGGTGCGTCGGCCAACGACGGCGATGGCTATGTCGATCTCGCGCAGCGGGTGCGCGAAGGCGGCGAGTGGTAGGCCTCTCCCACCGAATCTGAATCCGTATCGGCG
>JBLZYV010000058.1:0-10258 GCA_050282565.1 Comamonas sp.
AAACGACTTCGCGCCGATGATAGTGCGGATTCCCGTGTGAAAGTAGGTCATCGTCAGGCTCTTATCCAGCAACACCCTCCGCGCCCTCAAGGCCGGGGGGTTTTGTGTTTTTGCGGTGCCAAAAACCACCTCCAGGCACGGTGAGGTCTTGCTTCACACCGCTGCCAATCATTTCCCTCCCCCTCCATGTGCTCCTGCTGGGGCGCCAAGCATGCCGTGCTGCTGGGCCTGGCCGATCTACGCCCTGGTGATTACCCTAGGCTGTAATCGGTTTCAGCATCTTGAATGATGGAAAATTATCTTTAAGATACAAGCTTGTAAATTTTTTATCAAAGCACGCTTGTCGCCATGCCCACGTTGCAGGATTCCCCGTCGGAAACGGTATCGATTGCCGCGCGCATCGGCCGAGTTCGGCCGACGCTGACGCGTTCGCACCAGCAGATGGCGGACTATGTGCTGGCCCGTCCGCTGCAGGCCGCGACCATGCCCATCGATGAGCTGGCGGCGGCGGTGGGCGTGTCCGTGGCCACGGCGAACCGCTTTGCCCGTGCGATCGGCTTGGATGGCTACCCGATGCTGCGCGCGGAACTGGTCAGGGGCTTCGAGGCCATGCTGGCCCCGGTTGAGAAGCTGCGCGTGCGGCTCGAGAAGCCCGGCTCGGCGCATGACGCCTTCGTGGCCGTGCTGGAAGAGAGCCAGCGCAACATCGCCGCGACGCGCGAGGCGCTGCAGCCTGCAGCCTGCGAAGAGGCGGTGCGTGCCATCCTGGCGGCTCGACGGGTATACGTGGCGGGCTTCGGCTCCAGCGGTTGGCTGGCCGGCCTGCTGCAGCACGGGCTGGTGGCGCATTGTGACAACGTGCACCTGCTGGCCAGCGCTGGCGGTGCCTCGCACGGCGCGCGCCTGCTGTCGCGCATGGGGGCGCAGGACCTGTTCGTCGGCATCAGCTTTCCGCGCTACCTCAGCGAGACCGCCCGGCTCGCGCGCGGCGCGGCCGAGCGCGGTGCACGCGTGCTGGCCCTGACCGACGGCCCCCAGTCTCCGCTGGCGGATGTCGCGCACATCAGCCTGTTCGCACAGACCGAGAGCCACTACGCCTCGAACTCCGAAGCCACCGTGCTGGCTCTGATCGAGGCCTTGACCAGCGCCGTCGCACTGCAGGCGAGCGCCTCGGTGCAGAACGCGGCGTCCGTCACCGAGGCCGTGCTGCCCTGGCTGCACGGCGGCGGCCAACCCCACACCCCCCACACACCATGAGCCATTCCTTTATCCCTGTGCTCGCCATCCATGGCGGCGCGGGCACCTTGAGCCGCGCCAACATCAGCCCCGAGCAGGAACTGGCCTACCACGCCGCGCTGCAGGCCGTGCTGCGTGCCGGCCAAGCGGTGCTGGAGCAGGGCGGTTCCGCGATGGAAGCCGTCTGCGTGGCGGTGCAAGGGCTGGAGGACTGCCCGCTCTTCAATGCTGGCCAGGGTGCGGTGTTCACCGCCGATGGCACGCATGAGCTCGATGCCGCCGTGATGGACGGCGCCACGCTTGCGGCCGGCGCGGTGGCGGGCGTGACGCGGGTGCGCAATCCCGTGCTCGCGGCGCGCGCCGTGATGCAGGACGGCCAGCATGTGCTGATGATCGGCGACGGCGCCGAGCGGCTGGCTGGTGCGGCCGGACTGGACCTGGTTGAGCCTGGCTACTTTTCCACCGAGGCCCGGCGGGCGCAGCTGCAGGCCGCCCAGGCCAGCGCCGCCGGCGCGGTGCTGGACCATGACGGCGCCGCCGCCCTGGCAGATCGTCCGCTGCACGAAGGCCGCAAGATGGGCACCGTGGGCGCCGTGGCGCTCGATGCCCAGGGTCACCTCGCGGCAGCCACCTCCACCGGCGGCCTGACCAACAAGCGCCCCGGCCGCGTGGGCGACACGCCGCTGATCGGTGCCGGCACCTATGCCGACGACCGCACGGCGGCCGTGTCCTGCACCGGCCATGGCGAGAGCTTCATCCGCGTGGCCGCGGCGCACGATCTGTGCGCGCGCATGGCCTACGGCGGCCTGTCGCTGCAGGCCGCGGCGGCGGCCGTGGTGCATGGCGCGCTGCCGGCCATTGGCGGTAGCGGCGGCCTGATCGCCGTGGACCGCTACGGGAATGTCTGCCTGCCATTCAACACCGAGGGCATGTACCGTGGTGTTGCGCGCGTGGGGCAGGCGCCCGAATCCTTCATCTACCGCTGACCGGCGCCTGTCCCTGGCACCTGTCTTGCTTGAATCCGCCCATGACCATGACATCCACATCACCCCTGGCCCTGCCTGAGCAGCGCGTGCTGGACGCCCGCGACCTGACGATCCGCTTCGCCACCTCCGAGCGCACGGTGGAGGCGGTACGCAATCTGTCCTTCCACGTCGACCGTGGCGAGACGCTGGCCATCGTCGGCGAGTCCGGCTCGGGCAAGTCCGTCACCTCGCTGGCCCTGATGCGGCTGGTGGAGCATGGCGGCGGCAAGATCGTCAACGGCTCGGCGCTGCTGCGCCGCCGCGACCGTGGCCAGGGTAGCCAGGTACTGGACGTGGCGAAGGCCTCGCAGGCGCAGATGCGCAGCGTGCGCGGCGCCGACGTGGCCATGATCTTCCAGGAGCCGATGACCTCGCTGAACCCGGTGTTCACCGCGGGCGACCAGATCGCCGAGTCCATCCGCGTGCACCAGGGCATGGACCGCGCGGCCGCGCGCGCCGAGGCGCTGCGCATGCTCGAGCTGGTGCGCATCCCCGAGGCGAAGAACGTGCTCGACCGCTTTCCGCACCAGCTCTCGGGCGGCATGCGCCAGCGCGTGATGATCGCGATGGCGCTGTCGTGCAAGCCGCAGCTCCTGATCGCCGACGAGCCCACCACCGCGCTGGACGTGACCATCCAGGCGCAGATCCTGCAGCTCATCCGCCAGCTGCAGGACGAGATGCACATGGGGGTGATCTTCATCACCCACGACATGGGCGTGGTGGCCGAGGTGGCCGACCGCGTGCTGGTGATGTACCGCGGCGACAAGGTGGAAGAGGGCGGCTCCGACCAGGTCTTCGCCGCGCCGCAGCATGCCTACACGCGCGCGCTGCTGTCGGCCGTGCCCAAGCTCGGCGCCATGCAGGGCACCGACCTGCCGCGCCAGTTCGACCTGCTGCGCCCGGACGGCAGCATGCTCACCGGCCAGTCCACGCCCCTCGATACCCGGGCCGCCGATGCCCAGCCCATCCTGCGCGTCAAGAACCTGGTCACGCGCTTCGACCTGCGCTCGGGCCTGCTCAACAAGGTCACGCGCCGCGTGCATGCGGTGGAGCAGGTGAGCTTCGACCTCTACCCCGGCGAGACGCTGGCCCTGGTGGGCGAATCGGGCTGCGGCAAGTCGACCACCGGCCGCTCGCTGCTGCGCCTGGTCGAGAGCCAGCGCGGCGCCATCGAGTTCGGCGGCCGCAACATCCTCGAGCTGCCGCGCAGCCAGGTGCAGTCGCTGCGCCGCGACATCCAGTTCATCTTCCAGGACCCGTTCGCGTCGCTGGACCCGCGCCTGACGGTGGGCTTCTCCATCATGGAGCCGCTCCTGGTGCACAAGATCGGCACGCCCGCCGAGGCCCAGGCCCGCGTGGACTGGCTGCTCGAAAAAGTGGGCCTGCCGCGCGAGCATGCGCAGCGCTACCCGCACGAGTTCTCGGGCGGCCAGCGCCAGCGCATCGCCATCGCCCGCGCCCTGGCGCTGAACCCCAAGGTGGTGGTGGCCGACGAATCGGTGTCGGCGCTCGACGTGTCCATCCAGGCGCAGATCGTCAACCTCATGCTCGACCTGCAGCGCGAGCTGGGCGTGGCCTTCCTCTTCATCTCGCACGACATGGCCGTGGTCGAGCGCATCAGCCACCGCGTGGCGGTGATGTACCTGGGCCGCATCGTCGAGATCGGCCCGCGCCGCGCGATCTTCGAGAACCCGCAGCACCCCTACACCAAGAAGCTGATGGCCGCCGTGCCCATCGCCGACCCGGCGCGCCGCCACCTCAAGCGCGCGCTGCTCGAAGGCGAGATCCCCAGCCCCATCCGCCCCGCCGGCGACGAGCCCGTGGTGCCGCCCATGGTGCAGGTGGGCCCCGGCCATTTCGTGGCGCCCGCCAGTGCATGAATAAAGATAGCGGCTGGCGCTTTCCAGTCAATGGTTTGAATATAAAAAATACCTGAAATCATTGAACAACAAGCGCCAGCAGCTATTGTTTTTGTCAACCTGTTTTTCCAACCCGGAGTTCATCCATGAAGAAAACCGCTTCCGTCCGTCGCTCCGCCCAGGCTCTGCTGGCCCTGGTCGCCATCGCCGCATCCGGCTCTGCACTGGCTGCCGGCAACGCCGTGCTGGCCATCTACCAGCAGCCCGAGACGCTGGACCCCTACAACACCAACACGACCATCACCACGGCCGTGACCAAGAGCTTCTACGAAGGCCTGTTCGCGTTCGACAAGGACATGAAGGTCAAGAACGTGCTGGCCGAGAGCTATGAAGTCTCCAAGGACGGCCTGGTCTACACCTTCAAGCTGCGCTCGGGCGTCAAGTTCCACGACGGCACCGAGTTCAACGCCGCCGCCGCCAAGGCCAACCTCGACCGCGTGATGGACCCGGCCAACCGCCTGCTGCGCGCCAACCAGTTCAACCGCGTCGCCAAGGTCGAGGCCGTGAACCCGCAGACCCTGCGCATCACGCTGAAGGAGCCCTTCGGCCCCTTCGTGAACGCGCTGGCCCACGCCTCGGCCGCCATGATCTCGCCCGCCGCGCTGAAGAAGTGGGGCAGCAAGGACATCGCCTTCCACCCCGTGGGCACCGGCCCGTTCGAGTTCGTCGAGTGGAAGCAGACCGAAGCCATCGTCGGCAAGAAGTTCGCCGGCTACTGGAAGCCCGGCTACCCCAAGGTCGACCAGGTGACCTGGAAGCCGGTGACCGAGAACAACACCCGCGCTGCCATGCTGCAGACGGGCGAGGCCGATTTCGCCTTCACGCTGCCCTATGAGCAGATCGCCACGCTGAAGAAGAGCGACAAGGTGGAAGTGGTGTCCGCGCCGTCCATCATCCAGCGCTTCCTCACGTTCAACATGCTGCAGAAGCCCTTCGACAACGCCAAGGTGCGCGAGGCCATCGGCTACGCCATCAACAAGGACGCGCTGGCCAAGGTGGCCTTCAGCGGCCACGCCTTCGCGGCCCAGGGCTTCGTGCCGCAGGGCGTGGAGTACGCGGTGAAGATGCAGCCCATCCCCTACAACGTGGCCAAGGCCAAGGAGCTGCTGAAGGAAGCCGGCTACCCCAACGGCTTCGAGTCCACGCTGTGGAGCGGCTACAACAACACCACCAGCCAGAAGGTGATCCAGTTCCTGCAGCAGCAGCTGGCCCAGGTCGGCATCAAGGTGTCGGTCGAGGCGCTGGAGCCCGGCAAGCGCGTGGAGCTGGTCGATTCCTGGCCCGATCCCAAGACCGCCAAGGCGCGCCTGTACTACATCGGCTGGTCGTCTTCGACCGGCGAGGCCGACTGGGCGCTGCGCCCGCTGTTCTCCACCGAGTCGTGGTCGCCCAAGCTGGCGAACTACGCCTTCTACAGCAACCCGATCGTGGATGAGTCCATCGCCAAGGCGCTGCTGACCACCAACGGCTCCGAGCGCGCCGCGCTCTACAAGGCCGCGCAGGAGCAGCTGGCCAAGGACCTGCCGCGCATCCCGCTGGTGACCGAGGACGTGCTCTACGCCCACGCCAAGCGCCTGTCCGGCGTGCACGTGATGCCCGACGGCAACATCAACAGCGACGAGATCGCGCTGAAGTAAGCCCGGCTCCATCCAACCCTCCCCCGCCCCCGGGGGAGGGCGCGAACCCTCCTATTCCTCACACCCATGCTGAACTACTTTCTCAAACGCCTGCTGGGGCTGCTGCCCACGCTGCTGATCGTGGCCGTGCTGGTGTTCCTGTTCGTCCACATGCTGCCCGGCGACCCGGCGCGGCTGGCGGCGGGCCAGGACGCCGACGAGGCCACGGTGCAGCTCGTGCGCCAGGAGCTGGGCCTGGACAAGCCGCTGCCCGAGCAGTTCGTGCACTTCTTCTCGCGCATGGTGCAGGGCGACTTCGGCCTCTCGATGCGCACGCGCCGCCCGGTGTCGACGGAGATCGCCGAGCGCTTCATGCCTACGCTGCTGCTCACCGTCACCAGCATGGCCTGGTCGGTCGTCATCGGCATGGGCATCGGCATCATCTCGGCCGTCTACCGCAACAAATGGCCCGACCGGCTGGGCATGACGCTGGCGGTCTCGGGCATCTCGTTCCCCGCGTTCGCGCTGGGCATGGTGCTGATGCAGGTCTTCTCGGTGCAGCTCGGCTGGCTGCCCACGGTGGGCGCCGACAGCTGGAAACACTACATCCTGCCCTCGCTCACGCTGGGCGCGGCCGTGGCCGCGGTGATGGCGCGCTTCACCCGCGCCTCCTTCGTCGAGGTGGTGCAGGAAGACTTCGTGCGCACCGCGCGCGCCAAGGGCCTGAACGAGCGCGTCGTGGTGCTCAAGCACTGCCTGCGCAACGCGCTGATCCCGGTGGTCACGATGATGGGCCTGCAGTTCGGCTTCCTGCTGGGCGGCTCCATCGTGGTCGAGGCGGTGTTCAACTGGCCCGGCCTGGGCCGTTTGCTGGTCGATGCCGTGACCATGCGCGACTACCCGGTGATCCAGACGCTGGTGCTGCTGTTCTCGCTGGAGTTCATCCTCATCAACCTGGTGGTGGACATGCTCTACGGCTTCATCAACCCCACGATCCGCTACAAGTAAGGCCAGCCGTATGACTACCTCCGTGACTTCCACCGCAGCTGCCGCGTCCGAGCAGGTGCGCACGCCGTGGCGCGAGTTCTGGCGCAAGTTCAAGAAGCAGCACGTGGCCGTGGCCGCGCTGGTCTTCGTGGCGCTGCTGGTGCTGGTGGCCGTGCTGGCGCCCTGGCTCGTGCCCTTCGACGCCGAGAACTACTTCGACTACGACCGCCTGAACGAAGGCCCGTCGGCCATGCACTGGTTCGGCGTCGACCCGCTCGGGCGCGACATCTTCAGCCGGATCCTGATGGGCGCGCGCATCTCGCTGGCCGCGGGCTTTCTGTCGGTGGCCATCGGCTGCGTGATCGGCACCGCGCTGGGCCTGCTCGCCGGCTACTACGAAGGCTGGTGGGACCGCATCGTGATGCGCATCTCGGACGTGCTGTTCGCCTTCCCCGGCATTTTGCTGGCGCTGGGCGTGGTGGCCATTCTGGGCAGCAGCATGACCAACGTGGTCGTGGCCGTGTCGGTGTTCAGCGTGCCGGCCTTCGCGCGCCTGGTGCGCGGCAACACGCTGGTGCTCAAGCACATGACCTACATCGAGTCGGCGCAGAGCATCGGCGCGAGCGACTGGACCATCATCACCCGCCACATCCTGCCGGGCACGATCTCGTCCATCGTCGTGTACTTCACCATGCGCGTGGGCACCTCCATCATCACGGCGGCCAGCCTGTCCTTCCTCGGCATGGGCGCGCAGCCGCCCACGCCCGAGTGGGGCGCGATGCTGAACGAGGCCCGCGCCGACATGGTCAACGCGCCGCACGTCGCGCTGTTCCCCAGCCTGGCCATCTTCCTCACCGTGCTGGCCTTCAACCTGCTGGGCGACGGCCTGCGCGACGCGCTGGACCCGAAGATAGACCGCCAGACATGACGCTCCAGCTGCCCCGCATCGGCCGCCTGCCCAGCGGCCCGCGCGATGCGATCACCGACGTCGCCGGCGTCACCGTGGGCCACACCACGCTGGCCGACGGCGATGTGCAGACCGGCGTCACCGTGATCCATCCGCACGCGCAAGACCCGTTCCGCCACAAGCTGCCCGCGGCCGCCGCCATCATCAACGGCTTCGGCAAGAGCGTGGGGCTGCTGCAGCTCGCCGAGCTGGGCCAGCTCGAGACGCCCATCGCGCTGACCAACACCTTCTCGGTTAGCGCCGTGGCGCAGGCCCAGATCGCGCAGTGCGTGCGCGCCAATCCCGAGACCGGCCGCGCGCTGCCGACGGTGAACCCGCTGGTGCTGGAGTGCAACGACGGCTACCTGAACGACATCCAGCGCATGGCCGTGACCGCGCAGCACTACGAGCAGGCCTGCGCCTGTGCGGGTGCGGATGTGGCCCAGGGCGCGGTTGGCGCGGGGCGCGGCATGTCGAGCTTCCAGCTCAAGGGCGGCATAGGCACGGCATCGCGCCGGACTGGCGCTCACACCGTGGGCGCGCTGGTGCTGGCCAACTACGGCGTGCAGGCCAACCTGGTCTGGGGCGGTGAACGCCTCGGCGAGAGGCTGGCGGCGCAGCAGGAAGCGGCGGCAGAAAAGGGCTCCATCATCATGGTGCTGGCCACCGATGCGCCGCTGGACGCGCGCCAGCTTGGCCGGCTGGCGCTGCGCGCGGCCGCGGGCCTGGCGCGCACCGGCTCGGTCTACGGCCACGGCAGCGGCGACATCGCGCTGGCCTTTTCCACCGCGTACACGCTGCCGCAGTCACCTGACGAGCCCATGCCCGCCGTGGCGATGGTGCACGAGGCCCGGCTCGACGGGCTGTTCCAGGCCGCGGCCGACAGCGTGGAGCAGGCCATAGCCCACGCGCTGTGGCATGCCGAGGCCGTGACCGGCCGCGACGGCCACCACCGCGCATCGCTGCGCGAAGTATTTATCAAAAACAATAGCTGCTAGCGCTTGATGGATAAGCGCTGGAGGCCGATTTTGCTTGAAACGCGAAAGCCATCCATGAAAATCCTCATCTCCGTCGACATCGAGGGCGTGGCCGGCGTCTACCACGCCGAGCAGGTGCGCCCGGGCAACCCCGAGTTCGAGCGCGCCCGCCGCCTGATGGCCGCCGAGGCCAATGCCGCCATCGCCGGCGCCTTCGACGGCGGCGCCGCCGAGGTCTACGTGAACGACTCGCACGGCAGCTTTCGCAACATGCCGCCCGACCTGCTCGACGCGCGCGCCCAGGTCATCCAGGGCAAGCCGCGCTACCTGAGCATGGTGGCCGGCGTGGAGCTGGGCGTGGATGGCGTGTGCATGATCGGCTACCACTCGCGCGCCCAGGGCCGCGGCATCTTGGCGCACACCATCAACAGCTTTGCGTTCGCGCGCATCCGCCTCAATGGCCAGGAGCTGGGCGAGATGGGCCTGTACGGCGCGCTGGCCGGCGCCTATGGCGCGCCGGTGATCGCCGCGTCGGGCGACGACGTATTCATCGCCGAGCACCAGCCGCTGTTCCCGCAGACCCGCTTCGTGCAGGTCAAGCGCGCCACCGGTTTTTCCAGCGGCATCAGCCTGTCGCCCGAACGCGCCTGCGCCGCCATCCGCGAAGGCGTGGCCCAGGCCGTGCCGCAGGCCAAGGCCGTGGCGCCGCTGCGTATCGCCGGCCCCATCACCGTCGACCTGGTCGCGCAGAGCCCGGCGCTGGCCGAGCTGTTCTGCCAGTGGCCCACGCTCGAGCGCACCGATGGTGACGCGCTGCGCTTCACTGCGCCCGACACCGAATCGGCCGTGCGCATGATCAACTGCCTCTCGGCCATGTCGAGCATGCTCCGATGAACGCCAACACCGCACCCCAACCCGTAGCCATCCTCGCCGGCATGGGCCCCGCCGCGGGCGTCGATTTCGTGCGCCTGTTTGTTGCCGCCTGCGAAGACTGGTTGCGCGCCCAGGGCCGGCCGGTCACCGACCAGGCCTACCCCGAGCACTGGATGGCCCAGCTGCCCGTGCCCGACCGCAGCCGCGCGCTGGCCGACCCCGATGCGCCCCAGCCGCTGGAGCCCCTGGTGCGCGGCCTGGAGCAGCTCGCGGGCCTGGGCGCGCGCGCGGCGGCCATCCCCTGCAACACCGCCCACGCCTGGCATGCGGCGCTGCAGCAGCGCGTGCCGCAGATCGAGCTGCTGCACATGCCGCGCGAGACCGCCGCCGCGCTGCGCCGCCAGGGCCAGGCCCGCGTGGCGCTGCTGGCCACGCAGGGCACCTACCGCCAGGGCCTGTACGACGCCGCCTTTGCCGATGCGGGCATTGCCTGCGTGCTGCCCGACGAAGCCGCGCGCGCGGCGCTGATGCAGGGCATCTACGACGGCGTGAAGGCCGGCAACCTGGCGCTGGCGCAAGAGCGCTTTGCCGCCGTGGGCGCGCAGCTGCGCGCCGCGCAGGGCGACATCCCGCTGGTCATGGCCTGCACCGAGATCCCGCTGGCGCTGCCGCAGGCGCC
>JBLZYV010000058.1:10268-27360 GCA_050282565.1 Comamonas sp.
TGGTCGATCCCCGCGCCATCCTCGCCGCCGCGCGGGCGCGCAAGGCCTACGGCGGCTGATTCGCCCGGCCGGCGTGGGGCCGGCCGCGGCCAGGCCGCCATGCGCGCCGATCTGCCGCCATAATCTTGGGTAGTGGTTTTTAGGCAAAAATGCCTTGCAGCGCTTGATGGACAAGCGCTGATAGCTACTGAATTGATAGTGTCCTTTTCAGAAAGCCCTGCCCATGTCCGTTCGCCGCCCGCATTCCCTCGTTGCCCTGGCCGCCGCCGCGCTGGCCGGCACCGCCGCCCTTCCGGCCCATGCCGCCAAGGACGTGGTGGTGGCCATCCAGTACAACCTGACGACCACCGACCCCTACGACGCCAACGACACGCTGTCGCAGGCGGTGGCCAAGTCCTTCTACCAGGGGCTGTTCGACTTCGACAAGGAGCTGAACATCGCGCCGGTGCTAGCCAGCGGCTACACGGTGAGCAAGGACGGGCTGACCTACACCGTCAAGCTGCGCAGCGGCATCAAGTTCCAGGACGGCACCGACTTCAACGCCGCCGCGGTCAAGGCCAACTTCGACCGCGTGACCAACCCCGACAACCGGCTCAAGCGCTACAGCCTCTACAAGAACATCGCCAGCACCGAGGCGGTGGACGAAGCCACCGTGCGCTTCACGCTAAAGGAGGCGTTCTCGCCCTTCATCAGCACGCTGGCGCACCCGTCGGCCGCGATCATCTCGCCGGCGGCGCTGGCCAAGTACGGCAAGGACATCGGGCGCAACCCGGTGGGCACGGGCCCCTTCAAGCTGGCCGAGTGGAAGGCCACCGACTACCTCAAGGTCGCCAAGTGGGACGGCTACTGGAAGCCCGGCTTCCCCAAGGTGGACAGCATCACCTGGCGGCCGGTGGTGGACAACAACACCCGCGCGGCCATGATGCAGACCAACGAGGCGCACTTCGCCTACCCGCTGCCGCCCGAGTCGGTGGCGGCGCTGCGCGCCAAGCCCAGCCTGGAAGTGGTGGCCTCGGCCTCCATCGTGCAGCGCTATATGTCGATGAACGTGCAGCACAAGCCCTTCGACAACCCGAAGGTACGCCAGGCCATCAACTACGCCATCAACCGCGACGCGCTGGTCAAGGTGGCCTTCAACGGCTTTGCCACGCCGGCCGACGGCATCGTGCCGCAGGGCGTGCAGTACGCCGCCAAGCAGACGCCCTGGCCCTACAACCCCGGCATCGCGCGCGAGCTGCTCAAGCAGGCGGGCTACCCCAACGGCTTCGAAAGCACGCTGTGGTCGGCCTTCAACGACACCACCTCGCAGAAGGCCATCCAGTTCATCCAGCAGCAGCTGGCGCAGGTCGGCATCAAGCTGCAGGTGCAGGCGCTGGAGTCGGGCCAGCGTGTGGAGCGGGTCGAGAACGCGCCCGATCCGGCCACCGCGCCGGTGCGCCTGTTCTACGTGGGCTGGTCGTCGTCCACCGGCGAGGCCGACTGGGCGCTGCGCCCGCTGCTGGCGTCCGAGTCCTTCCCGCCCAAGCAGTTCAACACCGCGTACTACAAGAACGCCGAGGTCGACAGCGCCATCGCCAAGGCCCTGGCCACCACCAATCCCACCGAGAAGGCCAAGCTCTACGCCGACGCGCAGCAGCGCGTCTGGAAGGACGCGCCCTGGGCGCCGCTGGTCACGCTCAAGCTGATCTCGGTGCGTGCGCGCAACCTCTCGGGCTTCTACGTGATGCCCGACCAGAGCTTCAACTTCGACAACGTCGACCTGAAATAGCGCCCGGCGGCCGGGTGACAGGGGCGGGCGATAATCCAGCGCTTGTGCCCCTGACCTGAAAGCCCCGCCCATGCTAGCCCGCCACCACGACCCCATCGTTGCCATTGCCACCGCGCCGGGGCGCGGCGCCGTCGGCATCGTGCGCGTCTCGGGCAAGGGGATCGGCCCGCTGGTGGAGCTGCTATGCGGCAAGGCGCTCAAGCCCCGCGAGGCCAGCTACCTGCCGTTCCGCGCGGCCGACGGCCAGGCCATCGACCAGGGGCTGGCGCTGTACTTTCCCGCGCCGCACAGCTACACCGGCGAAGACGTGCTGGAGCTGCAGGCCCATGGCGGTCCCGTGGTACTGCAGCTGCTGCTGGCGCGCTGCCTCGAGGCCGCGCAGGCGTCAGGGGCCGACGGCAGCGCTCTGCTGCCCGGCCTGCGCCTGGCCGAGCCGGGCGAGTTCACCGAGCGGGCCTTCCTCAACGACAAGATCGACCTGGCCCAGGCCGAGGCCATCGCCGACCTGATCGACGCCAGCACCGAGGCCGCGGCGCGCAGCGCCAGCCGCTCGCTGACCGGCGCCTTCTCGCACGAGATCCACGGCCTGCGCGATGCGCTGGTGCACCTGCGCATGCTGGTCGAAGCCACGCTGGATTTCCCCGAAGAAGAGATCGATTTCCTGCAGAAAGCCGACGCCTGGGGCCAGTTGGCGCGGCTGCGCCAGATGCTGGCGCAGGTGATGCAGCGCACGCGCCAGGGCGCGCTGCTGCGCGAAGGCATCAAGGTGGTGATCGCCGGCCAGCCCAATGCCGGCAAGAGCTCGCTGCTGAACGCGCTGGCCGGCGCCGAGCTGGCCATCGTCACCCCCATCGCCGGCACCACGCGCGACAAGGTGCAGCAGACCATACAGATCGAAGGCGTGCCGCTGCACGTGATCGACACCGCCGGCCTGCGCGAGAGCAGCGACGAGGTGGAGCGCATCGGCATCGCCCGCGCCTGGGAAGAGATCGCCGGCGCCGACGCCGTGCTCTTCCTGCACGACCTGACGCGCCAGGATGCTCCTGATTACGCAGCTGGTGACGCTGACATAGCAAGCGTTCTAGGCCAAAAACTACCCAAAAATGTACCGGTGATCGACGTCTGGAACAAGGCCGATGCCGCCGCGGCCGCCGGCCACGCCGCGCCCGAGGCCGGCCTGCGCCTCTCGGCCAAGACCGGCGACGGCCTCGACGCGCTGCGCCAGCGCCTGCTGGCCGTGGCCGGCTGGCAGTCCGCCGCCGAAGGCACCTACATCGCCCGCGCCCGCCACGTGCAGGCCTTGCAGCAAGTGGATGCTCACTTTGACATGGCCGACGCCCAGCTGAACACCGACAGCCCCGCGCTCGACCTGCTGGCCGAGGAGCTGCGCCTGGCCCAGCAGGCGCTGAGCGCCATCACCGGCGAGTTCACCTCGGACGACCTGCTGGGGGTGATCTTCAGCAGCTTTTGTATCGGCAAGTGAGGCGCGGGCCGGGCCCGGCTCAGCCGTAGGCGCCCGAGCGGTAGGCCTTGAGGCAGTCGTCCAGCGCACCGGCCATCACGATCCGGCCCTCGAACAGCAGCACGCCCTTGTCGCAGAACTTGTGCAGGATGTCCTCGTTGTGCGAGGCCAGCACCATGATGTCCACGCTGTTCATCAGCGTCTCCAGCCGCTGGCCGGCCTTGGCGAGAAAGGCCTGGTCGCCGACGCCGATCATCTCGTCCATCAGCAGGATGTCGGTCTGGATGGCGGTGGCCACGGCAAAGGCCAGGCGCAGCAGCATGCCTGACGAATAGGTGCGCACGGGCAGGTGCAGGTACTCGCCCAGCTCGGTGAAGCGCTCCACGTCGGGCGTGAGGTTGCGGGCCTGGGCTGTGGTGAGCCCCATGACGATCCCGCGGGTCACGATGAACTCGTAGCCGTTGGCCTCGGGGTCCATGCCCAGCATCAGGTCGGTCAGCGCGGAAATGCGCCCGCAGCTGCCGATATGGCCGGCCGTCGGGTCGTAGACGCCGGACAGCACCCGCAGCAGGGTCGATTTGCCCGCGCCGTTCTTGCCGATGAGGCCCACGCGGTCGCCATGCTCCAGCGTCAGGTTGATGTCGCGCAGCGCGCGCACGCTGACATGGCGCCCATGGTCCAGCGAGGCCACGCGGCCCTGGTTCATGCCCTTGAAGCCCATGAGCGTGTTGAGCAGGCCCTTGGACTGCGCGGTGTAGATCGGGAAATCCACCGATACCTGGTTCAGCGTGATGTGCGCCATGTCGATCAGAGCCAGTAGACGATGCGGCGGCGCACCCGGACATAGGCCACGGCATAGACCGCGGCCAGCAGCGCAATCACGCCCGCGGCCATGGCGAGCGACGCGGTGCTGGGAGCCTGCCCGAGCAGCGGTGCGCGCAGCAGCTCCAGGAAGGCCGCCAGCGGGTTCCAGTGCACCACCAGCTGGGCGCGCTCGCTCAGCTGCTGGGCCTGCCACATGACCGGCGTGACGAAAAGCGCGATCTGCATGATGCTGGTGACGATCATGGCCACATCGCGAAAGCGCGCCGCCAGCGCGCCGAGCAGGGCCACCATCAGCGTGGCGGCCAGCACGGTGAGCGCCACGCCCAGCAGCCACCAGCCGAGCTGGATCTTCCACAGCAGGCCGGTCCACCACAGCACGCCCAGCACGATGGGCGCACTGTGCGCCAGCATCAGCAGGTTGCGCCACATGACGCGGAACACGAAGACCATCTTCGGGTACGGGGTCTGCTTGAGGAAAGCGTCGGCGGCGATATAGGTCTGGCAGCCATCGTTGATGGTGGCCGAGAAGAAGGCGAAGTAGGTATGGCCCAGGCAGAAATAGCTGAGGTAGTTGTCCAGCGACATGCCGAACAGCTGGGCACCGATCAGGCTGAAGACCACGATGAAAATCATCGAATTGATCGTTAGCCATATCGGGCCGAGGAATGAGCGGCGGTACTGCTTGAGGATGTCCCCCCAGCCCAGATGGGTCCACAGGCGCCACAGGCGCACGGACTCCCGGATGTCGCGCCAAAGCAATGCCCACTGCGATGGTGGGGTGGGTACGGACTGGGCCGCAGAGGGGCTGGAAATCACGACACAAACTGTTTCAGACGACTGGGTGCGATCATAACGGCTCGGCGCAGGATCGGCGGCATTTCCACGGGTGAGCCGCGCTCACATTTTCTCAGATGGAGCCCTGAAACCCGAGGAGACAATGGCGGTTTCCGGCCATGGGCCGGGCTGGCCCATTCCGACCGGAGACTTTGATGAAACTGTATTTCTCGCCCGCCTCCCCCTACGTCCGCAAATGCATGGTCGTTGCCCACGAACTGGGGCTGGTTGATCGCATCGAGAAGCTGCCCTCCAGTGCCCACCCGGTCAACCGCGACCGTTCCATCATCGCCGACAACCCGCTGGGGCAGGTGCCGACCCTGCTCACCGACGACGGCCAGGTGCTGTACGACAGCCGGGTGATCTGCGAATACCTGGATGCGCTGGCGCAGGGCGGCTTGTTCCCCGCCGATGCGCGGCTGCGCTTTGCGGCGCTGACGCAGCAGGCGCTGGCCGATGGCATGCTGGCCGGCAGCCTGCTGGCGCGCTACGAGGATGTGGCACGGCCCGAGGCGCTGCGCTGGGCCGACTGGCGCGCGGCGCAGCTCGACAAGGCGGCCACGGGCCTGCAGTGGATGGAGCAGCACGTGGACGAGCTGCAGGCGCACTGGCACATCGGCACGATTTCGCTGGCCTGCGCGCTGGGCTACCTGGACTTCCGCTTCGCGGACTGGGCCTGGCGCCAGCAGGCGCCGAAGGTAGCCGCATGGTTTGCGCAGGTGGGCGCGCGGCCATCGCTGCAGGCCACGCTGCCGCAGGCCTGACCAACCTCAAACGTCGACGGCGAGGGGCCGGATGCCCACCCGGCCCAGCTCCTGCTGCAGCACATCGAGCGCCAGCGCCTTGTGTTCCGGTGTCATCCGGGTGTGGTGGGTGGCCACGCTCATCGCCGCGACGTGGCTGGTCTGGAAGGCGATGGCCAGGCCCACGCCGGTCGCGCCCGAGGTCAGCAGGTTCACGCTTTCGGAGTGCTGCAGCCGGCGCGTCTGCCGCACCATGTCCTGCAGGCGCTCCTGGCTGATGCCGGCGGCCTCGTAGTCCAGCCGGCGGCGCTGGTAGATCTGGTCGAGCTCCCGGTCGCGCAGCGTGGCGGCCAGCGCCAGGCTGGCCGTGCCCTGGCCCAGCAGCCGGATCTGACCCGTCATCAGGCTGTGGGCCTGCAAGGGGCTGCCGCCCACCTCCACGTGCAGGCAGTGCGCGAAGTCGCCGATGCGGATGATCAGGAACACCGTGTCCCCCGTGCGCCGGGCGATGTTCACCATTGCGGGGTGGCAGGCCTCGAACACCGGCGCCTTGGCCATGGCCGCCATGCCGGTCAGCATGGCCTCGACGCCGAGGCGGTAGCGCCCCGTCTGCTCGTCCTTGGCGGCAAAGCCGGTTTGCACCAGCACCATCAGCAGCCGCCGGGCGGTGGAGCGGTCGAGCGCCGACAGCTCGGACAGCTCCCGGATCGACAGGCCCTGCACATGGTGCCGGGCGATGTGCTGCAGCACGGCCACCAGGCGCGCGGGGCTCTGCGCTCCGGGAAACCCCGAGTTCATATCGTGAACATCGCCGCCGTTTGCCTTTGTCATCCTGCCGTCCTGCCGCCGATAGTGGGCGCCGTTCATGACACGGCGCGGTTTGCCCAAAACGCTGCACAGGATAGCGCGGCAGGCCGCTTCACACGCGACCAGGAGCCAGAGATGAATGCATACCGACCGGTACACATGCCCCATGTTCCGCCCAGGGTGGGCAGCAGCGCGACCCCGCGGTGGACGAGGCGCCCGCCGCAGTCGAACTGGGGCGACTTCGGCCCCGACGACCAGTTGGGCCGGCTGAACTACCTGACCGCCGAGAAGGTGAAGGAGGCGGCGCTCGAGATCCAGACCGGCCAGCGCTTCTGCCTGAGCCTGCCGCTGGACCTGCCTGGCGGCAACGCTTTGAATCCGCGCCGCCATCCGCCGGTGATCAAGCCGTCGCGGCGCCCGCTCGGGCCCGGCATGAACTTTGCGCTGTCGCGCGAGAACCCCAGCTACACCGATGTGGTCTGCGACGACTACGCGCAGATCTACCTGCAGTATTCGACGCAGTGGGACGCGCTGTCGCACGTGGGCAGCCACTTCGACGTGAACGGCGACGGCATCGACGAGCTGGTGTACTACAACGGCTTCCAGGCGGGCGTGGACATCCTCGCGCCGCAGGATCTGCCCGGCCTGGATGGCGAATCGCGCGCCCGGGCGCTGGGCGTGGAGCGCCTGGCCGAGCAGGCCATCCAGGGGCGCGGCGTGCTGGTCGACCTGCGCCGGCATTTCGGCGACGGCCACACCCTGGTGTCGGGCCGCATGCTGCAGCAGGTGATGCAGCAGGACGGCATCTCCGTGACCCAGGGCGACATCGTGGCGCTGTACACCGGCTTTAGCGACCTGCTGGTGGCCTGCCAGGGCCAACCCCGGGCCGACATGCCCGAAACCGTCGGTGCCGTGCTCGACGGCCGCGACCCCGAGCTGCACCAGTGGATCATCGACAGCCAGATCACCAGCCTGGTGGCCGACAACTACGGCGTCGAGGCCGTGCCCGGCCGCCCGGTGGATGGTGCCTGCGCCTTCCTGCCGCTGCACGAGCTGTGCCTGTTCAAGCTGGGCATGCCGTTCGGCGAGCTGTGGTACCTGCACGAGCTGGCGCAGTGGCTGCGTGCGGCCGGGCGCCACCGCTTCATGCTCACCGCGCCGGCGCTGCGCCTGCCAGGCGCCGTCGGCTCGCCCGTCACGCCGGTGGCTACGGTATGAGGGAAACTGCGATGCATGCACGGCCCGCCACCCTCGCCGGAATGCTGACGCAGGCGCCGCAAGAGGCCGTGGCCATCCACTTCGATCGCACCGATCTGAGCTACGCCCAGCTGCGGCAGCAGGTGGGCCGCGTGGCCGGCGGCCTGCAGCGCCTGGGGCTGGGCGAGGGCGATGTGCTGGGGATCTGGCTGCCCAATACGCCGCGCTGGCTGGTGCTGCACCTGGCCTGCGCGGCGCTGGGCATCGCCACGCTGAGCCTCAACCTGAAGCTGGGCGTCAAGGAGCTGGCGAACTTCATCGACCGCTCGCGCTGCAAGGCCCTGGCGTTCGACCGGGCGGTTGCCGGAGCCGACGGCCTGCAGCAGGTCTGGCAGCAGCATGCCGGCTCGGTCGAGCTGCTGGTCGATGCCTCGCGCGGTGCCGTCGAAGGCGATGCGCTGCAGGCCCGGCCCCTGCCGCGTATCGCCCTGTGGAGCGAGCTGGTCCACGCCGACGAGGGCGGGGCGGTCGGCGCGCCGGCGCTGGAGCGCCGGCCCTGCATCATCCTGTCGTCGTCGGGCACCACCAGCCTGCCCAAGCTGATCGTGCACAGCCAGTCCAACGTGGCGCTGCACGCGCAGGACGCGGCGCCCGGCTTCGCCGTCGACGGCAGCTGCAGCACCCTGCTGGCGCTGCCCCTGTGCGGCGCCTTCGGCTACACCGCTGCGATGATGACCCTGGCCGCCGGCGCGCGGCTGGTGCTGCACGAGGTGTTCGACCCCGCGCAGGCCGCCGCCACGCTGGCGCGCGAGCCCATCACCCACATGTTCGGCACCAACGACATGGTGGACAAGATGATCGCGCCGCTGGCCCCCGGCTGGCGCCCCCAGGCGCTGCGCTTCTTCGGCCATGCCAACTTCGTGCCGGGGCTGGACGCGCTGCCGGCCCGCGCGCAGGCGCTGGGCATACCGATGGTCGGCTGCTTCGGTATGAGTGAGATCCTGGCGCTGTTCGCGCACCAGGATGCGGCGGCCCCGCTGCCGCGCCGGGCCCAGTCCGGCGGCTTTCCGGTCACGGCCAGCGCACAGGTGCGCGTGCGGGTGCTGGAGACGGACGAGCTGGCCGCGCCGATGGAGCCGGGCGAACTGGAGTTCCGTGGCCCCTACCTGCTGCAGGAGTACCTGGGCAATCCCGAGGCCACGGCCCAGGCCTTCACCGGCGATGGCTTCCTGCGCTCGGGCGATCTCGGCTACCTCAACGGCGATGGCGGCTTCACCCATGTCTCGCGCCTGGGCGACGTGCTGCGCCTCGGCGGCTTCCTGGTCAACCCCGCCGAGATCGAGGAGGCCGTGCTGCAGCAGAGCGGCGCCGCGGCCTGCCAGGTGGTGGCGGTGAATGCCGCGGGCAGCTCGCGCCCGGTGGCCTTCGTCATTGCCGCCGCGGGGCAGGCGATGGACCCGGAGGCGGTGAAGGCCGCGCTGCAGCGGCAGATCGCCCGCTACAAGGTGCCCATCCGCATCTTCAGCGTGGACAGCTTTCCCTACACCATGGGCCCCAATGGCATGAAGGTCAAGCGCAACGAGCTGCGCGACCTGGCCCAGTCGCTGCTGGACCGCGAGGAGGCGCCATGAAAGCCGAATGGGCCCTGCCCGATACCCCGTTCTTCGACGGCTCGCACGCCGAGGTGGTGCAGGCGCTGAATCTGTGGATAGCGCGCCAGCGCCCCATGCTGGACGGTGAGCCCGAGGGCGGCCTGAACGCGCAATGCGCCTACTGGCTGCGCTCGCTGGCCGACGCGGGCCTGCTGCGCCATGCCGTGCCCACCGCCTACCCCGGACAGGCGCCGGCGGTGGACCTGCGCGCCATCTGCCTGGTGCGCGAATGCCTGGGCTACTACGCGCCGCTGGCCGACTTCGTGTTCAGCATGCAGGGCATAGGCGCGGCGGCGCTGTGGCAAAAGGGCTTGCCCGCGCTGTGCGCGCCCTATGTGCAGGCCTGCGCCGAGGGCCGCAAGGTCGCGGCCTTCGCGCTCACCGAGCCCGAGGGCGGCTCGGACGTGGCCGCCACCCGCACCACAGCCACGCTGGACGGCGACGCCTATGTGCTGGAGGGCGCCAAGTCCTACATCTCCAACGGCGGCATCGCGGATTTCTACGTCGTCATAGCCCGCACCGAGCCCGGCCACGGCGCGGGCGGCCTGTCCGCCTTCCTGGTGGATGCGGACACGCCCGGCCTGCGCATCCACCGGCAGATCGACATCCTGGCACCGCACCCGCTCGCCGAGATCCACTTCCGGGACTGCCGCATTGCCGCCGACCGGCTCATCGGCGAGCGGGGCGAGGGCTTCAAGGCCGCGATGGCGGTGCTGGACATCTTCCGCAGCTCGGTGGGCGCGGCGGCGATCGGCATAGGCCAGCGCGCGCTGGACGAGACGGTGGCCCGCGTCACCACCCGGCAGCTGTACGGCCGGCCCATGGCCGAGATGGACACGGTGCGCCACCAGGTGGCCGACATGGCCACCCAGCTGCAGGCGGCGCGGCTGCTGGTGCACCAGGCGGCCTGGACGCGCGACGTGCGCGGGCGCCGCATCACCACCGAGGCCGCGATGGCCAAGCTGCAGGGCACGGAGGCCGCCTTCCGCGTGGTGGACGCCGCGGTCCAGCTATGGGGCGGCCTCGGCATCACCTGCGGCACGGTGGTGGAGCGCCTGTACCGCGAGATACGGCCGATGCGGATCTACGAAGGCGCCACCGAGGTGCAGAAGACCATCGTGGGCCGCCAGATCCTGAAAGGAACGCCATGACGACATCCCTCCCTCCCGACGCCCGGGTACTCGTGACCGGCGCCAGCCGGGGCATAGGCCGCGCCACCATGCGTCACCTGGCCGAAGCCGGCTACGAGGTCACCGGCCTGGCGCGCAGCGCCCCGGCGAACCTCGGCCCGCGCGAGCACTTCGTGCCCTGCGACCTGGCGGACCCCGAGGCCACCCGCGCCGTGCTGGCCGGGCTGCTGCGCGCCGGCCCGTTCTACGGCTTGGTCAACAACGCGGCGCTGGCCCACACCACCAGCATCGCCGACACCAGCGTGGCCGCCATGAACGAAGCCATGGCGTTGAACGTGAACGCGGCCCTGGTCTGCCTGCAGGCCCTGATGCCCGGCATGGTGCAGGCGCGCGCGGGCCGGGTGGTCAATATCTCGTCGCGGGCCGCGCTGGGCAAGCCCAACCGCACGGCCTATAGCGCCAGCAAGGCCGCGCTGATCGGCATGAGCCGCACCTGGGCGCTGGAGCTGGCGCCGCACAACATCACCGTCAACGTGATCGCGCCCGGGCCGGTGGCCACCGAGCTGTTCAAGCAGGCCAGCCCGCCCGGCGCGGCGCAGACCGAGGCCCTGCTGGCCGCCGTGCCGCTGCAGCGCGTGGCCGAGCCGGCCGAGATGGCCTTTGCCATCGGCTTCCTGCTGCACCCGCTGGCCGGCTATCTCACCGGCCAGACCCTGCACATCGACGGCGGCCTGACCATCAGCGCCACGCGCATCTGAACCAGAGCAAGGAGACTCCCATGACCGCAGTTGTTCGCCCATTCCCCCTTCCCCGAGTGCTGGCCGCCGCCGTGGCGCTGGCCTGCAGCGCCGGCCTCGCGCACGCGCAGCAGGCCGTGCGCATCGGCCTGATCGCCGACCAGTCCGGCGTCTACTCCGCCATCACCGGCAAGGGCAGCGTCGTCGCGGCCCAGATGGCCATCGACGAGCTGGGAGGCAAGGTGCTGGGCCGCAAGGTCGAGCTGCTGACCTTCGACCACCAGAGCAAGGCCGACTCGGCGGCGGCCAAGGCGCGCGAGTGGTACGACAGCGGCGTCGATGCCATCCAGGACGTGGGCGGCTCGGCCGCGGCGCTGGCGGTGCTCAACATCGCCAAGGAAAAGGGCAAGGTCCTGGTGATGAGCGGCCCGGCCAGCGATCGCATCACTGGCGACCTCTGCGCGCCCACCGTGGCGCACTGGGCCTACAACTCGTACTCGCTGGCCAACACCGTGGGCAAGGCCGCAGCGGAGCGCGTGGGCAAGCACTGGTTCTTCATCAGCGCCGACTACTCGGGCGGGCAGGACGTGGTGCGCGCCACCACCGCGGCCATCGCCACCGTGGGCGGCAAGGTGGTTGGCGAGGCCAAGCACCCGCTGAACGCCTCCGATTTCTCGTCGGCCGTGGTGCAGGCGCAGTCGAGCAAGGCCGAGGTGGTCGGGCTGGCGAACTTCGGCAACGACCTGGTCAACTCCATCAAGGCCGCGCGCGAGTTCGGCATCAAGCCCGACAGCCAGCAGAAGCTGGCCAGCCTGCTGATGTACATCAACGACGTGCATTCGCTGGGCCTCAAGACCGCGCAGGGCATGCTGCTGTCCGAGGCCTTCTACTGGGACCTGAACGACGAGACCCGGGCCTTCGCGAAGCGGTATTTCGCCAAGGTCAACGCCATGCCGAACATGAGCCAGATGGGCGCGTATTCGTCGGTGCGGCACTACCTCCAGGCCGTGGCGGCGGCCGGCACCACCGAGGCCAAGACCGTGATGGCCAAGATGCGCGAGCTGCCGGTGCAGGACGTGTTCACCAAGAGCGGCAGGCTGCGCGAGGACGGCATGATGGTGCATGACATGTACCTGTTCCAGGTCAAGTCGCCGGCCGAGTCCAAATACCCCTGGGACTACTACAAGCTCGTCGGCACCGTGCCGGCGGACAAGGCCTTCGTGCCGCTGGCCGAGTCGTCCTGTCCGCTGGCCAGAAAGTGACGGGGGCGCCTCAGCCCTCGATCACCTCGTGCGCGGCGGCGCTGCCGCGGCGCCAGTAGGCGGCGGCCTTGGTCCATGCGGGGTGGGCGCCGTGCTGCGTGATGGCGGCCGCACGCAAGGCCTTGGCCACGGCCGATTCGGCGGCGATCCACACGTGGTAGTCGCCGGCCGGGGCCGCTATGCGCTCCAGGACCTGCAGCAGGCCCGAGGCCTGGCCGCTGGGGCCGCTATTGCGGTGCACCCAGTGCACTTGCAGCTGGGCGGCGCTTTGCAGCGGCAGCTCGTCGGCGGCGCTGTCCACCTCGACCACGGCGATGGCCTGGCTGCCGGCGGGCAGCTCGCGCAGGCGGCGGCTGATGGCCGGCAGCGCGGTGTCGTCGCCGACCAGCAGATAGCCGTCGAACGCCGTGGGCACGACCATGGAGCCGCGCGGCCCGGCGATGCCGAGCTGGTGTCCTTCGGCGGCCTGCAGCGCCCAGGCGGTGGCGGGGCCGGCCTCGTGTACGGCAAAGTCGAGCTGCAGCGTGCGCGCGGCGGCGTCGAACGAGTGCGGCGTGTAGTCGCGCATGGCGTCGCGCAGCGGGCCGGGCGGTAGGCCCTGCTCGGTCAGCGGCGGCAGGTCGAGTCGGCCGTCGGCATCGGGAAAGAGCAGCTTCACATGGTCGTCGAAGCCGCTGCTCACAAAGCCCTGCAGCTCGTCGCCCTGCACGGTGACGCGCAGCATGTGCGGCGTGAGGCGCTGCACCCGCGCCACCTGCACGCGGCGGACGGCGATGGCATGGCGCTCGCGGCGCGTGGCGCGGGCTTCGAGCTGTTCGGGGGTGGGCGGGGTCGGGAGGCTCAGTTGCAAGGGCATGGCGGATCGGTGTTCGTCAAAGATGGGCCCATCATAGATATTGAGAATGATTCTCGTTTGATAGCGCCGGCATGCCCATGCCGCAGTCCGGCCATCGCCGCCGGCATGTGCAGGCGTTCCGGATCTGTGTACAAGTCGGCGGTCAGGGGCAGCGCCTCTGGTACGCTGCGGGCGATGAACACGATGCAACTGCCCTCCATCTTCCATTTCGCCTTCAACGTCACCGATCTGGACGCGGCCCGGCGCTTCTACGGCGGCGTGCTCGGCTGCCAGGAAGGGCGCAGCACCGACACCTGGGTGGACTTCGATTTCTTCGGCCACCAGATCTCGCTGCACCTGGGCACGCCGTTCGCCACCGCGGCCACCGGCAAGGTCGGCCAGCACCTGGTGCCCATGCCGCACTTCGGCATCATCCTGCTGCTGCCGGCATGGCAGGCCCTGGCCCAGCGCCTGAAGGAGGCCGGCACGGACTTCGTGCTCGAACCCCAGGTGCGCTTCGAGGGCGAGCCGGGCGAGCAGTGGACCATGTTCTTCCGCGACCCCTTCGGCAATCCCATCGAGGTCAAGGGCTTCCGCACCGTCGAGGCTATCTACGCCGCCTGAAACGGCTTCGCAAGCCAAGCGATAACTTTGTTGCGTCGCCTGGCCGTACTGGTTGTACTGCCTGCGGCGTCGCGTCGTGTTCTCGCTTGGCTTGCGAAACCGTCTTACGCGCTCAGCGCGCGTAATGCCGCATGGTGGCCGCGCGTGAAGGCCTCCTCGAACACCGAATAGCCCGACCAGTCGCCGTGCGCGAAGTGCAGCCGCGCGCTGCCGGGCGTGGGCAGCAGCGTGGTCTGCTCACCATTCAATAGCTGCTGCCGCTTGCTGGATGGGCGCTGGAGGCCTATTTGGCTCAAAACCGTCTGCGCCCCCGGCCGGGGAATGGCCATGGCGTGGCCGTAGCGCATGACGTCGATGCGCGTGGCCTTCTCGAAGATGTCCGGGTGGGCACGGGCCAGCGGCGCGAGCGCGGCGTCGCGCGCCTCGGGCCAGGCCAGGCGGGCCAGCGCCGCGCGCGCCGCGCCGGGGTCGCCCTGGGCGCCGGCCAGCGCGCGGTAGCAGGTCAGCACGGTGGGCAACTGCTGCTGGGCGTTCAGGCGCTGGTGGCCGGCGTTCACGTAGCCCAGGCCGCCGTTCGCCACGTCGTCGTAAAACACGTTGTCCCAGGCCGGCTCGGCGCCGGGGCGGTCGGCCAGCGGCGCGCGGATGTGCACATTGGCGACCAGCCACGGCGCCCAGTCCAGCACCTGGGCGGCCGCGGCCACGAAGGGCGGCGGGTTCTGCACCACCTGGCGGGCGATGAACACCGGCAGTGCCACGATGCAGTGCGCGGCCTGCCAGCGCTCGATGGTGCCGGTGGCGACATCGAGCGCATCGACCTGCACGCCGTGGCGCTCCTCGGCGATGGCCAGCACCGTGCGGCCGGTGTGCAGCCAGCCGGCCTGCTGCGCGGGTGCGGCCAGCCGCCGCGCCAGCCAGCCGTTGCCCTCGGGCCAGGTGAGCACGCTGTCGTGTGGCTCGCCATCCTCGCCCGGCGCCTGGAAGCCGTGGCGGCTGGCAAAGTAGTGCAGCCCGGCCCAGGCCGAGACCCGCGCCGCGCCGGCTCCGAAGTCGTCGAGACAGCCATAGTCCAGGTACCAGCGCAGTTGCGGGTCGCCCAGCTGCTGCTGGCGCAGCCAGGTGTCGAAACTGATGGCGTCCAGCGCCTGATGCGCAGGCGCCACGCCCTGGCCGGGCAACCAGCTGCGCAAGGCCGGCATGCTGAAGCGCTGCGTGGCCATGGCCTGCGTGACCAGCGCGGCAAAGCGCCGGTACTGCGCCAGCGTGGCGGGCGCCGCGTGCTGCGATTGCAGCAGGCCCTCCAGCCATTCGCCGTCGCGGAACAGCCGCTCCTGCGGGCTGAAGCACAGGTACTCGTCGCGGTACTGCCAGCGGCCGGCAACGCGCTCGCGCACGCCCAGCTCCTCCAGCAGGTCCTGCACCTCGGCGGCGTCGTCGCCCGGCACCGGCAGGTAGTGCGCGCCCAGCGGGCAGGGCAGGCCGGCCACCTGGCCGGCGCGGCTGTTGCCGCCCACGCTGTCTTCCAGCTCCAGCACGGCCACGTCGTGCACGCCGGCCAGGCGCAGCGCGCGGGCCGCGGCCAGCGCGGCGATGCCGCCGCCGGCGATCACCACCTGGGCGCGGCGCGTGGCGGCGGGCGCGGGCAGCGGCAGGCCCTGGCGCAGGCGGTCGCGCATCGCGTGGCCGCGATCGATGTTGGCACCGATGAAGCCGCCGGCGATGTGCGCCACCGAGGCGCTGGGCGCCTCCGGCGTGCAGCCGCCCAGGCCCCAGCCGGTGGCCAGCGCGGCGCCGGCCTGCAGCCAGGCGCGGCGGTTCAGTGGATGCGGCCCCATTCGCGCTCGTAGGTGTGGACCAGCACCTGGTTGGACAGGCGGTTGACCTCGGTGGGCACGCGCGCCATGTCGGGCGGAAAGTCGAACAGCAGCGGCAGCGTGGGCGCGCTCAAAAAGCGCAGGCCCTCGGGCAGCGCCGTGGGCAGGCTCCAGGGCCGGCGGCTGGCGATCACGAAGCCCCATTCGCCAAAGCTGGGCACATGGGCGTGGTAGGGCGTGGCCGCGAGCCCGGCGGCCTCGATGGTGGACACCACCGTCCAGAAGCTCTGGCGCGCGATCAGCGGCGAGGTGGTCTGCACCACGGCAAAGCCGCTGGCCGACAGGTGCTGGCCCAGCAGCGCGTAGAAGCTGTTGGTGAAGAGCTTGCCCACGGCGAAGTTGGTCGGATCGGGAAAGTCGACGATGACCACGTCGAACATCTCGTCGGTCTGCTGCAGCCACTGGAAGGCGTCGGCGTTGGCGATATGCACCTTGGGGTGGTTCAGCGCATCGCCGTTGAGCTTGCGCATGCCCTCGTGCTCGCGGAACAGCGCGGTCATCTGCGGGTCCAGCTCCACCAGCGTGACGGATTCGACCGACGGGTATTTCAGCACCTCGCGCACCGCCATGCCGTCGCCGCCGCCCAGCACCGCCACCTTGCGCGGGTGGCCGAAGCGGCTCATCACCGGGTGCACCAGGGCCTCGTGGTAGCGGTACTCGTCGCTCTGCGCGAACTGCAGGTTGCCGTTGAGGTACAGCCGCGCGCCGCGCTTGCCCTGCGTGACCACGATGCGCTGGTAGGGCGTGCTGCGCGCGAGCACGATGTTCTCCTGGTAGAAGCGGTCCTCGGTCAGCTGCGTCACCCGGTCGGCCCAGACCAAGCCGCCGGCCAGCGCGGCCAGCACCAGCGCGCAGGTCAGCGCGTGTCCGCCCCAGCGCCGCAGCTCGCCGCGGAACAGGAACAGCGCCCACACCGCCACCAGCGCGTTCATCAGCCCGAAGACCAGGCCGGTGCGGATCAGCCCCAGGTGCGGCACCAGCAGCAGCGGAAAGGCCAGCGACACCGCCAGCGCGCCCAGGTAGTCGAAGGTCAGCACCTGCGAGACCAGGTCCTTGAGCGCCACGTTGCGCTTGAGGATGCGCATGACCAGCGGGATCTCCAGCCCCACCAGCGTGCCCACCAGCAGCACCATGCCGTACAGCAGCAGCTGGAAGCCGCTGGGCACGTAGGCGTTGGCGATGGACAGCACGGCCGGCAGCGCGCCGCCGACCAGTGCCACCATCAGCTCGATGCGCAGAAAGTGCGCGGGCAGCTCGTGCTCGAGGTAGCGCGACAGCCACGAGCCAATGCCCATGGCGAACAGATAGGTGCCGATGATGGTGGAGAACTGCAGCACCGAGT
>JBLZYV010000059.1:0-26652 GCA_050282565.1 Comamonas sp.
AGGCCGCGTCGCCCATGTGCGCGATGCCCACCACCAGCGTGGAGAACACCAGCGGGCCGATCAGCATCTTGATCAGGCGCAGGAACACGTCCGAGAGGATGGAGATGTAGCCGGCGATCTCGGCGGCGGCTTTCTTGTCGGGGAAGTTGAGGAAGATCATGTAGCCGATCAGGATGCCCAGCACCATGGCGACCAGGATCCAGACGGCGGGGGGAAGCTTTTTTTTCATCTCGATGTGTCCATTCCGATGGGTGTTGTAGATACAGCTTGTGCGGCTGGCGCATAGGCCGCAGTGTAAGCCTGCCGCGGCGCCATAATGCGGCCAGCGCCCGGCCGGGCGCCGATGAGCGCGCATGACCCTGGACCTGCACACCCCGCCCGCCGCGGGCTTCGACGAACCCTTCGAGATGCTGCACGCTTGCCACGGGCGGCTGCAGCGCATGCTCGCGCTGCTGGGGCGCCTGGGCGAGCACCTGGCGGCCCAGGGCTGCGACGCCCAGGCGCGCAGCGCCGCGGCCGACGTGCAGCGCTATTTCGACCTGGCCGGGCCGCTGCACCACGAGGACGAGGAACTGCATGTGCTGCCCGCGCTGCGCGCGGCGGGCGAGGCCGCGCTGGCCGACGCCCTGCATGCCGAGCACGAGGCGATGGAGCAGCAATGGCTATCTATCCGCGCCGACCTGCAGGCCGTGCAGGCCCAGCAACTGGCCGGTGGCGAGGCGCTGGCGCAGGCCCGCCGCCGCTGGGCGGAATTCGCGGCGCTGCATGCCGGCCATCTGCAGCGCGAGGAAAGCCGGGCCTACCCGGCGGTGCGCGCCCGCCTGGGCGGGGCCGAGCAGGCCGCGATGGGCCGCGACATGGCGCGGCGCCGGGGCGTTCGTTACCCGGGCGGCGGCCTCAGCCGCGGCGGTGGCGTCTGAGCAATTGCTCCAGCGTGGCCCAGGCCGCGGGCTGCTCGGCCATGGCCACCGAGATGCGCAGCAGCGTCGACGGCGCCTGGCGCGGCGAGAACAGCAGGCCCGGCGCCAGCAGCAGGCCCTGCTCGGCCGCCTGGCGGGCCAGCAGCTCGGAATCCATGCCGCAGTCCACCCACGCGAAGGTGCCGGCCACCGGCTCGTGCACCGCGGGGCAGCCCAGCGCCTCGAGCTGGCGCAGGCAGCGGTGGCGCGCCTTGTCCACGCGCTCGCGCAGCCGGTCCACATGCTTGCGGTAGGCGCCTTCGGCCAGGATGCGGTGCACGATCTGCTCGCTGGGCAGCGCCGAGGTCAGGCCGCCCAGCAGCTTCAGGTCGGTGAGCTGGTGGATGAACTCGGGCCGCGCCGCCACGTAGCCCACGCGCAGCCCGCCAGACAGGGTCTTGGAATAGCCGCCGACCAGCAGCACGCGCTGCAGCCGGTCCATGGCTGCCAGGCGCAGCGGCATGCTGCCGAGGTAGTCGGCGTAGGTGTCGTCCTCGACCAGCAGGAAGTCGTGCCGCTCGGCGATGCGCAGCACCTCGTGCGCCACGCCGACCGACAGGCTCAGGCCCGTGGGGTTGTGCACGGCGGTGTTCAGGATGAAGAGCCGGGGACTGTGCTGCTCGGCCAGCGATTGCAGGGCCTGCACGTCGGGGCCGCCAGGCAGGCGCGGCACGCCCACCACGTTCACGCCCATGGCGTTGAGCCGGCCGAAGACCAGGAACCAGCCCGGGTCCTCGACCAGCACCGTGTCGCCGGGCTGCAGGAAGCGGCGCACGATCAGGTCCAGCCCGTGGGTGACGCCGCTCACCGTCATCAGGTGCGTGTCGGGGTGGGCCGGCACCTCCTGCGCCTGCAGCGTGGAGGCGATCTGCTGGCGCAGCGGCGCATAGCCCTGCGGCAGGCCGTAGCCCAGCAGGCCCAGCTCGGCGCGCGCGCCCTGCTTGAGGATGGCGCGCAGCGCGCCGCTGATCAGCCCCTCGTCCATCCAGCTGGCGGGCAGGCAGCCCGCGCTGCCGGTGTTGCCCGAGCCGTCGGCATCCTCGCGGAAGATGCCGCGCAGCAGGTAAGTGGTGTCGAAGGCCGCGCCCTGGGCCAGCGTGGCCGCGGGCACCGGCGCGGCCACCGACACGGCGCGCTGCGCGCAGACGAAGAAGCCCGCGCCGCGGCGCGACTGCACCAGCCCCTGGGCCGCCAGCCGGTCGTAGGCCTGCACCACGGTGTCGCGGCTCACGCCGGCCTGCTCGGCCAGCGCGCGCACCGAGGGCAGGCGCATGCCGGCACGCAGCCCGTGGTTGCGGATGCGGCCGCCGAAATGCTCGACCAGCTGCTCGACCAGGGGCTGGCCACCGCTGCGCAGCGGCTGCCAGCCCCAGGCCGCCGCCGGGTTCGCCGAAGAAAGTGTCTGGGTCATGAGGGCAGGCCAATCCATACAGTGAACTGGCAAAGTGTATGGTAACTGTACTGGAGTTTGGGCCTAGCATGCCAGCATGTCCCTACTGCCTTCCCTTGCCATGCCTGCCTTGCCCGAAACCTCCGCCTTTGTGCTGCCGCTGGCGCTGTTTGCCTTTGTCAGCTCGGTCACGCCGGGGCCGAACAATGTGATGCTCACCGCCTCGGGCGCCACCTTCGGCTACCGCCGCACGGTGCCGCACATGCTGGGCATCAGCCTGGGCGTGGTCGCCATGCTGCTGCTGGTGGGCGCGGGCCTGGGGGCGGTGTTCGAGCGCGAGCCGCGCCTGTACACCGTGCTGAAGTACCTGGGCGCGGCCTACCTGCTGTGGCTGGCCTGGAAGATCGCGCGCGCCGGCCGCGTGGATGCGGGCCAGGCGGGCGCCCGGCCCTTCGGCTTCTGGCAGGCCGCGGCCTTCCAGTGGGTCAATCCCAAGGCCTGGATCATGGCCGTGGGCATCATCGCCACCTACATGCCGCGCGACGGCCAGGCCGGCAGCCTGCTGTTGGCGGCGCTGGTGCTGGGTGTGGTGAACTACCCCAGCGTCAGCGTCTGGACGCTGTTCGGCAGCGCCGTGGGGCGGGCCCTGCGCACGCCCCGGGCGCTGCAGCGCTTCAACTGGGGCATGGCGGCGCTGCTGGTGCTGTCGCTGTACCCGGTGCTCGGATAATGAATGAAAATGGCCTGCAGGGCAGGCCAATCAAGCGCGAATAGCTATTTTATGGATAGCTATCGCATCACAGCTCGCCCAGGCCCATCGCTGGGTCGCTGACCGAATGGGCGCCGGTTTCCACCCGGCCGGCAAAGCGGCGCACGTAGGACGGATCGGCGCTGCTGGTGACCACGAAGTCGTACCAGTTGCCGCTGTCGCCCAGCTTCCAGTGGTGCTTCTTGCGCTGGCCGCGCTTGAGCTTGAAGCTCCACGGGCCCTCGTCGAAATAGGCATAGGCCTCGACGCTGAGCGTGCACTCGCCGGCGCCGTCGTTGCGCAACTCCAGCTCGACGCGGCCGTGCTTGGGGTCGTAGCTCACCTCGATCTCGGGCTGGGGCGTGCCGGCGGCGCCCTGGCGCTTCAGGTCGCCGATGAAGTGGCGGTGGAAGCCGTTGGGGCCCAGCACCCACAGGTCGTAGCGGCCGGCGTCGGCGGCGGCCGTCCACTGGTCGTCCAGGGTCTTGCCGGACTCGACCATGTAGCGGCGCGGCAGGCGGTCGAGGTGCAGGCGGTCGTACACGTGGAACACGGCCGCGGCGGCGCCGGTGTTGCTGAACGACAGGCGCACGGTGCCGGCGCTGGCGTTGACGCTGGCATCCACGTTCAGCTCATACGGCAGCGCGCGCGACGGGCGGGTGCCGGTGTCCTGCGGCGGGAAGTCGCGGTTGGCCGGCGGCACCACCTGGGGCAGCGCCTGCTGCTGGGCGCGCAGCAGGTCGGCCTGGGCCTTGTCCTTGCGGCCGGCCAGCGTGGGCAGCGGCTCGTCGTTGGGCTGGGCGAAGTTGAAGGCGCTGGTCAGGTCGCCGGCGACGGCGCGGCGGAACGGCGAAATATTGGGCTCGGCCACGCCGAACCGCGCCTCGATGAAGCGCAGCACCGAGGTGTGGTCGAAGACCTGCGAGTTGACCCAGCCGCCGCGGCTCCACGGCGAGATCACGTACATGGGCACGCGCACGCCGGGGCCGTAGACGCGGCCGTCGGGCTGGGGCTGGCTCTTGGTGCCTGGCGGCTTGGGGTGGTTGAAGCGCTCGGAGGCCAGCGCCGCCTCGGGCAGCGTGGTCTTGCCGGCGGGCGTGCCGTCGGGGTTGATGGACGGCGCGGCCGGCGACGGGATGTGGTCGAAATAGCCGTCGTTCTCGTCGAAGTTGACCAGCAGCACGGTCTTGCTCCACACCTCGGGCACGGCGGTGAGCGCGTCGAGCGCCTCCTGGATGTACCAGGCGCCCTGCACCGGGCTGGACGGGCCGGGGTGCTCGGAGTAGGTGGCGGGCGCAACGATCCACGACACCTGGGGCAGGTTGCCGTCGAGGATGTCCTGCTTGAAGCTGCCGAGGAAGCCGCCGTCTGGCATGGTGTTGGCGATGCCCTTGTACAGCGGGTTGTTCAGGTCGTCGGCCGGATCGTAGGCGGGCGACACCACGCTGCCGCTGTTGCTCACCGGCTTGCCCGAGGCCTCGTTGGCCATGCGGTACTGCGTGAAGCCGGCCAGCGAGTTGTCGGTGTAGTTGTCGGGCATGTTCTGGTAGACCTTCCAGCTCACGCCGGCGGTCTGCAGGCGCTCGGGGTAGGTGGTCCAGTTGTAGCCGCTGGTCGAGGGGCCGATGTCGTCCCACTCGTTCACCACGGCGGCCACGCCGGCGCCGGTGGGGCCGTTGGTGCCGGTCCACAGGAACAATCGGTTCGGGTTGGTGCCGCCGTGCAGCGCGCAGTGGTAGGCGTCGCACAGCGTGAAGGCGTTGGCCAGCGCGAACTGGAAGGGCAGCTCCTTCTCCTGGTAGTAGCCCATCGAGGCCGTGGTCTTGTAGCGGGCCCACTGGTACATGCGGCCGCCATCCCAGGCGTTCTGGCCGTCGTTCCACGAGTGCGGCGTGCCGCTCACGCGCTGGGCGTTGCCCTGGTTGCTGTCCAGGTAGTAGGGCAGCACCGGCGCGCCGCTGGCGTTGCGCTGCTGCCAGACCGACAGGCCGTTCGGCTGCGGGATGGTGAAACGGTCGCCGAAGCCGCGCACGCCGCGCAGCGTGCCGAAGTAGCTGTCGAACGAGCGATTCTCCTGCATCAGGATCACGATGTGCTCCACATCGCGGATGGTGCCGGTCTGGGAATTGGCCGGAATGGCGAGCGCGCGGCGGATGCTGGGCGGGAAGGCGGCCAGCGTAGCGGCGGCCATGCCGGTGCCGAGCGTGCCCTGCAGGAATTGGCGGCGTGAGTTCATGGGTGTGGGTAGTTATGGAGTGTTGGGAAAACCGGAGGGGCCTGCGCCTGCGCAAGCGGGCTCCACTCTAGAAAAACACCATGACAAGGCCATGAAACCGCGCCGGAAAATCCTGTATTGATAGCAGGAAGTGTTGGATTCATCGGCGATATGAAACAATTTGCTTCTGCGGCTGGCGCTGTGGCGCGCGGGCCGCATTGGCAGGTGCCGGCAGGCCTCGCTACAATGCTTGGGAACTAGCTCTTACAACCAGATTTGGAGAACACCCGATGTCCCACGACCACAGCACCGAACACCAGCCGCAAGACGCCGTCGAAGCCATCGTGCCGGTCATCCCGGTGGTCCTGCCGGTGGTCGGCGCCATCATGATGTTCCTGCTGGCCTTCATCGCCGTGCACATGGCCTGAACCGGCCCCGGCCGCCAGCCAAAGAACCCGCTCCGGCGGGTTTTTTTGCGCCTTTTTGGGTCTTTTGCCAGTGCTATTTAATGCATATTTCAATGCGGAAAATGCATAGATTTTGACCATGTTGCTGTAGCATTTTTAGGCACCCCGCCTAAAATCGAAGCCCCGACTCCGAGTGCCAGAGGCCAAACGGTTGATCAAAGGGCCTGCTTCTTTCATGCTTTGAACGCTTGCGGGCGGTTTTGATGAACCGTTTCCAACTTTGAAAGCATCCCGATGAACGCAAGTTTCAAGCCCGGCCTGGACCTCCAGACCCCCGACTACGTCAAGAACCCCAAGCTGATCGCCTGGGTGGCCGACATGGCGGCCCTGTGCAAGCCCGACCGCATCTACTGGTGCGATGGCTCCCAGGCCGAATACGAGCGCCTCTGCCAGCAATTGGTGGACGCCGGTACCTTCAAGAAACTCAATCCCGCCAAGCGCCCGGGCAGCTACCTGGCCTGGTCCGATCCGTCGGACGTGGCGCGCGTGGAAGATCGCACCTTCATCTGCTCGGCCCAGAAGGACGACGCCGGCCCGACCAACAACTGGATGGACCCCGCCGAGATGCGCGCTACTCTACAGCCGCTTTTTGACGGTTGCATGAAGGGCCGTACCATGTACGTGGTGCCGTTCTCGATGGGCCCGCTGGGCAGCCCGATCGCCCACGTGGGCGTGGAGCTGTCCGACAGCGCCTATGTGGCCGTGAACATGAAGATCATGACCCGCATGGGCAAGGCCGTGTACGACGTGATCGGCACCGAGGGCGAGTTCGTGCCCTGCGTGCACACCGTGGGCGCGCCGCTGGCCGCCGGCGAGAAGGACAGCACCAGCTGGCCCTGCAACAAGACCAAGTACATCGTCCACTACCCCGAGACGCGCGAGATCTGGTCGTACGGCTCGGGCTACGGCGGCAACGCGCTGCTGGGCAAGAAGTGCTTCGCGCTGCGCATCGCGTCCACCATGGGCCGCGACCAGGGCTGGCTGGCCGAGCACATGCTGATCCTGGGCGTGACCAATCCCCAGGGCAAGAAATCGCACGTGGCCGCGGCCTTCCCCAGCGCCTGCGGTAAGACCAACTTCTCGATGCTGGTGCCGCCGGCAGGCTTCGACGGCTGGAAGGTCACGACCATCGGCGACGACATCGCCTGGATCAAGCCCCAGGCCGACGGCTCGCTGCGCGCCATCAACCCCGAGGCGGGCTACTTCGGCGTGGCGCCGGGCACCAACTACAAGACCAACCCGAACTGCATGGCCAGCCTCGACAAGAACGTGATCTTCACGAACGTCGCGCTGACCGATGACGGCGACGTGTGGTGGGAAGGCATGGAGGCCGATGCCCCGGGCAAGCAGCTGCCCGCGCACCTGATCGACTGGCAGGGCAAGGACTGGACGCCGCAGATCGCCAAGGAAACCGGCGCCAAGGCCGCCCACCCCAACGCCCGCTTCACCGTGGCCGCGACCAACAACCCGGCGCTGGACGAGGCCTGGGACGATCCGGCCGGCGTGAAGATCGATGCCTTCATCTTCGGCGGCCGCCGCTCCACCACGGTGCCGCTGGTGACCGAGGCGCGCAACTGGCAGGAAGGCGTGTACATGGCCGCGACCATGGGCTCGGAGACCACCGCCGCGGCCTTCGGCCAGCAGGGCGTGGTGCGCCGCGACCCGTTCGCGATGCTGCCTTTCATGGGCTACCACATGAGCGACTACTTCGCCCACTGGCTCAACCTGGGCAAGCAGCTCGAGGCCTCGGGCGCCACGCTGCCCCGCATCTACACCACCAACTGGTTCCGCAAGGACGAGGCCGGCAAGTTCGTCTGGCCCGGCTACGGCGAGAACATGCGCGTGCTCAAGTGGATGCTGGACCGCATCGACGGCCGGGCCGAAGGCGTGCAGACCGCGTTCGGCGTGGCACCGCAGTACGCCGAGATCAACTGGACCGGCCTGGACTTCAGCGCCCAGCAGTTCGAGACCGTGACCGGCATCGACAAGGCCGTCTGGGCCGAGGAGCTGGTGTCGCACACCGAGCACTTCGACAAGCTGGCCCAGCGCCTGCCGCAGGAGCTGCTGGACATCAAGGCTGCCCTGGAAAAGCGCCTGGCAGCCTGATCCACGCCAACCCTGAAACCCGGCAGCACCGCTGCCGGGTTTTTTCTTGGGCAGTTTATAAAAACAGGAGCTACTGGCGCTTGATGTGCAATGGATTCAAATGGTTTTCTATCTGAATTCATTTGTCATCAAGCGCCAGCAGCTCCTGAATTGGTAGTGGCTACCGCTCAGAAGCGGTGCGTGATGCCCACGCCCAGCCCCGACGGCGACTGCCCCGGCGCCATGCCGGGGATGCTGTTGGCCGAGAGGTTGTAGGCCGCGGTCGCGCCGTTGCTGATGCGGGTGTAGGCGGTCCACAGGTCGGTGCGCTTGGACCAGTGGTAGGTATAGCCCAGCGAGACCTGCTTGGCGCCCGAGTCCGTGCCCGGGATGCCGATGCCGCCCAACTGCTTGCCGTAGCTGCCGTGGGCGCCCTGGGCCTTGACGAAGGAGGCCATCAGCTCGTGCTGCTCGCTGAGCTTGTGCGTCACCGCGATCTGCCAGGCGTTGCGCGTCAGCGTCTGGCCGGGGGCGGGCTCGTAGCGCAGGCGCTCCCAGCTGCCGCGCACGCGCGTGGGGCCGAAGGAGTAGGCGAGGCCCAGGCGGTGGGCATCGTCCTGGCTGCCGCCATAGAAGTACGAGCGGTGCTGCTCGTAGCCCCAGGCCGCGTACAGCGGGCCGTCCTTGTAGGTCACCAGGCTGCTGAACAGGCGCGGGTTGGTGGTGGCGGTCTTCTCCTCCGGCATGCCGAAGGCGAGGCGGAACTCGAAGTGCTGCAGCTGCGGCGACCAGTACTGCACCAGGTTGGGGGCGCGGCGGTCGAACGACGACGGCGAGCCGCCATTCGCCGCGGTGGCGAAGCCGTTGCCCATGATGGAGTTGGACGCGAAGATGCCCGCGGTGAACGGGTCGATCGCGTAGACCGAGACGAAGCGCAGCGGCGTCTCCCACTGGCCCAGCACCAGCTGGCCTGCGCCGGTCTTCAGGCCGATGCCGGTGTTGCGCCCGCCCCAGGGGCCGTCACCGGTGTCCACGCGCGCATTGGTCTCGATCTGCGCCCAGACCGCGGTGCCGCCGCCCAGGTCCTCGCGCATGCGAAAGCCGAGCACCGACAGGTTGTTCGACAGCCGGTTCAGCGACGTGGACGGGGCGCCGCCGCCGCTGGCGCGCACGTGCTCCACGTCGGCCTTCAGGAAGCCGTAGATGCTGACGCTGCTGCCGTCGGCCTGGGCCAGCGCGGGCAGCGCCAGCGGGCCCAGGCAGGCGGCCGCCAGCAGCGCCCGGCGCGAAGAGGATGGTTTCATGGTGGTCTCCGTTGGTTGATTGCTCTACTTAAATACATATTACAGTATTGGTATACCAAATAGAAACATGGAATCCACCGATTGATGCATGAAAACATCAGCGCAAAAAAAGGCCGCCCGTTGCCGGACGGCCCATCAAAAACCTTGGAGTCAGCGATGCCGGATCAATGCCCTCCGTGCTGCGGGAAGGGCTGGGGCGCGGGGCCCAGCACCGGTTCGCCGAGCAGCGGCGACGACAGCGCGTAGGCACCGTTCTCGGTGAAGGCCCACATGATGTTGCGGTCGTACTCGGTGTACATCGCCAGCACGCCCTTGCCCAGCGTGTACTTGGGCAGCTGGCTCTCGTTGGCCAGCGGCGGCACGAAGTAGCCGGCGATCTTGGGCTGGGCCGGGTCGGTCACGTCGAACATCTGCACGCCGGCGTTGTAGAAGGAGTAGGGCACGATGTTCTGGCGCCATTGGCCGGGCTGGCCGATGGCATTCGAGCGCTTGGGGCCGAAGTTGCCGCCGCGCTGGCAGAAATCGGTGTAGGGCGCGCCTGCGGGCGGCTTGGGGCGCGGCAGCGTGGTGACGACCTGCATCTTCGCCGGGTCCTTGGCGTTGACCACGAAGATGTCCTTGTAGGGCTCGTAGCAGTCGCGGTTCATCGGGTAGCCGCTGGTGAGCACGTAGCCCGTGCGCTCGTACTGGCTCACGTCGGCGTTGTCGTACTCGGTGCCGGCGAACGACGGCGGCGTGTTGACGTTGCCTAGGATCTTGGGGTTCGCCGGGTCGGACAGGTCGAAGGACCACAGGCCCAGGCCGCCCATGGCGCCGAAGCCGAGCTTGCCGCCGCTCTCCAGCGGCTTGGGCAGGAACAGCGGGATGCGCGCACCCATCCACGAGGCGCGGTTGCCCGCGCGCGGGTTCTGCAGGTAGGCGAACTCATGCGCCTTGTCGCCGGCGACCTGGCCCGGCACGGTGATCTGGGTGACGAACTTCGGGTCCGCCGGATCGGCCATGTCCCACACCTGGTAGCCGGGCGAGTACAGGTAGTTCGGGTACTCGGTGAGCGCGTAGCTGTCGTTGGGCGCGGCCGCGAGGATCATGTACTTGCCGCCGTAGTACTCGGGCGCATCGAGCGAGCCCGAGCCCTGCTGCTGGCCGATGGGCGCGTCGGGGTGCTGGTAGTCGGTGGTGCGCGTGGCGATCAGCTTCCAGTCGCCGGGCAGCGGGCCGTTCATCTCGTAGACCTTGAAGCCCTTGAGCGAGCTGTAGCTGCGCTGCGCCGCGACCTTGTCGGGCTCCTGCAGCTTCTCGTTCATCAGGCCGTAGCGGCCGATCTCGTACGAGGCCACCAGTACCGGCTTGTTCAGCTTCTTGCTCCAGGCGATGGTGGCGCCGCCCAGGTAGTCGGTGACGGTGGCAGCATTCCAGCGCTCGCTCGGGCCCTTGGGGCCCCAGACCGCGCCCTTGGAATACACCACCTTGGCATGGGCCGGATCGGTCACGTCCATGATGCGCAGGTAGTCGCGGTCGTGGATGTACAGGTAGCGCTTGCCGTCGAAGTCGACGATGTTGTTCCAGGCGTGGAAGGGCGAGCCCACGCCCTCGTAGAAGGCCAGCACCTTCACGTTCTGGCTGAACGTGGTCTGATCCCAGTGGTCGAGCATGCCGGGAAACGGCTGGCCCTTGTGCACCTCGGGCGTGGCCTTGGGCCAGACGAATTCGCCGGTCTGCGGGTTCATGCCGTAGTCCACGCCGGCCTTCAGGTCCTTGGGCCGGCGGTCGGGCGTGGCCAGCAGCCACTTGGCCAGCCAGGGGTCCTTCATGTCGGGCGTGCCGGGCACGAAGCTGCCGGCGGGCTGCGGGGCGGCCGCGGCGGGGCTTTGCGCGAAGGCGGTGGCGCCCAGCGTGGAGAGGAGCATCGCTGCGAGTGCGATGCGGGTGCGTGCATGTCCAAAACTCATGGTGGAAACCTCTTGGGGAAAACGGTCAGAACGCATGGCGGATGCCGAACGCGATGCCCGACGGGCTCTGGCCCGCCGAGGGGCTGGCGCTCCAGGTCACGGAGTAGGCGACCTGCACGTCCTTCTTGTTCTTGATGTGCGAGGCGAGCACGTACAGGTCGGTGCGCTTGGACATCCCGTAGGTGTAGCCCAGCGTCAGGCCATTGGCGCTGCCGATGTCGCGGTTGTTGTCGTCCTTGCGGTGCACGAAGCTGGCATGCACGCGGCTGGTGCCGTCGATGTTCCAGCGGGCGCCGAGTTGCACGTCCCAGCCCTTGGAGGTGAAGCCGACGTAGGGCGGGTAGGCGTAGTAGCCGTCGTAGGTGTGGAAGACGAAGGTGGGCTCGAAGCCGCCGATGCGGTAGACGGCGGACAGGTAGTTGTCGCGCGAATCGTGCATCGAGGCCTTGTTGAAGACGTCCTGCGTGTAGGTGCGCTCGCTCGCGAAGCCCACGAACAGCGGGCCGCTGCGGTATTCCAGCGCCGTGCTCAGGAAGCGGCCGTTCTTGGTCTGGTCCTCCTTGCCGAAGGAGTACATCACCCGGCCCGTCAGGCCGCCGAAGCTCGGGGTCTTGTACTGGATGGCGTTGTCCACGCGGTACGACGCGTAGAAGAACTGCATGTTGTTGACCACGCTGTAGGCCGAGGCCCAGTTCGGGTCCGCATAACCGGCCACCCAGTACGACGGCGTGAACTGCCGGCCCAGCGTCACGTCGCCCCAGTTGCCGCGCACGCCGACGAAGGACTGGCGGAACTGCGGGCTCATCGCGCCGGTGTCGGCCGAGAACATGGGCTCGATGGTGAAGTAGGCCTTGTTCGTGCCGCCCAGGTCCTCCACGCCGCTGAAGTTGATGCGCGAATTGTTCAGGCCGCCGCTGCTGATCCGCTTGAGCGAGCCGTCGGCGCCCGAGTTCTTCAGGTATTCCAGGTTCAGGTCGACGAAGCCCGACAGCGTGACCTTGGACTGCGCGAAAGCCGCCCCTCCCGCCAGCAGCAGCGCCGCCGCCGCCGCAATGCGCTTGATTTTCATGAATGTCTCCTGTGTTGGGGTTGGTTGTGTCTCTTGTTTCATGGTTGCATGTAGATTGAATACATCAACATATATAGGTATACCAACAAAATATATTCTGTGCAACACAATATGTAGTCGAGACGCATGCACCTAGTGAAAACGAGCAAGGCACAGCCGCGATTCCGTCGCCTGTGGTGCTGCGGCGGTGCCTGTGTGCTGCCGGTGCGGTTGCGATAAGCCCGCTTGGATACTGGCTTCTAAGATGCTGTCGTGGGCACGCCAAGCCGAAAGCTGCACGGCGCAGGCAGGCGAGCGCAGCCCCGATCGAGGGCTGCGATGATGGTTTGATTATTGGTATACCAAATCGGATTAATCTATCCGATGGTGCCAGGCCATGCCCGGGCGGGCACGGCCTTGGTGCAGCGCTAGGCGCTGGCGCCGGCGTCGAGCCGGAAGAACCTGCGGGCGTTGTTTTCCAGGATGTCCTGGCGCTGCGCCGCGCCCAGGAAGGGCACGTCCTTGACCAGCGCGCCGACGCGCTGCTCGCCCAGCGGATAGGGATAGTCCGAGCCCAGCATGATGTTGTCCGTGCCCATCATATCCACCAGCAGCCGCAGCGCACCGGGGTCGAACACGGCCGAGTCCACATGCAGGCGGCGTGCGTATTCCGACGGCGGGCGCGGGCAGTCCTTGCGCACGATGTCGCGGTGCTTCCAGGCGTTGTCGGCGCGGCCCAGCAGGTAGGCGAAGCTGCCGCCGCCGTGCGCGAAGCAGATGCGCAGCGACTCGGGAATGCGCTCGAGCGCGCCCGACAGGATCAGCGACATCATGCTCAGCTGCGTCTCCGCGGCCATGGTCACCAGCCAGGGCAGCATCCATTGCTGCATGCGGCCGGGGCTGCCCATCATGTCCCAGGGGTGCTCCAGGATGGGAATGCCGTTCTCGGCGCAGTAGGTCAGGAAGTCCACCAGGTCGGGGTGGTCCATGTCCTTGTCGCCCACGTGGTTGCCGATCTGCACGCCGACGCAGCCCAGCTTCATCGCGCGCGAGGCTTCGGCGCAGGCGAGCTTCAGGTCCTGCAGCGGCACCTGGGCCAGCGCCTTGAAGCGCGTGGGATGGGCAGCGCAGAAGGCCACGGCCTTCTCGTTCATCTGCGCCGACCAGTCGGCCGCCTTGGCGGCATCCCACGAGTAGCCGAACATCACCGGCGTGGCGCAGACGATCTGCAAGTCGATTCCCTGCTCGTCCATCTCCTTCAAACGGAACTCGGGGTCCCACAGCGCTTGATACACAGGTCGGAACGGCTTGTTGCCCACCATGATCTGGCCTTCGCTGGCACCCGGTTCCACCGCCAGCCAGGGGGCGATGTCGGCATCGACCGCTGCAGCCTCGCGCTGCGTGATCAGTGGAAAGAAATGCGAGTGCATGTCGATCATGCGGCGACTCCTCGCGCGTTATTTACATTCGATGTCGCCAGTTGCTCGTGCCAAGTCTTGTAATCCCGCCCCGGGTGCACGGTGCCGCAGCCCGTGCAGGTGCGCTGCTGCTCGCTGGTGGCGTAGAAGCGCTCGTAGACGGGCGGCAGGTCGTTCACGATGCTCTGCAGCGTGACTTCGCTGCGCTGGATGAGGTGGCCACAGCAGGCGCAGTTCCATTGGAAGGCGTCGATCTCGCCGGGGTCGCGCACATGCTCGACCACCAGGCACAGGCTGCCGGCCTCGGGGCGCTGCGGCGAATGCAGCACATGCTTGGGCAGCAGGAAGATGTCGCCTTCGCGCAGGTCCACGCGCTCATAGCGGCCGCGGTCCAGGATTACCAGGTGCGCGTTGCCCTTGAACTGGTAGAAGAACTCCTCGATGGGGTCGTCGTGGAAGTCGGAGCGGCCATTGGGGCCGCCGACGATGGTGACCATGAAGTCGCCGTCCTTCCAGACCTGGGCGTTGTTGACCGGGGGCTTCAGCAGGTGCTGGTTATCGTCAATCCAGCGCTGGAAATTCAGGGCGCGTCCGTACTTGAGCATGGTTTTTCCTTTAGGCCAGCGGCTTGTAGGCCACGGCCTTGATCTCGATGAGCAGGTGCGGGTGCGGCAGCTGGTGCACCGCCACCGTGGTGCGCGTCGGGCCGTCGTAGTCGAAGTATTCGGCCCAGACCTCGTTGTAGCCGCCGAAGTCGTTCATGTTCACCAGGAACACGCCGGCCTCGACCAAGTCGCCCAGGTCGGCGCCGGCACTGCGCAGGATGTCGCGGATATTCTCGATCACGGCACGGGTCTGCGCGCGGATGTCGAGATCGGTCACGCCCATCGCGTCGACCTGCACGCCGGCGAAGCTGTTGTCCGGGCGGCGCGAACTGGTGCCCGAGATGAACAGGAAGTCCCCGGCGCGCTTGACGTGCGGGAACTTGCCGCGCGGCGTGGCCTTGCCTTTCACGACGGTGGCCTGGACTGCGGGTGTGGTGGACATGGCGGTCTCCCTATCGTTCTGCCGTATGGAACATCACCGAGCCCAATGCGCTGCGGCCGCTGCCGATGTGGCATTCCACGGTCGTTGCGGGTTGCAGGGCTTCGGCGGCGGTGGCCGCGCCCGCCATGATGAGCGAGCCCGCTGGCAGGCTCATTTCGGCCCCGTGCAGCAGGCGCGAAGCCTGCACGATGGAGCGCAGCGGCTGGCCCAGGATGGCCGCGGTGGAGCCGACCTGCACGTTGCGGCCATTGACCTGCATGCGCACGCCGGCGTTGGCCAGGGCATCGAAGTTGCGCGACCAGGCGCCCACCACCAGGCCGGCGGACGAGCAGTTGTCGGCCACCACGTCTTCGAGCGTGAACCGGAAGTTGCGGTAGCGCGAGTCGATGATCTCCATGGCCGGCGCCACGGCCTCCAGGTAGTCCACGGCTTCGAGCGCCGTGAGCGGTCCATCGATGGATTTCTTGGTGACAAAGCACACCTCGGGCTCCACGCGGGGGTGGATGTAGCGGCCCAGGTCCACCACGGCCCCTTCCTCCTCCAGCATGCCGTCGGTCAACAGGCCCCAGATCAGGCTGTCCACGCCCATCTGGACCATCTTGGCGCGGCTGGTGAAGCCGAGCTTGATGCCCACCATCTTCTCGCCGCGCGCCAGGCGGTGCTGGATGGACGCGCGCTGGATGGCATAGGCCTCGGGCAGCGAGAAATGCCCTGCGGGAAATTGGTCGACCTCGCGCGCCTGGTGCGCCGCCGTGTCCAATGCCTCGGCCACCCGGGCCAGTACGTGGTTCCTGTTGCTGCTCATGCGGCCTCCTTCCGGCTGCCGGCTGCACCGGCGCTGCGCTGCCGGAGCATGTCCAGCGCCACGTCCACGATCATGTCCTCCTGCCCGCCCACCATGCGGCGGCGGCCCAGCTCGGCGAGGATGTCGAAGGCCGGCAGGCCATAGCGCTTGGCGGCCGCCTCGCTGTGCAGCAGAAAGCTCGAATACACGCCGGCATAGCCCAGCGCCAGGGTCTCGCGGTCCACGCGCACCGGGCGCTGCTGCAGCGGGCGCACGATGTCTTCCGCGGCATCAATGAGCTTTCGCACGTCGCAGCCGTGGTTCAGGCCCATGCAGTCGACGGCGGCGATGAAGACTTCGAGCGGCGCATTGCCCGCGCCCGCACCCATGCCGGTGAGGCTGGCGTCGATGCGGTCGCAGCCATGCTCGAGCGCGACGATGGAGTTGGCCACGCCCAGGCTCAGGTTATGGTGGGCGTGCATGCCGGTCTGCGTCTCGGGTCGGAGCACCTGCCTGAAGGCCTTGAAGCGCTCGGCGATGTCGTACATGTTCATTGCGCCGCCGGAGTCCACCACGTAGACGCATTGCGCGCCGTAGCTTTCCATGAGCCGGGCCTGCTCGGCCAGCGCGGCGGGCTCGTTCATGTGGCTCATCATCAGAAAGCCCACCGTGTCCATGCCCAGCTCGCGGGCGTACTCGATGTGCTGGCGGGAAATGTCGGCTTCCGTGCTATGCGTGGCCACACGCACCACGCGCGCGCCGGCATCGTAGGCGGCACGCAAGTCATGGATGGTGCCAATGCCCGGCAGCAGCAGCGTGGCCACCTTGGCGTGCTGGAGTTCGCCGGCCACGGCGGCTATCCACTCCAGGTCGGTGTGCGCGCCGAAGCCGTAGTTGAAGCTGGTGCCGCGCAGGCCGTCGCCGTGCGCGACCTCGATGCTGTCGACCCGCGCGGCGTCGAGCGCGCGGGCAATGCGGCGCATGTCTTCGAGCGAATACTGGTGGCGGATGGCGTGCATGCCGTCGCGCAAGGTCACGTCGGACACATAGATCTTCTTGCGGCGGTCGAAAGCGGATGGACTGGGGGACATGGTGGAAACTCCGGTTCAGGCCGCGGCTGCGGCGGCTTTCTGGCCTTGCGAGGCGAGCATGCGCACCGCCATCTGCTCGGCGGTGGCCAGTGCGGCGCTGGTCATGATGTCGAGGTTGCCGGCATAGGCGGGCAGGTAGTGCGCGGCACCTTCCACTTCGAGCATGACCGTGACCTTGAGGCCCTGCGTGGGGCCGATGCCGGGTACGTTGATCCGGCGGTCGCCGTCGATGCGCTCGAACTGCACCTGCTGCTTGAGGCGGTAGCCCGGCACATAGGCGTGGACCCGGGCCACCATGGCTTCGACCGAGGCAGCGATGGAGGCCTCGCTGGCCGACAGCTCGGTGAGGCAGTACACGGTGTCGCGCATGAGGAGCGGCGGCTCGGCCGGGTTCAGCACGATGATGGCCTTGCCATGCGCCGCGCCGCCCACCAGCTCAATGGCCTGGGACGTGGTCTCGGTGAATTCGTCGATGTTGGCGCGCGTGCCCGGGCCGGCGGACTTGCTGGCGATCGACGCCACGATCTCCGCATAGCGCACCGGGGCCACGTCGGCCACCGCGCGCACCATAGGGATGGTTGCCTGGCCGCCGCAGGTCACCATGTTCAGGTTGGGCTGGTCCAGGTGCTCACCGAGGTTCACGACCGGCACCACGTAGGGGCCGATGGCCGCGGGCGTGAGGTCGACCACGCGCTTGCCGTGGCGCTGCAGGACTTCGTTGTTGCGCAGGTGCGCGCCTGCGCTGGTCGCGTCGAAGACGATGCCGATCTCCGGGAAGCACGGCAGGTTCACGAGGCCCTCCAGGCTTTCGGCCGTGGTGGCCACGCCGAGGCGGGCAGCGCGCGCCAGGCCGTCGGAGGCCGGGTCGATGCCGACCATCACGGCCATGCGCAGGTGCTGGCTGTGGCGCATGACCTTGATCATCAGGTCGGTGCCGATGTTGCCCGAGCCGATGATGGCGACGGGGATGCGGGAATCAGTGTGGTTCATGGAAGGGCTTCCTGGCTTTATTGCGGCGTGCCGAAGGCGGCTGTCACCGAGCCCAGGCCTTCGATGTGCGCGGTGTAGACATCGCCGGGCTGGACCACGGCCATGGGGCCGAGCGCGCCGGTCATTACCACGTCGCCGGCCTGCAGCGGCGCGCCCATGCGCACCATGGTGTCGGCCAGCCACACGGCGGCATTGAGCGGATTGCCCAGGCAGGCCGCGCCCACACCTATCGAGACGGGTTCGCCGCGGCAGTCCATGCGCATGCCGCAGCCGGCGAGATCGAGTTTTCCGAGGGGCATGGGCTGCGTGCCGAGCACGAAGAGCGACGACGAGGCGTTGTCGGCCACGGTGTCGGCGAGGCGGATGTCCCAGTTCGCAATGCGGCTGCCCACCACCTCGATGGCCGCGACCGCATAGGCCGTGGCGCCGATGATGTCGGCCACGGTGTGGCGCCCGTGCGGCAGGTCGCGTTCGAGCACCAGCGCGATCTCGGCCTCGACCTTGGGCTGCTGCAGCCGGCGCCAGGCGATCTCCTCGCCGTCGCCCACGGCCATCTCGGCGAACAACGCGCCAAAGTCGGGCGAGGCCACGCCCAATTGCTTCTGCACGGCGAGCGAGGTCAGGCCGATCTTGCGGCCCACGAGGCGGTGGCCCATCTGCACGCGGCGTGCGGTGTTGAGCTGCTGCACCGCATACGCGGCGGCGATGGGGTCGCCGCCCAGCGCGGCGATCTCGTCGCGCAGCGGGGCGATGGGTTGGTTGGCCTGCTCGGCCTGCCAGAGGCGGTCGGCAATGGCCTGGATTTGGGCTTGCACGGGGCGGCTCCCTTTCAGATACGGTGGAACATGAATTCGATCTCGACCAGCGCGGCCAGCGGCAGCGCGCTCACGCCCACCGAGGTGCGGGCGGGCGGCGCCACCTGGGTGAACTGCTGCTCCCAGACAGCATTGATGCTCGCGAACTGGTCCATGCAGGTGGTATAGATGCGCGCCAGCACCAGGTCCTGCAGGCCGTAGCCATAGTCGGGCAGCGCGAGATAGAGGTTGTCGAAGATGCGCTGCGTCTGCGCGGCCACGCCGCCCTCGACGAGGCGGCCCGTGTCCGGGTCGAGCGCCACCATGCCCGAGACCAGGCCCAGCGGGCCGCTCTTCACGCAGGGGGTGTAGAGAAACTTCGGCCGCGGGCCCTGGAAGGAGGAGATCAGCTCGCGCATGGTGGTTCGGTTCACAGTGCCAGGCAGATGTTGGTGGTCTCGGAATAGAAGTCCAGCGAATAGCGTCCGCCTTCGCGGCCGATGCCCGAGAGCCTGGAGCCGCCGAACGGCGTGCGCAGGTCGCGTGAGAACCAGGTGTTGACCCAGACGATGCCGGTGTGGAACTGGCGCGAGACGCGGTGTGCGCGCTGCAGATTGGTGGTCCATACGCAGCCTGCGAGGCCGTAGTCCGTGTCGTTCACGCGAGCAATGACTTCCTCTTCCGAGTCAAACGGGCTGATGTGGCAAACCGGGCCGAACACTTCCTCGCGCATGCAGCGCGCGGTGTCGGGCAGGCCGGTCCAGATCGTGGGCTGCACGAAGGCGCCGTGGTCGCGCGCGTCGCCGAACTTCGGCACGCCGCCGCCGGTCACCACCGTGGCGCCCTCCTGCACCGCGAGCCGGTAGTACGAGAGCACCTTGTCGCGGTGCTCGTGCGAGATCAGCGAGCCCATGAATACGCCGTCCTCGTCGGGCCAGCCGACCTTGAGCGCCTCGGTCTTCGCCTTGAGCGCGGCCACGAAGCGCTCGAAGATGGGGCGCTCGACGAAGACGCGCTCCGAGCACAGGCAGACCTGGCCGGAGTTGGTGAAGCTCGACTTGACGATGCCTTCGACGGCGGCCTCGAAATCGCAGTCGGCAAAGACCACGGCGGCGTTCTTGCCGCCCAGCTCGAACGAGATGTCCTTCACGCCGTCGGCCACGGCCTTCATGATGGCCGCGCCGGTGCGCGATTCGCCGGTGAAGGTCACGGCGTCGACGCCGGGGTGCCGGGTCATGGCCTCGCCCGCCGAGCCGGGGCCGAAGCCATGCACCAGGTTGAACACGCCGGGCGGCACGCCGGCCTCGTCGAAGGCCTCGGCCAGCAGCGTGGCCGACGCGGGTGTTTCCTCCGAGGGCTTCACGACCATGGTGTTGCCGCAGATGAGCGCGGGGCCCGCCTTCCAGGTCATGGACAGCAGCGGCAGGTTCCACGGGCAGATGCTGGCGATCACGCCCAGCGGCTTGCGCACGGTGTAGTTCATCAGCTCCTGGCCGTTGGCGAGCTGCGTCTCGAAGCAGTCGCCGTGGGCGACCTTGCCCAGGTCGGCAAAGGTGCGCAGGTTGGCGATGCCGCGGTACACATCGAGTGCGCGTGCCTGCGCCAGCGGGCGGCCGGTGTCGGCGACCTCGGCGGCGATGAACTCGTCGAAGCGGCGCTCGATCACGTCGGCCACCCGGTAGAGCAGCCGGGCGCGCTCCTGCACACCCATGCGTCCCCACGGGCCCTCCAGGGCGCGGCGCGCGGCCTGCACCGCGCGGTCCACGAGCGCGGTATCGGCCTCGTGCACCTGGCCGAGCACGCAGCCGTCCAGCGGGCTCACGTCGTCGAAGGTCTTGCCGGTTGCGACGAACTGGCCGTCCACATAGTTGCGCATGGTCTGCAGGCTTTCCGGCAGGGGAAAGCGCGCTGGCTGGGTCATCACGGTCTCCAAAGGCTTGCTGCCCGCAGTCTAGGGAGCGTGCCGGTGGCTGGATAATGAATTCGAGGGAGTGATGTATTCCTGGATTGAATACATGGCAGGTATGCGCCCCGCCTTGCGGTATTCTTGCGGGCGTCCTGACGCACCCTTTCGCCATGCCCCACCGCTCCGATCCTTCCCACCCCGCACCGCTGGCCCGGCGCCTTCGGCTGCAGCAGCTCGCGATCTTCGTGCAGGTGGTCGAATCGGGGTCGGTGCTGGCGGCCTGCGGCGCGCTGGCGATGACGCAGCCGGCCGTGAGCAAGTCCATCCAGGACCTGGAGGATCAGGTCGGCGCGCGCTTGTTCGAGCGCAGCAAGGCCGGCATGCGGCTGACCGAGGCTGGCGCGGTGTTCGAGAGCCATGCGCGGCTGATGCTGTCGCAGCTGCGCTACCTGTCGGAAGACCTGAACGCGCTGGAGACCGGTGCCTCGGGCCAGCTTGTCGTGGGCACGCTGATCGCCGCATCGGCCACGCTGCTGCCGCAGGCCCTGGGCCTGCTGCGCCAGCGCGCCCCCGGCGTGGGGGTGACGGTGAAGGTGGGCTCCAATTCCACGCTGTTCCCGCAACTGCTCAAGGGCGAGGTGGACATCGTGCTCGGCATGCTGCCCGACGAAGCCGCGCTGGCGCCGCAGCCCGGTGGCTCGCTGCTGCGCCATGTGCCGCTGTTCGGCGAGGGGCTGGACGTGGTGCTCTCGGCCCGCCACCCGCTGGCCGCGCAGGACAGCATCGGCGCCGAGCAGCTCGGCGGCCTGGAGTGGATCCTGCCCACGCGCGAATCGGCCAACTACCCCGCGGTGCAGAAGTTCTTCCGCAAGCGCCGGCTGAAGCTGCCGGACCAGCCCATCGAGTCGGTCTCCATCCTCACCAACCTCGAGCTCATCGTGCAATGGAACATGGCGGCGATGATGCCGCGGTCCGCCGCGCGCCGCTTCGAGCAGCTGGGCCTGGTGAAGACACTGGCCTTCGCCGAGCTCGAGCAGGTGACCCGCGTGGGCTACACCGTCCGCGCCGACCGCGAGCGCAGCGCCCTGGTGCAGAACTTCATCCGCGTGCTGCAGGACGCTTCGGGGCCTGCGGGCTAGCCTTCCTGGCGGCGGCGGGCCTGGCAGCCGAAGGCTTGGGCGCCCGCTGGCGGGCCAGCTTTTCCTGCACGGCATTGGTGCGCTCGAAGACCTCCAGCGTGGCACCGATGTGCTCGGCCATGAGCAGCAGTGCCCGGTCCACGTCGCGGTCGAGCACCGCGTTGAACAGCTCGGTGTGGTGCGCCGTGCCCATGGCGTCGCGCAGCACCTCGCGGGCTTCCTCGGCGCCTTCCTCCTGGCTGGTGAGCACCGGCAGGATGGCGAGCACGCGGTGGTGGCGCGCCAGCTGCTCGTGGATCTGCGCCTGGAAGCGCAGCAGCCACTTCGATACCGCGGCCGAGAGCAGCGCGCGGTGGAAGGCCGCATGCAAGTGCTCCCACTGCGCCAGCGTGTCCTCCGACGGTGCGTCCACCGGCAGCGTGCAGCGGATGAGGCGGTGGTGCGCCGCCACCAGTTCGGCCTCCCAGTCGGCGTCGCCGTTCTCGATGGCCTCCTTGAGCAGCGGCAACTCGATGGCCTGGCGCGCGCGCTGCAGGTCGTCCAGCTCCGCGCTGGAGACGGGCGCCACCGTGAAGCCGTGGTTGCGGCGGTAGACCACCAGGCGCTCGGCCTCGAGCCGCGCCAGCGCCTCGCGCACCGGCGTCCAGCTCAGGCCGTAGCTGGCCTTCAGCGCGGTGGGGCGCAGCGCGGCCTCGGCCGGCAGCCGGGCCGCGAGGATTTCGCGGCGCAGCAGCTGGTAGGCGGCATCGGTCTTGGAGTCTTCGTCATTGGCAACCGCCATGGAATACCTCGTGCTTCAGGGTAAGTACCAGTCATGATGTCTGGTATGCCATTTAATATCTGATCCCGCAAACTATATATTATTTTTGCGAAACCGCTTCATCCCTTCCATGACAGACGTGGCCGCCCCCAACCGGTCCATACAGGAGACAAACCATGGTTCAATTTTCCCGCGCCGGCGTCAAGCAGGCTGTGCTGGCCGGCGCCCTGCTGGCTGCGTTCGGCAGTGCCTGGGCCGAGCCGATCAAGATCGCGATCGCCAACTTCGGCGACCACCCTCAGCTGAATGAATCGGTGGACGGCTTCAAGAAGGAGCTGGCGCGCCTGGGCTACGCCGAGGGCAAGGACGTGGTCTACGAGCTGAGCCACACCAACTTCGATGCCACGCTGCTGCCGCAGATGATCGCCAAGCTGCAAGCCAGCAAGCCCAAGCTGATCTACACCATCACCACCCCCGTGTCGCAGGTGGCCAAGAAGGCGCTGGCTGGCTCGGGCATCCCCATCGTGTTCGGCGTGGTGACCGATCCGGTCGCGGCCAAGCTCACGCCGTCGTGGGATAAGGGCGACACCGGCATCACCGGTTCGTCCGACCTGCAGGACGTGGGCGCGGTGATGCAGTTCGCGCACAAGCTGGTGCCCGGCTCCAAGAGCTTCGGCATGCCCTACAACCCGGGCGAGGCCAATGACGTGGCGCTGCTCGAGATGGTGAAGAAGGCCGGCGCGGCCAACGACTTCAAGGTGGTCTCGGTGGGCGTGGACAGCGCCAACGACATCCAGCAGCGCATCACCTCGCTCAAGGGTAAGGTCGACGTGCTCTACAACCCCACCTCCAACCTGCTGCAGCCTGCGACGCCGGCGGTGTCCGCCGCGTCGCGCCAGATCGGCGTGCCGCTGATGGGCGCCGATCCCGAGCCGGTGCGCAAGGGCCTGGTGGTGGCCGCGGTGGCGGTGCGCTACGAGAAGGTGGGCGAGAACGCGGCCAAGCTCGCGGCGCGCGTGCTCAAGGGCGAGGACCCGAAGAACATCGCGCCGGTCAAGCCCACGCTGGCCGACCACGAGACCGTGGTCTCGCGCAAGGCGCTCAAGGCCTTCAGCCTGCAGGCCTCGCCGGCCATCGCGGATTGCAAGTGCTTCGTGGACTGAGGACCTGATCGGGTTTGGAAGAAGTAGCGCAGACCAGGGCCGCGCGCATCGCGCTGCCCTGGTCGCTGGAGATGGAAATCTATGCTGGAAGTAAGCAAGGCACGCAAGGTGTTCTACCGCGGCAAGCCGGACGAGAAGATCGCGCTCAACGACCTGAGCCTCAAGCTCGCGACGGGCGAGTTCGGCATCATCATCGGATCGAACGGTGCCGGCAAGAGCACCATGCTCAACGCCATCAGCGGCGCGCTGGCGCTGGACTCGGGCAGTGTGGTCGTGGGCCACGAGGACGTCACCCAACTGCCGGTGCACCAGCGGGCGGCGCGCATCACGCGCGTGTTCCAGGACCCGATGAAGGGCACGGCCGCGAGCATGACGATCGCCGAGAACATGCTGCTCGCCGAGCTGCGCGACGGCAAGCGCACGCTGCGCCCGGGCCTGACCGCGGCGCGGCGCGCGCTGTACCGCGAGCGCCTGTCGGTGCTGGGCCTGGGCCTGGAGAACCGGCTCGACGCGCGCGTCGACCTGCTCTCGGGCGGCCAGCGCCAGTCGCTGTCGCTGGTGATGGCGGTGAGCACCTCGCCGCAGCTGCTGCTGCTCGACGAGCACACGGCCGCGCTCGACCCGCGCACCGCCGACCTGGTGATGGCAGCCACCGTGCGCGCGGTAGAGGCCTTCCAGCTCACCGTGCTGATGGTCACGCACAACATGCAGCATGCCATCGACTTTGGCCACCGCGTGTTCATGCTCGATGCGGGCCGCGTGAAGCTCGAGATCGGCCCCGATGAAAAGCGCGGCCTCACCGTGCCCGACCTGATCGCGCATTTCTCCACCAAGACCGACCGCATGCTGCTGGCGAGCTGACCCATGACCGAATTCCTCCAGACCACCTTCTCGACCTTCTACGCGCTGATCCCGGTCACCATCGCCCAGAGCCTGATCATGGGCTTCGTGGTGCTGGGCATCATGCTGCCGTTCCGCGTGCTGAGCTTTCCCGACATGACGGCCGAGGGCGCCTTCCCGCTTGGCGGCTGCGTGGCCACGATCCTGATCGCCTCGGGCATGAACCCCTGGCTCGCGGTGTTCGCCGCGATGGCGGCCGGCTTCGCCGCGGGCTGCTGCACGGCCTACATCCACCTGCGCTTTCGCATCCACACGCTGCTCGCCGGCATCCTGATGACCACCATGCTCTACAGCGTGAACCTGCGCATCATGGGCCGCTCCAACATCTCGCTGTTCGGCAACGGCAGCATCCTCGACGTGATCCCGCTGAGTGGCGAAGGCTCGCCGCTGAACAAGATCGCCATCGTCGGCGGGCTGCTGGCCCTGGTCTTCGTGGCGCTGAACTACTTCTTCAAGACCGAGAAGGGCACGGCCATGCGCGCCGTGGGCGCCAACCCCGACATGTCGGAGGCGCAGGGCATCAACGTCTGGACCGCGACCATCGTCGGCATCGGCCTCGCGGGCGGCCTGTCGGCGCTCTCGGGCGCGCTGATGGTGCAGTCGCAGGGCTTCGGCGACATCAACATGGGCCTGGGCGTGCTCATCAACGGCCTGGCCGCGCTGATGATCGGCGAGGCCATCATCGGCAACCAGACGGTGATGCGCCAGCTGCTGGCGCCCATCGTCGGCGCGCTCATCTACTACCAGCTGATCTCGCTGTGCCTGGCGGCCAACATGCCGCCGCCCGACCTGAAGCTCGCCACCGGCCTGTTCGTGCTCTTCATGCTGGCGTTGCCCTCGCTGCGCCGGGGCCGAGGCACCAGCGGCGCCACGCCGCGCGAAAGCATGCGCGAACGCCCGAGCGCCGGCTGAGGCCAGCGGCTTCCCGCCTTTCTCCCCAGCCGGGGCCGGCACACGGCCTCCGGCGGTTTTCAATCGACTGGACAACAACATGAGCAACCCCAACATCACCCTTGCCGACTGCCGCGCCCTGGATGCGCGCGACCCGCTGGCCCCGCTGCGCGCGCAGTTCGACCTGCCCGACGGCGTGATCTACCTGGACGGCAACTCGCTGGGCGCCATGCCCAAGGCATCGGCGCAGCGCGCCCACGAGGTCATCACCCAGGAATGGGGCGTGGGCCTGATCCGCAGCTGGAACACCGCTGGCTGGTTCGACCTGCCGCGCCGCCTGGGCGACAAGCTGGCGCGCCTGGTGGGCGGCCAGGCCGACGAGGTGGTGGTGACCGACACCGCCTCGACCAACCTCTTCAAGCTGATGGCCGCCGCGCTGCGCCTGCAGAAGGACAAGTCGCCCGGCCGGCGCGTGATCGTCTCCGAGCGCAACAACTTCCCGACCGACCTGTACATCACCCAGGGCCTGATGGACCTGCTGCAGTCGCTGGGCAGCGCCGACTACGAGCTGCGCCTGATCGACGGCCCGGCCGACCTCGACGCGGCGCTGGGCGACGACGTGGCCGTGCTGCTGCTCACGCACGTGAACTACCAGACCGGCTACATGTACGACCTGGCGGACGTGACCGCCCGCGCGCACCGCGCCGGCGCCGTCACCGTCTGGGACCTGTGCCATTCGGCCGGCGCGGTGCCGGTGGACCTGAACGGCGCCAACGCCGACTACGCCGTCGGCTGCACCTACAAGTACCTCAACGGCGGCCCCGGCGCGCCGGCCTTCCTGTGGGTGAATCCGCGCCACCAGGAGAACTTCTGGCAGCCGCTGTCGGGCTGGTGGGGCCATGCGCGGCCGTTTGCGATGGAGGCGCAGTACGACCCGCACGCCGGCGTGAAGCGCTACCTCTGCGGCACGCAGGCCATCACCTCGCTGGCGATGGTGGAAAGCGGCCTCGACACCTTCGCGCAGACCGACATGCAGCAGCTGCGCACCAAGTCGCTGGCGCTGACCGATTTGTTCATCGCGCTGGTGCGGCAGGAATGCGCGGACTTTCCGCTCACGCTGAACACGCCGCTCGACCACAAATACCGCGGCAGCCAGGTCGGCTTCGAGCACCCGCAGGGCTTTGCCGTGGTGCAGGCGCTGATCGCGCGTGGCGTGATCCCCGACTACCGCGAGCCGCAGATCATGCGCTTCGGCTTCACGCCGCTGTATATCGGCTTCGAGGATGTGTGGAATGCGGTGGCCGTGCTCAAGGACATCCTGCAGACCGGCAGCTGGGACCAGCCGCGCTTTCACCAGCGGGGTACGGTGACTTGATGCTTCTATATTGATAGCTGCTTGCGCTTTCTAAATGGTCATTTTAAATATAAATATATTGGAATATGGCTGTGGATGAGCGCGAGCAGCTATTCTTTTTGATGTATGAGGCCAGGACTCGCCCCGGCAGGCGACCCACTTTCTTGCGCGTGCAAGAAAGTAGGCAAAGAAAACGCCCCTGCTGTCTGCGACCCCAACGCCTTGCGTTGGGGCAACCTGTGGCGGGGCG
>JBLZYV010000060.1:0-26330 GCA_050282565.1 Comamonas sp.
ATTTTTTTGACACGTGCTTCGATATCGCTCATGGTTTCCCTCTGGGGGTTGTGAATGAACCCGCGATTCTAGCTGCACCAGGAATACCTGAGCGCAAGCTGCCGACGCGAGGAAACGGCATTGACTTTTCCCGATTACTCAGGAATCACATATACATGCCGCCGTTGACATGCAGTTCCTGTCCGGTCACATAGCCCGCGCCCTTCGAGGCGAGGTAGACCACGGCGTTGGCAATGTCTTGTGGCTGACCGAGCTTGCCCAGCGCGATTTGCGACTGCAGCGCTTTCTTCTGCTCTTCGGGCAACTCGGCGGTCATATCGGTCTCGATGAAGCCCGGCGCCACGCAGTTTACCGTGATGCTGCGGCTGCCCAGCTCCTTGGCCAGCGAACGCGTCATGCCGGCGACGCCGGCCTTGGCGGCGGCGTAGTTGGCCTGGCCGGCATTGCCGGAGGCGCCCACGACGCTGGTGATGCTGATGATACGACCGTAGCGCTGCTTCATCATCGGGCGGATGGCGGCGCGGCTGGCGCCGAACACGGCCTTGAGGTTGGTGTTCAGCACCGCATCCCAGTCATCGTCCTTCATGCGCATGGCCAGGGTGTCGCGGGTGATGCCGGCGTTATTCACCAGCACGTGCAGGCCACCCTGGGTCTTGACGATGTCGTCGATCAAGGCTTCGACGGCAGCGCCGTCGTTCACGTTCAGGTTCACGCCGCGCGAGCCGGGGAAGGCCGCCAGGGCCTCGCCGATGCGGGCCGCGCCGGCGTCGGTGGTCGCCGTGCCCACCACCTGGTAGCCGGCTTCGCCCAGGGCCTTGGCAATGGCCGCGCCGATGCCGCGGGACGCCCCGGTCACCAGGGCCACTTGCGGGGTTGCTGTCGTTTCGGTCATGCGAGGAGTTCCTGGGTTTCTTTCAGCGTGGCGGGGTCGAAGATGGCGGCGCCGACCAGTTCCGCATCGATGCGCTTGGTCATGCCCGTCAGCACCTTGCCTGGTCCGCACTCTACCAGATGCGTGGCGCCCAAATGGCGCAATTGCTTCACGCATTCAACCCAGCGCACCGGGCCGAAGGCCTGGCGGTACAGCGCGTCGCGGATGGCGTCCGCGTCCTGCACCACGGCCACGTCGACGTTGTTGACCACGGGGATCTGCGGGGCCTGCAGCTGCAGGCCGGCCAGCGCGGCCTTGAGCTTCTCTGCCGCGGGCTTCATCAGGCTGGAATGGAAGGGCGCCGACACCGGCAGCAGCAGCGCGCGCTTGGCGCCAGCCGCCTTCAGCACCTCGCAGGCCTTGTCCACGCCGGCCTTGGTGCCGGCGATCACGGTCTGGGCCGGGTCGTTGAAGTTCACGGCCTCGACCACTTCCGTGGAGCCGGGGCCGAACGAGGCGGTCGCCTCGCGGCAGCCGGCGATGACCTTGTCGGCCTCCATGCCCAGCACGGCGGCCATGGCGCCGGTGCCCACCGGCACGGCCTCCTGCATGGCCGCGCCGCGCAGGCGCACCAGCGGAATGGCCTGCGCCAGCGTCAGCACGCCGGCGGCCACCAGGGCCGAGTACTCGCCCAGCGAATGCCCGGCCACGGCTAGCGGCAGCGCGCCGCCTTCGGCACGCCAGACGCGCCAGGCGGCCACGCCGGCCAGCAGCATCACCGGCTGGGTGTTGGCGGTCAGCGCCAGGGCTTCCTTGGGGCCGTCGTGGATCAGGGCGCCCAGGTCTTCGCCCAGGGCGTCGGAGGCTTCCTGCACGGCTTCGCGCACGGCAGGGTGGTCGCCCCAGGCATCGAGCATGCCCACGGATTGCGAACCCTGGCCCGGGAATACAAATGCGAACTTCGTCATGATTCTTAGTATAAAAAGTGCTTCAATCGCTTATGCAGCAAGCGCTGAAAGCTACATCTTCAGGAGCACCGCACCCCAGGTGAAGCCGCCACCCACGCCTTCGAGCAGCACATGGTGGCCCTTCTGGATCTGGCCCGCGCGCACGGCGTGGTCCAGCGCCAACGGGATCGAGGCCGCCGAGGTGTTGCCGTGCTGGTCGACCGTGACCACCACCTTGTCGAGCGGCAGCTTCAGCCGCTTGGCCGTGCCCTGCATGATGCGCAGGTTGGCCTGGTGCGGCACCAGCCAGTCGATGTCGGACTCCGTCAGATTGGCCTTGGCCAGCGTGGCGCGGGCAGCCTTGTCCAGCACGCCCACGGCCAGCTTGAAGACGGCCTGGCCGTCCATGCGCAGCAGCGGATCGCCGAGCACCTGGCCGCCGGAGACATTGCCCGGTACGCAAAGGATGCCCACGTGGCTGCCGTCGGCATGCAGGTCGCTGGCCAGGATGCCCGGCTCGCTGGAGGCCTCGAGCACCACGGCGCCCGCGCCGTCGCCGAACAGCACGCAGGTGGTGCGGTCGTTGAAGTTGATGATGCGGCTGAAGACCTCGGCGCCCACCACCAGGGCGCGTTTGGCGGCACCCGCCTTGATCATCGCGTCGGCCACCGACAGCGCATAGACGAAGCCGCTGCACACGGCCTGCACGTCGAAGGCGGGGCAGCCGTTGGCGCCCAGCTTGTTCTGCAGGATGCAGGCGGACGAGGGAAACACCATGTCCGGCGTGGACGTGGCGACGATGATCAGGTCGATGTCGGTGGGCTGCAGGCCGGCGGCCTGCAAGGCGTTCTTCGAGGCCTCCAGCGCCAGATCGCTGCTGGTCACGTCGGGAGCCGCGAAATGGCGGGCCTTGATGCCCGTGCGCTCCACGATCCACTCGTCGGAAGTCTCCAGGCCGCGCGTTGCCATTTCGGCCGCCAGCTCATCGTTGGTCACCCGGCGCGGCGGCAGGTAGCTGCCGGTTCCGGTTATGCGGGAATAGGTTTGCATCGAATTCAGGAGGATGACGATTCCGTGACTATAGCGCTCGCGGGCACCAGCAGGTGTGCTGCGTGCTCGATCTTGGCCTGCACCCGCCCGACCAGGTCGTTGCGCGCCGCCTCGTAGGCACGGTTGAGCGCCTGCTCGAAGCCCAGCACGTCGGCCGAGCCATGGCTCTTGAACACCAGGCCGCGCAGGCCCAGCAGCGCCGCGCCGTTGTAGCGGCGGTGATCCATGCGCTTCATCAGCGCAGATAACACCGGATAGGCGACGATGGCCGCCATTTTGGTGAAGATGGTGCGCTTGAACTCTTGCTTGAGCCCACCAACGATCATGCTGGCCACGCCCTCGCTGGCCTTGAGCGCCACATTGCCCACAAAGCCGTCGCAGACCACGATGTCCACGGTGCCCTTGTAGATATCGTTGCCCTCGACGTTGCCGTAGAAGTTCAGGTCGCCCGCCTGCCCCGCTGCGCGCAGCAGTTCGCCGGCGCGCTTGATGGTCTCGCTGCCCTTGATGGCTTCCTCGCCGATGTTGAGCAGGCCCACGCTGGGATTGTCCTTGTCCTGCAGCGCACTGACCAGGGCCGACCCCATCACCGCGAACTGCAGCAGGTGCTCGGCCGAGCAGTCCACGTTGGCGCCCAAGTCAAGCACCGTGGTGGCCCCGCCCTTGGCTTGCGGCATCTGGGTGGCAATGGCCGGGCGGTCGATGCCGTCCAGCGTCTTGAGCAGGTAGCGGGCGATCGCCATCAGCGCGCCGGTGTTGCCGGCGGACACCGCGACCTGCGCGGCGCCGGACTTCACCTGGGAGATGGCCACGCGCATGGACGAATCCTTCTTCTTGCGCAGCGCCACCTCGACCGGGTCGTCCATGGTGACGACCTCGCTGGCCACCACGACGGTGGCGCGGTCGTGCTGGAACGATTGCAGGCGCTCCGCCTGCCCCACCAGCAGCAAATGCGCTTCGGGGTGGTTATCGAGAAAACGCTTGCAGGCCTCCAGGGTCACCGGCGGGCCGGCGTCCCCTCCCATGCAGTCAACAGCCAAAGTGATCATATGTGGACGAGAAGCTAAAGCTGACTATTCTGCCGCAGAATAAACAAAGGCCCGCGCTACATCAAATGTAGCAGCGGGCCTTGAGTGCGTCTGAGCTTAGGCTTCCGACTTGTTCTTCAGCACTTGGCGGCCACGGTAGAAGCCGTTGGGGCTGATGTGGTGGCGCAGGTGGGTTTCACCGGTGGTGGTTTCCACGGCGATGCCGGGCACATTCAGTGCGTTGTGCGAACGGTGCATGCCGCGCTTGGAAGGGGATTTCTTGTTTTGCTGAACAGCCATGGTGGCTCCTGAGTCTTGAAGGGTTGGTGACACGGCCCGCGCAGCGGCGCTGCACAGGCCTGAAAAATACGCGATCAGCCCATTAAAGACACGAGGGGGTTTCGCGCGAAGCCTTGGATTATAACAAGAATGTTTTTGTCCGGGCAATCATTCCTTGGTCTTGTCGATCCGCAGGCTGGCCAGCGCCGCGAAAGGATTCGCTTTTTCGCTGCCGGAAGCCTCGAATTCGGGCGACGAAACGCTGAGTTGCACGGTGTCGGGGCACTGTTCGTGCATGGGCACCATGGGTACTTCCATCAGCAACTCGTCCTCCAGCAGCCCATGCAGGTCGAAGTCGCGGCTGGCGACCAGCACGTCTTCGTCGCTGTCCTCATCCTCCAGCGCCGCGGTGGCCTCGTCGGCCACAAAGCGGAAGGAGCGATCCGCTTCCACCGGTATCAGCGCAGGCTTCAGGCAGCGCTGGCAGGTCAGCGTCAGCTCCACACTGCCATGCAAATGCAACCAGGCATGGCCGGCAGCACCCGATTCGGCCTGCCACTCACCGTCGGCCTGCCAGTGCACTTGCGCCTCGGGCGCGCCCTCCACCTGCTCCTGCGCCAGGCGGTCAAAGCGCGCCAACGGCTCGTCGCCGTCCAGGTGGCCCTGCTGCTTGGCGAATGCGTTGATGTCCAGGCGATCCGCAGAAAATTCCTTCGTCATGCCCGGCAGTGTAAGAGAATCTGCCCCCATGACCGTGCAACGCCCCCTGATCCTGGGCTCCACCTCGCGCTACCGCCGCGAGCTGCTGGAGCGTTTTCGGCTGCCCTTCGACGTGGTGGCTCCCGATGTGGACGAAACCCCTCACGCTGGCGAAGCGCCCGCTGCGCTGGCCAGCCGGCTCGCGCTGGCCAAGGCCCGCGCCGTGGCCGCCCTGCACCCCGAGGCGATCGTGATCGGCTCCGACCAGGTGGCCGACCTGCTCGGCCAGCCGCTGGGCAAGCCGCACACGCACGAGAAGGCCGTGGCACAGCTTCAGGCCATGCGCGGCAACACCGTGTTGTTCCATACCGCGGTGGCCGTGGTCTGCCAGGCCGCCGGCTTCGAGCAAAGCGACACCGCCGTGATCCGAGTCCACTTCCGCGCGCTCGGTGACGCCGAGATCGAACGCTACCTGCGCGCCGAACAACCCTACGACTGCGCCGGCAGCGCCAAGAGCGAGGGCCTGGGCATCACGCTGCTCGAATCTATGGACAGCGACGACCCCACCGCACTGGTCGGGCTGCCGCTGATCCGCACCGCCCGCATGCTGCGCGCGGCAGGAGTCGTGCTGCCATGAGCAACCCCACCACTCCCGGCACGCTCTACTTGGTGCCCGCACCACTGGACTTCGGCTGCGACGAGGCCGCGCCGCTCACCGACGTGCTGCCCGAGCACAGCCTGCGCACCGCCGCGCGGCTGACGCACTGGGTCTGCGAGAACGCCAAGAGCTGCCGCGCCTACCTCAAGCGCATCGATGCGCTGCATCCGCTGGCCGCGCCGCTGCAGCAGCAGCAGATCGCCGAGCTGCCGCGCGAGGCGCACAAGAAGGGCGACCACGGCGTTAAAGGCAGCGCCAGCTTCGATGCGGCGGCGCTGCTGGCACCGCTGCTGGCCGGCCACGACATGGGCCTGGTCAGCGAGGCCGGCATGCCCGCAGTGGCCGACCCGGGCAGCTCCATCGTGCGCGCCGCGCACGAAGCGGGCGCGCCGGTGGTGCCGCTGGTCGGGCCAGTGTCGCTGCTGCTGGCACTGGCGGCCAGCGGGCTGAACGGACAGAACTTCGCCTTCGTCGGCTATGTGCCCAGCGACGCGACGGAGCGCACCGCACGGCTGCGCGAGCTGGAGCAGTTGGCGCTGCGCCAGGGCCAGACCCAGCTCTTCATCGAGACGCCCTACCGCAACGCCGCGCTGCTGCAGGCGCTGCTGCAGACCCTGCAGCCGCACACGCGCCTGTCGATCTCCAGCGGGCTGACACTGGCCGGCGCCCGCACGCAGAGCCAGACCGTGCGCCAGTGGAAGGCCGACAAGCCCACGCTGGGCGGGCGCACGCCGATGGTGTTCGCCATCGGGCGCTGATCGGGCATCGACGACGCAGCCGGTCGAGAACGTCCGACAGGCAGCGCGCCCCCAGGCCGACGCTGCCAGCCGCGGGCCCGGCCTACAGTGAAAGCCTGTTCAACCGACAGCGCACAGGCAGCCACATCCAGCCCCATTTCGGAAGCACTGCCGACCCTGTCGCCAACCAGCCAAGGAGTCAGCATGCACAAGACCATCACCACCGCCCTGCGTCTGGGCCCCATCGTTGCGGCCCTGGCCGCTGGCGCGGCCTTCGCGCAGAGCGGCACCGCCATGAGCCGGGCCGACCACCAGGCCGCAAACGGCCGCATCGAGGCCGACTACAAGGCCGCCAAGGAACAGTGCAAGCCGCAGACCGGCAATGCCAAGGATGTCTGCGAGAAAGTGGCCAAGGGCCAGGAGTCGGTCGCCAAGGCCGAGCTGGAAGCCCAGTACAAGCCCGGCCCGCGTGCCGACGAAAAGGTGCGCATGGCCCGTGCGGATGCCGAGTACGCCGTGGCCAAGGAAAAGTGCGATGACCTGTCGGGCAACAGCAAGGATGTCTGCCAGAAGGACGCCAAGGCCGCCCATGTGAAGGCCGTCGAAGCAGCCAAGGTCCAGCGCGCCGCAACCGAACCCGCCGCCCGCAAGGACGCCCAAGTGCAGGGCGCCAAGGAACAGGCGGCCACCCGGACCCGCGAGGCCGAGTACAAGGCCGCCCAGGAGCGCTGCGACACGCTGTCGGGCGACGCCAAGGTGGCCTGCGTGGCCAAGGCCAAGATGGATTTCGGCCAGTAACGGCACCGGCCGCAACCCCAAACAACCAGGGCGGTGATGATCACCGCCCTGGTTGTTTTTTCGTCCCCTGGCGGGGCCGAAATTAGCGCAGCGTGGGCAGCGCGCCCTTCATGGTCTGCACCGCACCGGCGCCCATGGCCGCGCCAAAGCGCTTGGCCAGGCGCTCGGCCACGTTGTCGCGGCGGGTGTAGTCGACGATCTCCTCGGCGCCCACCACGTCGCGGGCCACGTGGTCCACGCTGGCCAGGCCGTCGGCCAGGCCCATCTCCACCGCCTGCTGGCCGGTCCAGAACAGGCCGCTGAAGGTGTCAGGCGTTTCCTTGAGGCGGTTGCCGCGCCCTTCCTTGACCACGGTGATGAACTGCTTGTGGATCTGGTCGAGCATGTTCTGCGCAAAGGCGCGCTGCTTGTCGTTGAGCGGGCTGAACGGGTCGAGTATGGCCTTGTTCTCGCCGGCGGTGAGCAGGCGGCGCTCGACGCCGAGTTTCTCCATGGTGCCGGTGAAGCCGAAGCCGTCCATCAGCACGCCGATGCTGCCGACGATGCTGGCCTTGTCCACGTAGATCTTGTCGGCCGCGGCGGCGATGTAGTACGCGGCCGAGGCGCAGGTTTCCTCGACCACGGCATACATCGGCTTCTTGTGCAGGGCCTTCAGGCGCACGATCTCGTCGTTGATCATGCCGGCCTGCACCGGGCTGCCGCCGGGCGAGTTGATGAGCAGCACCACGGCCTTGGAGCCAGGGTCCTCGAAAGCCGAGCGCAGCGCGGCGATCACGAATTCGGCGCTCGCATCCGCGCCCGAGGCAATCTCGCCCTTGAGCTCGACCACGGCCGTGTGGTTGGGCGAATTGGTGGCCGGCGCCTCGGACTTGAACAGGTAGGCGGCCACGGCGATGAAGAGCAGCAGCCACGACAGGCGGAAGAAGATCTTCCAGCGGCGCGCGGCGCGCTGCTCCTTGAGCCAGTCGGACGCCAGCCGCTCCAGCGCCAGGCGCTCGCGCAGCTCGCTGGAGGCAGCGGTGGCCTCGGTCTTGGGCGCGGCCTGCCCCCACAGATCGGGCGCGGTGCTGCCGTCGGGGGTTTGCGAAGCATTCATATCAGAACTCGACAGGTTTCAAACGATCGTCAGGGCACCAGTACACCATGCCATCGCGCTCCAGCAGGGCTATCTTGACCAAGCCGCCCCGGCATGGGCCGCCGGCGCAGTCGCCCGTGTCGGGCTGGTAGACCGCGCCGTGGGTGGCGCACAACAGCCATTCGCCGCTGTCGTCGAAGAAGCGCCCTTCCTGGTAATCCATCTCCATCGCCACATGGGTGCAGCGGTTGAGATAGGCGTGCACGGCGCCCTGGTAGCGGATGGCGAAGGCCCGGCAGGCCTGGCCGGCGAGCAGCACGTCGAAGGCCACGGCGCGGCCGCCGTCGCTCAACTGCGCGCTATCGCACAGCGGGATCTGCCGCCTGTCGGTGTCCGTCGTCGCCTGCTCCATGGCTATGCATTGTCGGCCATCCAGCGTTGCAGCTGCGCAACAGTCTGGGCCACGTAGAGCGGGCGGAAGGCCTCGAAGCCGGCCGGATCGTGGGCGCCGTAGCTCACGCCCACACTGGCGCAGCCGGCATTCACGGCCATCTCCAGGTCGTGCGTGGTGTCGCCCACCATCAGCAGCCGCCCCGGCGCCACGTCCAGCTCGGCCATCAGCTCCTGCAGCATCAGCGGGCTGGGCTTGCCGGCGGTCTCGTCGGCTGTGCGCGAGGCGTGGAAGCGCCCCTTGAGCAGCGTGGACGCCAGCACCTCGTCGAGCCCGCGCCGGCTCTTGCCGGTGGCCACGGCCAGCAGGTGGCCACGGCCGGCCAGCTCCTCCAGCAGCGGCAGCACGCCATCGAACAGCGTGACCTCCTCCTGCCGGCGCAGGTAGTGGTAGCGGTAGCGGTTGCCCAGTTCGGCATGGCGCTCGGCGGGCACGTCGGGCGCGGCATGGGCCAGCGCGCGGTTCAGGCTCATGCCGATGACGTACTTGGCCTGCTCCAGCGTGGGCACGGTGCCGCCCAGGTCGCGCACCGCGTCCTGGATGCTCAGCGCGATGGCGGCGGCGGAATCGAACAGGGTGCCATCCCAGTCGAAAGCGATCAGGTCAAATCGTCGGCTCATGGTTGCCTATCAAAAACGAGAGCGCCTCGCGCTCATTCAGTAACGGTTCTAAATAGTTTTTACTTCAGAACCAAGTCAATACCTGCGCTGGCAGCTATGGTTTTTCAGCAGGCGGCGCCGCGGCCGCTTCGCCGGGCGGCACGAACGCCGCCAGCTCCGGCGGCAGCTCGGCGTTGAGGGCGACGCGCTCGCCCGACTGCGGGTGCGTGAACTGCAGCCGCCAGGCATGCAGGAACATGCGCTTGAGCCCGTGCCTGGCCACGCGCCGGTTGAGTTCGAAATCGCCGTACTTCTCGTCGCCCACGATGGCATGGCCCTGGCTGGCCAGGTGCACGCGGATCTGGTGCGTGCGCCCGGTCTTGATGGTGACCTCAAGCAGGCTCATCGCCGGCAGGCCCTGCGCGTGGCGCGCCGGCAGCACCTGGCGGCGCCGCACCAGCGACACCGAGCGCATGCCCTCGGGATCGTCCGCCGTGGTGGCGCGCACGCGGCGCTCACCGTCGGGCAGCAGGTACTTGCGCAGCGGCACGTCGATCACCTTCTTGTTCAAGGGCCATTCGCCGATCACCAGCGCCAGGTAGGTCTTGCCCGTCTCGCGCTCGCGGAACTGGTCCTGCAGGTGGGTCAGCGCCGAGCGCTTCTTGGCCACCAGCAGGATGCCCGAGGTCTCGCGGTCCAGCCGGTGCACCAGCTCCAGGAAGCGCGCCTCGGGGCGGGCGCGGCGCAATTGCTCGATCACGCCGAAGCTCACGCCGCTGCCGCCATGCACCGCCACGCCGGCCGGCTTGTCGATGGCCAGCATCACCTCGTCCTCGAGCAGCAGCGGGAATTCGCGCCCCGGCACGGCCGGCTGCGCGTCCGCGGGCCGCTCGGCCACCCGCACCGGCGGGATGCGCACCACGTCGCCGCCCTGCACGCGGGCGTCGGCCGAGGTGCGGCCCTTGTTGATGCGCACCTCGCCGCTGCGGATGATGCGGTAGACATGGGTCTTGGGCACGCCCTTGAGATGGCGCATCAGGAAGTTGTCCAGGCGCTGGCCTGCGTCGTCCGCGTGGACCAGGATCTGCCGCACGTTCGCCGCTGCGGTTTCGGGGGAAGAAGCCGGGGATGCATCAGCTGCGCGGGCATGGCCCGGATTGCCCCCTATAATGTGTTTCACCTGCGCGTCACAAAAGTGGATTGGTTGACCGGTGAGCAGTTTAATTCACCCGTCATGCCCCTGTAGTGAGCCCGCGCAGGCAGGTCGATGCCCAAGTGCCCGCCGGTTTGCGGCTTGGCACAGCGGACAGACACTGAGAAGCAATCGAATAAACAGCATTCCGACCGACAGTCCGCCCGCATGCGGGGCGCGCTGTCCGTCCCCCAACCGCGAACATGTTGATACTTTGGACATGGATGGTCAGTCTCTGGCGCACGATCAAGCGTGCGCCCGCTGTCGTCCTGGTCCGCGCCATGTTCCCGTCCCCAGAGCCTGACACCCGGCCGATAACAACCAAGCATTGGCTGGCCGGTGATCTCTGCGCTCTCTCCCGCGTGCCCAAGCCACCTTCGCTGACATGAGTATCCTCAGCACCACCATGGCACGCCCTGTTATTCCATTCGTTTCTCTGCGTCCGTCCCGGCATCTGTGGCTCCACTGAGGGCTGTATTTGTAAGGAATTGGAGGCAGACGCCCGCCAGAGGCTGAGCGTCTGCCCCGCATAAAAGAGGACCCGCATCATGAAACGGATGCTGATCAATGCTACCCAGGCCGAAGAGCGCCGCCTTGCCATCGTCGACGGCCAGAAGCTGCTGGACTACGAGATCGAGATCGAGGGCCGCGAACAGCGCAAGGGCAATATCTACAAGGCCGTGGTCACGCGCGTCGAGCCCTCGCTCGAAGCCTGCTTCGTCGACTACGGCGAGGACCGCCACGGCTTCCTGCCGTTCAAGGAAATCTCCAAGCAGTACTTCGCCGAAGGCGTCTCGCCCAGCCAGGCGCGCATCAATGACGTGATCCGCGAAGGCCAGGAGATGATCGTCCAGGTCGAGAAGGAAGAGCGCGGCAACAAGGGCGCGGCACTGACCACCTTCATCTCGCTGGCCGGCCGCTACGTGGTGCTGATGCCCAACAACCCGCGCGGCGGTGGCGTAAGCCGCCGCATCGAGGGCGAGGACCGCGCCGAGCTCAAGGAGGCGATGGACCAGCTCGAGTACCCCAAGGGCATGTCCATCATCGCGCGCACCGCCGGCATCGGCCGCACCGCGCCCGAGCTGCAGTGGGACCTGAACTACCTGCTCAAGCTGTGGAACGCCATCGACGGCGCCGCCAAGTCGGCCAAGGGCGCCTTCCTGATCTACCAGGAATCGAGCCTGGTGATCCGCGCCATCCGCGACTACTTCAATGGCGACATCGGCGACATCCTCATCGACACCGACGACATCTACGAGCAGGCGCAGCAGTTCATGCAGCACGTCATGCCCGAGCATGCCGCCCGCGTCAAACGCTACCGTGACGACGCCCCGCTGTTCAGCCGCTTCCAGATCGAGCACCAGATCGAATCGGCCTACGCACGCACCGTGACCCTGCCCTCGGGCGGCGCCATCGTCATCGACCACACCGAAGCGCTGGTCTCCATCGACGTGAACTCGGCCCGCGCCATCAAGGGCGGCGACATCGAGGAAACCGCCACCCGCACCAACCTGGAAGCCGCCGACGAAGTCGCGCGCCAGATGCGCCTGCGTGACCTGGGCGGCCTGATCGTCATCGACTTCATCGACATGGAGGAGAGCAAGAACCGCCGCGAGGTCGAGAACCGCCTGCGCGACGCGCTGCGCCAGGACCGCGCCCGCGTGCAGTTCGGCACCATCAGCAAGTTCGGCCTGATGGAGATGAGCCGCCAGCGCCTCAAGCCCGCCCTCTCCGAAGGCGCGCACATCAACTGCCCGCGCTGCGGCGGCTCCGGCCACATCCGCGACGCGGAAAGCTCCGCCCTGCAGACCCTGCGCATCATCCAGGAAGAGGCGATGAAGGACAACACCGCCGCCGTGCAATGCCAGGTGCCGGTGGAAGTGGCCTCGTTCCTGCTCAACGAGAAGCGCACCGAGATCCAGAAGCTGGAGATCAAGCAGCGCGTCTCGGTCACCATCATCCCCAACCGCTCGCTGGAGACGCCGCACTACAAGCTCGAGCGCCTGAAGCACGATGACGCCCGCCTCGACTCGCAGGAATCGAGCTACAAGCTCGCCGACGAGACGGAGGAGCCGCTCACCTTCACCCGCCGCTCGCAGGAGCCCACCAACAAGCAGACCCCGGTGATCAAGGGCGTACTGCCCGACGCGCCCGCGCCCGTGGCCGAGCCGCGCCCGCCGCGCGCCGAAAAGGCCGCTCCCGCGCCTGCGCCCGCCGTGGCACCGGCCCCCGCACCCGCGCCGGTGCAGGAAACCGGCCTGCTCGCCTGGATCAAGCGCCTGCTGGGCCTGGCCCCCGCGCCGGCACCGGTGGCAGCCCCTGCCCCGGCCGCGCCCGAGGCAGCCAAGGAGCCGCGCCGCGAAGGCAACCGGGAAGGCCGTGGCGGCAACCGCCGCAGCGGTGGCCGTGACGGCAGCCGCGATGGCAACCGCCCGCCCCGCCCGGAACGTGGCGAGCGCACCGAGGCCGGCGAAGGCCGCGAACCGCGCGAAGGCCGTGACGGCCGCAATGGCCGCGGCGACAAGCGCGAAGACCGACGCGAGGGCCGCGACGGCGAAGGCCGTGACGGTGGCCGCGACAGCCGCCGCAGCCGGGGCGACCGTCCCGAGCGCAGCCGCCGCGATGCCGACACGGTGGTGAATGACGCCTCCGCACAGGCGCCGATGGACGCCGCACCGGCAGCCGCAGACCGCCCCGAGCGTGCCGAGCGCGCACCGCGCGACAACCGCCGCGAACGCAACGGTGAACGTGGCGAGCGCGGTGACCGTGCCGAGCGCGCCGACAACCGTGCCGACAGTCGCCCCGCCATGGACGAAGCCCAGGCCGCCAACCCGGCAGCCCTGGCCGACGCCGGCGCCGCCGCCATCGCCGCCCTGCCTTCGCTGGACCTGGGCGACGGCACCGCAGCCGCGGACGACGGCGCAGCCGCCAACGGCGAGCGCCGCGAGCGCCGCTCCCGCGACCGCTACGGCCGCGACCGCCGCAACCGTGGCGAGCGCGCCGACCGTCCGCGTGACGACCAGCGCGACGAGCTGACGGCCGACGCCGATGCCGACGTGCAGCAGGCAGCGCCCGAGTCCGCCGCCAGCGAGGCCGCCGAGGCATCCGCACCGCGCCGCAGCTACTTCGACAGCAATGCAGCAGCAGCACCGGCGCCCGCAGCCCCGGTGGTGGCCGAGCCGGCACCGGCCGCCGAAGCCGCAGCACCCGTTGCAGCGGCACCTGTCGCAGCAGCACCGGTTGCCGCCCCCGTGGCAGCCCCGGTCGCCGCAGCGCCCGTGGCAGAGCCTGTCGCCGCCCCGGCGCCGGCCGCCGCGCCTGCAGCACCAGCCGTTGGCCTGCCCCGCATCGGCCACTACGTGCTGCCGCTGACCGACCTGGAAGGCATCGCCACCCAGGCCGGCCTGCAGTGGGTCAACTCCGACGCCGACAAGGTCGCCCGCGTGCAGGCCGCCATCGCCGCCGAGCCCGCACCCGTGCGCGTGCCGCGCGAGCGGCCCGCGCTGGTGGTCCTCGACGAAGGCCCGCTGGTGCTGGTGGAAACCCGCCGCGACCTGAACGCGCTGGTGCTGCCCTTCGAGCAGGAAAGCCGCGCCTGACCGGGCGCCTCCGGGGGCCTCGGCCCCCGGATTTCATCAAAAACAAGAGCTGCCAGCGCTTGATACATAAGGGCTAGAGGCCACTAGGCTTAAACAACAAGAGCAGCACGGATTCCGGAGTGTTCCGCCCATGCTGTTCCTGCTGTCCCCCGCCAAATCGCTGGACTACGAAAGCCCGCTGCCGCCGGCGCTGGCCAAGAAACTCCCCGCCACCGAACCCCAGTTCGTGCCGCAGTCGGCCAAGCTGATCGAGGTGCTGCGCGCCAAGACACCCGCGCAGATCGCCGGCCTGATGGACCTCAGCGACAAGCTGGCCGCGCTCAACACCGCACGCTACGCCGCCTGGGAGCCGCGCTTCCACGCCGGCAATGCACGCCAGGCCGTGCTGGCCTTCAATGGCGACGTCTACGATGGCCTGGAGGCCCGAAGCCTCACCCCCAAGCAGCTCGAATGGGCCCAGCAGCATGTCGCCATCCTCAGCGGCCTGTACGGCGTGCTGCGCCCGCTCGACCTCATGCAGCCCTACCGCCTGGAGATGGGCACGCGCCTGGCCACCGGGCGCGGCCAGAGCCTGTACGACTTCTGGGGCAGCCGCATCGCCGACTACCTGAACCAGCAGCAGGCCGGCGAGGAGCGCCCCATCGTGGTCAACCTCGCGTCGCAGGAATACTTCCGCTCGGTGGACCGCCGCGTGCTGCGCGCCCGCGTGGTCGACTGCACGTTCGAGGACTGGAAGAACGGCCAGTACAAGATCATCAGCTTCTTCGCCAAGAAGGCGCGCGGCCTGATGGCGCGCCACGCCGTGCAGCACCGCGCCGGCACGCTGGCCGCGCTGAAGAAGTTCGACGCGGACGGCTATGCCTTCGCTGCCGACGTGTCCACTGCCGACCATTTGGTGTTCCGACGCCGGGTGGCTTAACATCGACCGAACGCCACCGGCCCGAACCCAAGGAGAGTCCCGCATGTCCGCCGCCATCCAGCCCATCACGCCCGAACTGCGCACCTGGATCATCGAGCAGGCCAGCGCGGGAGTGGGTGCCGACGCCGTCTTCAAGGCCATGTGCGACGCCGGCTGGAACCCCGACGTGGCCGAGGACGCCATGGAGCAGGTGCTGTCCGAGCACCTGTCCGCGCTGCACGACAGCCGCACGCAGGCGGCCGCCGCGGCGGCGCAGCCCGCACAGGGCGTGCCGCTGCCCGAGCCCGCTCTGCATGATTCGCCCGGCACCCTCGATGCCGGCGACCGCGAGGTCACCGTGCTGTTCGCCGTGAAGCACCCGCGCATCGTGGTCTTCGGCAACCTGCTGTCCGACGAGGAATGCGAGGCGCTGATCAACGATGCCGATCCCCGCATGAAGCGCTCGCTCACCGTCGAGAACAAGACCGGCGGCGAGGAAATCAATGCCGACCGCACCAGCGACGGCATGTTCTTCACGCGCGGCGAGACGCCGATCGTCGCCCGCATCGAGGCGCGCATCGCAAGGCTGCTGAACTGGCCGCTCGAATACGGCGAGGGCCTGCAGGTACTGCACTACCGGCCCGGCGCCGAGTACAAGCCGCACTACGACTATTTCGACCCCAGCCAGCCCGGCACGCCCACCATCCTCAAGCGCGGCGGCCAGCGCGTGGGCACCCTGGTCATGTACCTCAACAACCCCGAGGCCGGCGGCGGCACGGTGTTTCCCGACGTGCAGCTCGAGGTCGCGCCGCGCCGCGGCAACGCCGTGTTCTTCAGCTACGCCACGCCCGATCCCGCGAGCAAGTCGCTCCACGGCGGCACGCCCGTCATCCGCGGCGAGAAGTGGGTGGCCACCAAGTGGCTGCGCGAGGGCGAATTCAAGTAAAAACCGCCTCTAGTGCTTATGCAACAAGCGCTGGCAGCTATCATTTTCAATATGTCTACCACCCCTACCCCCGAGCAGTCGCCGCTCGGCCAGGCCTCGGCCTACATCGACCAGTACGACGCCACGCTGCTGTTTCCGCTGCCGCGTGCCACCAAGCGCGCCGAGCTGGGCCTCGCCGACGCTGGCCAGCTACCCTTCTTCGGCGCCGACCTGTGGACGGCCTACGAGCTGTCGTGGCTGAACCTGCGCGGCAAGCCGCAGGTGGCGCTGGCGAGCTTCACCATCCCGTGCGAGACGCCGAACATCATCGAGAGCAAGTCGTTCAAGCTCTACCTGAACAGCTTCAACAACACGCGCTTCGCCTCGGCCGCCGAGGTGCGCGCCAAGCTGCAGGCCGACATCGCCGAGGCCGTGTGGCGCGGCGCGCCGCATGCCGCCGGCGTGGGCGTGCAGTTGATCGACCCCGAGGCCTTCGACCGGCAGCCGCTGCACGAGCTCGACGGCCTGAGCCTGGATCGCCTGGACGTGGAGTGCGAGCACTACCAGCCCGCGCCGCAGCTGCTCACCGCGCTGTTCGACGAACCGCCCGTCACCGAGACCCTGACCAGCGGCCTGCTCAAGAGCAACTGCCTGGTCACCGGCCAGCCCGACTGGGGCAGCGTGCAGATCAGCTACAGCGGCCCCGAGATCAACCAGGCCGGGCTGCTGCAGTACATCGTGAGCTTCCGCAACCACAACGAATTCCACGAGCAGTGCGTGGAGCGCGTGTTCATGGACATCTGGACGCGCTGCACGCCCATCAAGCTCACCGTCTACGCCCGCTACACGCGCCGCGGCGGGCTGGACATCAACCCCATCCGCACCAGCCACCCGCAGCGCCTGCCGGCCAACGTGCGCACGGCGCGGCAGTAGGCGCGGCAGCCCGCAGCGGGCTCAGTCCTTGACCCAGAAGCCGCGGTGCGGCGCCGCGGCCTCGTCCTCCAGCAGCGGGCCCACCACCTCCACGCGCCGCTGGCCGCGGGCAAAGACCTCGCGGCAGGGCAGCGAGAAGGTCGGGTTCTCGGGGTGGTCGCCGGTCAGGCCCAGCAGCGCGTGCTCCGACAGCGCATAGACCACGCGGCCGATGCCCGTCCAGTACACCGCGCCCGCGCACATGCAGCAGGGCTCGGCGCTGGTGTAGAGCGTGCATCGGGCCAGCTCCTCGGGCGAGAGCCTTCGCGCGGCCAGCGCGGCGGCAGCCAGCTCGGCGTGCTGGGTGGGGTCGCCCTCGGGCGGCATGGAGTTGTTGCCGGCCTGGGCCACGATCTCGCCGTGCTCGTTGGCCACCAGGGCCGCGAACGGATGGCGCCCGCGCTGCTTGGAGGCTTCGGACAGCGCAATGGTCTCGCGCAGCAGCTCCAGGTCGCGGGGATGGGACAGAACGGTATCGTTGGTTTGCATCTAATGGCTCCGGTAAGGATGGATGGGGAAATGCGGGCGGCTCAGTGTGCAGTGCTTGCCGTCTCCGGCTCTTGCGCCTGCGCGCCGCGGTTGAGAATCAGGTTGAGCAGCACGGCGGTGATGGCGCCCAGGAAGATGCCGCTTTCCAGCACCAGCTTCAGCGGCCCGCTGGCGTGGGCGAACAGCGCCGGGAAGGACATGGGCAGCACGCCCACACTGACCGAGACGGCCACCACCAGCGCATTGCGCGTGCCTTCGAAGCGCACCCGCGACAGCTCCTGGATGCCGGCCACCGTGGTCATGCCGAACATCACGATGGCGCAGCCGCCCAGCACCGGGCGCGGCACCGAGGCGATCAGCGCGCCGAGCTTGGGAAACAGCCCCATCAGGACCATGATGGCGCCGGCGCTGGCCACCACATAGCGGCTCTTGACGCCGGACAGCGCGATCAGCCCCGTGTTCTGCGTGAAGGCGTTGTACGGAAAGCTGTTGAACACGCCGCCGATCATGGTGGCGAGGCCATCGGCGCGGAAGGCATTGCCCAGGGTCTGCTGGCTAGTGGGCCGGCCCACGATCTGGCCGATGGCCAGGCAGTTGCCCGTGGTCTCGGCCATGATGACCATCATCGCCAATGCCATGATCAACGTGGGCGCCAGCCCGAACTGCGGCATGCCGAAGGCGAACGGCGGGCTCAGCTCGAACCAGGCCGCCTTGCCCACCTGGGCAAAGTCGGTGAGCCCACAGGCCGCGGCGATGGCCGTGCCCGCCACCAGGCCCAGCAGCACGGCCAGGTTGCCCAGGAAGCCGCGAAACCGTGCATAGATGAACAGCGTGATGGCGATGGTGGCCAGACCCAGCAGCAGGTTCGGTGCGCTACCGAAGTTCGCGGCATCGGGGTTGCCGCCGCCCAGCCAGATGGCGGCGGCCGGCATCAGCGAGATGCCGATGATGGTGATCAGGCTGCCGATGACCACAGGCGGAAAGAAGCGCAGCAGCCGGCTGGTCACCGGGGCCAGCAGCACGGTGATGGCCCCGCCCGCGATCACGGCGCCGAACACATGGGCCAGGCCGTATTCCTTGCCGATCATGATCATCGGCGCCAGCGCGATGAAGGAGCAGGCCTGCACCAGCGGCAGGCGCGCGCCGAACTTCCAGAAACCCAGGGTCTGGATCAGCGTGGCCACGCCCGAGGTCAGCAGGTTGGCGTTGATGAGGATCACCACCTGCTCGGGCGTCAGCCCCAGGGCGCTGCCGAGGATCAGCGGCACGGCGACGGCGCCCGCATAGAGCACCAGCACATGCTGCAGGCCGTAGCTGGCCATCTGCTGCAGCGGCAGGATCTGGTCGACCGGATGGACGGTGGGCGATGGCTTCATGGATTTCGTCTCCTTGCTGGCAATCCCTCTGAACGGGGAAAGTGCGGGCATGATTGATCGGAAATTCATCAAGAACAAGTTTGTATCCATCGCAAAATCCGATGGAAAATCAGCCATGCGCTATTCACTGGACCAGCTGGAAATCTTCTCGACCGTGGTGTCCGCGGGCTCGTTCTCGGCGGCGGCGCGCCAGCTGCGCCGGCCGCAATCGACGGTGAGCACCGCCATCGCCAACCTCGAGACGGACCTGGGCATGGAGCTGTTCGACCGCGGCACCAAGATCCCCACGCTGACGGACGCGGGCCGGCGCCTGCTGCGCGAGGTGTCGGAGGTGCTGGACCGCTGCCTGGACCTGGAGCACCACGCCCACAGCCTGAACCAGGGCGTGGAGCCCGCGCTGACGCTGGCCATCGAGATCCCCTACGACGCGATCACGCAGCCGCTGGCCGCGTTCGCCCAGGCCTTTCCGTTTGTCGATGTGGAGATCCGCCACCCGCTGGACGGCGATGTGAGCGCGCTGGTGCGCCAGGGCCAGGCCCAGCTGGGCGTGGCCTTCTCACAGCCCAACTACCCGCGCGAGCTGGGCTTTGTGCAACTGGGCAAGCTGGTGATGTCGCACGTGGCGGCCAGCGGCCACCCGCTGGCGCACATGGACTCGGTGAGCTTTGCCGAGCTGCACCGCCACCGGCGCCTGGCCTTCAGCGCGCACAGCGAGGGCCTGCCCAGCACCGAATACCTGCGCAGCCCGCGCTGCTGGCGCGCCGAGAGCTACCTGGCCTTGCTGGAGATGACGCGCGCAGGCCTCGGCTGGGCCACGCTGCCGCGCCGCCTGGTGCTGGGCGAGATCGAGCGCGGCGAGCTGGTGGAACTGCGGCTGGAAGCCTATCCGCACACCGACTGGCTGGTGGGCGTGGACCTGCTGTGGAACAAGTCGGCGCCGCTGGGCCAGGCGGCGCGCTGGCTGCGCGACGAGCTGGCGCGCAGCAAGATCAGCGAGCGCGACAGCGCCGGGCACCTGACCACGTTTTAGGCGCTGTTCAGCGCTGTGCCGTCGCCAGCTTGACCGCCAGCCCCACGAAGACCACGGCCGTGACCTTGTTCAGCCACTGCTGGGCCCGGGGCGAGCGCAGCAGCAGCTGGCCAAAGGCGCCCGAGAACACCGCGATGGCGCCGAACACCAGAAAGGCCGCGACGATGAACACCGCGCCGAAGGCGAAAATCTGCGGCGCCACCGGGCCCAGCGCCGGGTCGGCGAACTGCGGCAGGAAGGCCAGGAAGAAGATCAGCACCTTGGGGTTGGTGAGGTTCATCACTACGCCGCGGCCCACCATGCGCAACATCTGCGCGCTATCGATTTGATTGCTGTCAGCGCTTGCTGCATCTGGGCCAGAGGCATTTTTGGCATTAGAAACCGGCGCGCGCCAGGCGCCCCAGGCCAGGTAGACCAGGTAGGCCGCGCCGCACCACTTGAGTACCGAGAAGGCCATGGCCGAGGCCGCGAACACCGCCGCCAGCCCCAGCGCCACGGCCGCGGTATGCACCACGATGCCCAGGCACAGGCCCATGACCACTGCGATGCCCATACGCCAACCGCGCTGCACCGACTGCATCAGCACGAACAGGTTGTCCGGCCCGGGCGACAGGGCCAGCAACACGGCAACGCCGAAGAAGGCAAACAGGGTCTGGAGGGCAGGCATGGGACTCTCGGTGTGCAAAGGAATGGCGCGATTATCTCGCGCCCGGCGGCCACGGCGCCGAGACGATCCAGCCCTCCAGCGGGTCCATGCCGGCGGGCAGGCCGTAGAGCACATCGCCCGCCAATCGACGGCGCAGCGCCCAGGCGGCCTGCAGCATGCACAGCACGGCGTCGAGGTGGTCGCCCGAGGCGTCGTCGACCAGCAGCGCCTGCTGCACCGGCTTGGTCAGCAGGGCCAGTTGCAGCGGGTGCGCGCCGTCGAGCACGGCTTGCACGATGCGCTGGCGCGCCCCGGCCCGCTCCGCGGTCTGGCGCGTGGCGTCGTCGCTCTTGTAGCTGGCGCGGCCGACGATGGCGCGGGCCAACAGGCCGGGGTAAGCCTCCAGCCCCACCTTGGGGCTGTCCGTCACATTCAGGCCGGGCAGGTGCAGGCCCGCTCGCAGCAGCCGCGGCACCCCGGCATGCAGCATGAAGGCCACGGGCGGATTCACCCACTTCATCGACGGGCTGGAGCCCGCCGGGCCATCGGTGGCGCGGTGGGCAAACTTGCCGCCCGCCGGGCGCCGCTGGCAGAACGCGGCAAAGGTGTCGCGGATCTCGGCGCGCGACAGGCCGGCGTAGTGCTGCATGCAGGCCCGCCAGTCCTGCGGCCAGCCCAGCTGCTGCACCAGCTCGCGCGGCAGGCCGAAGGGCAGGTCGAAGCCGCCCGTCCAGCCGCCGTCGGCAGCCAGCCAGCGGGCCCACTCGTCCAGGTCAGTGAAACGCTCGAAGCCATCGAGCCGCACCACATCGCCCTGCAACTGCCCCAGCGCCACCACCACCGGCTTGCGGCGCGACGGGCTGCTGCTGAAATCGCAGCCCAGGACCTGCGCCGACAGCGCGTCCATCACCCCAGCCCCAGCGCCACCACGCCGGCGGCGATCAGCACCGCGCCGACGATGCGCAGGCCCCGGTCGTCCTCGCCCAGCAGGCGGCCGCCGATCAGCGCCGCAAACAGCATGGACACCTCGCGCGCCGGCGCCACGTGCGAGATGGGCGCCGTCTGCACTGCATACAGCACCAGCACATAGGCCACGGGGCTGAAGATGGCCACCAGCAGCGCAAAGCGCCATTGCTCGCGCCACAGCCGCCGGGCGGCAGGCAGGTCCAACAGGCCCACCGGCGCCAGCACCACGCAGCGTAGCAGGTTGCCCACGTAGTCGAGCAGGATGGGTGACAGCAGCACCACCTTGACGGCATAGCCATCGACCACGGTGTAGGCCGCGATGAACAGCCCCGTGAGCACGCCGTAGTACAGCCCCGCCAGCACGCGCTGCCGGGCCTGCTGCGACACCGGGTGCGTGGCGGCGCGCAGCATGCGCGGGCCGCCCGCGATCAGGAACACTCCGACCACCACGCCCGCGATGCCGGCGGCGCCCAGCGCCGACAGGTGCTCGCCCAGCAGCAGCACCGCCACCAGCGACGAGAGCAGCGGCCCGGTGCCGCGCGCCAGCGGATAGACCACGGTGAGGTCAGCCACGCGGTAGCCGCGCAGCAGCACCACGAAATACAGCACGTGCAGCACCGCGCTGGCCGCCACCAGCGCCCATTCGGTGGCGCCCCACAGCGGCACGGCATCGCGCCCCAGCCACCAGCCCAGCGGCGCCCAGACCACGGCCATGCACAGCGAGGTGAACAGCGAGAAGCGCGCATCGCCGCCCGCCTTCTTGGCCACGATGTTCCAGCCGGCATGGATCACGCCCGCCAGCAGGACCAGGGCAAATGCTTGGAAAGACACGTCAAAAAAATCGGCCCCGCAGGGCCTGGTAATGGGGTTGCTGCGCCTCAGCCCGCCTGGCGGCTGGGGATGAGCGACAGGAATTCGCGGCGCAGGTTCGGGTCGGTCAGGAAGGCGCCGCGCATCACCGAGTTGAGCATCTTCGAGTCCATCTCGCGCACGCCGCGCCAGGACATGCAGAAGTGCGAGGCCTCGAGCACCACGGCCAGGCCGTCGGGCGAGGTCTTGGTCATGATCAGGTCGGCCAGCTGCACGATGGCCTCTTCCTGAATTTGCGGACGGCCCAGCACCCAGTCCACCAGGCGGGCGTACTTGGACAGGCCGATGACGTTGGTGTTCTTGTTGGGCAGCACGCCGATCCAGACCTTGCCGATCACCGGGCACAGGTGGTGGCTGCAGGCGCTGCGCACCGTGATGGGGCCGACGATCATCAGCTCGTTCAGGTGCTCGGCGTTGGGGAAGGCCGTCACCGCCGGCTGCGGCACATAGCGGCCCTTGAACACCTCGTTGACGTACATCTTGGCCACGCGCCGCGCGGTGCTGTGCGTGTTGTGGTCGCCCTTGGTGTCGATGACCATGCTGTCGAGCACGCCCTGCATCTGGTGCGCCACCTCGTCCACCAGCTGCTCCAGTTCGCCGGGCTGGATGAACTCGGCGATGTTGTCGTTCGCATGGAAGCGCTTTTGCGCAGCCACGATCCGCTCGCGGATCTTGACGGAGACAGGCACGCCCTCGCTGGAAGCGGGAGCCTGGTTCGGATCGGTAAGCTCTGTAAACATAGCGGCATGGTACCAGCGAATGCCGGCCCCTCGGTTATTGGTGTTTTTGGGCTGTAGCGCAATCATGACAAGCGCTATAAGCTATATATTTTATAGCAATCAAGCTGCACTCAGTCGCGCAGGCGAAACTCGGCGATCAGCGGCAGGTGGTCCGACATGCGGCTCCAGATGCGGCCGCGCGGCACCATCCAGCCGCAGGGCGTGAGGCCGCGGGCGTAGACGTGGTCGAGCTGCACCACCGGCAGGCGCGACGGGTAGGTCATCACGGGCCGCTCGTTGTGCTCGAACAGGCCAAATCCGGCCAGCATGCGCTTGACCTGCAGGCCCCAGTCGTTGAAGTCGCCCGCCACCACCAGCGGCGCGTCGGGCGGCACATGGCGCTTGATGTAGCCGTGGATCTGCGCCACCTGGCGCAGCCGGCTGCCATGCACCAGCCCCAGGTGCACCACGATGGTGTGCACGCGGTGCCCGGCCACGTCCAACTCGGCATGCAGCAGGCCACGCTGCTCGAAGCGGTGGTCCGAGATGTCCATGTGCGCGGTCGCCAGGATGGGCCAGCGCGACAGCAGCGCATTGCCGTGCTCGCCCCAGCGGGTGCGGGCATTCGTGTGGTAGACCGCCTCGTAGCCCAGCGGCGCCAGGAAGTCGGCCTGCGGCTGCACGGGCCAGTTGCGGAAGTACGCCGCCTCGCGGTGGTTTATCTTGCGCACTTCCTGCAGGCAAACGATGTCGGCATCCATCTGCTCCACCGCCAGCCCCAGGTTGTGGATCTCCAGCCGCCGCGTGGGCCCCAGCCCCTGCACGCCCTTGTGGATGTTGTAGGTGGCCACGCGCAGCACCGGATGGTCGTGCGCGTGGTCGGGGTGGTGTTCGTCTTGCATCATGGCGCCAGGAATCGCGGCAACCATAGTATGGCTTCCGCGTTCGCAATGGAATAGCAGCGGTCCGCGGCCTCGCGCCAGTCGTGCCAGGCATGGGCCGTGTGCTCGCGCGGGCTCAGGCGCACCGGAGTGCCCTCAGGCACCTGCAGGCTGAACACGTGCTCGGTGTTGAGCCGCACGCCCGGCGCATAGCGGTGCAGCCACTGCGGGTAGATCGGGTAGACGTTCTCGAGGTTCCAGTCGCGCAGCACGCAGCCGGCGCTCAGCGCGTCGATGCCGGTCTCTTCATGCACCTCGCGCACCGCGGTCTGCGCCCAGCTTTCTTCCAGCGCATCCTTGCTGCCGGTCACGGGCTGCCAGTACTCGTCGGCATCGGCGCGGCGGATCAGCAGCACCTGCAGCGCAGGCGTGTGGATGATGACCAGCACCGATTCGGGGATCTTCCACGGACGCTGCACCGCACTCACCCCTTGCGTGCCGCAGGCTTGTTGGCGGGCACGGCCGGCGGCAGCGGCTTGGCCTGCAGCAGGCGCACCTGCCGCACCATCTGGTTGTGCGCGTCGAGGAAGGCGGCGGCGATCACCTTGCCCTCGTTGGTGTTGCTCCAGCCGGCGCCCGCGCCGCCGCCCAGGCGCCCCAGCAGCACGCCGCCCACGCCCAGGTCGGTGGCGCGCGCCGAGCCGGTGGCCGCGGCCAGTTGCTCGGTGGTCTCGTTGTCGGTGAGGAACAGCGCGGTCTGCGCCTCCTTGAGCTTGACCTGCTCGGCCACGCCGGCCAGGCCCACGATGTCGCGCAGCACCGGGACCATCGCGATGATGCCGGCCAGCCCGCGCCCCGCGTCCTGCTCGCTGAAGGTCAGGTTGGGCACCATGGTGTATTGCGCCTCGTAGCCCTTGGACCTGGCCACCGTGCCGTTCGGCCGCAGCACGCCGGCATCCTTGAGCTCACCCTCGCGGATCGTGCCCTGCAGGCCGCCGGCGCGGTCCACCACGCGAAAGCAGCCGCTTTGCTGCATCAGCAGGCGCACCAGCGGCACCGGCGTGGGCGGCAGGTTGGCCACCGACGGCATCACGTAGCCGTGCGGGTTCTCCAGCAGCGCCACGGTGGCGATGGGGGCATCGCAGTGTTCGAGCGAGGCATGGGCGCTTTGGGCGCCAGCCGGCCCGGCCGAGCCGGAGATCTCCGAGCCGCCCTGGCCGAGTTCGGTCTTCTTCTCGCCGCAGCCGGCCAGCGCCAGCAAGGCGGCCAGCACACCTGCCCAGGGGAGCTTGTTCTGGTGGAGGTCAAACATCATGGAACACCCATTCTGGAATATTCAGGTGGCCCCGCGATGAAAAAAACGCCAAAGCCCCGAAAGACCTTGGCGTTTTTTGCCGGGTGCCCAGGCAGTTTACTGCGCGGCGGGCTGCACGTTGCGCAGCTTGATGTGCAGCTCGCGCAGCTGCTTTTCGTCCACGGGCGAAGGCGCCTGGGTCAGCAGGTCTTGCGCACGCTGGGTCTTGGGGAAGGCGATCACGTCGCGGATGGACTCGGAGCCGGTCATCAGCGTGATCAGGCGGTCCAGGCCGAAGGCCAGGCCGCCGTGCGGGGGCGCGCCGTACTGCAGCGCGTCCAGCAGGTAGCCAAACTTGGCGCGGGCGTCTTCGGCCGAGATCTTCAGCGCCGAGAACACCTTGCTCTGCACGTCGGCACGGTGGATACGCACCGAGCCGCCGCCCAGCTCCCAGCCGTTCAGCACCATGTCGTAGGCCTTGGCGATGCACTTGCCGGGATCGGTGTCCATCAGGTCTTCATGGCCGTCCTTGGGCGAGGTGAAGGGGTGGTGCACGGCCGCCCAGCGGTCGTTTTCCTCGTCGTGTTCGAACATCGGGAAGTCCACCACCCACAGCGGCGCCCAGCGGTCCTCGAACAGGCCATGGGCCTTGCCGAATTCGCTGTGGCCCACCTTCAGGCGCAGCGCGCCGATGGAGTCGTTGACGATCTTTTCCTTGTCGGCGCCGAAGAACAGCAGGTCGCCGTCCTGGGCGCCGGTGCGCTTGAGGATCTCGGCGATGGCCGCGTCGTGCAGGTTCTTGACGATGGGCGACTGCAGGCCGTCACGGCCCTTGGCGACTTCGTTGACCTTGATCCAGGCCAGGCCCTTGGCGCCGTAGATCTTGACGAACTCGGTGTAGCCGTCGATCTCGCCGCGCGAGATCTGGGCGCCGCCGGGCACGCGCAGGGCCACCACGCGGCCGCCCTTGGTCGTCGCGGGGGTCGAGAAGACCTTGAAGTCCACGTCGGCCATGACTTCGGTCAGCTCGGTGAACTCGAGCTTGACGCGCAGGTCGGGCTTGTCCGAGCCGAAGCGGAAGGCCGCGTCCTGGTAGGTCATGATGGGGAATTCGCCCAGGTCCACGCCCAATTGGGTCTGGAACACCTCGGAGATCATGCGCTGGAAGATGGCGCGGATCTCTTCCTCGTTCAGGAACGAGGTTTCGCAGTCGATCTGCGTGAACTCGGGCTGGCGGTCGGCGCGCAGGTCTTCGTCGCGGAAGCACTTGGTGATCTGGTA
>JBLZYV010000061.1:0-26054 GCA_050282565.1 Comamonas sp.
AACCCTCGATGAGGCTCTACACCCCATACTCCCTTAGCAGGGGAGCACCTTCGGCCACTCGGTCACGTTTCCAATCCGCGTATTCTAACCCGAAAATTAAGCCTCTTTCGGCAAATCGGTAGCATCCAGGCCAAAGGCCGTATGCAATGCGCGCACGGCCAGCTCCAGGTACTTCTCGTCGATGACGACGGAGGTCTTGATCTCGGAGGTGGAGATCATCTGGATGTTGATGCCCTCTTCGCTCAGCGCGCGGAACATGGTGCTGGCCACGCCCACGTGGCTGCGCATGCCGATGCCCACGATGCTGACCTTGCAGATGTTGGGGTTGCCGACCACTTCGTCCGCGCCCAGCTTGGGCACGACCTTTTCGCGCAGCAGCTCGATGGTGCGGTTGTAGTCGCCCTGGCTGACGGTGAAGCTGAAGTCGGTCTTGCCGTCCTTGCTGATGTTCTGCAGGATCACATCGACATCGATGTTCGCGTCGGCCACCGGACCCAGGATCTGGTAGGCGATACCAGGGGTGTCGGGCACACCCAGGACGGAGATTTTGGCTTCGCTGCGGTTGAACGCGATGCCGGATACGACGGCCTTTTCCATTTTTTCGTCTTCCTCAAAGGTGATCAAGGTACCGGACCGGGCTTCTTCGTCCAGTGCGATATCCCAGGGCGTGAAGCTGGAGAGCACGCGCATGGGCACTTTGTACTTGCCGGCGAATTCCACCGAGCGGATCTGCAGCACTTTGCTGCCGAGGCTGGCCATCTCCAGCATCTCTTCGAAGCTCACGGTCTTCAGGCGGCGGGCGCTCTGCACAACGCGCGGGTCGGTCGTATACACGCCGTCCACGTCGGTGTAGATCAGGCACTCGGCAGCCTTCAGCGCCGCGGCCACGGCCACGGCCGAGGTGTCGGAGCCGCCACGGCCCAGCGTGGTGACGTTGCCGTCGGCATCCACGCCCTGGAAGCCGGTGACGATGACCACTTTGCCCTGGGCCAGGTCGTTCTTCACCCGCTTGTCGTCGATGGAGTCGATGCGCGCCTTGGTGTAGCTGCTGTCGGTGCGGATCGGCACCTGCCAGCCCGCGTAGCTGACCGACTGCATGCCTTCGGCCTGCAGCGCAATCGCCAGCAGCGCGGACGAGGCCTGCTCGCCGGTGGCGGCCAGCGCGTCCATCTCGCGGTAGTAGGACTGGTCTGCCTTCGCAGGCGCCAGTTCGCTGGCCAGGCCGAGCAGCCGGTTGGTTTCGCCACTCATGGCGCTGGGCACCACCACCATCTGGTGGCCTGCACGCGCCCATTTGGCGACGCGTTTGGCAACATTGCGGATGCGCTCCGTGGAGCCCATGGATGTGCCGCCGTATTTGTGAACGATCAATGCCATTGGATATCAGGATGACGAAAAACGGGGGTCGGCGCTACTGCAAATTGTTTTGGCACGCCGTCGGATTCGTCTTTATTCAGACCAAAACCCGCTAATTGTACCAATCGATCACTTCACCCTGGCGTTCGATGTGTCCCCGGCCCGTCTTCAGGTGGATTCGGTGGCCGCGCGTGGTGCAGTGTGCGAGCTGGCGCAGCAGCTCCTGCAGCTGCGCCGCCGAGGGCGTGGTCTGGTGATGGGCCTTGAGCCAGTGGCGCAGCACATTGGCCTGGCGCTGCGCGCTCAGGGCCTGCAGCGCGCGGATACTGGGTGGCACGCCGACCAAGGCGAGGTCTTGCGCGGCCAGCTCCTGCAAGAGCTGCGCAGCATCGGCCGCATGCGCGGCGCTGCGCGCCAGCGTGGCGCGGATGGCGGGGAAAGCGCCCTCCAGCGCCGGCAGCACCTGGGCACGGATGCGGTTGCGGGTGAAGGCCGGATCGGCGTTGCTGGGGTCTTCAATCCACGGTACGCCCGCCTCGCGCAGTGCCGCGCGGATGTCGGCGGCGCCCAGGCCCAGCAGCGGGCGGAACCACGCGAGGCCATCGCGCTGCCACTGCGCCGGCATGCCGGCCAACCCGGCGACGCCGGCGCCGCGTGACAGCGCCAGCAGCACGGTCTCGATCTGGTCGTCGCCATGCTGCGCGAGCGCGATGGAACGGATCGCCAGGCCACCCACGCCTTGCTGCACCGCCTGCGCCAGCGCGCCGTAGCGGGCAATGCGCGCCGCATCCTCGGGGCTTTGACCGCTCTGGTGGCGGGCGTCGACGCGCACCACCGCCAGCGGCACCTGCCACTGCGCGCACAGGCTGGCGCAGTGCGCCTCGAAGGCATCGGCCGCGGCCTGCAGCCCGTGGTGCACGTGGATGGCCGCCACCTGCCCCGGCCAGCGGCGCGCCGCCGCCCACAGCAGCGCGGTGGAGTCGGCGCCGCCGCTGAAGGCCACGGCCAGCGGCAGCGGCGGGTTCCAGTTGGCCAGGGCGTCGATAAGGCAGTTGGTGGGCATGGCGTGGGGATAAAGCAAAGCCTCCACGAAGGAGGCTTGTGCTGGCATGGTAGCCGACTCTCAAAAAATGAGCTGCTTGCGCTTGTTCAGCAAGGATTTCAATAGTTTTTATATTGAAACCGGCCTGCAGCAAGCGCCAGCAGCTATACTTTTTCAGTGATCGGCCTTGGTGTCGTTGAAGCGGCCATAGCTCTGCAGGCGCGCGTAGCGGCGGTCCAGCAGTTCCTTGGGCTTGAAGTCGGCGACCTGGCGCCACACATCGCCGAGAGCGCGCTTGAGCAGTGCGGCCATCTGCTTGTGGTCGCGGTGCGCGCCGCCCACGGGCTCGTGCACGATCTTGTCGACCAGGCCCAGCGCCTTCAGGCGGTGCGCGGTGATGCCCATGGCGTCGGCGGCGTCCTGGGCCTTGTCGCTGGTCTTCCACAGGATGGAGGCGCAACCCTCGGGGCTGATGGTGGCGTAGATCGAATACTGCAGCATCAGCACCTGGTCGGCCACCGAGATGCCGAGCGCGCCGCCCGAGCCGCCTTCGCCGATGATGGTGGAGATGATGGGCACCTCGAGCTGCGACATCTCGTAGATGTTGCGGCCGATGGCCTCGGACTGGCCGCGCTCCTCGGCATCGATGCCGGGGAAGGCACCGGGCGTGTCGACGAAGGTGAACACCGGCAGCTTGAACTTCTCGGCGGTCTTCATCAGGCGCAGCGCCTTGCGGTAGCCCTCGGGCTTGCTCATGCCGAAGTTGCGCAGCGTGCGCTCCTTGGTGTCGCGGCCCTTCTGGTGGCCGATGACCATGCAGGCGTTGCCGTTGAAGCGCGCCAGGCCGCCGACGATGGACTGGTCGTCCGCGAAGTGGCGGTCGCCGTGCATCTCGACGAAATCGGTGAAGATCTCGCGCACGTAGTCCATGGTGTAGGGCCGCTCGGGGTGGCGCGCGATCTTGGTGATCTGCCACGGCGTCAGCTCGCCATAGATGTCCTTGGTGAGCTGCAGGCTCTTCTTGCTGAGCTGGTCGATCTCTTCCGAGATGTCGACCGCGCTTTCGTTCTGCACGTAGCGCAACTCTTCGATTTTGGTTTCGAGTTCGGCGATGGGCTGCTCGAAGTCCAGGAAGGTTCTTTTGGCCATTTTTATCTCTCCTCACAGGGCCGCGGCCCTGGAAAACGCCCGACAGTGTACCCGCAGGGCGATGGCAGGTTCAAGTCGGCAAATACTATTGTTTTGGTAGCTTATAGCGCTTATGTATAGGGCGCTACTGGCCGATTTGCCTGGATACGCCCATGCCCTACTGCACGGCGGCCCAGGTCGTGCCCTGGGCGGAATCCTTCAGCGCAATGCCCTGCGCCAGCAGCTCGTTGCGGATGCGGTCGGCCTCGGCAAAGTTCTTCGCCGCCTTGGCCGCGGCGCGCGCGGCGATCTGCGCCTCGATGGCAGCGGCATCCAGCGTGGCGCCGGCCTTCAGGTACTGGTCGGGATCGGCCTGCAGCAGGCCCAGCAGCGCGCCCAGGCCCTTGAGCAGGCCGGCGGCCTGCGCCGAACCGCTGCGGTTGACCTCGCCGGCCAGCTCGAACAGCACGGCCACGGCCTCGGGCGTGCCGAAGTCCTCGTCCATCGCGGCCTTGAAGCGCGCGGCATGCGGGTCCGCCCAGTCGATGGCAGTCGCAGCGGCTGCCGGCACCGAGGCCAGCGCCGTGTACAAGCGGCGCAGCGCGGCGCGCGCGTCGGCCAGGTGCGCATCGCTGTAGTTCAGCGGGCTGCGGTAGTGGCTGCGCACGATGAAGAAGCGCACGGTCTCGGCGTCGAACTCCTTGAGCACGTCGCGGATGGTGAAGAAGTTGCCCAGGCTCTTGGACATCTTCTCGTTGTCCACGTTGATGAAGCCGTTGTGCATCCACACCTGGGCCAGTTGCTGGCCGGTGGCGCCTTCGCTCTGCGCGATCTCGTTCTCGTGGTGGGGGAACTGCAGGTCGGCGCCGCCGCCGTGGATGTCGAAGCTCTCGCCCAGCAGCGCGCAGCTCATGGCCGAGCACTCGATGTGCCAGCCCGGGCGGCCCGCGCCCCAGCGGCTGGCCCACTTGGCCTCGTCCGGCTCGCTGTCCTTGGCCTGCTTCCACAGCACGAAGTCCAGCGGATCCTGCTTGCCCTCCTGCACCGCCACGCGTTCGCCGGCCTGCAGGTCGTCGAGCGACTTGCCCGACAGCTTGCCGTAGCCCACGAACTTGCGCACCGCATAGTTCACGTCGCCGCCCGGCGCCTGGTAGGCCAGGCCCTTGTCCTGCAGGGTGTCGATCAGCGACAGCATCTGCGGCACGTACTCGGTGGCGCGCGGCTCGTGCGTGGGCCGCTCTATGCCCAGCGCGTCGGCGTCCTCGTGCAGCGCGGCGATCATGCGGTCGGTCAGGCTGCGGATGGTCTCGCCGTTCTCGACCGCGCGGCGGATGATCTTGTCCTCGATGTCGGTGATGTTGCGCACGTAGTCCAGCGTGTAGCCGCTGGCGCGCAGCCAGCGCTGCACCACGTCGAAGGCCACCATGGAACGCGCGTGTCCGAGGTGGCAGAGGTCGTAGACCGTCATGCCGCACACATACATGCGCACATGGCCCGGCGTGAGCGGGGTAAACGTCTGCACCTCACGCGACAGCGTGTTATAGATACGCAAGCTCATGGAAAATGGATGGAAGGGCCCGGCCGGGACAGCGCCCGCCGCAGCGTCAGACAATGGTTTTCGCGTCGCGGCAAGGCATAAGAGCCCGCCGCTACAATGCCCGCAAGTATAAGCCGCGCAGCCACTGCACCGGCTGTGACACACTGCCACCCATGCACTTCCTCCCCATCTCTCTCTTTTCGCGCCACCTCGCCGTTGCCGCCCTCGCGTGCTGCGCGGCCCTGGCCCATGCCGACGAATACAGCGCCGTCGAGAAGCTGCTCAAGGGCGGCCGCGCGCAGCAGGCGCTGGAGCAGATCACCGACAAGGTCGCCAAGGCGCCGCGCGACCCGCAATGGCGCTTCCTGCGCGGCGTGGCCGAGGCCAACCTGGGCCAGGCCGACAAGGCCATCGCCACCTACACGCAGTTGGTCGAGGAGTACCCCGAGCTGCCCGAGCCCTACAACAACCTGGCCGTGCTCTACGCCGGCCAGAACCAGCTCGAAAAGGCCAGCTCGGCGCTGCAGGCGGCCATCCGCGCCAATCCGCAGTACGCCACCGCCCACGAGAACCTGGGCGACATCTACATCAAGCTGGCCGAGAAATCCTACGCCCAGGCCATCCAGCTGGCGCCGGCGCAGCAGTCGCGCCTGCAGCCCAAGATCAGCAGCCTGCGCCTGCTGGTCACGCCCGCGCAGCCGGCAGCCGGCACGCCGGCGGAAAAAAACCCTGTCTCCGCCCCTTGAATTCGCCGCGCGCCCCCAAATAACTCCGTTAGCATCGGCGCCCGCCTGCCGTATCTTTCGCTTCCACCAGGAACCCCTGCATGATCAGCAAACGCCATACCCTGCTCTCCCTGTCCGCCCTGGCCTTCACGTCGGTGTTCGCACTGTCGGCCCAGGCCGCGGACAAGCCCGAGGTCAAGCTCAGCACCTCGCTGGGCGACATCGTGGTCGAACTGGAGCCGCAGAAGGCCCCCAAGACCGTGGAGAACTTCCTGCAGTACGTGAACGAGAAGTTCTACGACGGCACGGTGTTCCACCGCGTGATCAACGGCTTCATGGTGCAGGGCGGCGGCTTCAGCGCCGACATGCAGCAAAAGCCCACGCGGGCAGCCATTCCGCTTGAGGCCAACAACGGCCTCAAGAACGACACCTACACCATCGCCATGGCCCGCACCTCGGACCCGAACTCGGCCACGGCGCAGTTCTTCATCAACGTCAACAACAACGACATGCTGAACGCCCCCAAGCCCGACGGCCACGGCTACGCCGTGTTCGGCAAGGTCGTCAAGGGCATGGACGTGGTCGACAAGATCAAGCTGGTGGCCACGGGCAACCGCGGCCCGCACCAGAACGTGCCCACGACGCCGGTGGTGATCCAGTCCGCCACGGTCGTCAAGAAATAACGCTTTCCCTCTTCTCACCCATCAAGGAAACCCAACCATGAGCAATCCCCAAGTCGAACTGCACATCAAGGACTACGGCGTGATCACGCTGGAACTGGACGCGGCCAACGCCCCCAAGTCCACCGAGAACTTCCTGGCCTATGCCAAGAGCGGCCACTACGACGGCACCATTTTCCACCGCGTGATCCCCGGCTTCATGGTCCAGGGCGGCGGCTTTGCCTCGGGCATGGACCAGAAGCCCACGCAGGCCCCGATCCAGAACGAAGCCGCCAACGGCCTGAAGAACAACAACTACACCATCGCCATGGCCCGCACCAGCGATCCGCACTCGGCGACGGCGCAGTTCTTCATCAACGTGGCCAACAACGACTTCCTGAACCACAGCTCGCCCACGCCGTCCGGCTGGGGCTACGCCGTGTTCGGCAAGGTCGTCAAGGGGACCGATGTGGTCGACCAGATCAAGGGCGTGAAGACCGGCAGCCGTGGCATGCACCAGGACGTGCCCAAGGAAGAAGTCATCATCGAAAAGGCAGTCGCCCTGTAAATCCGCCTATGGCCATCGCCACCGACACACCGGCTTTCGGGGCCATGGCCGACCTCGCTGCTCCCGCTGGCTGGAGCAGCATCGAGATCATCTCCGACCTGCACCTGCAGCCGTCGGAGCCCCACACCTTCGAGGACTGGCAGCGCTACCTGCAGGCCAGCACGGCCGGCGCCGTCTTCATCCTCGGCGACCTGTTCGAGGCCTGGGTGGGCGACGATGCGTTGCTCGAGCCCGGCAGCTTCGAGGCGCAATGCGCCGCGCTGCTGCGCCAGGCTGCCGCACAACGCCCCCTCTTCTTCATGCACGGCAACCGCGATTTCCTGATCGGCGACGCGTTTGCCCAGGCCGCCTCGCTGCGCCTGCTGCCCGATCCCACGCCGCTGGCCTTCCTCGGCCGGCGCTACCTGCTCAGCCACGGCGACGCGCTGTGCCTCGATGACGTGGAGTACCAGCGCTTTCGTGCGATGGCGCGCAGCAGCGCCTGGCAGGCCCAGCTGCTGGCCCAGCCGCTGGCCGCGCGCCGCCAGCTCGCCGGCCAGATGCGCAGCGAAAGCACCGCGCGCCAGCAGCGCGAAACCATCTACACCGACGTGGACACGGCCGCCGCCCTGGCCTGGCTGGATGCGGCACAGGCCGACACGCTGGTCCACGGCCACACCCACCGCCCGGCCGAGCACGCGCTCGATGCAGCGCACCGCCGCGTGGTGCTCAGCGACTGGGACACGGACACCGATCCACCGCGTGCCGAGGTGCTGCGCATCGATGGCCTCGGCCTGCGCCGCATCGCGCTGGCGGACTACCTGCGCCAGCCGCCGCAATGAGCTGGCTGCGACGCATGGCCAACGCGGTGCGCGCCGCCGTGGCCCCGGTGCCCGCGGTGGCCTCCGGGCTGTGGCTCGAGGCCATCCACGGCTATCCCTTCCTGCAATCGCTGCCGCTGGAAGATCAATCCAAGCTGCGCGCGCTCAGCGCCCTCTTCCTGCACCACAAGCAGTTCCATGGCGCGCACGGCCTGGTCGTGACCGACGCCATGGCCGTCACCATCGCCGCGCAGGCCTGCCTGCCGCTGCTGCACTGGGGCGATGCCCGCGCAGCGCTGCGCAACTACGACGATTTCGTCGGCATCGTCGTGCACCCGGCCACCATGGTCGCCACGCGCGATGCGCTCGACGAAGACGGCATCGTGCACCGCCACCAGCAGTTCCTCGACGGCGAGGCCATGGAGCGCGGCCCGGTCACGCTGAGCTGGCAGGCCATTGCCGACAGCGGCGCGCATGCCGAGCGCGGCAGCAACGTGGTCATTCACGAGTTCATGCACAAGATCGACATGCGCAACGGCCATGCCGACGGCTACCCGCCGCTGCCCGCCGGCTTCCTGGGCGCCGCCAGCGCCGCCGAGGCCCGCCAGCGCTGGCTGGGCACCTGGCAGCCGGCCTTCCAGCACTTCCGCGAGGCCGTCGTCAAGGCCCAGCGCTTCGGCGAACCCGCGCCCTGGCTCGACGCCTATGGCGCCACCGCGCCGGGCGAATTCTTCGCCGTGGCCTGCGAGGCCTACTTCGTCAACCGCCCGCAGTTCCGCGCCGAATGGCCCGAGCTGGACCGGTTGCTGCAGGCGTATTTCCAACACACGCCTTACATCCGGTAGCATAGCGCGCTTTGCACCCCCCTGCGCGAGGCACGGCAGTCCCTCTGAAAAGCGCAGACTTTCCACTCTCCCATGCGCGTCGAACACCGCAACCATTTCGATCTCGTTCGCCTGCTGACGGCCTGGTCCGTCATCGTTGCGCACCATTTCCCCATCACCGGCGCCACGGCACCCGGCTGGCTGAGCAACCAATGGCTTCACTGGGCCTGGCTGGGAGGCGTGGCGGTGATGACCTTCTTCGTCATCAGCGGCTACCTGGTCACCCTGAGCTGGCGGCGGGAGCCGCGCCTCCTGCCATTCATGTGGAAACGCGTGCTGCGGCTCTGGCCGGCGCTTTTCGTGTCCGTGCTCGCCTGCGTCTTTGTGTTCGGCCTGGCCTTCACTTCGCTGCCGACCCATGAATTCCTGGCATCGCGTGGTGTTCGCGCGTTCGCCGCCAACCTGTCCCTGCTCAAGGCCGAAACCGGCTTGCCGGGGGTGTTCACCGGGCAGCCGGTGCCGGAGGCGATCAACGGCCCCTACTGGACGATTCCGCTGGAATTCCTCTGCTACTGCGCGCTGGCCCTGGCCGGCGTGCTGGGCCTGCTGAAGCACCGCACCTGGGGCTCGCTGGCGTGCGGTGGCTACATGCTGTGGTACCTGCTGTTCAGAAACGAGGACATTTCCGGCGAAATCCAGCTCTGGCCCATGTACACGGCCTATTTCGCGGCCGGCGCGCTGATCGCGCTGAATGCCGGCTGGTTCCACCGCCATGTGCGCAAGATCCTGGCCCTGCTGCTGCCCCTGTGCCTGGCGGCCTATTTCTTCACCCCCTATCTGGCCACCGCGCGGTTTCTGCTCTGGCCCGCGCTCATCATTGCGCTGGGCAGCATTCCTGCCCGCAGCGACTGGCTGCGGCGCTGGGGCGATCCTTCGTATGGCGTCTACCTGTATGGATTTCCGATCGCCCAGTCGGTGACCATGCTGTGGCCCGGCCTCCCGTTCACCGCCAACCTGGCGATTTCCATCACGGCGGCCACGGCTATGGGCGTGCTGTCCTGGAAGTACATCGAATCGAAGGCACTCCGCTTCAAGGATAGGTTCTCACCGGCACCGCTGCAGCTGGGCGGCGCCCAGCCGCATTTTCAGTAGGTCCCGGCCAGCGACTTGAGCCACAGCACGCTGTCGCGCAATTCCTGCGGGTGCAGCTCGTGGCGGCACGGGTACTCGCGGTAGTTCAGCGCCAGCGGCAGGGGCTGCACGTGGTCGCGCACCCGGTGCGCCATGGCCAGCGGGATCACGTCGTCCTGCGTGCCGTGGCTCACCCACAGGCCATGGCCCTGCAGCTCAGCCGGCGCGGCCTGCTGGGCCAGCATCTCGGGCAGCAGCCGGCCGTGCCAGACCATGGCGGCCTGCAGCAGCGCGGGCCGCGTCAGCAGCAGCGACAAGGCCATGATGCCACCCTGGCTGAAGCCGCCCAGCACCGTGCGCGCGGGCGGCACCTGCAGCTGCTGGCCGGCTGCTACACAGGTCTGCTCGATCAGCTCGCGGCTGGCCTGCTCCTGGGCTTCGTCGATGATGCGGCCGCCGTCGGGCCGCAGGCCGAACTGGAACCAGCCGTAGGAGTGGGGGCCCAGCGTGATCGGCGCGCGCAGGCTGAGCACGTGGAAATGCGCCGGCAGGTAGTCGGCCAGACCGAACAGGTCCTGCTCGTTGCTGCCCACGCCGTGCATCAGCACCAGCAGCCAGGCCTCGCCAGCCCCGGCTGCTCCCATGGCAGCAGGGCGGTACAAATGTTGCAGCGGCAAATCCAGCATCTCGTGTCCCTTTCAAAAAGCTTGCCGCACAATACCGGGCCATGACCATGCCATCACGCAACCCGGCCGGCAGCATCACCCGCGTTCGCGGCATCGAGGTAGGCCACTATACCGACACCCGCCGCCCCACGGGCTGCACCGCCGTGCTTGCGCGGGGCGGCGCCGTGGCGGGCGTGGATGTGCGCGGCGCCGCGCCCGGCACGCGCGAGACCGATCTGCTGCACCCCAGCAACTTCGTGCAGCAGGTGCACGCCATCATGCTCGCAGGCGGCAGCGCCTGGGGGCTGGATGCGGCCTCGGGCGCGATGCGCTGGCTCGAGGAGCAAGGCGTGGGCCTCGACGTGGGCGTGGGCTGCATCCCGCTGGTGCCGGCCGCGGTGCTGTTCGACCTGGCGGTGGGCGACATGCGCATCCGCCCCGACGCGGCCGCCGGCTATGCCGCCTGTCAGGCGGCGGGCAGCGCCGATCCGGCCCAGGGCAATGTGGGCGCCGGCGCGGGCGCCGTGGTGGGCAAGCTGTTTGGCATGGGCCGGGCGATGAAGGGCGGCCTAGGCACGGCCTCGTGCACCGTCGGCGGCGTGACGGTGGGCGCGCTCATCGCCTGCAATGCGGTGGGCGACGTGGTCGACCCCGCCACGGGCCGGCCGGTGGCCGGCGCACGCACCGCCGATGGGCTGGCGCTGCTCGACGCCCGGCGCGCGCTGCTCGCGGGCGAGGCCGCCACCTCGATCATCCAGGGCACCAACACCACCATCGGCGTGATCGCCACCGACGCCGCCATCACCAAGGCCCAGGCCCACCGGCTGGCCACGGTGGGGCACGACGGACTGGCGCGCGCCATCAACCCGGTGCACACCCTGTCGGACGGCGACACGCTGTTCTGCCTGGGTACCGGCCTGGCCGACCCGGGTCACATGTCGGCCAGGCCAGGCATGGCCGTGCTCGCCACCATGGCGGCCGAGGCCGTGGCCCAGGCCACGCTGCAGGCCGTGTGGGCCGCACAGGCCATCGCGCTGGCCGCGCCGCATGCGCTGGCCCTGCCCTGCGCTTCCGACTTCCTCCCCCGCTGAGATTCCGCCCCCATGCGCCGCGCCTACGCCATCCGCCAGACCATCACCACCGCGCTGCTGAATATCCGCGACGCGATCCTTTCGGCCGGGCCGCTGGCCATCCTGGCCATTGCGCTGCCCATCCTGGCCTACTGGTGGCTCAAGCCCACGCCGCCCGACGAGGTGCGCCTGTCCACCGGCCCGGCGCAGAGCGCCTACGCGGCCTTCGGCGAGCGCTACCAGGCGGCGCTGGCGGCCAACGGCTTCCAGGTCGATCTGGTGGCGAGCGAGGGTTCGTCCGACAACCTGAAGCTGCTGCGCGAAGGCGCGGTGGACCTGGCCTTCGTGCAGGGCGGCTCGGGCGGCATCCAGCCCGAGGACCTGGAATCGCTGACCTCGCTGGGCGCGCTCTTCGTCGAGCCGGTGTGGCTGTTCTACCGCAGCGACGCGGCGCAAAGGCTGGGCAAGCCGCGCATCGCCAACCTGGGCCAGATCAAGGGCTGGCGCGTGAACGTGGGCACCGACGGCAGCGGCGTGCCCACGCTGCTCGAGAAGCTGCTCGACGCCAACCACGTCGAGCTGAAGGACGTGCAGCTGTCGCACCTGTCCGAGACGCCGGCGGTGGTGGAGTTCCTGGCCGGCCGCATCGACCTGCTGGTGCTGGTCTCGGCGCCCGAGTCGCTGATGGTGCAGATGCTGCTGCAGACGCCCGGCGTGCAGCTGATGGACTTTCCGCAGCACGAGGCCTACAGCCGCAAGTTCAACTTCCTCACGCCGGTGACGCTGCCGCGCGGCATCGTCGACCTGGCGGCCAACATCCCGCCGCACGACGTGCGCCTGGTGGCCTCGACCACGTCGCTGCTGGTGCGCGAGGACGTGCACCCGGCGCTCAAGCAGATCTTCGCGCAGGCCTCGCAGAACATCCACAGCAGCGCGGGCTGGTTCAACCGCGCGCGCGACTTTCCCAACACCAAGAGCAGCGAGCTGCCGGTGGCCAGCGAAGGCGTGCGCGCCATCAACGAGCCCTCGCCCTGGCTGCAGCGCTACCTGCCCTTCTGGCTGGCCAACCTGATCGAGCGCATGGGCCTGGTGCTGGGCGTGATGATCGCCTTCCTGCTGCCGCTGTCGCGCATCGTGCCGCCGCTGTACCAGTTCCGCGTGCGCTCGCGCGTGTTCCGCTGGTACGGGCGGCTGCGCGAGATCGAGCACGAGATGGAGGAAGGCGGCTTCGACCGCGACAAGCTGCGCGAGGAGCTGGACCAGCTCGCCCGCCGCGTCGAAGGCGTGAGCGTGCCGCTGTCGTACGCCGACGAACTGTATGCGCTGCGCAGCCATATCCGCGGCGTGCGCAAGAAGCTCGATGCGCTGGGAGCCAAATAAAAGATAGCTGCTGGCGCTTGTTACTGCTTGGTTTTAGATATAAAAATATCGAAAAACCAATAATAGCAAGCGCCAGCAGCTATTGTTCTTGAATAGCCGCCTGCTCAGGACTCGCGCCGCAGCGCCTGCGTGATGCCCGCCGCGTTCGCGTGCATGCGCCGGGCGATGTCCTGCGCCGCGGCCAGGCGGCGCGCCAGCCAGGGCAGCAGGTCGCGGTCGCCGGTGTCGGGGATGGGTTCCATCACATTGGCCGGCCGCTGGGCCGGGTCTCCCGCCATTTCCTGCGCGCCCGCAGGCGGCTGCAGCGGCGCGAGCAGGCTGTGCTCGATGGCCTCGGCGCTGCGCTGCAGCTGCTGCACCACGAAGGGCTGCGGCGTCTTGCCGCGCCGCATCATCATCAGGATCTTGACCGACGACATCTGCCCCAGCAGCTGGTAGCAGTGCGCCTGGAACTGCTCCAGCTGGCGCAGCGGCGGCCGCACCGCGCGCGGCTCGAGCAGCGAGCGGTTGGCGGCCTGCACCAGCGCCGAGAGGCTGTCGTAGGCCTCGCGCCGCGCCAGCCGCCAGGCCAGCTCGGGCGCGTTGTCCACCGCCTGCAGCTGGCTGGGCATCAGCGAGGCCTTCACATGCGCGGCCTGCGCCTTCAGCACCCGCTGCACCAGCGCGGGCAGCTGGTTGCGCTCCCACGACGGCAGCACGTAGGCGAAGGCCCAGGCGATGCCGGTGCCGATCAGCGTATCGACCATGCGCTCGAGCATGTCGAACGACATGCTGCCCTGCGCATTCAGCGTGTGGGCCTGCACCAGGCCCAGCACCGTCGCGCCGATGGCCGCGTACAGGTACCGCCTGAGCGCGAAGCCGTGCGTCACTGCCTGCGCCACCGACAGGCACACGATCAGCGCCACCGGCGACGGGTGCGTGGACAGGATGGCCAGGCTCAGCAGGCAGCCCAGCAGCGTGCCCAGCACGCGGTTGTTGCGCCGCTCCAGCGTCTGCGACAGGCTGCCGCGCAGCACCACGATGATGGTCAGCAGCACCCAGTAGGCATGGGCCTTCCACGGCAGCAGCTGGGCCACGAGGTAGCCCGCGGCGATGGCCAGCGCGGCACGGATCGCGTGGCGCAGCGGCGGCGCGTCCCAGCTCAGCAGGCCCTTGAAGGGCGCCCACGACCAGGTCGTGGGGCTGACGAACATCTGCCAGCTCGCGCGCACCACGGCCACGTCCGGCTCGGCCTCGTCGCGCGCCAGCTGCACCAGGTAGCGGATTTCGTCGTGGATGCGCAGCATGCGCTGGTTCACGCTGCGCGACAGCGAATCGGGCGACAGGTCCAGCTCGGTGCCGGTGGGCACCGATTCCTCCAGGCGGCGCGCGTCCTGCGGCGCCTCCTGCCGGGGCAGGTGCCGGCGCAGCGGCCCGAGCAGCGCCGACAGGTCGGCCATGGGCGCGGGCTGCTTCATGCCCAGCAGCGCATCGGCCAGCGCCGCCACCTCGATGGACAGCGCGCGCAGCACCGCTTGCTGCGCCTGCAGCGCGGCCTCGTACTGCGGCAGCTTGCGCAGCTGCTCCAGGTCGAGCTCGCAGGCCAGCAGGTGGTCGCGCACCTCCAGCATCTGGATCAGCATGCCGGCCAGGCGCTGGCGCCGGGCCGTGCGCGGGCTCTCGAAGACGATGTCGCGCGCCGCCTGCAGCTGGTCGCCGAAGCTCGCGTGCCGCGCCAGCAGGCGGCCCATGTGCAGCGTCTGGCGCGACCAGCCGCCGAGCGGCTGCGTGGCGTCGGCGCGCGCATGGCCGAAGGCCTCGCCCTCCACGTCCTCGCGGTCCAGCCCCATGCTGCGGGCCGACGCGGGCAGCACCAGGCGCGCCTGCTCCAGCATCAGCGCCGCCAGCGACAGCAGGGTGTCGGCGATGAACTGCACGCGGTAGCGGTGGTTCAGCAGCGCGTTCATCGCCACCGCGTAGGGCAGGTAGATGGCCGCGCCCAGCGCGAAGAACTCGGCCGACAGCAGCGCCGCCTTCAGCTCGGACTCGTGCGGCAGCACCGGCGTGGCCATGGCGAACACCATGGCGAAGACCAGCGACATCGCTATGGGCGCGCCACGCTTGCCCCAGGCCATGGCCAGGAAGGCGAGGAAGGTGAAGGCCACCACCGCCGGCCCCAGCGCCCAGGGGTTGGGGTGCAGCAGCTCGACGGCGAAATACACCGGCGCGCCGAGCAGCGGCGCCGGCAGCATGCGCCAGAACTTGCCGCGGCGCGGCGCCGGCGCATCGGGCACGATGGAGATGATCGCGCCTACCGCGGCGGCGGCCGACGCGGCCTGCCCCCACACCAGGTGCACGATGGAGGACACCAGGAACAGGCCCAGCGCCGCCTCCACGCCGTTGAGCACATAGTGGTTCAGCACGGCGCGCCGCAGCGAGCGCCAGCGCTTGTCGGTATCGAGGATGGGCATGCGCCGATTATCCATAGCGCCGGGCCTGCCCTGCCGGGTTTCGGCAGGCGCCGCAGGGCGTCAGCCCAGTCTTTCGGGCGACATGTAGTACTGCCGCCATTCCTCGAAGCCCATGGTGTCCGCGGCTTCCAGCGCCTTCTGCGCCTGCAGCGACTCGTCGGCCAGCGCGGCGTAGTGCGTCTGCTGCGCGTCCGTCCAGGGGCGGGACAGCGTGGCGTCGCGGGCCAGGTTCGACTGCGTCAGCGCAAAGGCCACGAAGTTGTCGCCATGCTGGCGCACCGCATCGAGCACGCGGGCCGACGGCGTCAGCTCGGGCGCCTGCAGCAGGCGCTGCGCGGCCTGCAGCGCATCCGAGTAGGCATGCGTGCCGTTGGCCGCATCGAGCGATGCGGCGATGGCCGTGCAGTCCTGCAGCACCTCGGCCGCCCAGTCGGTCAGCAGCACGGGCTGGCCATTGCGCATCAGCTGCACGCCGCGCTCGCGGCCGCGCTCGGCCGTCTGGTGCTGGTTGTGCTTCATCTCGGCGATCTCGGCCGGCGTGTCCGGCGGGCTGTCGGCCAGCAGGCAGTGCAGCAGGAACACGTCGAGCAGGCGCATGGTGCCCGGCGCGATGCCCATGGTCTCGAAGGGATCGATGTCCATCAGGCGCACTTCCACGTACTCCACGCCGCGCTCGCGCAGCGCATGCAGCGGGCGCTCGCCGCGGCGCACCGTGCGCTTGGGGCGGATGGTGCCGTAGAACTCGTTCTCGATCTGCAGCAGGCTGGTGCCCAGCTGGTTGTACTCGCCGCCGGGGTTGATGATGCCGACCTTCTCGTACGCCGGATACGGCCGGTTCAGCGCCTCGTACAGCGAGTCGGCATAGCCCTGCAGGTGGTTGTAGCTCACGTTGAGCGAGGCCTGCGCGTCGCTCTGGTAGCCCAGCCGGCCCATGCGCAGCGAGGTGGCGTGCGGCAGGTAGACGGCCTGGCCGTTGTCGCCCAGCGGCTGCAGGCTGTGCTCGCGCCCCTTGACAAAGCAGGGACACAGCACCGGCGAGGCGCCGAACAGGTACAGCAGCACGAAGGCATGGCGGCGGAAGTTGCGGATCAGGCCGAAGTACTCGTCGCTGCCGATGCCCGGCATCGACCAGTTGTAGTGGATGCCCGAGATCGTCTGCATGCGCCGGCCGTAGCGGTGGCCTAGGCCCATGCGGTAGACGCTCTTGGAACGGCCGATGTTCGACAAGCCGTAGCGCCCGATCGGGATGGTCTCGTCCGACGGCAGGTAGCAGGGCATGCTGGTGTCCCACAGCGTCTCGCCGCTGTCCTGCAGCACGCGGTAGGCGAACTGGTGGATCTCGGACAGCTCTGCCAGGCACTCGTCCACGCCCCGGTGCACGCCGGTGATGATCTCGATCTGCGACTCGCTGAAATCCGTGGTGATGCAGCCATGCGTGAGCGCCGAGCCCAGCGCCGCCGGGTGCGGCGTGAGCGCGAGCTGCCCCTGCTGCGTGACCCGCAGCCCTTCCTTCTCTATGCCGCGGCTGATGCCTTGCAGACGCGAGGCGTCGATGGCCTGAAGGCGCTCGGGGATGTGGTTCATCTATGCTGTTCCCAATCTAAATTTGCGGCGACGGTAGCACGCGAAGTCGCCGCGCGCTTGCAGCCCCGCATTCATCCCGCGCACTCTACAGCATATGCTTATGCCCGGCTGCCCCTGCTGGCCGATCATGCTAGGAGGATGTCCGCAGCCGCGCTAAGGGGCCGTATTTATCCAGAAAATCCAGGGACAACCATGTGGATAAGTGCCGGATTTCCTAGTAGAAACCCGGTAAGCCCATGTTTTTAGGGCTAACATGTCGGATTGCCCAATTTCTCAGCAGCCATGTCCATCACGCCCCCGCTCTTCAACGCCCAGATCGACCAGGAAGACATCCAGGTGGATGCCTGGGCCGACCAGCCGCTGCTGCAGTCGCTGGAGGAAGGCGGCGTCGACTGGCCGAGCTCGTGCCGCAACGGCACCTGCCGCACCTGCGTGGGCCGCCTCAAGTCGGGCACGGTGCGCTACGAGATCGAGTGGCCGGGCCTGAGCCCGGAGGACTTCGAGGCCGGCTGCGTGCTGCCCTGCGTGGCCTACCCCGAGGGCAACGTGGTGCTGCTGCGCGGCGAATATTGATCCCACGCAGCGCATGGCGCCGGCCTACAGGTTGGCGATGTGCTCGGCCATGACCGCGCCGAAGCCCGAGCAACTCACCTGGGTGGCGCCGTCCATCAGCCGCGCGAAGTCGTAGGTCACCCGCTTGGACTGGATGGACTGCTCCATCGCGCGGATGATGACGTCGGCCGCCTCGCTCCAGCCCAGGTGGCGCAGCATCATCTCGGCCGACAGGATTGCCGAGCCGGGGTTCACGTAGTCCTTGCCCGCGTACTTGGGCGCGGTGCCGTGCGTGGCCTCGAACATGGCCACCGAGTCGGACAGGTTCGCGCCCGGCGCGATGCCGATGCCGCCCACCTGCGCGGCCGCCGCGTCGGAGATGTAGTCGCCGTTCAGGTTCAGCGTGGCGATCACGCTGTACTCGGCCGGGCGCAGCAGGATCTGCTGCAAAAAGGCGTCGGCGATGCTGTCCTTGATGGTGATCTCGCGGCCGGTCTTGGGGTTGGCCAGGCGCATCCAGGGGCCGCCGTCGATCACCGTGGCGCCGAACTCGCGCGCTGCCAGCGCATAGCCCCAGTCGCGGAAGGCGCCCTCGGTGAACTTCATGATGTTGCCCTTGTGCACCAGGGTCACGCTGGGCTTGTCGTGATCGATGGCGTACTGGATGGCCTTGCGCACCAGGCGCTCCGTGCCCTCGCGCGACACGGGCTTGAGGCCGATCGCCGAGGTCTCGGGAAAGCGCAGCTCGCGCGCGCCGAACTCCTCGCGCAGCACCTCGATCAGCCGGCGCGCATGGGCCGATCCGGCCTCGAACTCGATGCCGGCGTAGATGTCCTCGGAGTTCTCGCGGAAGATCACCATGTTGGTCTTGTGCGGCTCCTTCAGCGGCGAAGGCACGCCGGCAAAGTAGCGCACCGGCCGCAGGCACACGTACAGGTCGAGCTGCTGGCGCAGCGCCACGTTGAGCGAACGGATGCCGCCGCCCACCGGCGTGGTCAGCGGGCCCTTGATCGACACCACATGGTCGCGCACCGCGGCCACCGTCTCTTCGGGCAGCCACGTGTCGGGCCCATACAGCCGCGCGGCCTTCTCGCCGGCATAGACCTCCATCCAGTGGATGCGGCGCTGCGTGCGGTAGGCCTTGGCGACCGCGGCATCGACCACCTTGCGCATCACCGGGGTGACGTCCACGCCCACGCCATCGCCCTCGATGAACGGAATGATGGGCTGGTCGGGCACGGCGAGCGAACGGTCGGCGCGGACCGTGATGCGCTCGCCCTGCGCTGGTACCTCGATGTGTTGAAAGCGGCTCATGTCAGGCAATCTCCTCGGTTGAAATGGATGGAGCAAACTCGTGAAACATGGCTCCATCTTGCTTCACAAAATTTTATCCAAAACCATGCGACCCCGCGTCAACAGGGCATCTCTTGCTAGCGTTGTAGAAGTACGGTGCGGCGATTCGCACCGGAGCTCAAACAACTGAGCGGCCCTAGCCATGAGAGGAAATAGTGGTATGAAAAAACTTCTTGCTGTCCTGATTGCCGGAACCTTCGCCGCAGGCGCATTCGCCCAGGCCCCCGCCACCGCGCAAAAGCCGGCCACCGCGCCCGCTGCAGCGGCAACGCCAGCCACTCCGGCAACGCCAGCGACGCCCGCTGTGCCGGCCACTCCCACCACCTCGGCGACCCCGGCTGCTTCGGCCATGCCAGCGACTCCGGCAACGCCTGCCACCCCGGCCGCTGCCGCCGGCGACGCCTCCAAGCCTGCCGCAGCCGCTGCTGCCAAGCCGGCCGCCAAGGCCGATGCCGCCAAGAAATCGGCCCAGCATGCCAAGAAGGCCCACAAGGCCGCCTCCACCGGCCCGGGCAAGGCAGAAGCCCCCAAGCCCCAGTAATCTCCGAAGCCCTCCAAAAGCCCGCAGAATAGACAGGTTCTGCGGGCTTTTTGCCGCGCGCAAGACCTGTCTACCCGGATCGACCATGAAAACCTTGTCCCCTGTTGCTGTTTCCCCTGCCCTGGCGCCGCGGCGCTGGGCCCTCGGCCTGGCCGCGGCCGTGCTGGCCTGCGCGGCCCAGGCGCAGAGCCCGCAGATGGATCTGCGCCGCACCGAGATCACCGCCGGCATGTTCCGCATCCATGCCCAGGTGGCGCAGACGCCGCAGCAGCGCGAGATCGGCCTGATGCACCGCAAGGAGATGCCGGCCAGCGAAGGCATGCTGTTCGTCTTCGAGCAGCCCGGCGTGCAGTGCTTCTGGATGAAGAACACGCTGCTGCCGCTCACCGCCGCCTTCGTGGCCGACGATGGCACCATCGTGAACCTGGCCGACATGCAGCCGATGACGGAGAACCCGCACTGCTCGGCCAAGCCGGTGCGCTATGTGCTGGAGATGAACCAAGGCTGGTTCGCGCAAAAGGGCGTCAAGGCCGGCGCCAAGCTGGCCGGCCCGCCCTTCCCCGCGCGCTGACGGCAGGCCAGGCATGCTCCTGATACAGGAGCTGCTGGCGCTTTCCAGGCAAGCATCTTCCATCGATTCATAGCCAGGTTTGGCTGCAGGCAAGCGCCAACAGCTCCTGCATCGATAGCAGTCCAGCCCATGAAAAAACGGCCACCCTTGCAGGTGGCCGTTTGTGGTGGTGCCGGGGCGGCGCCGCAGCGCCCGCCCTGCCCGCTTAGACGAGTGCGTCGATGGCGGCGTTGAAGGTGGCGCTCGGGCGCATCACCGCATCCATCTTGGCCACGTCGGGCAGGTAGTAACCGCCGATGTCGGCCGGCTTGCCCTGCACCGCGGCCAGCTCGCCGACGATCTTCTGCTCGCTGTCGGCCAGTTGCTTGGCCACGGGCGCGAACTTGGCGGCCAGTTCCTTGTCCTCGGCCTGGGCGGCCAGCGCCTGGGCCCAGTACAGCGCGATGTAGAACTGCGAACCGCGGTTGTCCAACTCGCCGGTGCGGCGCGAAGGCGACTTGTCCTCGTCCAGCAGCTTGCCGGTGGCCTGGTCCAGGGTCGTGGCCAGCAGCTTGGCGCGGGCGTTGCTTTCCTTGATGCCCAGGTCCTCCAGCGACACAGCCAGCGCCAGGAACTCGCCCAGCGAATCCCAGCGCAGGTGGTTCTCTTCGACCAGCTGCTGCACGTGCTTGGGCGCCGAGCCGCCGGCACCGGTCTCGTACATGCCGCCGCCGGCCATCAGCGGCACGATGGACAGCATCTTGGCCGAGGTGCCCAGTTCCATGATGGGGAACAGGTCGGTCAGGTAGTCGCGCAGGATGTTGCCGGTCACCGAGATGGTGTCCAGGCCGCGGGCCACGCGCTCCAGCGTGTAGCGCATGGCGCGGACCTGGGACAGGATGTGGATTTCCAGGCCCGTGGTGTCGTAGTCCTTGAGGTAGGTGTTGACCTTCTTGATCAGCTCGGCCTCGTGCGGACGATAGGGGTCCAGCCAGAACACGGCAGGCATGCCGGAGTTGCGGGCACGCGTGACGGCCAGCTTGACCCAGTCGCGGATGGGAGCGTCCTTGACCTGGCACATGCGCCAGATGTCGCCCTGCTCCACGTTCTGGCTCATCAGCACTTCGCCGGTGGCCAGATCGACGATGTTGGCAACGCCGTCTTCCTCGATCTCGAAGGTCTTGTCGTGCGAGCCGTACTCTTCGGCCTTTTGCGCCATCAGGCCCACGTTGGGCACGGTGCCCATGGTCTTGGGGTCGAAGTTGCCGTGCCACTTGCAGAAGTTGATCATCTCCTGGTAGATGCGGGCAAAGGTCGACTCGGGCATCACGGCCTTGCAGTCGGCGGGCTTGCCGTCGGCGCCCCACATCTTGCCGCCCTGGCGGATCATCGCGGGCATGGACGCATCAACGATCACGTCGTTGGGCGAATGGAAGTTGGTGATGCCCTTGGCCGAATCGACCATGGCCAGCGCCGGACGGTGCTCCTGGCACTTGTGCAGGTCGCGGATGATCTCTTCGCGCTTGGACTCGGGCAGGGTCTTGATCTTCTCGTACAGGTCAACCATGCCGTTGTTGACGTTGATGCCCAACTCGTCGAACAGCTTGCCGTGCTTCTCGAAGGCTTCCTTGTAGTAGATCTTCACGCAGTGGCCGAACACGATGGGGTGCGAGACCTTCATCATCGTCGCCTTGACGTGCAGCGAGAACAGGATGCCGGCTTCCTTGCAGTCGTCCAGCTCGCGCTCGTAGAAGTCGCACAGCGCCTTCTTGCTCATGAACATGGAGTCGATGATCTCGCCGTCCTGCAGCGCGACCTTGGGCTTGAGCACGATGGTCTTGCCGCTCTTGGTGACCAGCTCCATCTTCACGTCGCGCGCCTTGTCCAGCGTCATCGACTTCTCGCCGTGGTAGAAGTCGCCATGGTGCATGTGCGACACATGGGTCTGCGACCACTGCTTCCACTCGCTCATGGAGTGCGGGTGCTTCTTGGCGTAGTTCTTCACGGCCAGCGGCGCGCGGCGGTCGGAGTTGCCCTCGCGCAGCACCGGGTTCACGGCCGAGCCCAGGCACCGGTTGTAGCGCGCCTTGATGTCCTTTTCCTGCTCGTTGGCCGGGTTCTCGGGGTAGTTGGGGATGGCGTAGCCCTTGCCCTGCAGTTCCTTAATGGCGGCCGTCAGCTGCGACACCGAGGCGCTGATGTTGGGCAGCTTGATGATGTTGGCGTCGGGCGTCAGCGTGAGCTTGCCCAGTTCGGCCAGGTTGTTCGGCACCTTCTGCGCGTCGCTCAGGAATTCGGGGAATTCGCCCAGGATGCGGTTCGCCACCGAAATGTCGCTCTCGGCCACATTGATGCCGGCAGCGCTGGCAAAGCCGCGCACGATGGGCAGGAACGACGCCGTCGCCAGCCGGGGCGCTTCGTCGGTCAGGGTGTAGATGATGGTGGGTTGGGTGGTCATCTGGTCTTTCCAATGGAAAAAATGAGGCGCGCGGCGCGCAGGCATCCCGTGCCGCCGCATCCTTGAATTTTTGTGCAATGCAATATCACAATACGAAATTCAAGACGATGGCATTGTCGCGTTTTTTCAAGTCTTATACAAGACTGATCCCCCACATTCTGCTGGGACGTCGGCCCGTTTTGCTCACCTATCGATAGCTGTCAGCGCTCACCCCATCTGCGCCAGAACCGTTTTTCCCATGAAAAAAGCCCCTCAAAGGGGCTCTTCTTGCGGCGCCGGCGGTGTCGCCGGCAGCGCAGGCCTTAGGCGAAGTTCTGCTCGGCGAACTTCCAGTTCACCAGGCTGCCCAGGAAGGTCTCGACGAACTTGGGGCGCAGGTTGCGGTAGTCGATGTAGTAGGCGTGTTCCCAGACGTCCACGGTCAGCAGGGCCTTGTCGGCGGTGGTCAGCGGCGTGCCGGCGGCGCCGGTGTTCACGATGTCCACGGAGCCGTCGGCCTTCTTGACCAGCCAGGTCCAGCCCGAGCCGAAGTTGCCCACGGCGGATGCCTGGAAGGCCTTCTTGAACTCGTCGAAGCTGCCCCACTTCTTGTTGATGGCATCGGCCAGCGCGCCGGTCGGAGCGCCGCCGCCGTTCGGGGTCATGCAGTTCCAGAAGAAGGTGTGGTTCCAGATCTGGGCCGCGTTGTTGTAGATGCCGCCGGAAGACTTCTTGACCACGTCTTCCAGTTCCATGTTTTCAAACTCGGTGCCCTTTTGCAGGTTGTTCAGGTTCACCACATAGGCGTTGTGGTGCTTGCCATGGTGGTACTCCAGGGTTTCCTGGCTGTAGCCGAACGGTGCCAGTGCGTCGATGGCATAGGGCAATGGGGGCAGAGTGCGTTCCATAGTTGTTTCCTCGTGGTTGAAGTATTGACTTGGCCAGCAGCCCGGCCCGCGTCGGCGGCGGGCTGCGCATGTCCTCGGCCATTGTAGAAAGGAAAAAGTCCCCGCGAGCGAATGCGGTTAGGTTTGCGGCATTCACTGACAGCATAAGTTCTATGGCGCGCCTACAGCAGGCGCGGCTGGGTCACCACCATGTCCAGCCCGCCGTCGGCCAGCTGCGCGCGCACGGCCGTGCCTGCCGGCGCCTGCACCACCCGGCTGATGACCTGGCCATCGCCGTCGGTGAGCAGCGCATAGCCGCGCGCCAGCACCTGCTGCGGGTTCAGCAGCTCGAGCCGCGTCTGCGCATGGACCAGGCGCTGTTGCTGCCGCTCCTGCCAGCGCGCCACCACCGCCGGCAGGTCGCGCGCCAGCTGCTGCCGGCGGTGCTCGCCAGCCAGCACGCGCTCACGCACCGCGGTCTGCAGGCGCTGGCGCCATTGCTCGAGCTGCCACTGCTCGCGCGCCACCAGGGCCGAGGGCCGGCCGAGCTGGCGCGCGGCGTGGTCCAGGCGCTGGCCCTGGCGGTCGAGCTGGCGCTCCAGCGTCTCGCGCAGGCGGCGCTCGGCCAGGTCAAGCGCGCCCAGCCAGGCATCGCGCGGCTGCGACACCAGCTCGGCCGCCGCCGTGGGCGTGGGCGCGCGCAGGTCGGCGCAGAAGTCGGCGATGGTGAAATCGGTCTCGTGACCCACGCCGCTGACCAGCGGCACCGGGCTCTGCACGATGGTGCGCGCGAGCTTCTCGTCGTTGAAGCCCCACAGGTCCTCGATGGAGCCGCCGCCGCGCACCAGCAGGATCACGTCGATGGGCACGCCGCCCTCGCCGCCCCCCTGCTCCGCCAGGCGGTAGAGCTTGCGCAGCGCATCGACCAGCGAAGCTGGCGCCAGCGCGCCCTGCACCAGCGCGGGTGCCAGCACCACCGGGATGTGCGGCACGCGGCGCTTGAGCGCGGTCACCACATCGTGCAATGCGGCCGCGCCGGCCGCGGTGACCAGGCCGATGCCGCGCGGCATCAGCGGCAGCGGCCGCTTGCGGCCGGCGTCGAACAGGCCCTCGCTTTCAAGCTGGGCCTTGAGCCGCAAAAACTGCTCGAACAGCGCGCCCTGTCCCGCGCGCTGCATGTCGTCGACGATCAGCTGCAGGTCGCCGCGCTGCTCGTACACGCCCAGCTTGCCGCGCACCTCGACCAGCTCGCCGTCACGCGGCGCAAAGGCCAGGTTCTGGGCCGAGCGGCGAAACATGGCACAGCGCAGCTGGCCGGTCGCGTCCTTGAGCGAGAAATAGCAATGCCCGCTGGCCGCGCGCGAAAAGCCGCTCAGCTCGCCGCGCACCGCCACCGGGTTGAAGCGGGCCGAGAGCGCATCGGCCACCGCGGTGCACAGCGCGCCCACGTCCCACACATGCGGCTGCGGGCGCTGCCCGCCGGCGCTCCAAAGGTCGGAATCCATCGTCATGCGCGCAGTGTAGCCTTGGCCATGGCCGGCATCAGCCGCCGCGCAGCAGCAGTTCCGCGAGCCGCTGCTGCAGCCACAGCGCGGTGCCGTCGAGCGCCGCGCCCTGCAGGCTGAGCATGCGCACGGCCAGCGGCGGCAGGCGCAGCTCGGGGCAGTCCAGCGCGACGATGCGCGGCTCGATGTCGGGCGCCTCGGCGATGTTGCGCGGCAATATGCCCCAGCCTATGCCGTCGGCCAGCATGTCGGCCAGCACGTAGAAGCTCTCCGAGCGCCAGATGCGCGGGCTGATGACCAGGTCTTCCACGCCCTCGATGTGCATCACCAACTGGCGGTGGCCGGCCAGGTCTTCGCGGGTGGCGCGCCCCTGGGCGGCCAGCGCATGGTTGCGCGCCACGAACACCATCTGCGGCACGCCGGCCACGTAGCGCTGGGCGAACTGCGCATCGATGGGGCCACGGTCGAACTGGAAGGCCAGCGCGGCCTGCTGCGACTGCACCGCGTGGGCCACTTCAGCCGCCGTGCCGTTGAGCAGGGTCAGCTCCAGCGCCGGGAACTCCAGCGCCAGCTCCCGCAGCAGCCGCGCGATCGGCGGGTACGGCAGGGCCTCGTCGATGGCCACGCACAGCTGCGCGGCCTGGCCGGCGGCCAGGGCCTGGGCGCGCAGGTCCAGCGCCTGCGCCTGGTTGAGCAGGGCCCGCGCCTCCAGCAGCATGACCTCGCCCGCCGGCGTGAGGTGCACCGAGCGACCGACGCGCCGAAACAGCGCCAGCCCCAGGTCGGCCTCCAGCAGGCCCATGGCCATGCTCACCGCCGACTGCGCGCGGCCCAGGCGCCGCGCGGCCTGCGTCATGGAGCCGCAGTCGGCCACGGTGGCGAATTGGTTCAGGCGTTCGAGGGTCCATTCCATACATCAATTTTACTGATGTGTTTGAACTTTTATCAAATTAAAAACTGATTTATCTTCGAAAGAAATGCGATAGCCTCATTCAATTCAAACCGCCGTCATGGATGGCGGAGGCAGGCCGCAAAACATTCACACCAAAGAGGATCACATGCACGCCACACCTTCCGACACCACCGTGTCTTCGCCGCTGGGAGCCCGCCGCTGGCTGGTGCTGGCCATCGTGTCGGTCGCCCTGCTGCTCATCGTCATCGACATGACCGTGCTCTACACGGCGCTGCCGACCCTGACCCATGACCTCGCGGCCAGCAACTCGGCCAAGCTGTGGATCGTCAATATCTACGCGCTGGTGGTCTCGGGCCTGCTGCTGGGCATGGGCACGCTGGGCGACCGGCTGGGCCAC
>JBLZYV010000062.1:0-25924 GCA_050282565.1 Comamonas sp.
GAGGCCTTGGCAGGCCATGACTGCCAGGCCCTGGCCGAGCGGGTGATGACCGGCTCCCACGCCCAGACCGAGGGGGACGAGACCGAGTTGCGCGCCGAACTGCGTGGCCTGCTCAACCGCATGCTCATCGAAGCCATCAAGCTGCAGCAGAACGCCCTGATCGCCGCGGCCTCGCAGGACCCGGCGGCCATCGAGCGCTACCGGCAATTGCAGGAGCGCCGCCGGGCGCTGGAAGAGGGGCTTACAAAAATGACCTCGGGGGCTTGACAAAGCCCCTTGAATTTTGCTGCGCCGGTATAATGTACGGTTTGTCGGCAAGAGCGACAGCAGCACCTCCGGACCAGGCGACCGTGACAAACGCGCACAACCGCCTCCCCCACCGCAAGGACTGCACACCAAATGTTCGCCCAGACATCTTGCCCCTGAGGGTTTTCCCCTCAAACCGCGAAGGCCCTTGCCGTCGCCGTGCCTGCCCGCGCCGGGTTCCTTGGCGCTTGTGTTTTCTTTGTGTGTCCGTTTTTGACCTTGAGGTTGTCCATGCCCGCTCAAAAGTCCGCGAAGTCGCCCAAGTCTGCCTCTGGCACCCCCGCGAAGGCCGCTTCCAAAGCCGCAACCACTGTGAAAGCCGCCGCCAAGGCGCCCGCGAAAGCCGCCCCTGTCAAGGCCGCTGCCGCCGCGCCCAAGGCTGCGCCGAAAGTCAAGACTGTGTCCACGCCGAAAACTGCTGCCGAGCTGAAAAAAGCCGCTGATGAACTGTTGAAGAAGAAGCCCGCGCGCGCCAAGGCGGCTGCTGCCGAGCCCGAAGTCGCCGAAGAGGCGCCCAAGAAGAAGCGCGGCCGCAAGCCCAAGGCCAAGGAAGAAGGCCTGGAGGACGACGCCGACCTGTCCGACATCGAGTCCGACCTCGAAGGCGAGCCCGAAGCCGAGGTGGTTGAGGCCGCCGAAGCCGCCCCGGTCGAGAAGGCCAAGCCCCTGCGCATGAAGATCAGCAAGGCCAAGGAACGCGCCTTGATGAAGGAGTTCGGCCTGGACGAGACCGTGCTGTCCGAAGAGGACATGGCCAAGCGCCGCTCGCAGCTCAAGAAGCTGATCACGCTGGGCAAGACGCGCGGCTACCTCACGCAGGTGGAAATCTCCGACCACCTGCCCGACAAGCTGGTGGACGCCGAAACCATGGAAGTCGTGGTCGCCATGCTGGGCGACATGGGCGTGGCCGTGTACGAGCAAACGCCCGACGCGGAAACCCTGTTCCAGAACAACGTGACCCCCACGGCCACCACCGTGGAGGAGGCCGAGGAAGAAGCCGAGGCCGCCCTGTCCACCGTGGACTCGGAATTCGGCCGCACCACCGACCCCGTGCGCATGTACATGCGCGAAATGGGTACGGTGGAGCTGCTCACGCGCGAAGGCGAGATCGAGATCGCCAAGCGCATCGAGGGCGGCCTGATGGACATGATGGAGGCCATCAGCGCCTCGCCCGCCACCATCGCCGAGATCCTCAACATGGGTGAGGAAATCCGCGAGGGCAAGGTCGTCATCTCCACCGTGGTGGACGGCTTCTCCAATCCCAACGAGGCCGACGACTACGTGGCCGAGGAAGACTTCGACGAGTTCGACGAGGAAGACGACGACGACGGCAAGGGCGGCTCCAAGGCGCTGACCAAGAAGCTCGAAGAGCTCAAGAACGAGGCCCTGCGCCGCTTCGACACGCTGCGCGCGCTGTTCGAGAAGATGCACAAGATCTACGACAAGGACGGCTACGGCGGTCCCGCGTACATGAAGGTGCAGCACGAGATCTCGGCAGAGCTGATGACCATCCGTTTCACGGCCAAGACCATCGAGAAGCTGTGCGACATGGTGCGCGCCCAGGTGGACGACGTGCGCAAGAAGGAGCGCGAGCTGCGCCGCATCATCGTGGACAAGTGCGGTATGCCCCAGGAGACCTTCATCAAGGACTTCCCGGCCAACCTGCTGAACCTGCAGTGGGTCGAGAAGCAGGCCGCCGCCGGCAAGCCCTGGAGCGCCGTGATGCAGCGCAACATCCCGCCGATCCAGGAACTGCAGCAAAAGCTGATGGACCTGCAGGCGCGCGTGGTGGTGCCGCTGTCCGAGCTCAAGGAGATCAACAAGCGCATGAACGCGGGTGAAGCCAACTCGCGCGACGCCAAGAAGGAGATGATCGAGGCCAACCTGCGCCTGGTGATCTCGATCGCCAAGAAGTACACCAACCGCGGCCTGCAGTTCCTGGATCTGATCCAGGAGGGCAACATCGGCCTGATGAAGGCGGTGGACAAGTTCGAATACCGCCGCGGCTACAAGTTCTCGACCTACGCCACGTGGTGGATCCGCCAGGCGATCACACGATCCATCGCGGATCAAGCTCGAACCATCCGCATCCCGGTGCACATGATCGAGACCATCAACAAGATGAACCGCATCAGCCGCCAGCACCTGCAGGAGTTCGGCTTCGAGCCCGATGCGTCCATCCTGGCCGCGAAGATGGAGATCCCCGAGGACAAGATCCGCAAGATCATGAAGATCGCCAAGGAGCCGATCTCGATGGAAACCCCCATCGGCGACGACGACGACAGCCACCTGGGCGACTTCATCGAGGACAGCGCCAACACCGCGCCGGTGGACGCTGCGATGCAGGCCGGCCTGCGCGACGTGGTCAAGGACATCCTTGACGGCCTGACGCCGCGCGAAGCCAAGGTGCTGCGCATGCGCTTCGGCATCGAGATGTCCACCGACCACACGCTGGAGGAAGTGGGCAAGCAGTTCGACGTGACGCGCGAGCGCATCCGCCAGATCGAGGCCAAGGCGCTGCGCAAGCTCAAGCACCCCAGCCGCTCGGACAAGCTGCGCAGCTTCATCTGACCTTCACCCGACGGACGGCGGCCCCGTTGCCGCTGCACCATAATCAAAGCCCCGCCGGAGCCCCGCTCCGGCGGGGCTTTGTCCTTGATGGAGACCCCATGCAATCCCCGACCTCCTCCGCCCCCCTGCACCTGCAAGACGACGGCACGCCGGCCGCGCCCTCGTTGCGCGCCGGCCCGGTGGAGGTGCTGACGGCGGATGGTGTCGAGCGCCGCGACGACTGGATCGCCGCCGAGGTGCCGGTGGCCCTGGTGTTCAACGGCCTGTCGCACGCGGTGATGATGGCCACGCCGCAGGACCTGGCCGCGTTCGCGCTGGGCTTTGCGCTCAGCGAAGGCATCCTCGACAGCCTCGCCGACTGCTACGGCATCGAGGTGCAGCCCGGCTGCGACGACGCCGTCGAGGTGCACCTGGAGATCGCCAGCCAGCATTTCGCGCGGCTCAAGGACCGGCGCCGCAGCCTGGCCGGGCGCACCGGCTGCGGCGTCTGCGGCATCGACAGCCTGCAGGCGCTGGACCTGGAGCCCCAGCCGCTCACGCCGCCGGCGTGGGTGCAGAAGATCACGCTTACCACGCTGGCGCAGGCCTTCGCCGAGCTGCCGGCGCACCAGCCGCTGAACCGCCAGGCCGGCGCCATCCATGCCGCCGCCTGGGCGCGGCTCGACGGCAGCATCGCCGTGGCCATGGAAGACGTGGGCCGCCACAACGCGCTCGACAAGCTCTTGGGCCACATGGCGCAGCAGCAGCTGCTGGGCACCCCGGGCTTCGTGGCGATGACCAGCCGCGCCAGCTACGAGCTGGTGCGCAAGTGCGCCCGGCTCGGCCTGCCGGTGCTGGCCACGATCTCGGCGCCCACCACGCTGGCGATCCAGATCGCGCAGCAGGCCCATCTGCAGCTCTACGGCCTGTGCCGCGGCAGCCGGGCGATCCGGTATGCGGGCTAGCCGGTCACTTCAAAAAACAGAGCTGCTGGTGCTTTCCAGTCCATGGTTTCCAATATTTTTCCTACCGAATCCGTTGACCATCAAGCGCGAGCAGCTCACTTTTTCATGAGCGTTCGTACTGCTCGCGCAGCTCGCGCTTGAGCACCTTGCCGATCTCGCTGCGCGGCAGCTGCGGCACCAGCAGCAGCTCGGCCACGCGCTGCGTCTTGCCGACGCGGCTGTTCAGCCAGGCCTGCAGCTCGGCCGCGCCGGCGCTCTCGCCCGGCCGCAGCACCGCGTAGGCCACCGGCGTCTCGCCCCACTGCTCCGAGGCCACGCCCACCACCGCGCACTCCTGCACCTGCGGGTGCTGCAGCAGCACCTGCTCGATGTCGCTGGGGTAGATGTTGAAGCCGCCCGAGATGATCATGTCCTTCTTGCGGTCGCCCAGCACCAGGAAGCCGTCCTCGTCGAGCCGCCCCACATCGCCGGTGCGGATGAAGCGCACGCCCGCGGCGTCGAACCACTCGGCCTCGCGCGTCTTCTCGGGCAGGCGGTAGTAGCCCGTCATCATGGCCGACGAGCGGCCGACGATCTCGCCCGTCTCGCCTTGCGGCAGCTCGCGGCCCTCCTCGTCGATGAAGCGCACGTCCACGCCGTCGCGCGGCCGGCCCACGGTGTGCAGCTTGTCCGGGTGCCGGTGGCAGTGAAGCTCGCAGCCCACGCCGCCCTCGGTCATGCCGTAGTACTCGATCAACTGGCCCGGCCAGCGCCGCAGCACCTCGGCCTTCAGCGCTGCCTTGAAGGGCGCGCTGGTGCAGAACTTGGTCGTCAGCTGGCCCAGGTCGGCCGCGTCGAAACCGGCAAAGTTCATCAGCCGCTGGTACTGCACCGGCACCAGCATGGTGTGCGTGGCGCCCTCGCGCTGCGCCAGGCGCAGGTACTCGGCAGTGTCGAACTTGCGCATCAGCACCAGCGTGCCGCCCATGCCCAGCGTGGGCAGGGCCGCCACCAGCGTGGTGTTGGAGTACAGCGGCGTCGCCGCCAGCGAGACGGTGTTCGGCCCGTAGCCGTTGAACTCGGCCCTCTTCACATGCGCCCAGCGCATGCCCCAGGACTGGATGATGCCCTTGGGCACGCCGGTGGTGCCCGACGAATAGATCAGGTTGAACGGCCAGTCCGGCTGCGGCGCTATGGGATGCGCCGTGGCGCCGCTCGCCTGGGCCAGCCAGCGCGACCAGGGCTCGCCGGCCGCCGAATCGTCCAGCGCGACGCAGGGGATGGAGGCGTCCGCCAGCGTCCATTCCGCCGCCACCTCCGCATCGCGGAACAGCAGGCGCGCCTGGGCGTTGGCCAGCATGGCATCGAGGTTCGCGGCCGTGGACGAAGGCGCCAGCGGCGCCACCACCACGCCGGCCCGCAGCGCGCCCAGGTACACCAGCAGGTATTCCACCGAACTGCCGGCGCAGACGCCGATCACATCGCCAGGCACCAGGCCCGCCTGCTGCAGCCGCGCGGCCACCCGCTCCATAGCCGGCGCCAGCTCCGCGTAGGTGAGCGCGCGCTCACCCAGAACCACTGCACGGTGCTGCGGCCGGTGCCGGGCCTGCAGTTCCACCAGGGCTGGCAGCGAGCCGAAGGGCTCGGCCAGTGCCGTCTCCAGATATTCGGGTTTCGTATCCATCTTCCATCCACGGTGCAAGCAAGCCGCCAGCGTAGCGGAAGCCCCGCGCTCCCGGGCGCCCCACTGGGGCAAGCCCGGTTTTCCATGCATCAACCCCCTATTAGCATGCGTAGAAGTGGTGCGCCGTACCCTTGGAACGGCAGGCTGGCGCTTGTACAGGCGCTCATACAAACGTAGCAAGCTCGCAACACTTTTCCCAGCTTTGGCACAGAATAGATGTATATGCCTATACACACGGCCGCAGGAGCTACTAAACTTGTAGCAAAATCCGTGCTGTCCGACTATAGTGGGACCTGCGGCGAAACAAACTTTGAACGCATGCCGGCATGGCCATGCTCTTCAACACTGCGCAAGGAGAACCATAGATGAGCGCCAAAGAAAATACCGCGATCAACCAGCTGTTCGAACGGCTGGAATGCCGTTACGCTTTGCGCGTACTGTGGGCACTGCGGGACGGGCACCCGCAGACCTTCCGGCTGCTGCAGGACAGTGTGGGCGGCATCACCCCCAACACCCTGAACACCCGCATCAAGGAGCTGCGCGAAGCCGGCTTCCTGGACCACAACAGCGACGGCTACACCGTGACGCCGTCCGGCCAGGATCTGCTCAAGCGCCTGTCCGACGTGCAGGCCTTTGCCACCCGCTGGGTGGCCGCGCAAGTCAAGAAATAAATCCGCCTGCGCCGGAGACAACCCGCCCGCCGCGGGTTTTTCTTTGGCCAGACGCTGTAACATAGAGAGGGAGGTTTCGATATGACTTTTACAACTACCGCCAGCGGGCTCCAGTACGAAGACCATGTGGTCGGTTCCGGCGCCGAGGCTGTCAAGGGCAAGCAGGTCACCGTGCACTACACCGGCTGGCTGTACAACAATGGAGAGCAAGGCTCGAAGTTCGACTCCAGCAAGGACCGCAACGACCCCTTCGTGTTCCCGCTGGGCGCCGGCATGGTCATCAAGGGCTGGGACGAAGGCGTGCAGGGCATGAAGGTGGGCGGCAAGCGCACCCTGGTCATCCCCGCCAGCCTGGGCTACGGTGCCCGCGGTGCCGGCGGCGTGATCCCGCCAAACGCCACGCTGAAGTTCGAGGTCGAGCTACTCAACGTCTGAGCTTCTTTGCCAAGCTGCATCCAGGGCTGCCTTCGGGCAGCCCTTGTCGTTTCTAATGGCCCCGCTGCAGCCAGGGGCTGCAGCGGCTGACCGCCACAGTCACCAGAAAGCCGACCGGCACGCCGAACACCCCCGCCTGCGTGGGCTGGATGCCCCACCACAGATGCGCCCCGCTGCCGCGCGCGGCCGACAGGCTGGGCAGGTTGAGCAGCATGTACAGCAGCGTCACCAGCAGCCCGGCCGCCATGCCGCAGCTTGCGCCCAGGCGCGTGGCCCCCTTCCAGTACAGCCCCAGCAGCATGGCCGGCACGAAGGCCGAGGCCGCGAGCGAGAACGAGGCCGACACCAGCACCAGGATCTCCGAGGTCTTGACCGACGCCACGGCCGCCGCCACCAGCGCCACCATCAGCAGCGTGAACTTGCTCAGGATCACGCGCTGCTCCGGCGTCACCGGCTGCTGACGCTGCTGCAGGTACAGGTCGCGCACCAGCGCATTGCTGATGGTCAGCAGCAGGCCATCGGCTGTGGACAGCGCGGCCGCCAGCCCGCCGGCCGCGACCAGGCCCGACATCACATACGGCAGCCCGCCCAGCTCCGGCGTGGCCAGCATGATGAGGTCGGCACCCAGTCGCACCTCGGCCCATTGCACGATGCCGTCGCCATTCACGTCCTCGATGGACAGCAGCGAGCTGTCGACCCGCGCCCATTGCGCGATCCAGTTCGGCAACTGGTCGAACGAGCTGCCGACCAGGTTCTGCATCACCTCCAGCTTGACCATGGCCGCCAGCGCCGGCGCGCTGGCATACAGCAGCGTGACGAAGAACAGCGTCCAGGCCACCGAGTGCCGGGCGCCCGCCACCGTGGGCGCGGTGTAGTAGCGCGTCAGCAGGTGCGGCAGCCCGGCCGTGCCCAGCATCAGGCAGAAGATCAGCGCGAGAAAATTGCGCCGCGACAACTCGAACTGCTGCTGCGCGGCCGCATCGCCCTGCGGGTCGCCGGCAAAGGCCAGCGCATACGGCGGCACCCCCCCCAGCGGCCGGGCTCGGGCATGGTTCTCCTTCATCTGCGCCGTCCACAGCTCGCGCGCCGTGGCTTCGTCCTTGGGCAGGGCCGCCAGGGCCCGGCTGGCGGCCAGCACCTGGCCGAGCTCGGCATTGCTGATGCGCAACTGGTGCACCTGCTCGCGCAACCGCTCGCGCTCGGCCTCCAGCGCCGCCGGTATGTTGCGCAGGCGCGATTCGTAGACCAGCGCGCGCTCCAGGTAGATGGACTCCACCTGCCGCTCGGCCGGATCGTGCAGCAGGGCCTGCTCCTTCGTGCTGATCTTGCCGAGCTGGCTTGCATACACCAGCGGCGCGGCCGGGTTGCCCAGGTGCTGGTAGGCCAGCCACGACACCGGGATCAGGAAGGCCAGCAGCAGGATCACGTACTGCGCCACCTGCGTCCAGGTGATGGCCCGCATGCCGCCGAGGAAGGAGCACAGCAGCACGCCGCCCAGCCCCAGCATGATGCCGATCTCGAACTGCACACCGGTCAGCCGCGACGCGATCAGGCCCACCGCGTAGATCTGCGCCACCACATATGAGAACGAGCACAGCACCGCGGCCCAGGCCGCCATCACGCGCGGCCAGCGCCCGCCGTAGCGCAGCTGGAAGAAATCCGGCAGCGTGTACAGCCGCAGGGCCCGCAGCTGCGGCGCAATGAGCAGCGCCACCAGCACGAACCCGCCCGTCCAGCCCAGCAGGTAGGCCAGTCCGCCTGCTTGCTCGAAGGTGCCCGAAAAGCCCTGCAGGTACAGCGCACCCGGCAGGCTGATGAACGAGGCCGCGCTCATCCAGTCGGCCGCCGCCGCCATGCCGTTGTAGAACGGCGGGATGCTGCGCCCCGCCACGTAGTACTGCTCGGGATCAGCCGTGCGCCCCCAGACGCCGATGGCGGCATACATCATCACCGGCAGGAACAGGAAGATCGGCCCTATCCACTGCTTGGGCAGGCCTTCGCGCTCGGCCCAGACCATGCCGGCGATGAACAGGCACACGGCCAGCAGATAGATGAGGAAGCGGCGGTGGTGCTGCAGCATGGCGGCTAGCGGATATCCCGCTCGGGATGGCGCCACAGGTACAGCGCATAGCCCACCACCAGCAGCAGGTACAGCACCGGCAGGCCGGCTGCGTAGCGGTAGGCAGCGGCCTCGCCCCACAGACGGTCGATGTCGCGCGCGAAATACAGGCCCGCAAAGGTGGAGGCCAGCAGTGCCAGCAGCACCAGCAGCTTCACCCGGTTCAGGCGAAACACTACAAAGCCTTGGTCCTCGTTGCGCATATTGCTATGGTTTTTTACATACAGCCATCGAAGGACTATAGCGAGATTCTTTCCGCCGTCGCAGCGCACGCCGGCCTGTGGTTAACCCTGATGGAGCCAGGGCCCTCGGTTGCAGCCGCTTACAATTTGCACGCCGGCGCCTGACCCCGTTGCAGCGCGTGGCGCGTTTCAGTGACTGTCATCCACTCTGCACAGGACGCCTCCATGCCTCCCCGCTCCTTCACCATCCGCGTCGGCACCAACTGCCTGCTGGCCGCCTGCCTGGCCTGGGCCGGCACAGGCCATGCTGCCACGCTGGCCGATGTGCAACTCATCGACCGCGCCAGCGGCCAGAGCCTGCCGCTGTACCGGCACCGCGGCGAGTACTGGGTCGCCGGCCGGCCGGGTGCGAGCTACGCCATCCAGGTCGGCAACCGCACCGGGCAGCGCATCCTCGCGGTCATCAGCGTCGACGGGGTGAACGTCATCACCGGCCGCACGGCCTCGGCCACGCCGGACGACGGCTATGTGTTCTCGCCGTGGGAAAACACGGCCATCACCGGCTGGCGCAAGAACGCGCAGCAGGTGGCGGCCTTCTATTTCTCGGACCGCAGTGCCTCGTATGCCAGCCGCACCGGTCGGCCGGATGATGTGGGCGTGATCGGCGTGGCGCTGTTCAGCGAGCGCCGGCAGCCGCCCCGCCCCCTGCCCCGCTCCGCCCCCTATTCCGGCGAAGCCGATGCGGCCGCTAAGTCCCGCAGTGCAGCCCCGTCCGCCGAGATGGCGGCCCCCGCCCCGTCGCTGGGCACCGGCCACGGCGCCATCGAGAATTCGTACAGCGGCACCACCGAGTTCACCAGCGCCACGGCGCGGCCGGTGCAGCTGCTGCGCATCCGCTACGACAGCCATGCCAACCTGGTGGCCCAGGGCGTGATCCCGCAGCCCCGCCCCCACCAGCGCCCCAACCCCTTTCCGGCCACCGGCAACGGCTATGTGCCCGATCCGCCCCGCTGGTGAGCACCCGGGCCGGCATAATCGCCGGCATGGCCGCGCCCGAGCCCCTGCCCACCGACGAAGACCTGATGCTGGCCTATGCCGCCGGCCAGGCCGATGCATTCGCGCCGCTGTACGACCGCAACCGCCAGCGCCTCTGGCGCTACCTCTTCCGGAACACGGGCAGTGCCGCGCTGGCCGAGGACCTGAGCCAGGACGTGTGGTTCGCCGTGGTCGATAGCGCGCCACGCTACCAGGTGCGCAGCAAGTTCAGCACCTGGCTCTTCACGCTGGCGCACCACCGGCTCATCGACCACTGGCGCCGCCATCGCGTGGAGATCAGCCTGTCGGACGACAGCGAGGAAAGCCAACGGCTGGCGGACAGCCTCTTCGCCGCCTCAGGTTTCGAGCCCGACCGCCAGCTCGACCGCCGCACCGCGGGCCGGCTGCTGCTGCAGGCCCTGGCCGAGCTGCCCGCCGAGCAGCGCGCCACCTTTCTGCTGCAGGCCGAGGCCGACATGCCGCTGGCCGACATCGCCCGCGCCACGCAGGTGCCCGTCGAAACCGCCAAGAGCCGGCTGCGCTATGCACGCGCCAAGCTGCGCGAAGCCTTGCAGGTGATGGCATGAACCCGAATCCACCGACCACTCCCGCACCGGCCGACCCGTTGGTGCAGCTCTACCGCGAAGCCACGGCCGAGGACCGCGGCCCGGCCGAGGCCACCCGCGAGCGCGTGCTGGAATATGCTGCCGCGCAGGCCCGCCAGCGCCATACGCCGTCCCCGGCCGCCAACGATGGCCGCTGGCTGCGGCAGGCGCTGGCCGGCATTGCCGCCATCGGCGTGGTGGGAGTGCTGGTGCTGCAGCATGGGCAGCAGGCCGAGACCGAATCCGGCAGCGCCGGGCCGGCCGCGGAGCTGGCAGCGCCGCCCGCCGATGTGCCGGCACCGGCCGCGGCTCCTGCGGCCCGCTCGTCTGCCGCAGGAGCGCCCGCCGCAAGATCGCCTGCCGCAACCTCGGCGCCTGCGGCGAAGGAGCGCGCCCGAGCGGTTGCACCGGTGGCTCAGCCCCAGGCCGCAGCGCCAGCAGAGGCCACGCGCGATTGCGCCGCTGCCGATGCCCAGCAAGCAAAACGGGCGGATGCCCATAGCCCCCGCCCGTCTGCAGAGCAGGATTGCACGCCGCCGGAAGACGGCACGCAAACCCCGCAAAAGAAAGATCAGTAGATTTCCGGCACGAACATCTGCGCCGGCACCGGCTGGCGGATGTAGTCGGGGTGGCGCACGCGATCGGGCAGCACCACGTGGTCGTGGTCGATATCGGTATAGGGCATCTGGCCCAGCAGGTGCGCGATGCAGTTGAGGCGGGCTTTCTGCTTGTCCACCGCCTGCACCACCCACCAGGGCGCCTCGGCAATGTGGGTGCGCTCCAGCATCGCCTCCTTGGCCTTGGTGTACTCTTCCCAGCGCACGCGGCTCTGCAGGTCCATGGGCGAGAGCTTCCACTGCTTGAGCGGGTCGTGGATGCGGCCCAGGAAGCGCAGGTGCTGCTCTTCGTCGGTGATCGAGAACCAGTACTTGATCAGGCGTATGCCCGAGCGCACCAGCATCTTCTCGAACTCGGGCACCGAGCGGAAGAACTCCTCGTACTCATCCTCGGTGCAGAAGCCCATCACCTTCTCGACGCCAGCGCGGTTGTACCAGCTGCGGTCGAACAGCACGATCTCGCCGGCCGCGGGCAGGTGCGCCACATAGCGCTGGAAGTACCACTGGGTGCGCTCGCGGTCGTTGGGCGCCGGCAGCGCGGCTACGCGCACCACCCGGGGGTTCAGGCGCTGCGTGATGCGCTTGATGACGCCGCCCTTGCCGGCCGCGTCGCGTCCCTCGAACAGGATGACGACCTTCTCGCCGGTGTGCTGCACCCAGTCCTGCAGCTTGACCAGTTCCCCCTGCAGCCGTACCAGCTCGCGGAAATACTTGTAGTCGGGATCGGAGAGCCCGGCGGCCGCGAATGGCACGCCGCTGAGCAGCCCGTCCTCCATCTCCAGTTCCAGCGATTCGTCGTAGCTGTCCATCACATCGCGCGCGATGCGCTGCATGATGTCTTCAGGCATGAGCCGTAATTTGTCTTTCATGGCGAACACTTCCACAGTCAAGGAAATGATCCAACAAATCTATGACACCTTCATGACAATGGGATGTCATTCACCCGAAGTTTGTTACATCTTCTGCAACAAGTCCAGCCGGTGGCGGATTTCCGGCACGTCGCTGGCGCCTTCGGCATGCGCCAGGTACTCGCCCAGGTCCACCAGGGCCCGGTCCTTCACCCCCAGCTCCACGTAGGCCAGCCCGCGGTCGCGCACCTCGGTCCATTGGTCGGGCTCAAGCACGATGCGCCGGTTCTGCGCCTCGATCAGCCGGGGCCAGTTGCGTTCGGAGCGGTAGATTTCCTTGAGGTTGCCCAGCATGCGGGCAATGATGTCGCGCGGCGTGGCCGGCTGCAGGTACAGGCCGAGCGGCACCTCGTCGTCCAGCGGGCGCAGCTGCTGCGGCCGCACGGACTCCAGCATCTCCGCCAGCATGCTGCTCGAGAAGGACTGGCCCGTCAGCGGGTCCAGCACCACCTGCCCCTCGGGCAGGCTCACCTTCAGCAGGAAGTGCCCCGGAAAGCCCACGCCATGCACTTGCAGCCTCAACTCGGCCGCCAGCTCCAGCCAGATCACGGCCAGCGACACCGGGATGCCCCGGCGCTTGTGCAGCACCACGTTCAGGCAGCTGTTGTCGGGCGCGTAGTAGTCGTTGGCATTGCCCTGGAAGCCCCACTCGCTATAGAACATGTGGTTCAGGAACTTGAGCCGCGTGAGCTGGCTGTGGCTCTCGCAGTCGCGATGGCGCCGCATCTGCCCGATCAGCTGGTCGACCTCGTTGAGCACCTGCTGCACGTCGAGCTGCGGGTACTCAATGCAGGCCAGCGACGCCGCGGCCTCGAGCAGCGGAAATTCGCTGTCGCTTTGCACCAGCGACGAAAAATGCTCCAGAGGAGTCGGCAACGAAAAGCTCAGATCCATATCTGTCCCATGCCCCTACTATCTTCGCAGCAGCTCCCTCAGCCGCATGCCCGTCAGCGCCAGCGCCCCGAAGTACAGCAGCACCGACGCCGCCAGCCAGCCGGCCATCAGGCCAAAGCGCTGCAGGCGATGCGCGCCCAGCGCCACCCAGTCGAAGTGCCGTGCACCGAATACCAAAAATATAGCAAGCAATGCGGAGGCAAAAAGCACACGGGCTGCAAATACCCCCCAACCGGGCAGTGGCTGGAAGCTGCCGCGCCGCACCAGGCCGATCAGCAGCCACAGCGCATTGACCAGCGCCCCCAGGCCGATGGACAGCGCCAGCCCCGCATGCGCGAGCCAGGGCACCAGCACCAGGTTCATCAGCTGCGTCGCCACCAGCACGCAGATGGCGATCTTGACCGGCGTGCGGATGTCCTGGCTGGCATAGAAGCCCGGCGCCAGCACCTTGATCGCCACCATGCCGATCAGCCCGGCGCCGTAGCCCATCAGCGCGACGGCGATGCGATCCACGTCGGTGCCGGTGAGCGCGCCGTAGTGGAACAGCGTGGCCACCAGCGGCGTGGCAAAGGCCAGCAGCGCCACGGCGCAAGGCATGGCCAGCAGCACCACCATGCGCAGGCCCCAGTCCAACATCGCGCCGTAGCGCGTGGAGTCGCCCGCGGCCTTGGCGGCCGAGAGCTGCGGCGTCAGCACCACGCCCAGCGCCACGCCCAGCAGCGCGGTCGGAAACTCCATCAGCCGGTCGGCATAGAACAGCCAGGTCACGCTGCCCACCGCCAGGTAGGACGCGATCTGCGTGTTGATCATCAGCGAGATCTGCGCCACGCCCACGCCCAGCAGGGCCGGCGCCATCAGCCCCAGGATGCGGCGCACGCCCGCATCGCGCCAGGCCTCGCGCACCACCGCGGGGCTGAAGGCGATGCGCGGCAGCATGTGGATGCGGCGCAGCGCCGGAAACTGCACCGCCAGCTGCAGGATGCCGCCCAGCATCACGCCGGCCGCCATCGCGTAGATGGGCTCCTGCCCCGCGCGCTCCAGCCAGGGCGCCAGCAGCAGCGCGGCCACGATCATGCTGAGGTTGAGCAGCACCGGCGTGGCCGCCGGCACCACGAAGCGCCGCCAGGTGTTGAGCACGCCCGCCGCCAGCGCCACCAGCGACATGAAGCCGATGTAGGGGAACATCCAGCGCGTCATCAGCACCGCCGCGTCGTAACTGTGCGGTGTCTGCCGCAGGCCGCTGGCCAGCAGCCACACCAGCACCGGCGCGCCCACCACGCCCAGCACGCAGGTCGCCACCAGGATCCAGAACAGCACCGTGGCCACGCTGTGCACCAGCGCGCGCGTGCGCTCGTCGCCCTCGGTGGCGCGCGTGGAGGCCAGCACCGGCACGAAGGCCTGGCTGAACGCGCCTTCGGCGAACAGGCGGCGGAACAGGTTGGGAATGCGGAAGGCGACGTTGAACGCGTCGGTCAGCGCGCTGGCCCCGAAGAGCGAGGCCATCAGCAGATCGCGGGCCAGCCCCGTGATGCGCGACAGCAGCGTGAACAGGGAGACGGTGGAGGCGGCTTTGAACAGTGACACCCGGCGAGTGTAGCGCCGGCGATGGCGCCCCAGCGGCTGCCGCCGCAGCCCTGCATGGCAAATGTTGGTAAACGCGCTATAATCGCAGGTTCGCCGACATCATCCTCAGACTTTTAAGGAAAACATCATGGCAGGAAAGCCAGTCAAGAAGAACCCCCGTTTGGCATCGGGCCGCAAGCGCGCACGCCAGAACGTCAAGCTGAACGCCGCGAACACCTCGCTGCGTTCGAAGTACCGCACCGCCGTCAAGAACGTGGAAAAGGCCGTTGCCGCTGGCGACAAGACCAAGGCGACCGAACTGTTCGCCAAGGCGCAATCGGTGCTCGACACCATCGCCGACAAGGGCATCTTCCACAAGAACAAGGCTGCTCGCGACAAGAGCCGCATCGCCGCCAAGGTCAAGGCCCTGGCACTGGCCGCCTGATACCAGGCCGCCGCACCAAGACAACAACAGCACGGGCAGCCATCGCGCCGCCCGCCGTTTGAATCGGGTGCGCTGTCAGCGACTGAAAAGCCGTCCCTAGGGACGGCTTTTTTGCGCTCAGGGTATTAAAAAGAATAGCTGCTGGCGCTTTTCCTCTTTGGATTTCAGATGATTTTCATACTGAAATCAGCCAGGGGCAAGCGCTAGCAGCTATTCTTTTTGATACGGGAATCAGGCCCGGCGGGCGGAAGGCTGGTCGTCCAGCAGCGAGCAGGCCTCGGAGGTCTGCAGGTGGTTGTCGCGGGCGAAGCCCATCACGAAGTCCCAGGCCATGGGGTTGAAGCTGCGCAGCTCGGAGTGCACGATCACGCACTTCACGCTGCCCACCATCGTCGGGATGCACCATGGCGAGTAGCCCAGGTGGCTGCCGGGGCGCGCGCCGCCGGGGCGGAACTGGCTCATCACGCCCGCCAGCCGCTCGGCCCAGTCGCTGGGGCGAAACGTCTTTCCGTCCTCGGTGATGCCTTGGATGAAAATCTCTTGAGCTGTTGGCGATACCATGGGTTTGATAGTCTGTTGCATTGCGCGCGGCCAGGATCACTGTGCCGGAGCAAAACACGTATTTTAACTCTTATATAAGAGATAGGGTTTTCATCCACAAAACTTCCATGCATGACTTTATGCATGATGTGCATGAATGCAAAGCGACCCACCGCAATGCAGTGATGCGGATTCTTCAATAGTCCTGCCGGCAACACACCCTAGAATGGCTGTGACCATCGATGCGAATCCTGCATCGATGGGGTGAGGAACCCCCTCTTTTTCTTTTCATTTCTTTGCCTGGAGATTTTCCATGAACGCCATTGCCCAGCCCACCGAGCCCCATGTGATGACGACCTATGGCCGCGTGCCGGTCGCCCTCGCTCGAGGCCAGGGCGTGCGCGTGTGGGACGTCAACGGCAAGGAGTACCTGGACTCGCTGGCCGGCATCGCCGTCAACACGCTGGGCCACAACCACGCGCGTTTCGTGGCCGCGCTGCAGGAGCAGGTGGCCACGCTGATCCACTGCTCCAACTACTACTACGTGCCCGGCCAGGAAAAGCTCGCTGCGCTGCTGACCGAGCGCGCGCAGATGACCAACGCCTTCTTCTGCAACACCGGCCTGGAGGCCAACGAAGCCGCCATCAAGGTGGCACGCAAGTTCGGCGTGGACAAGGGCATCGCCAACCCCACGATCATCGTGTTCGAGCACGCCTTCCACGGTCGCTCCATCGCCACGATGAGCGCCACCGCCAACCCCAAGGTGCGCAATGGCTTCGGCCCGCTGCTCGACGGATTCGTGCGCGTGCCGACGAATGACTTCGCGGCGCTGAAGGCCGCGGCCGAAGGCAACGGCAACATCGTCGCGGTGATGATGGAGCCCATCCAGGGCGAAGGCGGCCTGCACCCGATGCGGGCCGAGTTCATGCAGCAGGTGCGCCAGCTGTGCGACGAGCGCGACTGGCTGTTCATCGTCGACGAGGTGCAAAGCGGCATGGGCCGCACCGGCAAGTGGTTCGCCCACCAGTGGGCCGGCATCGTGCCCGACGTGATGAGCCTGGCCAAGGGCCTGGGCTCGGGCGTGCCGGTGGGCGCGCTGCTGGCCGGCCCTCGCGCCGCCAAGATACTGCAGCCGGGCAACCACGGCACCACGTTCGGCGGCAACCCGCTGGCCATGCGCGCTGGCGCCGAGACCATCGAGATCATCGAGGCCGACGGCCTGCTGGCCAACGCCACCGAAGTGGGCGCGCACCTGAAGGCCGCGCTGCAGAAGGAATTGGCCGGCGAGAGCGGCGTGGTCGAGGTGCGCGGCCAGGGCCTGATGATCGGCGTGGAGCTGGATCGCCCCTGTGGCGCGCTCGTGAACCTGGGTGCCGAGGCCGGCCTGCTGTTCAGCGTGACGGCCGACACCGTGATCCGCCTGGTGCCCGCGCTGATCCTGACCAAGGCCGAGGCCGACGAGATCGCGGCCCGGCTGGCACAGCTCGTCAAGAGCTTCCTGGCCAAGAAGGACTGAGGCCCACCATGACCGACAAGACCATCAAGCACTACCTGCAGTTCCAGGACTTCAGCGCCGACGAGTACGCCTACGTGCTGGCGCGCGCCGCGCTGATCAAGCAGAAGTTCAAGAAGTACGAGAAGCACTACACGCTGGTGGACCGCACGCTGGCGATGATCTTCGAGAAGGCCAGCACGCGTACGCGCGTGAGCTTCGAGGCCGGCATGTACCAGCTCGGCGGCTCGGTGGTGCACCTCACAACAGGCGACAGCCAGCTCGGCCGCGCCGAGCCCATCGAGGACAGCGCGCGCGTCATCAGCCGCATGACCGACCTGGTGATGATCCGCACCTTCGGCCAGGACAAGATCGAGCGCTTCGCCGAGTACTCGCGCGTGCCGGTCATCAACGGCCTGACCAACGAGTTCCATCCCTGCCAGATCCTGGCCGACATCTTCACCTTCATCGAGCACCGCGGCTCGATCGCCGGCAAGGTGGTGGCCTGGGTGGGCGACGGCAACAACATGGCCAACACCTGGCTGCAGGCGGCCAACCTGCTGGGCTTCAAGGTGCACCTGAGCACGCCCAGCGGCTACGGCGTCGACACCAAGCTGGCCTTCGGCGGCCAGGCCTTCGATGCCGGCTGCTACCAGGTGTTCGACAACCCGATGGACGCCTGCCGCGGCGCCGACCTGGTGACCACCGACGTGTGGACCAGCATGGGCTACGAGCAGGAGAACGAGGCCCGCCGCAAGGCCTTTGCCGACTGGTGCGTGGACGCCGAGATGATGGGCGTGGCCAAGGCCGATGCCCTGTTCATGCACTGCCTGCCCGCGCACCGCGGCGAGGAAGTGCAGGCCGACGTCATCGACGGCCCGCAATCCGTGGTGTGGGACGAGGCGGAAAACAGGATGCACGTGCAAAAGGCACTCATGGAATACCTGCTGCTGGGTCAGCTGAGCTAAGCTCTATACAAAAACAATAGCGGCTGGCGCTTGCCAATCGCTGACTTCAATAGAAAATCCATTTGAAGTCGGCTTTTGTCAAGCGCCAGCCGCTATCTTTTTAGACGCCTTCAACCCTGCCGCTTGCCGCCCGCATCCGAGCAGCTGTCGCCGCCGCAGGCGCTGCAGCCGCCGCAGCCGGACGACGACTTGGGCGCCAGCGACGGGTGCAGCCGCCCGGCCTTGCTGCGCCAGCGCGCCGGCAGGTAGCGCCACACCAGCGACACGGCGGCCGCGGCCACGATCACGCCAACGATCAGCTCTTGCATTAGCCCGCTCCCAGCGCCAGGGCGACGCGGTAGGTGATGAAGCTGGCGAGGTACGCCAGGCCGAAAAGGTATCCCAGCATCAGCAGCGGATAGCGCCAGCCGTTGGTCTCGCGCCGCACCGCCGCGATGGTCGAGATGCACTGCGGCGCAAAGATGAACCATACCAGCAGCGACAGCGCCGTGGCCAGCGACCAGCTCTGCGCGATCAGCGGCCCGAGCTGCTCGGCCATGGCCTCGTCGCTCGCGGCCGACAGCGCATAGACCGTGCCCATGGCGCCGACAGCGACCTCGCGCGCCGCCATGCCGGGCACCAGCGCGATGGAGATCTGCCAGTTGAAGCCGATGGGCGCCAGCAGCACCTCGAGCCAGCCGCCGATGCGGCCTGCCAGGCTGTAGCGGATCGCCGCGCCCGCGGCACCGTCCGGCGCCGCCGGGTAGCTGGCCAGGAACCACAGCACGATGCTCACCGTGAGGATGATGCCGCCCACGCGGCGCAGGAAGATCATCGCGCGCTCGTACAGCCCCAGCGCCAGGCTGCGCACGCTGGGCCAGCGGTAGGCGGGCAGCTCCATCAGGAGCGGCGTGGGACCGGCGCTCTTGCCGATCAGCCGGGCGACGGCGGCCACGCCCATGGCGCTCACGATGCCGCCCACGTAGAGCGCGAACAGCACCAGGCCCTGCAGGTTGAAGACGCCAGCCACGCTGCGCGCGGGGATGAAGGCGCCGATCAGCAGCGTATACACGGGCAGGCGCGCCGAGCAGGTCATCAGCGGCGCGATCATGATGGTCACCAGCCGGTCGCGCCAACTGGTGATGGAGCGCGTGGCCATGATGCCGGGCACGGCGCAGGCAAAGCTCGACAGCAGCGGGATGAACGAGCGCCCCGACAGCCCCACCTTGCCCATGACGCGGTCGAGCAGGAAGGCCGCGCGCGGCAGGTAGCCCGAGTCCTCGAGCGCGAGGATGAAGAAGAACAGGATCAGGATCTGCGGCAGGAACACCAGCACGCTGCCGGTGCCCGCGATGATGCCGTCCGTGAGCAGGCTGCGCAGCACGCCGTCGGGCAACTGCGTGCTCACGAGCCCGGCCAGCGCCGCCATGCCGCCCTTGATGCCGTCCATCAGCGGCTCGGCCCAGCTGAACACGGCCTGGAACATCAAAAACAGCGTGGCCGCGAGCAGCAGCATGCCCCACAGCGGGTGCAGCACCACGGCGTCGATGCGGTCGTCGCGGTGCGTATCCACCACGGGCTCGCGCACGCTGTCCGCCATGATGCGCGCCACCTGCTGGTGCAGCGCCAGCACCTGCTCGCGCGCATCGCCGGCGATGGCCTGCGCGGCCGGCGCGGCCAGGGCGCGCGCCTCAGCACTGTCCAGCCAGTCGAGCAGTTCGCGCGCGCCGTCCTGGCGCACGCCCACCGAGGCAATCACCGGCATGCCGAGCGCGCGCGCCAGCGCCTCGCGGTCGATGGCGATGCCCTGGCGCTCGGCCATGTCGCTCATGTTCAGCACCAGCACCATGGGCAGACCCAGGCGCCGCGCCTCCAGCACCAGGCGCAGGTTCAGGCGCAGGTGGGTGGCGTCGGTCACGCAGACCAGCAGCTCGGGCGGCGCCTCGCTGGCATGCAGGCCCGAGATGATGTCGTGCGTGATGCGCTCGTCCTCGCTGTGGGCGTGCAGGCTGTAGGTGCCGGGCAGGTCCAGCACGCGCACGCGGCGGCCGGCGGCGGTGCTGAGCCAGCCCTCCTTGCGCTCCACGGTCACGCCGGCGTAGTTGGCCACCTTCTGGCGCGCGCCGGTCAGCAGGTTGAACAGCGCGGTCTTGCCGCAGTTGGGATTGCCCAGCAGGGCCAGGCGCAGCGGCGCAGCGGCCGCGCCGCCGGTGGCCTTGCCCAAGGGCTGCAGGGGCTGCAGCGGTGGACGCGCCGTCATGCCCCGCCCTCCACCACGCTCACCCGCACCAGCGCCGCCTCGTGGCGGCGCAGCGCAAACGTGGCCTGGCCCACGCGCACCGCCAGCGGATCGCCACCGGGAAAGCCCGCCGCCACGATGCGCACCGGCTCGCCCGGCAGGAAGCCGATCTCCATCAGCCGCAGCAGCAGGGTCTGGTCGCTGCTGGGCGCCAGATCGACCACGCGCGCCGGCGTGTGGCGGGGCAACGCATCAAGAGGGATCAGGCCGGGGGCAGGAGCGCCGGGCACGGGGGCAGCCCCCGGCGGCAGGATGTCGGCAGTCATGGCTGGCAATAGGTATTAGTAATAATTCTCATTTTCATCGAAATCACCCTGGCTGCACCATATCTGCTTGGTAAACAGAGCTGCCCTGGGGGTCTTGCGGCGCGGCACAATACGGCCCTGCCGCCATCCGTCCCCAGCCCCACGCCCTGCCATGAACCACCCCTGCCTGTCCTGCGGCGCCTGCTGCGCCTCGTTCCGCGTGGATTTTTCCGTGCACGAATCGCAGGAGCATGGCGGGCGCGTGCCCGCCGGGCTGGTCGAGGAAGTCACCGAATACACCTGCCGCATGCGCGGCACCGACTGGGCGCGGCCGCGCTGCGCGGCCCTGGTGGGCCAGGTGGGCGAGAAGGCGCACTGCGGCATCTACGAATGGCGCCCCTCGCCCTGCCGCGAGTTCGCCGCCGGCAGCGACGCCTGCAACCGCGTGCGCCAGCGCCATGGCATGCCGCCGCTGGAAAGCGGCCTGCTGTAACGCGCCGCTGCCCTATACCGGCAGCCCGGCCAGTTGCCCCTTGAACTCCTGCAGCGAGAAATGCGTGTGCACCTGGCGCACGCCCGGCAGGCGGTGCAGCTTGCGCTGCAGCAGGTTGGAATAATCGTCGAGGTCGCGCGCGACGACGACCAGCAGAAAGTCCTCCGGCCCCGAGATGCCGTGGAACATCACCACCTCGGGGATGGCGCACACGGCCTCCTCGAAGCTCAGCGACGACTCCTCGTTCTGGTGGTCGATCGCCACCATCACGAAGGCCAGCACGCCGAAGCCCAGCGCGCGCCGGTCCAGCGCCGCGTGGTAGCCGGTGATGACGCCCTCGTCCTCCAGGCGCTTGATACGCCGCCATGACGGCGACTGCGACAGGTTCACCCGCTGGGCCAGGTCGCCGGAGGTGAGGCGCGCATTCTCCTGCAGCGCCCGGATCAGCAAACGGTCGGTCTTGTCGACTTCGATTGGCATAAAAATATTCTCATTTCGCAAATCATTGGATTGATTATCCAATTTTTCCACATTTCATGGATAACCATTAATCCTGCCGACAGCCCTGCACCTAGCATGCGCGCATCCCCAACCACGGAGACAAGGCATGCAGGCCTTCGACGACATCGTCCAGCGCGAAGCCGGACTGAAACAACAACTGAGCGCCGGCCAGATGGCGATGATCGCCATCGGCGGTGCCATCGGCACCGGCCTCTTCCTGGGCAGCGGCTTTGCGATCAGCTTCGCCGGGCCGAGCGTGCTCATCAGCTATGCCGTGGGCGCGGTGATCTCGCTGCTGCTGATGGGGTGCCTGGCCGAGATGACGGTGGCCCACCCCACGTCCGGCTCGTTCGGCGCCTATGCCGAGCACTACATCGCGCCCATCGCCGGCTTTCTCGTGCGCTACGCCTACTGGGCCGCCGTGGTGCTGGCCGTGGGCACCGAGGTGACGGCCATCGGCCTGTACATGGGCTACTGGTTCCCCGAGGTGCCGCGCTGGACCTGGGTGCTGCTGTTCTCGGCCGTGCTGGTCGGCGTGAACATGATGAGCGTCAAGGCCTTCGGTGCCGTGGAGTACAGCTTCTCGCTGGTCAAGATCATCGCCATCGTGGCCTTCATCGTGATTGGCGCCTGGGTGGTCTTCGGCACCCGGCCCGAGGGCGTGGGCTTCGGCAACTACGTGAGCCACGGCGGTTTCTTCCCCAAGGGCGGCTGGGGCACCTGGGTAGGCGTGATCATCGCCATCTTCAGCTACCTGAGTATCGAGATGATCGCCGTCGCCGCCGGCGAGGCCAAGGACCCGCAGCGGGCCATCACCAGCGCCTTCCGCTCGACCATGGTGCGCCTGGTGGTGTTCTACCTGGCCACGATCGCGCTGATGCTGGCCATCGTGCCCTGGGCCGACGCCGGCAAGGAAGGCAGCCCCTTCGTGAAGGTGATGGAGATCATCGGCCTGCCGGGCGGCGCCGGCGTGGTCAACTTCGTCGTGCTGGTGGCCGCGCTGTCGGCGATGAACAGCCAGCTCTACATCACCACGCGCATGATGTTCAGCCTGTCGCGCGCCGGCCATGCGCCCGCCGTGCTGGGCCGCGTCAACGCACGCGGCGTGCCGCTGCCGGCGCTGCTGCTGTCGTGCCTGGGCATTGCCGTGGCCACGGTGTTCAACATCGTCAACCCCGAGCAGTCCTTCATGCTGATGATGTCGGTATCAATGTTCGGCGCCATGTTCACCTGGTTCATGATCTTCGTGACGCACTGGTTCTTCCGCCGCCGCTGGGTGGGCCAGGGCAATGCCCCGCTGGCCTTCCGCATGTGGGGCTTCCCGTGGCTGACGCTGCTGGGCGCGGGGCTGATGCTGGCCGCGCTGCTGTCCACGCTGTTCATCGATGTGTTCCACCTCACGCTACTCACCGGCGTGCCCTTCCTGCTGCTGCTCGCCGCCGCCTATGCGCTGTGGTACCGCAAGCCCGCCAAGCCCCTGGCCGCGGCGCAGGCGCAGTAAGCTTTTCTTCTGACTTTTCTCCGTTGTTCACCATGACCACACCTTCCCTCTTCGCCCATGTCCCGCCCTACGCCGGCGATCCCATCCTGTCGCTGATGGAGGCCTTCCAGCAGGACAGCCATCCGTCCAAGGTCAGCTTGAGCATCGGCCTGTACTTCGACGAGCAAGGCCGCCTGCCGGTGCTGGACTGCGTGCGCCAGGCCGCCCAGGCGCTGAGCCAGAACATCACGCCCTGCGGCTACCTGCCCATCGAGGGCATCGCGCCCTACCGCCAGCTGGTGCAGAACCTGGTGTTCGGCGCCGACCACGAGGCCGTGCGCAGCCAGCGCATCGCCACCATCCAGTCGCTGGGCGGCTCGGGCGCGCTCAAGGTGGGCGCCGACTTCATCAAGCGCTACTTCCCCGACGCCGAGATCTGGCTCAGCGACCCGACCTGGGAGAATCACCTGGCCATCTTCGAAGGCGCGGGCCTGCGCACGCACAGCTACCCCTACTACGACGCGGCCACCGGCGGCCTGCGCTTCGACGCCATGCTAGACACGCTGCGCAGCATTCCCTCGGGCAGCGTGGTGCTGCTGCATGCGAGCTGCCACAACCCCACGGGCGTGGACCTGTCGCGCGAGCAATGGCAGCAGCTGATTCCGGTGATCGTCGAGCGCGGGCTGATCCCGTTTGTCGACATGGCCTACCAGGGCTTCGGCGATGGCCTGGACGATGACGCCTGGTCCGTGCGCGCGCTGGCCGCGGCCGGCGCCCAGGCCTTCGTCGCCAACTCGTTCTCGAAGAACTTTTCGCTGTATGGCGAGCGCGCCGGCGGCCTCAGCGTGGTCTGCAGCGACGCGGCCACGGCCGCCAACGTGCTGGGCCAGCTCAAGGCCACGGTGCGCCGCAACTACTCGTCGCCGCCCACGCAGGGCGCGCGCCTGGTGCAGCAGGTGCTGCAGTCGCCCGAACTGAGCGCACAGTGGGCCGGCGAGCTGGCCGAGATGCGCGGCCGCATCAAGGACATGCGCGCCAGCCTGCACCAGGCGCTGCACGGGCACTTCGGCGAGCGCCGCGACTTCGGCTTCCTGCTGACGCAGCGCGGCATGTTCAGCTACACCGGCATCACCGAGCCGCAGGTCAACCGCCTGCGCGACGAGCACGGCGTGTACCTGATCCGCTCGGGCCGCATGTGCATGTCGGGCCTGTCGCAGGCCAACGTGCAGTATGTGGCCGACGCCATCGCCACCGTGCTGGGGGCCGCATGACGGACCCGCAGCCTGCCACCGAGCGCATCGTCGCCGAAGAGAAGGCGCAGCTCGACTTCAGCCAGTCGATGAGCTACGGCGACTATCTGCACCTCGACGAGGTGCTGAACGCCCAGCACCCGCTGTCGCCCGCGCACGACGAGATGCTGTTCATCATCCAGCACCAGACCAGCGAGCTGTGGATGAAGCTGATGCTGCACGAGTTGCGCGCGGCCATCGCCGCGATCGCCAACCCCTCGGATGCCACCAAGCCGGACGCCTTCAAGATGCTGGCGCGGGTCTCGCGCATCATGGAGCAGCTCGTCAGCGCCTGGACCGTGCTGTCGACGATGACGCCACCCGAGTACACCGCCATGCGGCCCTACCTGGCCAGCTCCAGCGGCTTCCAGAGCGCGCAGTACCGCTGCATCGAATTCGCGCTCGGCAACAAGAACGCCGCCATGCTCAAGCCCCACGCGCACCGGCCCGACCTGCTCGCCCAGGTCGACGCCGCGTACCGCGCGCCTTCGCTGTACGACCAGGCGCTGCGCCTGCTGGCCCGCCAGGGCCTGGCTATACCGGCCAGCCACCTGGAGCGCGACTGGACCCAGCCCTACAGCGCCAGCCCCGAGGTCGAGGCCGCCTGGGCCGCCGTCTACCGCGACCCGCACCGCTACTGGGACCTGTACCAGTTGGGCGAAAAGCTCACCGACATCGAGGACGCCTTCCGCCTGTGGCGCTTCCGCCATGTCACCACGGTGGAGCGCGTGATCGGCTTCAAGCGCGGCACCGGCGGCACCGGCGGCGTGAGCTATTTGCGCAAGATGCTGGATGTCGTGCTCTTCCCCGAAATCTGGTCCGTGCGGACCGCCCTGTGAGGCACTCCATGAAGCAAGTCGTAGACACCGGCCTGCCGCCGCTCAAGCAGCCCTTCTCGTGGGCCGTCAAGGCCAACGGCCAGATGCTGTTCACCGCCCACGGCCCGGTGCGGCCCGACGGCAGCATCGACACCGGCCCCATCGAGGAGCAGGCGCGCCTGACCTTCGCCAACCTGCGCAACGCCGTGCAGGCGGCCGGCGGTACGCTGGCCGACGTGGCCCAGGTGCTGATCTACATGACCGACGTGGCCGACATGCCGGCCATCGACGCCGTGTACCGCGAGTTCTTCGAGGCGCCCTATCCCAACCGCTCCAGCATGGGGATTTCGGCGCTGGTGGTGCCGGGGATGAAGCTGGAGATCGTGGCCTACGCCATGCTCCCCTAGAGGATGTGACGGACATGCCGGCGCCCCGCAATTGCGTTCAATACAGGGGCGGCGTGCGGGACGAGACTGCGGGCCTTGTGCAGTCCTGCGTCCGCGCGAAATCTCATGTCCTCCTCGCTGCTCGCCATGGGCGTCTTCACCCTCGTCGGCGCCATCACGCCCGGCCCCGTCAATGTGCTGGCCCTGCGCCACGGCGCAGCGCGCTCGCGCCTGGTCTCTGCCGCCTATGTGCTGGGCGCCAGCGCCAGCTATGCGGCCGTGGTCTGGGTCATGGGCCAGGGCGCACAGTGGCTGCTGCAGACGCTGCCGCAGCTGTCCACGGCCGCACAGTGGCTGTGCGCCGCCTATCTGCTGTGGCTGGCCTGGCGGCTGGCCAATGCGCCTGTGGGCCAGGCCGGTGCGCAGCAGCAGGCCGGATCGCAGCGCCCGCTGCAGGCCCTGCTGCAAGCGCTGTT
>JBLZYV010000063.1:0-25581 GCA_050282565.1 Comamonas sp.
GCTTGGTCGAGCCCATGCGGCCCACTTCGCCGGTGGCAAAGGGAGGCATGTTGTAGTGGAACAGGAAGCGGTCTTCGTACTCGCCAGCCAGTGCATCGATACGCTGTGCATCGCGCTCGGTACCCAGGGTGGACACCACCAGCGCCTGCGTTTCACCACGGGTGAACAGCGCCGAACCGTGGGTGCGGGGCAGCACGGAGGAGCGGATCTCGATGGGGCGCACGGTGCGCGTGTCGCGGCCGTCGATGCGGGGCTCGCCAGCCAGGATCTGCGAACGCACGATGCGGGCTTCGATGTCGAACAGCATGCCTTCGACCTTCACGCCATCGAACGCAACGCCTTGCTCGGCCAGCGCAGCCTTCACGCCTGCATAGGCTTCGCGGCAGGCGTGGGTGCGGGCTTGCTTGTTGCGCAGCTGGTAGGCATCGCGCAGCTTGGCTTCGCCCAGCTCGGTCACCTTGGCGATCAGGGCTTCGTCCTTGGCAGGAGCGGTCCAGTCCCACACCGGCTTGCCGGCTTCGCGCACCAGGTCGTGGATGGCGTCGATGGCCACCTTGCCCTGCTCGTGGCCATACACCACGGCGCCCAGCATCACTTCTTCGGGCAGTTGCTGGGCTTCGGACTCCACCATCAGCACGGCGGCTTCGGTGCCCGCCACCACCAGGTCCATCTGGCTGTTCTTGCGCTCGGTCTGGCCGGGGTTCAGCACGTATTCGCCGTTGATATAGCCCACGCGCGCAGCGCCGATCGGGCCATTGAACGGGATGCCGGAGATCGACAGTGCAGCGGACACGGCGATCATCGCAGCGATGTCGGCGTCCACTTCGGGGTTCAGCGAGACGGTGTGGATGACCACATGCACCTCGTTGTAGAAGCCTTCGGGGAACAGCGGGCGGATCGGGCGGTCGATCAGGCGGCTGGTCAGCGTCTCGAGTTCGCTGGGCTTGGCTTCGCGCTTGAAGAAGCTGCCGGGGATCTTGCCTGCGGCGTAGGTCTTCTCGATGTAGTCGACGGTCAGCGGGAAGAAGTCCTGGCCAGCCTTGGCCGACTTGGAAGCCACCACGGTGGCCAGCACCACGGTGTCATCGATGTTGACCAGCACGGCGCCGGAGGCCTGGCGGGCGACTTCACCCGTTTCCATGGTCACCTGGTGCTTGCCCCATTGGAAAGACTTCGTTACTTTATTGAATATGGTCATTTCAACTCCTCGATGAATAGCTGGATGCGCGCATCCAGCTTGGTTTTGGAGGATAAACAGAACACGATGCCATTCCAGTGCTGCGCTTGCAGCTACAAATTTCGCAGCATTGGAATGACACAGCTTCGCTCTGTTATGCACCCTCCGAAGTAAAAAACGCCTGAGCTAGCGTGCTAACTCAGGCGTTCCCATTGTCTACCAGGCTTACTTGCGCAGGCCCAGCTTGGCGATCAGCGCGGTGTAACGGTCAGCGTCCTTGGACTTCAGGTAGTCCAGCAGCTTGCGACGACGGCTCACCATGCGCAGCAGGCCACGGCGACCATGGTGGTCCTTGGCGTGTTGCTTGAAGTGAGGGGTCAGTTCGTTGATACGAGCGGTCAGCAGTGCAACCTGCACTTCCGGGCTGCCCGTGTCGCTAGCGGAACGTGCGTTGGCCTTTACAACTTCGGCCTTGATGGAAGAGGCGATCATTGGGTTTTCCTTGTTGGAATGCAGCGCTGCCGCATTCATGTTACTTGCGCCAGCGCTGGAAAAGCGTCTGGCGTGCGTCTTGCACCATGCAAAACCGGATGATTATAAACGATCACGACGAACCAGCCGGAACCACCCTGCCTACCAGCGATGACGCGTCCGCCTGGGCAAGCCACTCACCGGCAATCCCGCATATTCTGTACTGGTATTGCTTGCAATAGAAATGAGAACCATTATCATTCACAAAAATCATTCGCAACCTACCTTGCCATGAACGCCATGCACACCTCTTCCAGCGCGCTTTCAGCCGCAGGCTCCCGCCTACAGGACCCTGCCGCCAGCCAGCCGCAGGCACCGCAACTGCTCGACAGCCAGGAGCTGCTGCGCGGCAACAAGGCGGTGACCATCCAGCACAACGGGTCCATCTACCGCCTGCAGGCTACCAAGCTGGGCAAGCTAATCCTGACCAAGTAAAGTTTCATCGTGGGGCGACCTCAAGGTCGCATTGGCAAGCCAACGGACCATCCGCGTAGCCAAGCCTTTTTTGCATTTCCCCCAAACCCGCCCGCGCCGCCACCTCCATCCCGCGCCTAGAATCGGGGGTAGCAAGGCCTTGCAGACGCATCCTCCGCGCATGCTGCCCGCAACGCTCTTGCGCAGTGGCATCCCGCACCTACGCGCTCTCAAGATTCAAGCTCATTGACTTTCCGCGCCTGCTGCGGCTGCAGCCTGAAAGGAGCTTATGAGTTTGGTTCAACCGCTGCCCGATGGCCCCGTGGACATCGTGGGCGATATCCACGGCGAATACGATGCATTGATGCAGTTGCTGCATCACCTGGGCTATGACGCCGAGGCCCGCCATCCCGAGCAGCGCACCCTGATCTTTGTCGGCGACTTCTGCGACCGCGGCCCGGACAGTCCCGCCGTATTGCACAAGATCCGCCAATGGGTCGAGGCCGGCAGAGCCGCTGCCGTGCTGGGCAACCACGAGATCAACCTGCTGCGCGAAGACGCCAAGGACGGCGCCGGCTGGTTCTTCGACGCCCGTGTGGAGTCCGACAACCGCAAGTACGCGCCCTATGCCCGCCCCACGGAGGCGGAGCGCCGCGCCATCCCCGCCTTTTTGCAGCAACTGCCCATAGCGCTCGAGCGCGACGATCTGCGCGTGGTACATGCCGCCTGGATAGACCCCAAGATCGCCACCGCCCGCATGCTCACCCCCGGCAGCATCGCGCACGACTACGATGCGCTGGAAGCAGCAGCCGCCGCCCACGCCCGCATGCTGGGCATCCGGGAGCGCATGGATGCGGAAAAGGCCGCCTGGCCCTACAGCATCGAGGAGGAGCAACGCTCCCCGCCCTTCATGGCTGCCCATGCGGAAAACGAATTGAACAAGTCCATGTTCAACCCCCTGAAGGTGCTGACCTGCGGCATCGAGCGGCGCGGACGCGAGCCCTTCTTTGCCGGTGGCAAGTGGCGCTTCGTGGAGCGAGTGGCCTGGTGGGACGAGTACAACGATCCCACCCCCGTCGTGGTGGGCCACTACTGGCGCCGCGTGCAGCCTATCGATCGCAAGCTGCTGGGCAAGGGCGACATGGACATGTTTGCCTACATCGGCCCCTTTGCCTGGCATGGCAAGCGCCGCAACGTGTTTTGCGTTGACTACTCGGTAGGCGCGCGCTGGACGGCCCGGCTCGCCGGCCGGGCACCCGAGCAGGACTTCAAGCTGGCGGCGCTGCGCTGGCCCGAGCGCCAACTCATGTTCGACGATGGCCTGCTGGTGGACACCACGGACTTCCGGACCGACCAGGTGCCCGACATGGCCACATAAATCGTTGCCGTTGTCATACTTTTTCTACGCTGCCCGCTATCCATTTCTATTTACACTGACCCGAATGGATATCCCCGCAAGCGCAGCACCATGAGTTTGTTCAACCCCGATTTCCCGCCCGACGCTTTCGAAGTTCGCGTCTCCGAGTTGCTGGTCGCCACGCCGGAAGGCTCCGATGCGATGCTCCATGGCGCCATTCCCGAGATACTGCGGCTGCTGCGGGAACACCTGAAGATGGACGTGGCCTTCGTCTCCGAATTCGTCGACGGCCGCCGCGTGTTCCGCCGTGTGGATACCGCGCCCGACAAGCGGGTGATTGAAACCGGCGGATCGGCACCGTTGGAAAGCTCCTACTGCCACTTCATCCTCAAGGGCGTGGTGCCGCGCCTCATCCACGACGCCGCCAAGCTGCCGCCAGCGCAGGCCGGCGTGCTGCCGTCCGCCCCCTTCCCCATAGGCGCGCATCTCAGCACGCCGGTGGTCCTCAACGACGGGCGCATCTACGGCACCCTCTGCTGCTTCAGCTTTGCGCCCAACGACGCATTGATGGAGCGCGACCTGCACAAGCTCGAGATGTCGGCCAAGGTCGTGGCCCGCAAGATCGACGAACAGCGGGCCCAGGACGCCGAGCAGGCCATGGCCCGCTGGGAATTGCAGCCCACGGCTGCCCTGCGGGGCCTGCAGCGTTGACCCGGCACCCGCCCGCGCTTTCGGCTACCTTCCCCGGTATTTTTCAAGGAGACCTCGATGCCCTTTGCACGCCGCACCCTGATTGCCTGCGCAGCGCTGGCTGCCGCTACCGCGGCCACGCTGCCCGCCCATGCGGCCGATGCCTGGCCGGACAAGCCCATCCGCTTCGTCGTGCCGTTCTCTGCCGGAGGCGCCAACGACCTGATGGCACGCGCCGCGGCCGAAGGCGTCTCGAAGGTGCTGGGCCAGCCCATCGTCGTGGACAACAAGCCGGGTGCCGGCGCCGTCCTGGGCACCGACATCGTCGCCAAGGCCAAGCCTGACGGCTATACCTTCCTGATCAGTGCCGCCGGCGTGATTTCCAACAGCATGATCCGCAAGGTGCCCTACAAGGACAGCGAACTCGTGCCCGTGGCCATGATCGGCCTGGCGCCGTCGGTCATCATCGTTCCGGCCGATTCGCCGTACAAGGATCTGAAGGACTTCGTCGCGAAATCCAAGACCGGCCAGGGCCTGCACTTTGCCACGGCCGGCATCGGTAGCACGCCGCACTTCGTCGAAGGCATCCTCACCTCGCAGTACGGCGCCAAGCTGGACCTGGTGCCCTACAAGAGCGGCTCCGAATCCGTCACTGCCGTGCTGGGCAGCCAAGTGGAGGCCACGTCCGAGGCCAGCATCGTCGTGCTGCCCTACCTCAAGAGCGGCAAGCTCAAGGCGCTGGCCACCACCTGGTCGCAGCGCATCTCGGCCTACCCCGAGCTGTCCACCGCCACCGAGCAGGGCTTCGGCAACCTCAAGATCGCCCACTGGGCCGGCGTGCATGCGCCCGCGGGCACGCCGCCCGCCATCCTCGACAAGGTGGCTACCGCCGTGGACAAGGCCATGAAGGACCCGGCCACAGCCGAGCGCCTCAAGGGCGTGGGCATCGAGCCCGTCGGCGGCACCCGCGCCTCGTTCGTCAAGTTCGTCGACGAGGAGCGCAGCCGCCTGGGCGCCGTGGTCAAGGCCACCGGCATGCGGGACGACTAAGCCTCTCTGGCCCTGCACCGCAGCGGAGGCCAGACTTAAAGAAGTGCAAAGCCCGGGTGAAATCGAACTTGCCTGACGCCGGCCGGTCAACCGCAAGCGCACCATGACGTTGAGCAATCAAGGCAGCTCTTCCGACCGTTCCTGGCCCGAAGAGCATTCGCCATGATCTGCATGCTTTCAGGAGAGCGCCATGCTTCAAGCCGTTGACCGCTGCGGGGCTATCCCCGCCACCGCGCGCCCCGCCCCATTTCCCCGTGGCCCCTTCAGGGTCGGGCTGCTGGCCCTGGCTGCAGCCATGGCCCTGGCGGGCTGCAACGACGACGGCAGTGCCGCCAAATCTGCCAGCGCTCCGGCCCAGCCGGTCACGGCCATCCCGGCCCCTGCCGACACCCCCCAGCCCGCCGTGGTGCAGGCGGCCTACACCCCGCCGGCGGCCGATGTACTCTACCAGATGGTCGCCCCCATCGCGCTGTACCCCGACAAGCTGGTGGCGCAGATCCTGGCCGGCTCCACCTACCCCGACCAGGTCAGTGCCGCCGAAATGTGGCTGGCGCAGAACCCGGGGCTCAAGGGCGCGGCGCTCAGCAATGGCGCCAATGCCCAGCCCTGGGACCCGTCGATCAAATCGCTCACGCAGTTTCCCAACGTGCTGGGGCAGATGGCCTCGAACCTGCCCTGGACCACGGCGCTGGGCAAGGCCTACTACAACGATCCGGCCGACGTGATGAACGCCATCCAGGTGATGCGTAGCCGCGCCTACAAGGCGGGTTCGCTCAAAAGCTCGAACCAGTTGAAGGTCAAGCGGCTCGCCGACGCTCCGCCCGCCGAAAACTACATCCCTGCCGACTTCGTGCCTGCCATGCCGTTGAGTGCCCCGGTCATTGCGCCGCCGCCGGAGTTCATCGAGATCGCGCCCGCCGAGCCGGCAATGGTCTACGTGCCGCAATACGACCCGACCGTGGTCTACGGCGACCCCATGCCGGTCTATGGCGGCTACAGCTATATCGCCGCGCCGCCACCCGTCATGGTGGGCAGCGTGGTCACGCCGGTGGTCGCCGGGCTGATAGGCTTTGGCGTCGGCATCACCGTCACCGAGGTGGTCGACCACCGCCGCCCCTGGGGCTGGGACTCGTGGCGCATGCACTGGGGCGAACCGGGCCGCCCGGGATACTGGCGCGAAGGCCAGCGTCCGCCGCCGCCCCTGGCACGCCCCGCCGTGGTCTACAACCACCAGACCTATATTTCGCAATCGACCACCGTGGTCGAGAACGTGCGGGTCAACAACAACGCCTCCCGCTTCGGCGCGGCCCGCCCTGCCCCCGAAATGACCGCGCCTCCGGGCCCCGGGCCGGCCCTGGCAGCCGGAGCCATCGCCGCCGGCGCCGCAGCGGCAAGTGGCTACGCGCTGACCCAGCGCCATCCGCCCCAGCCACCGCAGGGGGCAGCCCCCTTCCCTGGCCGTGAACCACCCAACCAGCAGCCACCGCGCGGCCTGACCATGGCCCAACAGCTCGGCCGCCCGCAGCCGCCCGCCCAGCCAGGTGACCAGGCCCGCCGCGAATCCCCGGAGCAGCAGCGCGCACAACAGCAGGCCACGCTGAACGCACAGCAGCAAACCATGGAGCGGCAACGGGCGCAGCAGTTCATGCAGCGCCCCCCGCAGGACCAGGCCCAGCAGCAGCGGATGCAGGAACAACAGGTGCGCCAACAGCAGGCAGCGCAGCAGCGCGCTCAGGAGCAGCAAGCGCGCCAGCAGCAGGAAGCGCAACAACAAGCCCAGCAGCGTGCCCTGCAACGCACCCAGCAAGACCAAGCCCACCAGCAGCAACTGGCCCAGCAGCGCGCGCAAGAGCAGCAAACGCGCCAGCAGCAGGCGGCGCAGCAACAAGCCCAACAGCAGGCCACGCAGCGCACCCAGCAGGATCAGGCGCACCAGCAGCAATTGGCCCAGCAACGTGCGCAGGAGCAGCAGGCCCGCCAGCAACAGGCAGCGCAGCAGCAAGCCATGCAACGCGCCCAGCAGGAGCAGGCACACCAGCAGCAACAAGCCCAGCAGCGCGCCCAAGAGCAGCAGGCGCGCCAGCAACAAGCAGCGCAGCAACAGGCCATGCAGCGTGCGCAGCAGGAACAGGCACACCAGCAACAGATGGCCCAGCAACGCGCCCAGGAGCAGCAAATGCGCCAACAGCAGGCGGCGCAGCAGCGTGCCCAGCAGGAACAGATGCACCAGCAGCAGATGGCCCAGCAGCGGGCGCAGGAGCAGCAAATGCGCCAGCAGCAGGCGGCACAGCAACACGCGCAACAGCAGGCCATGCAGCGCGCCCAGCAGCAACAGATGTTCCACCAGGCGCGGGAAGGCCGGCGGGGCGATCGCCCGGAGCGCTAAGCCCTCACCACCAGCGTACGGCAGCCGCCGCGGCCGCGCCGATCACCACCACGGCCAGGAAAGGCAGCCGCAGCCACAGCGCCAGCGCGGCGGCGGCCAGGGCCGCCAGCCGCGCGTCGGCCACCACGCGCTGGCCGTCGACCATGGTGTTCAGCGCCGTCAACGCCGCCAGCAGGGCCACCGTCAGCGCCCCCGCCATGCGGGCCATGCGCGGGCTGTGCAGCCAGCGGGCCGGCAGCTGGTAGCCCAGCAGCTTGGTGCCCCAGGCCACCAGGGCCGCCAGCACGATCCACAGCCACAGGTTGGCGCCGCTCATGCAGAACCTCCATCCGTGGAGGGGGCTGCAGTTTTTTCGCCATTTGAGCAATAACCCCAGACTGCGCCTGCGAGTGCCGCTATCAATATGGGAATTCCCGGCGCCACCCAGGGCACGGCCAGCAAGGCGATGCCGGCGCTCACCACGGCCAGCGCCACCGGCTCGCGCGAGCGCAGCCGGGGCCACAGCAGGCCCAGGAATGCCGCCACCGCCGCGCCATCGAGGCCGAAGCGGCGCGGATCGCCCAGCGCGTCGCCGGCCATGGCCCCCAGGGCCGTGAACAGGTTCCACAACACATACACGCCAATGCCGGCGGTCCAGAAGCCCCGGCGCCGCTCCTCGGGCGTGGCCTGGCCCACCGCGGTGGCGGCGGACTCATCGATGGTGAGCTGCGCGGCCAGCAGCCGGGTCAGGCCCTGGGGCCCGAGCAGCGCGGCCATCTGCATGCCGTAGACCGCATTGCGCACGCCCAGCAGGCTGGCGGCCGACAACGCCGCCGCGCCGGCCCCGCCGCCGCCGATCACGCCTATGAAGGCGAACTGCGAGCCGCCGGTGAACATCAGCAGGCTCAGCGCGCAGGCCTGCCACACCGACAGGCCCGAGGCCACGGCCAGCGCGCCGAACGAAATGCCATACAGCCCCGTGGCCACGCTGATGGACACGCCCATGCGAAACGCCGGGGACTGCCGCCACAGCGCCCCTATCCGTGCCGGCGCGTTCACTTCGGCGCCAACAGTTGCAGGCGCCGCTGTGCCTCGGCGGCCAGCGCCGCATCGCCCTGCTCCTGCGCCAGGCGCTGCGGGTTGGTCAGCCAGGCCATCAGGGGCCGACTCCAGCCCTGGGCAGATGCGGTGTCCACCGCCTGCTGCACCACGGCCATGCTGACCGGGCCGCGCGCGGCCAGCGCACCGGCCGCCACCAGGCGGGCCAGCGGATCGGGAATGCCCGCGAGTGCGGATGCGGCCGCCTGCGGCGACGCACCGGCGGCCACGGCCTGGTGCTGCTGCGGCAGCAGCGCCGCGTCGCCGGGTTGCAGCGCGCCGCGCAGGTAGCGGGCATAGGCCTGCTCGGGCGGCGCGGCACTGGCGGCCAGCGGCTCGTAGGCCTCGCAGGCCGTGGTCTCCAGCGCGGCCACCTGGGCGGCGCAGCGCACCAGCTCCAGCCGGGCCAGCAGGTCGGGCCGCGCAGTGCGCCGCACTTCCTGGCGTGCGCGCTCCCAATCGACCGCAGCCACGTTGCCCTTGCCGGACAGGTAGGCGTCGGTGGCGCGCTCTGCGGCGCTGTGCTCGTTCAGGGCCCAATCCGGGGTCTTTGGCTTGCTGGCGCAGGCAGACAAAGCGCAAGCAGCTATCAATATGATTGCAATCCGATTCATGGCAGTTTCACTTCAACATCCTTGGCGAAAGGCCATTTGCGGTTGATCTCGTTGACCATGCCTTCCACCTTGCGCAGCGTGGCGTCCACGTCGGCGCGCAGCGCGCCGAGGTCGGTGGTGGCTTCGCGGGCGTTGGCGCCCACCGCCTGGGCCTCGACCAGCACGGCGTCCATCTTCTTGAGGCTGCCGCGCGCCTCGGTGAGCAGGCCGCGCAGCTGCACCACGGTGGCCTGCACCTCGGGCATCACGCCCTGGGCGCCGAAGACTTGCCTGTCGGCATTCTTCGCCATGCCGTCGAGGCGCGCGAGTAGCTGGTTCACGCGGTCGAGCGTGACGGCGATTTTCTTCGCCTCGGCATCGCTGCCCAGCATCGCCCCCAGGGCGCCGCCGGGGCCGTTGAGCCGGCTGGCCAGCTGCCGCACCTGCTCCAGGCTGTCGCTGAGCGCCGAGCCCTCGGCCGTGATGCGGTTCAGGCTCTCGAGCAACTGGCGCGCATTGGCCATGATCTGCGGCAGCTCGGCCGTGGCATCGCCCGAGAGCACGGTGCGCTCGGCGCCATCGGGCAGCGGCGGGTCTTCGAGCACGCCGGAGTAGGCCTTGATGCTGGTGCCACCCACCAGGCCCTTGACCACGGTGAACACGCTGCTGGTGCGCAGCCAGTGCGCGTCCTTCTGCGGCACCTCGACATGAATACGCACATTGCCCTGCGGCGCCAGCTCGATCTTGCTGACCTTGCCGATGGCAAAGCCCGAGAAGGTCATGTCCATGCCCAGCGCCACGCCTTCCGAGTCCTCGGCGGTGAGGATGAGCTTCTGCGTGGGCTCGAACACGCCGCGCGCATACAGCAGGTACAGCACCGAGCCGACGATCAGCGCCAGCGTGAACAGCAGCAGCGCCGCGGCCTTGCGCTCGAGGTGCGGCACCGGGGCCAGGTCGTCCGGCACCACGGCAGGCGGGGATGGCGGTGGAGGGTTGGGAACAGTCATGGGATTCAATAATAGTTGCCCATCAGCGACAGGATCTCGATCAGCAGCAGCACCACGAACATGCGCGCCAGGCCGCTGATCTCCGACTCGGGCCCGAGCGCCGCGCCGGCCCGCAGGCCAAAGGGCCGGTGCATGGCCGAGGCCGTGGGTATCAGCGCCACGACCAGCGAGAACAGCAGGGTCTTCATCATGAACAGCAGCGTCACCGACGGCGTGAACACCCGCGCGAAGCTACGCGTGTAGGGCACGGCGCCGGCCAGGCTGAAGCCATAGACGCTGAAGTAGACCATCACCAGCGCCACCACGCACGACAGCGCCGCCAGCGTGATGGCGGCGTACATGCCGCTCACCACCAGCGGCAGCATCTCGGCGCGCACCGGGTCCACGCCCTGCTGGCGCAGCTGGGCAAAGCGGCCGCCCTCGCGCAGCGCCGTCAGCCGCGCGCCGGCGGGGATGGTGCAGCGCATGGCGACGAACAGCGCGGCCGTGAGCGGGATCAGCTCCAGCACCAGCACGCGGATCACCATCTCGAGCGCGAAGCGCGACAGCCCGTAGCTGCGCGCCGTGATGTTGACGATGTGCGCCACCACCAGGCACAGCAGCGCCGACAGCGCGGTGAAGCCCAACAGGATGGGCGCCGTGTCGAGGTACATGCGCCGCATCAGGCGCAGCCGGGTCTGGCGGCCATAGCTGCTGGGCGACAGCAGCAGCACCATGGCCACCGCGCCCAGGTACAGGATGCGCCACCAGGCCACCGCCCAGCGCTGCGCGGTGCGCCACCAGCGGCCGGGCCAGTGCGGATTGAGCAGGCTTACCAGCATGGGCCGATCATAGGATATTTTGAATCAAATTGCCATCCAGCCCTTGATGGACAAGCGCGAGCAGCTATTTTATACATAGCATCCACCTCAGACATGGCGCTTGACCGAGGTGGCCGGCGCGGCCGCCATGGGCTCTTCGTCGGCGCGGCGGTGCAGCGCCTCGATGGTGCGGCACACACCCGAGCTGCCGTCGCAGCAGTCGCGCAGGGCCACCAGTTCCTTTTCGAGCGCGCGCAGCTCGCGCAGCCGCTCGCGCACATGCTGCAGGTGCGCGTCGACGGCGCTGCGCGCGGCGGCGCAGTCCTCGCTGCTTTCCCAGTCCAGCCGCAGCAGCGTGCGCACCTCGTCGAGCGACATGTCCATGGCCCGGCACTGGCGGATGAAGCGCAGCTGGTGGATGTCCGCGTCGCTGTATAGGCGGTAGCTGCTCTCGCTGCGGCCGCCGGCAGACAGCAGGTTTTCCTTCTCGTAATAGCGGATGTTGGCGGCCGACACGCCGCTGCGCTGCGCCGCTTCACCGATACGGTAGTGGGGTTGCTGCGAAACCATGGCTTGACCTTGAAGTGACTTGAAGGTTTCCAATCATCGCATGAACAGCAACAACCCCTCCCTGCCCACGGGCGCCGCGGCCCCGCATGGCCACACCGGCCACGACCACGCGCAGCATGCCCACAGCCATGCCGGCCACGCGCACCCGCCGGCCGCGCCCGAAGCCAGCTGCGGCGCGGGCAGCTGCGACTGCGGCACCATCGACCTGAGCTTCGGCAAGCGCGCCGCCAAGGCGGCTGCGCATGATCACGCGCACGCCGACGATGACGACCATGGCCACGACCACGGCGTGCTGCCCGGCTGGGGCCGGATCTCGGGTGCACTGGTGCTGGCCCTGCTGGCCGAGCTGGCGCACTGGCTGGCCGGCGCGAACGCCGCCTCGCCCCAGCTCGCCAACCTCTACCACTATGGCGGCATGGCGCTGGCGGTGGTGGCCATCGGGCTGTCGGGCCTGGGCGTGTACAAGGCCGGCCTGCGCGGGCTGATGTCGCTCAAGCTCGGCATCCATGCGCTGATGGCCGTGGCCGTGACCGGCGCCTTCCTGATCGGCCAGTGGCCCGAGGCCGCGATGGTGATGGCGCTGTACGCCGCCGCCGAGCGCATCGAGGACCTGGCCATGGACCGCGCCAAGAACGCCATCCGCAACCTGCTGAGCCTGGCGCCGCCCGAGGCCGACGTGCTGCAGCCCGACGGCAGCGTGCGCCGCATGCTCGCCAGCGAGGTGCCGCTGGGCGCCGTGCTGCGCGTGGCACCCGGCGCGCGCGTGCCGCTGGACGGCACCGTCACCGAAGGCCAGAGCGCCGTGGACCAGGCCCCTATCACCGGCGAAAGCGCGCTGGCCGACAAGGCGCCAGGCGACCCGCTCTACGCCGGCAGCGTCAACCAGCATGCCGAGCTGCAGATGCGCGTGGACGCCGCGCCCGAGCAGAGCCTGCTGTCGCGCATCGTGCGCGCCGTCGAGCAGGCCCAGGCCAGCAAGGCGCCCACGCAGCGCTTCGTCGACCGCTTTGCCGCCATCTACACGCCCATCGTGCTGCTGCTGGCGATCGCGCTGGCCATCGCCGCGCCCTTCGCGCTGGGCTGGAGCTGGACGCAGTCGCTGTACCAGGCGCTGGCGCTGCTGGTGATCGCCTGCCCCTGCGCGCTGGTCATCTCCACGCCGGTCACCGTGGTCAGCGCGCTGACCGCGGCGGCGCAGAAGGGCGTGCTCATCAAGGGCGGCAGCGCGCTGGAGAACGCCCGCAAGCTGCGCGCCGTGGCGCTCGACAAGACCGGCACACTGACCACCGGCCGGCCCACGCTGGTGGCCTGGCACGCGCTGAACGCCGATGGCGCGCGCACGGACGGCGACGAGGCTCTGGCCCACACCGCCTGGCACCTGGCCAGCCGCTCGGACCACCCCGTCTCGCGCACCATTGCCGCAGGCCTACAGGATTCGCAACAGGCCGACAACGACATCCGCGACGTGCAGGCCCTGCCCGGCCGCGGCACACAGGCCGTGGTGCATGGCGAGCGCTGGATGCTGGGCAACCTGCGCCTGCTGCGCGAACAGGGCCTGGCCACCGGCGCCGTCGAGGCCGCGATGGCCGAGCAGGAGCAGCAGGGCCGCACCGTGACCGCGCTGGCCAGCAGCACCCGCGTGGCCGCCCTCTTCGCCGTGGCCGACCCGCTGCGCGAGCATGCCGGCGAGGCCATCGCGCAGATGCAGGCCGTGGGCGTGCAGCCTGTGGTGCTGAGCGGCGACAACAGCACCACGGTGCAGACCATCGCGCAGCAGGCGGGCATCCGCAATGCCTGGGGCAACCTGCTGCCCGAGGACAAGCTGCAGCGGCTGGATCAGCTGCAAAAGGACATCGGCCCCACCGCGATGGCGGGCGACGGCATCAACGACGCCCCGGCCCTGGCCCGCGCCGACCTGGCGTTTGCCATGGGCGGCAGCCACGCCACCGACATGGCCATGGAGACGGCCGACGTGGTGCTGATGAACGACGACCTGCGCCGCATCCCGCAGACCGTGGCGCTGTCGCGCCATGCGCATGGCGTGCTGTGGCAGAACATTGCGCTCGCGCTGGGCGTGAAGCTGGTGTTCTTCGCGCTGGCGCTCAGCGGCCATGCCAGCATGTGGCTGGCCGTGCTGGCCGACATGGGCGTCAGCCTGCTGGTGGTGGCCAACGGCCTGCGCCTGCGGCTGTGGCGCGGGTTCGAGCAGGCCCGCTAACGCCAGCGGCAATGCGCCTCACCGCGCCCACTGGGACCAGAACAGTGCGCGGTGCTCGTCGAGCTGGTACACCGCGATCTTCTGCCGGATGTCGTCCAGCAGATCGTAGTAGCCGGCCTCGTCGGCCGGCGTGGGCTCGATCAGGTCATACCAGATGCCGGCCAGGTCGCGGACGCCGAGCTTCTGCGGCGAGCTCGCGTACAGCATGCCCAGCTGCCGGGGCGTCGGCTTGAGCGTGGGGTCCTTGAGCCGGCAGCAGAACATGATGCTGCCGATGCTGTGCTGGCCCGGGAGGCCGACGTTGTTCCAGAGCTGGCCCACGGCCGAGGTGGAGGTCAGCGTGAGCAGCTCGTGCCCGGCCGGCGCCGTCCACACCTCGGTCGCGTAGTCCTTCATCTCGTAGCCGTAGGAGTCGTCCGCGCCGATCCGGTGCAGGGCCGAGGGGTCGCGCTCCTGCACGAACTCCAGCGCGCTGACCAGGCGGCCGCCGGTATTGAGCTGGTTGCCAAAGCCGCCGCTCGAGGTGGCGCTGTAGTAGTGGCCGATATGCACCTTGATGCTGACGACGGGGCCGCCCCACTGGTCGGCCAGGCTGATGCCGAACCAGCCGCTCTGCGTGTTCGGCGCGGCGTTGTCGTAGGTGCAGGCCACGTTGGTCGGAAAATCCCAGAGGTTGCTGTGGCCGCTTCGGTGCCATCGCATGCCGCGTCCGCTGAGGTAGGTCAGCTTTCTGACGCCCTGGGGCTGGCCCGGACGCGGCAGCGCCGGCAGCGGATCGGGCAGCGCGTCGATGTTCCAGGTGTCGCCACTCCAGCCGATATCGAACAGGCTCGGTGCCCCGTAGGGCCCGTACCAGAGCCCGCGCGTGAGCGGCGGCGCCTTGGTCGGTGGCTCGTGCAGGGTCGGATCGCCCTGGTTTTTCCACAGTTCGCGGAAATCGCGCACCAGCAGTGTGTACTCGTTGTTCTTCGCGTTGTAGTCGCGCAGCCCCCACCAGGCCCCGGTGGCGATGCCGTCGCGGTACGAATACCGGTTGGTGTTCGGCACATGCTCGAAATTGCGCACCGACTGCAGGCGCTCGGCTTCGAGTGCCTTCTCGGCCTGGGCCAGCGTCTTATCGACATATTGGGCATAGTCGCCATGCGCCTGCCGCCAGAACTCGTGGTATTGACTGACCACCGACGGCTCGTTGCCATAGTCCGGGCTGTGCTTGAGAAAATCGACCAGGAAACCGAAGTGCAGGTTCGCCACCTGCACATACAGCGGCAGCGCTTTCCACGCGGTGTCGGGCGCGGCCCCGGTGAACTTCGGCACCAAGGTGCTGAACTGGGTCTGCAGCGCGTCGGCAAAGCTGCGGATCTGGTCCTGTGCCTGCTGCCGGTCGGCGGGCGTCTTCGCGTCGGCCAGTTGCTTGACCGCGAGCAGGTAGTTGCCGACCGCGCCGTGCAGGCCGTCGAGCAGTTGCTCCAGCTCGTTGCGGTAGAAGTCCTGGATCTTGCCATCGATCATCCCGGCGATCCGGTCCTTGATCTGCGACCACAGATCGGCGGCCCCGACCGGCCACAGCAGCCCCAGCAGCGCAGACAGCGCGCCTCCCACGTAGGGAATGGCGTCCAGCCCCACACTGAACAGGGTCTTAAGGTCCGTCAGCGGGTCGAGCAGCGGCGGGTTGTAGCCCTGGGCCGCCTGCGCGGGGCGTACCGGCACGATGGTGGCGGCGGCCGCCAGCGTGGGTACGCTCACCAGCGGCAGCAGGCTGGCCGACGACAGGCCGCGCAGCATGGCGCGCCGGTGCCGGCCCAGGCCGCTCAGGGCGTCTGCCGCGGCCTCGCTGGGCTCGGCAGGGCTTGGGGATTGGTGGGTATGTGCCATGTCAGTCGTCCTCCCATAGTTTGAGTGCCTGGAAATGGCCATGCGAACGCATTTCCCGCCGTGGCGCGGGCAGCAGCCGGCAATACATGCACCAGGCCGGCCCGCCCATCACGGTGGCCCTAGTTTTGCCGCAGCGGCGATGTCAGCGCATCGCGTAAATTAGTGATTCTTGGCGCGAGGGCTGGTCAGCAGCGGTGCCATCTCCGCCAGCAGCGGGCGGATCAGGCTCTCGTGGTCCTCGTCGCGCCAGGCGCCGATCAGCTCGGAGTCCACGCGGGCGCCAGCCAGCGGCCGGAACTGCAGGCCGTCGATCGCCACCCGGCTCACGGACTGCGGCACGATGGCCACGCCGAAGCCCGCCGCCACCAGCGCAGCCACCGTGGCATTGGCCCGCACCTCGTAGCGCACATGGGGCGTGAACCCGGCCGCCACGCACAGGGCGATGATGCGGTCGTGGTACTCGGGCGAGAAATGGCGCGGAAAGAGCACGAAGGACTCGTCTCTCAGCGCCTGCAGCCGGATCTCCTTGCGGCCGGCCAGCGGATGCGCGGCCGGCAGCGCGCAGACGAAGGGCTCGCGCAGCAGCACCTGGCCGCCCAGGCCTTCGGGTATCGCGCGCGGATGCAGGATGCCGAAATCGATCTGCTCGCGCTGCAGCGCATCGATCTGCTCGAAGCTGTTGAGCTCGTGCACGGTGACGAGCAGGCCCGGGCGCGCCAGCTCGAAGCGCCGCCCCAACGAAGCCTATGCGCAGGCTGCCCACCTCGCCTTTCGCCGCACGGCCGCCCAGCGCCTGCGCCTGGTCGGCCAGGCTGAGGATGCGGCAGGCCTCGCGGTAGAAGACCTTGCCGGCCGCCGTCAGCTCCACCGCGCGGGTGCTGCGGCGCAGCAGCGCATAGCCCAGCGACTCCTCCAGGCGCGCGATGTTGAAGCTCAGCGGCGGCTGCGAGATCGCCAGCCGCTGCGCCGCCTTGCCGAAGTGCAGTTCCTCGGCCACCGCCACGAAATAGCGCAGCTGTCTCAGTTCCATGTCAGGTCTGCCTTGGTCTTATTGATACATGAATTAGATGAATAGCCCCAAAAAATGTATTGGACGGTATGGATCGCGTCAAGAAGAATCCACCTCGGACACCAGATCCACACCCCTACGGAGACAAAGACATGAACCTCAAGCACCTGCTGCTGGGCCCTGCCCTGGCCGCCTCGCTCGCCAGCGTCACCACCCATGCCTGGGCCCAGGACTGGCCGCGCCAGCCCATACGCCTCGTGGTGCCCTACGCGGCGGGCGGCATGACCGACGTGGTGGCACGCATCGTGGGGCAAAGGCTGGGCGATGCGCTGGGCCAGCCGGTGGTGGTCGAGAACAAGCCCGGCGCCTCCACCATCACCGGGGCGGACTACGTGGCCAGCGCCAAACCTGACGGCTACACCCTGCTCGCCGCCACCAATGCCACGCTGTCGGCCAACCCCTGGCTGTACAAGAACCTGCGTTACGACGCGGTCAAGAGCTTCAGCCCCATCGCGCTGGTGGCGGTGGCGCCCAGCGTCATCGTGCTCAACCCCAAGGTGCCCGCGGGCAGCATGGCCGAGCTGGTGCAGTTGGCCAAGAGCAAGCCCGGCAGCCTGAGCTATGCCTCGTACGGCAATGGCTCCAGCGCCCACCTGGCCGGCGAGCTGCTGCGCTCACGCGCCGGCATCGACGTGCTGCACGTGCCCTACAAGGGCAGCGCCCCGGCCAAGACGGCCACGGTCGCGGGTGAGGTATCGATGACCTTCGAGCCCGCCTTCACCGGCGCGCCGCTGATCAAGAGCGGCCAGCTCAAGGCCATTGCCGTGATGGGCAGCAAGCGCGTGGACGCCTTGCCCGTCGTGCCCACCGTGGCCGAGGTCGGCTACCCCGGCATGGAGATGCAGGCCTGGGTCGGCTTCGTGGCGCCGGCCGGCGTGCCGCAGCCCGCGCTCGCGCGGCTGGCCGACGAGATCCGCAGGATCATGGCCAACCCCGAGGTGCAAAAGCAACTGCTCGGCAGCGGGGCCGAGCCGGTGGGCTACTACCTGGGCGACTTCGCCGCCTACCTCAAGGACGAGAGCGCCCGCTACCAGGCCGTGATCGAGCAGGCCCGCATCCAGGCCGAATAACCCACCGCAAGCCATCCCATGAGCAACAAGCCTTTGCAGAAATACCGCGTGCTGGACCTGACCCGGGTGCTGGCCGGCCCCTGGTGCACGCAGAACCTGGCCGACCTGGGCGCCGAGGTCATCAAGGTGGAGCGCCCCGGCGTGGGCGACGAAACCCGCGGCTGGGGCCCTCCGTGGATGCCCGCCGCCGAAGGCAGCGAGCGCCACGACTCGGCCTACTTCGGCTCCACCAACCGCGGCAAGCAGTCGGTCACCATCGACTTCACCACGCCCCAGGGCCAGGCGCTGGTCAAGGAACTGGTGCTGCAGTGCGACGTGCTGGTCGAGAACTACAAGGCCGGCACGCTGGCGCGCTATGGCCTCGGCTACGAGGACCTGAGGGCCATCCATCCCAGCCTGGTGTACTGCTCGGTCACCGGCTTCGGGCACACCGGGCCGTACAGCCACAAGCCGGGCTACGACTTCGTGTTCCAGGCCATGAGCGGGCTGATGAGCATCACCGGCGAGCGCGACGAGCTGCCCGGCGGCGGCCCGCAGAAGGTGGGCATCGCCGTGGCCGACATCACCACCGGCATGTACGCCACCGTGGCGGTGCTGGCCGCGCTGTTGTGGGGCGAGGGCAGCGGCCAGGGCCAGCACCTGGACATGGCGCTGCTCGACTGCGCCATGGCCTTCAACAGCAACCAGGCCGTCAACTACCTGGCCTCGGGCCAGCTGCCGCGCCGCTACGGCAATGCGCATTCCAACGCCGTGCCCTACCAGGTCTTCGACACGCTGGACGGCCAGGTCGTCGTGGCCGTGGGCAACGACTCGCTGTTCGCCGCCTACTGCCAGGCCATCGAACGGCCCGAGCTGAGCACAGACGCGCGCTTCACCAAGGTTTCGGGCCGGCTGCAGAACCGCGCCGTGCTGCTGCCCGAGCTGGCCCGCACCATGGCCGCGCGCGGCAGCGCCGATTGGCTGGCGCGGCTGGACGCCGCCGGCGTGCCCTGCGCGCCCATCAACGACTTCGCCCAGGCGCTGGCCGACCCGCAGGTGCAGGCCCGCGGCATCGAGGCCCCGATCACGCTGCCCGACGGCGCCACCTTCCACACCATCGCCAGCCCGCTGCGCTTCTCTGAAACGCCGCTGGACTACCCCGCCGGCCCGCCCACGCTGGGCCAGCACACCCGCGCCGTGCTGCACGAGCGCCTGGGCCTCACGGCCGCGCAGCAGGCGGCGCTGCGCCAGGCCGGCGCCATCTGAACCACGCAAGGAGATTCCCCCATGACCTTTCTGCCTCGCTACGGCGCCTTTGCCAAGCCGCGCCCGGCCACGTCCCGCCAAAGCTCGGACAAGCTCGCGCCCGACTGCGCCGGCCTCGATTTCTTCGCGCTCGATCCCGGCCTGCAGCAGCTGCTGCCGCTGTACGTGCCGCAGGCCGAACTGCAGTACTTTCTGCCGCACCTGCAGCGCCTGGGCCAGCTCGCGGGCGGGCGGCTGAACGAGCTGGCCACCGTGGCCGACAAGCACGGCCCGGTGCTGCATGCGCGCTCGCGCTGGGGCGAGGACGAGGACTGGGTGGAGTACCACCCGGCCTACCAGGAGATGGAGCACATCGCGTTCGAGCAGTTCCAGTTCCATGCGATGACGCACCGGCCCGGCGCCATGGGCTATGCCAGCACGCTGTCGCCCGTCACCAAGTACGCGTTCCAGTACCTGTTCGTGCAGTCCGAGTTCGGGCAGATGTGCCCCATCAGCGTGAGCGACACCTCCATCCACCTGGTGCGCAAGTTCGGCAGCGAGGCGCTGAAGGCCAAGCTGCTGCCGCGCATGCTGGCCGACAAGCTGGAGGACCTGTGGAAGGGCACCCAGTTCATGACCGAGAAGGCCGGCGGCTCGGACGTGGGCCAGGTCGAGACCACGGCCCGCCTGGAGGACGGCGAATGGCGCCTGTTCGGCGAGAAATGGTTCTCGTCGCACGTGGATGCCGATGTGGCCCTGATCCTGGCGCGGCCCGAGGGCGCGCCCGCCGGCACGACCGGGCTGGCGCTGTTCGCCATGCCGCGCCACTGCGAGGATGGCAGCCGCAACAGCTATCGCATCGTGCGGCTCAAGGACAAGCTCGGCACCCGCAGCATGGCCAGCGGCGAGCTGCGCCTCGACGGCGCCTTCGCCTACCTGGTCGGCGACCCGGCCCAGGGCCTCAAGCAGATGATGGAGCAGGTCAACCTCTCGCGCCTGTCGCACGCCGTGCGCGCCGCGGCGATGATGCGCCGCTGCCTTAACGAAGCCCAGCAGGCCGCGCGCCACCGCCAGGCCTTCGGCCACCGCGTGCAGGACTACCCGCTGATGCAGCGCCAGTTGCTCAAGATCATGGTGCCCACCGAGGCCGCGCTGTCGATGACGCTGGCCACCGCCGACGTGATGGCGCAGGGCTACGCCGGCAACCAGGAGGCCCAGGCCGCGCTGCGCCTGCTGACGCCGCTGCTCAAGCTGCGCACCTGCCGCGACAACATCACCGTGGCCACCGGCGCCATGGAGGCGCGCGGCGGCAACGGCTACATCGAGGACTTCGTCAACGCCCGCCTGGTGCGCGACGCCCACATCGGCGTGCTGTGGGAAGGCACGAGCAACATCAACGCGCTGGACGCCATCAGCCGCGCCGTGCGCAAGGACCAGGCGCATCGGTCGCTGCAGGCCCTGCTGCAGTGCAAGCTGGCGCCGGTGCAGGCCCAGGCGCCACACACCGCACGCCAGCTGGGCCAGGTGCTGGAGCAGGCCGTGGCGCTGGCCGAGGCCGTGGCCGCCCGCCCCGAGCTGGAGGCCGAGGTGCGCCGCGCCGCGTCGGCCCTGTACTACGCCAGCGCCGCCGTCCTGCTGGCCTGGGAGTCCACCCAGCCCGGCGTGGACGGCCGGCGCCTGCTGCTCGCCGACGCCGTGCTGCGCAGCCACCTGCTGCCCGCCGATCCGCTGGCGCCGCCCGGCACGGCGATGCAGCGGCGCGATGCCGCGCTGCTGGCCGGCGAGCCGCTGGGCATCCGGCAGGCCAACGCGCTGCTGGCACAGGACGCCTGATTTTTAATAGCTGCTGGCGCTCATCCACTTTAGATTTCAAATACATTTCTATATGAAATCCTTGGTGGATAAGCGCCAGCAGCTATGAAAACAGGAACAGGCAGGAATCACTTCGGCCGCTTGCGCAGCAGGTATTTCTGGAAGCCGTCCATCACCAGCTCGTCCTTCTGGTTGTGCACCTCGGTGCTCAGCGTGAGCACACCGGTGGTGTTGCCGGGCTTGAGCTCGGACACGGTCAACGTGCAGTACAGCGTGTCGCCCACGAACACCGGGTTCAGGAAGCGGCTGCCCTGCTCCAGGAAGCCCTTGAGCGACTCCTCCACCAGGTGCGGAAACAGCCCGGCGCCCGCCGCGGTCTGGATCACCACCTGGTAGCCGTGGGCCAGCATGTGCGGCATGCCGTGGGCGCGGCAGTACTCCACGTCGTAGTGCACCGGGTGGTTGTCGCCGCTGGCCAGCTGGAAGGCGGCGAACAGCGCATCCGTCATGGTGCGCGACGGCAGCAGGAATTTTTCGCCCAGCGCGAAGTCCTCGAAATAGCGCTGGGGGCACATCTGGTGTTGCCTCATGGGTGCTTCTCCATTCTCAGAATCAATTGACGCTCATCTTCGCAGCCTTGGCCACCTGGCTCCACTTGGCCAGCTCGCCGTCGAGAAAGGCTGCCAGCGCGCGCGGCTCGGGGTCCTTCTCCAGCACCAGGCCCATGGTGTAGGCCTGGCTCTGCAGCGCCGCATCCTGCAGCGCCTGCTTCAGCGTGGCGTTGAGTTTGGCGATGACGGCCGGCGGCGTCTTGGCGGGGGTGAAGACGGCGTTCCAGGTGTAGGCCTCGTAGCCGGGCACAGCCTCGGCCACGGCCGGCGTGTCCGGCGTCTGGGGCAGGCGCTGCGCCATGGTGGTGGCGAGCAGGCGAACCGTACCCGCCTTCACCTGCGCCAGGCCCGTGGGCGCGCTGTCCATCATGAAGCCCACGTGCCCGCCGATCACGTCCTGCATCGCCGGGGCGCTGCCGCGGTACGGCACATGCGCGGTCTTGATGCCGGTCATGTAGTTCAGCAGCTCGGTGCCCAGGTGCGGCGCGCTGCCCACGCCGGCCGAGCCATAGCTCACCTGGCCCGGATGGGCCTTGAGGTAGTCCATGAATTCGGCGAGATTGCGTGCCGGGAAATCCTGATTGACCACGATCACCAGCGGCGCCTTCGCCGCCATGCCCACGGGCGCGAAGTCCTCCACCGTGCGATAAGGCATCTTGCTGTGGATGCTGGGGTTGACCGCGTGCGCCACCGTGGTCAGCAGGATGGTGTAGCCATCGGGCTGCGCCTTGGCCACGGCCTCGGTGCCGACCAGGGTGCCCGCGCCGGTGCGGTTCTCCACCACCAGCGGCTGGCCCAGCTTGCGGCCCCAGGTGTCGGCCAGCGCGCGGGCAAAGGTATCGGTGGGGCCGCCAGCCGCGTACGGCACAATCAGCTTGACCGGGCGCTGCGGATAGGCCGGCTCCTGGGCCGGCGCCGCGAGCGGTACCAGTGGCACCAGGGCCCCGGCGGCCGCCGCGCAAAACCATCGACGTGTGAACATGGTGGTGTCTCCTGAACTGTTTTCGCATGCAAGGCGCATCCAAAAACTATAGGCAGGGGCCTGCGCGGCATCCAGTCGAATGTTTCTTCGCGTCCTTAGACGCTTTCTAAATGCCAGCGCCCATGCGCGCTGGCGACCGATTGCCATGCGCTACGAACTGACCGACCTCAAGGTATTCCTCGCCATCGCCAACGCCCGCAGCCTGAGCGGCGGCGCGGCCGACATGCACCTCACGGCCCCCTCCGCCAGCTACCGCCTGAAGAACCTGGAGCAGGCGCTGGGCACCGCGCTGTTCGAGCGCACGCCCAAGGGCATGCAGCTGACCCCCGCGGGCCTGACCGTGCAGCGCTATGCCGAGGCCATCCTGGGCAACGTCGAGCGCCTGGGCGCCGAGATGCAGCGCCACACCGACGGCGTGGTGGGACATATCCGCGTGTTCGCCAACAGCAGCACGCTGAACGGCCTAGCCCCGGCGCTCAGCCGCTTCCTGGCCGCCTACCCCAACGTGAACGTGGAACTGGAGGAGCACCTGAGCGCCAGCGTGGTCAAGGCCGTGCAGGACGAGGCAGCCGACATCGGCCTCGCCGCCGGCGACATCGACTATGGCGGGCTCGAGACCATTCCCTATGCCCGCGACGAACTCGTCTTCGTCACGCCGCCCGGCCACCCGCTGGCCGAGCACACGCTCGTGCCGCTGGACATGGCACTGGCCCACGACCTGGTGGGCATAGGCAAGAAGTCCAGCAACTTCGTCTTCCTCGACGCCATGGCGCGCCAGCTCGGCGTCGTGCCGCGGGTGCGGGTGCATGCGCCCTCGTTCGCCGACGTGCTGGCCTGCGTGGCCGAGGGCGCGGGCATCGCGCTGGTGCCGCGCTCCATCGCCGCAGCCCACATCGCCGGCGGCCAGGTCTGCCAGGTGCGGGTGGACGTGCCCTGGGCCCGGCGCGAGCAGCGCATCGTGGTCAGGTCGCTCGCCAGCCTGCTGCCGCACGAGCGGGCCTTCGTGGACCACGTCGTCAAGAGCAATGCCCCCGCCGAGCGCGCTTAGAGAATCCTGAACCCCGCTTCGAAAATATCGACTGGCCCGGCGCTTGGCCGATTCCTATAATTTTTTCCAGGCCCTGCATGGCGTCGTGCGGGGCATTTTTTTGGATTGCAATTCAGGCCCGGCCCCCATGACCCATGCCCCCATCCGCCCGCTGCAGGGCATCACCGTCCTGGCGCTGGAGCATGCCGTGGCGGCCCCGTTCGCCAGCCGCCAGCTCGCCGACCTGGGCGCGCGCGTCATCAAGCTCGAGCGGCCCGGCGCAGGCGACTTTGCGCGCGGCTACGACAGCACCGTGCTCGGGCAATCGTCCTTCTTCGTCTGGGCCAACCGCGGCAAGGAAAGCCTGGCGCTGGACCTGAAGCAGCCCGAGAGCCTGCCGGTGCTGCACGCGCTGCTGGCACGCTGCGACGTGCTGGTCCAGAACCTCGCCCCCGGCGCCACCGCCCGCCTGGGCCTGGACTTCGACAGCCTGCACGCGCAATACCCCCGGCTCATCGTCTGCGATGTCTCGGGCTACGGCGAAGGCGGGCCGCACAGCGACAAGAAGGCCTACGACCTGCTGATCCAGGCCGCGGCCGGCCTGATCTCCGTTACCGGCACGCCCGAAGCGCCGGCGCGCACCGGCATCTCGATTGCCGACATCTCGGCGGGCATGTATGCCTACTCCGGCATCCTGTCGGCGCTGCTGCAGCGCGGCCACACTGGCTTGGGGATGCGGGTGGAGGTGACCATGCTCGAGGCCCTGACCGAGTGGATGTCGTACCCGCTGAACTTCAGCCACTACGGCGGCCAGGCGCCAGTGCGCAGCGGCCTCACCCACCCCACGATTGCGCCCTACGGCGAGTATTGCGCGGGCGATGGCAAGAGCGTCATCTTCGGCCTGCAGAACGACCGCGAATGGGCCGACTTCTGCCGCGCCGTGCTCGAGCGCCCTGACCTCATCGACGACCCGCGCTTTGCCCGCAACACGCTGCGCGTGCAGCACCGCACCGAGCTCGACGCCATCATCACCCGGTGCCTGGCTCCGCTCACCCGCGAGCAGGTGCTGCTGCGCCTGGACGCCGGCGGCATCGCCAACGCCCCGCTGGCCGAGCCGCAGGACGTGTGGAACCACCCGCAGTTCGCGGCGCGCCAGCGCTGGCGCGAGGTGGCCACGCCCCAGGGCCCCATCCAGGCCCTGCTGCCACCCGCCACGCTGGGCGGCAGCGAGGCCGCCATGGGCGCCGTGCCCGCGCTGGGCGAGCACACCGGGGCAATCCTGCGCGAGTTGGGGTTCGCGAACTAACCGGCTACGGCTTGGCCGCGTTCAGCCGCTGCACCGCCCGCAGCGTCAGCTCCACATGCTGGAGCGGGTCGCTGCCCTCGTGCGCGAACGCGACCTTGCCGTCGCGGTCGATCACGTACGAGATGCGGCTGGCCGTGCCGGGGCGCGAGGCGCTGCCCGCGTCGTAGGCACGGATCGTCGCGGCGCTGGCGTCGGACGCCACCGCGAACTGGTCGCGGCAGGCCTCGGTGGAGAACTTCTTCAACGTGGCGATGTCGTCGTGCGAGATGCCGACCACGGTGGCCCCCAGCTTGCCGAACTGCGGCGTGGCCTCAGCGAAGGCATGGGCCTCGATGGTGCAGCCTTCGGTGAATGCCTTCGGAAAGAAGTACAGCACCACCGGCCCCTTGCGCAGCGCCTCGGCCATGTCGAACGCAAACGCCTGGCCGGCCCGCGCCGCCTCGGTCTTGAACACCGGCGCCTGCGCACCCGGCTTCAGCGCCGCGTGGCCCACCGACGCCGCTGCCACCAGCACGGCCGCGCACCAGGCGCGCTTGAAAACTGCTGTCATGCCCATCACTCCTTGCCCGCAGCCATCTCGATGGCCGATGGGCGTGTTCGCCGAAAGAAAGAAACCGCTCCATGATATCCAGGGGCCGGCCAGACTGCCCCAGTCACTACAATGGCCGCTGTAAGAACGTGTTTACGATCTTTTCGGGGATCGCGTTGGGTCGCCATCGGGATGAGTGCGAGTCGATG
>JBLZYV010000064.1:0-23802 GCA_050282565.1 Comamonas sp.
GAGCGCTTCCCGCTCGACGCGGCCATCCTGTTCTCCGACATCCTGACCGTGCCCGACGCCATGGGCCTGGGCCTGTCGTTCGCCGAGGGCGAAGGCCCGCGCTTTGCAAGGCAAGTGCGCGACGAGGCCGCCGTGGCCGAGCTGGCCGTGCCCGACCTGGACAAGCTGCGCTATGTGTTCGACGCCGTCACCAGCATCCGCAAGGCTCTCAACGGCCGCGTGCCGCTGATCGGCTTCTCGGGCAGCCCCTGGACGCTCGCCTGCTACATGGTCGAGGGCAAGGGCAGCGACGACTACCGCCTGGTCAAGAGCCTGATGTATGGCCGCCCCGACCTGATGCACCGCATCCTCGCCATCAACGCCGACAGCGTGGCCGCGTACCTGAATGCGCAGATCGACGCCGGCGCCCAGGCGGTCATGGTCTTCGACAGCTGGGGCGGCGTGCTGGCCGACGGCGCCTTCCAACAGTTCAGCCTGGCCTACACCAAGCGCGTGCTGGCGCAGCTCAAGCGCACCGGCGTGGATGGCACCGATGTGCCGCGCATCGTCTTCACCAAGGGCGGCGGCATCTGGCTGCCCGACATGAAGGAGCTGGACTGCGAGGTGCTGGGCCTGGACTGGACGGCCAACCTGGGCCACGCCCGCGCCATCGTCGGCGGCACGGCCGGCGGCCCCGGCAAGGCGCTGCAGGGCAATATCGACCCGAACGTGCTGTTCGCGCCGCCCGAGCGCATCGCCGAACAGGTGCGCGCGGTGCTGGAGAGCTTCGGCACGCCGCACACCGACCCGGCCACGACCGGTCCCACGCACATCTTCAACCTGGGCCACGGCATCAGCCAGTTCACGCCGCCCGAGCACGTGGCAGCGCTGGTCGAGACGGTGCACTCGCAGTCGCGGGCGATGCGCCGCTAGGCGCTAGGCCGCGGCCGGCGCGGCGCAATCGTGCGTCTCGTCCACCAGGGCGGTCACGCAGTCCAGCAAGGTAGGAAAGGCCGGTATCCCGGCCTGCGGCAGATCGGGCAGCTCCACGCCGGTCAGCGCCGCCGCGCCCACGCGGTACAGGCGGGCACCCACGGCCGCGCCGGCCTGCAGGTGATCGCCGCGGCTACCGATGACGGCGACCTTCGAGGCCTCGACGCCAAAGCGCTCCAGCACCTGGCGCAGCAATTGGGCCTGGGGGGCCAGGCAGTCGCACTGCTCCTCGCGGGCGTGGGGGCAGAAGAACACCGCATCCAGCTTGGCGCCGGCGGCGGCCATCTGCTTGTACATCTGGCGGTTGTATTCGTTGAGCGCGGCGCAGTCGTAGAGCCCGCGGCCCAGGCCGGGCTGCGCGGTCATCAGCACCGCATGCCAGCCCGCCTGGTTGAGCCGGGCCACGGCCTCCAGCGCGCCTGGCAGGGCATTCCATTCACCCAGGCGCGGGGTGTGGGGTGGAGGCTCGGCACACAGCGTGCCGTAGCGGTCCAGGACTGCCAATTTCATTGCTGCTCCCTCTTCGCTGCATACATGGGGGCAGCATATCGGCGGGCGTTGATCCGCGCCACGGGGCAAGCCCCGAGGCGCGGTGTTTTCGTCAAGCCGCGGCCAGGCGCGAGAGGTCGGCCACGCGGTTCATGGCCTCGTGCAGCCTGGCCAGCAGGCCCAAGCGGTTGGCCTTGAGCGCCGGGTCGTCGGCATTGACCATCACGTGCTCGAAGAAGGCGTCCACCGGCGCGCGCAGCGCGGCCAGGGTCTGCAGGCTGGCGGTGTAGTCGCCGGCGGCGAACTGCTGCTGGGCCTGCGGCGCCACCGATTGCAGCGCGGCGTACAGGTCTTTCTCGGCGGCCTCGGCCAGCACGGCGGCATCCACCTTCGGCGCCACCGCGCCGTCGGCCTTCTTGAGGATGTTGCCCACGCGCTTGTTGGCGGCGGCCAGCGCCTGCGCCTCGGGCAGCGCGGCGAAGGCGCGCACGGCGTCGAGGCGCTTTTGCACATCCGACAGGCGCTGCGGGCGCAGTGCCAGCACGGCATCCACCTCCTGGGCGCTGAAGCCCTGCTCGCGCAGGCTGCCGGCCAGGCGGTCGTAGATGAAGTCGAGCAGCTGCGCGGTGGCGTCCTGCACCTTGTCGCCGAAGGCGGGCAGGCTGCCGGCCAGCAGCGGCTGCAGGTCGAGCGGCAGGTCTTTCTCGACCAGCATGCGGATCACGCCCAGCGCATGGCGGCGCAGCGCGAACGGGTCGCGGTCGCCGGTGGGCAGGTTGCCGATGCCGAACATGCCCACCAGGGTTTCGAGCTTGTCGGCCAGCGCCACGGCCACGCCGACGTCGCCGCGCGGCAGCTCGTCGCCGGCAAAGCGGGGCTTGTAGTGGTCTTCGATGGCATCGGCCACGGCCGTGTCGAGGCCATCGTTCAGCGCGTAGTAGCGGCCCATGGTGCCCTGCAGCTCGGGGAACTCGCCCACCATGTCGGTCACCAGGTCGGTCTTGGCCAGCATCGCGGCCTGGTCGACCTGGGCCGCATTCGCGCCCATCTGGCCGGCAATCAGCCTGGCGATGGCGCGCACGCGCTCGACGCGCTCGCCCTGGGTTCCGAGCTTGTTGTGGTAGACCACCTTGCCGAGCGAATCGACGCGCGAGGCCAGGGTCTTCTTGCGGTCCTGGTCGAAGAAGAACTTGGCATCGGCCAGGCGCGGGCGCACCACGCGCTCATTGCCGCCGGTGACGGCGCTCGCATCCTGCGGGCTGATGTTGCTGACCACCAGGAAGCGGTTGGTCAGCTTGCCGGCGGCGTCGAGCAGCGGGAAGTACTTCTGGTTGGCCTTCATGGTCAGGATCAGGCATTCCTGCGGTACGCCAAGGAATTCCTTCTCGAACTCGCAGACCAGCACGTTCGGGCGCTCGACCAGGGCCGTCACCTCATCCAGCAGTGCATCATCTTTGATAGCTGTCAGCGCTTTACCAGCCTGGTCTGCAGCCGTTTTCAGCTGTGAAGCAATGGCCGCACGGCGCTCGTCGAAGCTGGCGATCACCGCGCCCTGCTCGGCCAGCACGGCGGCGTAGCGGTCGGCATCGGGGATCTGCACCGGATCGACCAGGGCCTCGAAGCGGTGGCCGTGCGTGGTGTTGCCGGCCGTGAGGCCCAGCGCCGCCACCGGCACCACGGCGCTGCCGTGCAGCGCCACCAGGCCGTGGGCCGGGCGCACAAACTGCACGCTGTCCCAGCCCGGCAGCGGCGTGCCGCTTTCGAGCTGGTAGGTCATGACCTTGGGGATGGGCAGCTTGGCGATGGCTTCGGCCAGCGCCTTCTGCAGGCCGTCGGAAAGCAGGGCGCCGGGCGCGGTGCTGTCATAGAACAGCGCCTCGGCCTTGCCGTCGGGCGCGCGCTTGAGGCCGGCGGCAGCCGATGCGTCGGCGCCCAGCGCGGCCAGCTTCTTGAGCAGGGCCGGCGTGGGCTGGCCATCGGCACCCAGGCCCACGCTCACGGGCATGAGCTTTTGCGACACCTGCTTGTCGGCGGCCTTGGGCAGCACGGCGGTGATGTGCGCGGCCAGGCGGCGCGGCGAGGCGTAGGCGGTGAGCTGCGAGGCCTCCGACGCCAGACCCTGTGCGCGCAGCTGCGCCAGCAGCACCTGTGCAAAGGCATCGCCGAGCTTTTTCAGCGCCTTGGGCGGCAGCTCTTCAACGAACAGTTCAACGAGTAGATTCTGGGAGGAAGTCATCAGGATTTCCGGGTATGGCGCAGCGCGAAGACGGACAGGCCGATGGTCAGCAAGGGGAACCATACGGTGAACAGCTCATTGCTCACCACCTGCAGGCCGCGCTGCGAGAAAAAGCGGGATGCCGCGATCGGCGATACCTCGATCGGCCGCCAAGGACTGAAAAAACGCTCGGATGCGAAGGGCCACAGCGCCGCGATGCCGCTGCCGCCGCTGGTCAGCATGTCCAGCAGCGGGTGCGAGAAGCAGCACAGCGCCATCCACGCATAGCCGGCCAGGCGCGGCACGCCCCAGCGCCGCGCCAGCAGCAGGCCGACCAGCCCGAAGGCCAGCGCAAAGCCCAGCGTGTGCGTGTAGCCGCGGTGGCCCCACATGCCGCCCAGGTTCACACCGAGGTTGATGCCGAACTGGTGCGGGATGCCGTCAAAATCGGGCACGATCGCCGCCAGCATGCCGGCGAGCAACATGCTGGCCGGCACGCGGCCGCTGCCGAGCGCAAGCGCGGCAGCCACGGGCACGGCGACATGCGAGAAGATCGTGGGCATGGACGGAAGGCGTGCGGAGGGTCAGGCGGCCTTGGGGGCCATCTGCGCCACCCATTCGCGCGGCGCCATCGGGAAGCCCAGGCGCTCGCGGCTCTCGTAATAGCTCTGCGCCACGGCGCGGGCCAGGTTGCGGATACGGCCGATGTAGGCCGCGCGCTCGGTGACGCTGATCGCGCCGCGTGCATCCAGCAGGTTGAAGGTGTGCGCGGCCTTGAGCACCTGCTCGTAGGCCGGCAGCGCCAGCTGCTGCTCTATCAGGTACTTGGCCTGCTTTTCGTGCGCGTTGAACGCCGTAAAGAGGAAATCGGTATCCGAATGCTCGAAGTTGTAGGTAGACTGCTCCACCTCGTTCTGGTGGTAGACGTCGCCATAGCTCAGGGTGTCGGTCCACTTCAGGTTGTAGACGTTGTCCACGCCCTGCAGGTACATGGCCAGGCGCTCCAGGCCGTAGGTGATCTCGCCGGTGGCGGGCTTGCAGTCGATGCCGCCCACCTGCTGGAAGTAGGTGAACTGCGTCACCTCCATGCCGTTGAGCCAGACTTCCCAGCCCAGGCCCCAGGCGCCCAGCGTGGGATTCTCCCAGTCGTCCTCGACGAAGCGGATGTCGTTCTTCTTCAGATCGAAGCCCAGGGCCTCCAGCGAACCCAGGTACAACTCCAGGATGTTGGCCGGCGCGGGCTTGAGCACCACCTGGTACTGGTAGTAGTGCTGCAGGCGGTTGGGATTCTCGCCGTAGCGGCCGTCCTTGGGGCGGCGGCTCGGCTGCACGTAGGCGGCCTTCCAGGGCTCGGGGCCGATAGCTCTCAAAAACGTAGCGGTATGCGACGTACCGGCGCCCACTTCCATGTCATAGGGTTGCAACAGCGCACAGCCCTGGGCGTCCCAGTATTGCTGCAGCGTGAGGATGATTTGTTGGAAGGTGCGCATGTTCTCAAAGACCGTCGGCGCAGGCACGGCGCCTGCTTGATCGAAGCTGCTGATTTTAGGGGCTTGGCACCGCATGCCAAGCACAGCCGCAAAAAAGCGCCCGAAGGCGCTTTGTTTTTAGGAAGAAAGACCCTTTACTGCCCTTCCCAGCGCCGCAACACCAGACAGGCATTGGTGCCGCCAAAGCCGAAGCTGTTGGACATCACCTGGCGCAGGTCGGCGTCGCGCGACTCGGTAGCCAGCGGCATGCCGCCCAGCGCCGGATCGGGCGTCTCCACATTGACGGAACCGGCGATGAAGCCCTTGTTCAGCATGATCAGGCAGTAGATAGCCTCTTGCGCGCCGGTGGCGCCCTGCGAGTGGCCGGTCAGCGACTTGGTGGACGAGAATGGCGGCACTTTGTCGCCAAAAACTGCCTTCAGAGCGCCAACTTCCTGCATGTCGCCGACAGGCGTCGAAGTGCCGTGGGTGTTGACGTAGTCGATGGCACCATCGAGCCCATCGATGGCCTGCCGCATGGCAGCCGCGGCGCCTTCGCCGGAGGGAGCCACCATGTCCTCGCCGTCCGACGAGATGCCGAAGCCCACGATCTCGGCCAGGATGGTCGCGCCACGGGCCTGGGCGTGCTCCAGGCTCTCGAGCACCACCGCGCCGCCGCCGCCGGCGATCACGAAGCCGTCGCGGCCCGCATCGTAGGCGCGCGAGGCCTTCTCGGGCTGCTCGTTGTACTTGCTGGACATGGCACCCATGCCGTCGAACAGCATGGCCAGGCCCCAGGACAGCTCCTCGCCGCCGCCGGCGAACATCACGTCCTGCGTGCCCCAGGCGATCTGCTGCGCGGCCGCGCCGATGCAGTGCGCCGACGTGGAGCAGGCCGAAGTGATGGAGTAGTTGATGCCCTTGATCTTGAAATTGGTGGCCAGGTTGGCCGACACGGTCGAGCCCATGCAGCGCGTGACCTGGTAGGGGCCGACGCGGCGGATGCCCTTGCTGCGCAGCGTGTCGGCAGCCTCGATCTGGTTGGCCGGCGAGCCGCCGCCCGAACCCATGATGAGGCCGGTGCGCGGATGGCTGATGTGCTCGGGCGCCAGGCCCGCCTGCTGGATCGCGTCTTCGAGCGCAATCTGGGCGTAGGCCGCGGCATCGCCCATGAAGCGCAGCTGCCGGCGGTCGATGCGGGCCTCGAGGTCGATCTCGGGCTTGCCGGCCACCTGGCTGCGCAGGCCCAACTCCTTGAATTCAGGCATGGCGCGAATGCCCGAACGGCCTTCGCGCAGCGAGGCCTCGACCGAGGCCCAATCGTTACCGATACAGGAGACGATGCCCGCCCCCGTGATAACTACCCGACGCTTCATGCGGCTTCCTTCGCATCGCCCTCACGCAGGAACAGTCCCACGCGCAGATCGCTGGCGACGTAGATTTCCTTGCCATCAGCCAGCAGGCGCGCATCGCCGATGGCCATGTTCAGTTTGCGCTTGATCACGCGCTTGATGTCGATTTCGTAGGTTACCAGCTTCACGTCCGGGCCGACCTCGCCGGTGAATTTCACCTCGCCGGCACCCAGGGCACGGCCCCGGCCGGGCAGGCGCAGCCAGGTCAGGTAGAAGCCGATCAGTTGCCACATGGCGTCCAGGCCCAGGCAGCCTGGCATGACCGGATCTCCCTGGAAATGGCACGCAAAAAACCACAAATCGGGGCGAACATCGAGTTCCGCGACGATCTTGCCCAGACCAAACTCCCCACCCTTCTCGTCGATGTGGGTGATGCGATCGAACATCAGCATCGGCGGCAGCGGCAGGCGGCCGCTATCGGGACCAAACAGCTTGCCCTCTCCCGAGGCTATCAGTTGTTCGTAGGAAAAAGAATCGGCCATTATGGTTCGTGCTCCAGGGGGCAGGCAGCGCCGCCACTTCTTATCTTGCAGGGCGAAGCTCTATAGATATACCCCACCATTATCCAGCCTAACCAATGCCGTACCACATGACAAAGCCATGAATTTCACTGTGCTTTGCGCAAAAAACGTAGCTTTGGTCAGATTCTGCAAATGGGCAGAGGCCGCAGGGCGATTGCGCAAAAAGCATGCATTACCCGCCAAATAGAGCAATATTCCGCCGATCCAGTCGGCATCTGCTTTATGGCGCTGGCGAGCCCTGGCGCCGCCGGCCCCAGGCGAGAACCGCCGCCAGGCCAAATCCCAGCAGCCACAGTGGCCACAACCCCAGGCGAGCGGCCCACCAGGCGTAGGGTGTCACGGCGGCGTCGCGCCCCTCGACCTGTGCGGTGAGCACGCCGCGGCTCTGGTGCGGCAGCTGCTGCTGCACCTCGCCCCGGTAGTCGATGACGGCCGTGGCCCCGGTGTTGGTGGCGCGCAGCATGGGGCGCTCCAGCTCCAGCGCGCGCATGCGGCTGATCGCCAGATGCTGGTCGATGGCGATGGAGTCGCCGAACCAGGCGATGTTGCTGGCGTTCACCAGCACGGTCGGCGCCTGCGCCGGATCGACGAAGCGGGCCGCCAGCTCTTCGCCGAACAGATCCTCGTAGCAGATGTTGGGCGCCCAGCGCTCGCCAGCCCAGGCAAACGAAGCCTGGCCCACGCCACCGCGGTTGAAGTCGCCTAGCGGGATGTTCATCAGGTCGGTGAACCAGCGGAACATCGGCGGGATGAACTCGCCGAAAGGCACCAGATGGTGCTTGTCGTAGCGGTAGCCTCCGCCGGCCGGCGACAGCGCCACCATGGAATTGGTGTAGCCCTCGGTGAAGTTGCCCAGCGGCACGCCTATCAGGGCTGCCTGCTCTCCGCGGGCAAACCGCTGCTCCAGCGCCTGCCAGTAGTTGGGCGGCACATCCTTGAGCAGGACCGGGATCGCCGTCTCGGGCGCCACCACCAGGCGGGCCTGTGTGGATGCCAGCTGCTGTCCGTACCACTCCAGCGCCAGGGGCACGCCCGAGCCGGGTTGGAATTTCTCATCCTGTGGGATATTGCCCTGCAGCAGCGCCACCTCCACGGTCTTGCGCACCGAGGTGCCACCGCCAGCCTGCAGCAAGGCAAGGTCGCGCTGCCAGCTCAGCGTGAGCAGCACGGCGCCGGCCACCGCCAGCGCCAGGTACAGCGCCGAGCGCTTGAGCCACTCGCCGCGCCACAGCGCCAGCAGCATGGCCCCGGCCGCCGCCACGGCGCCCATGCCGTACACGCCCACCCAGCGCGCCAGCGGCACCAGCGGCCCCTCGACATGGGCGTAGCCGCCCGCACCCCAGGGGAAACCGGTCCACAGCACGCCCCGGGCCAGCTCCGCCAGCAGCCAGAGCGCGGCAAAGAGCAGCACGCGGCCCACGGTGCCCTGCGGCAGCCAGCGGCGGTACAGGCCGCAGGCCAGGGCGTAGTAGAGGGCGAGGAAGGCAGCCAGCGCCAGCACCGCCAGCGCGGCCAGCGGCGCGGGCAGGCCGCCGTAGGTGTGCATGCTGATGTACAGCCACCAGAAGGTGGCGCTCAGCCAGGCGGTGCCGAAGATCCAGCCCAACCCGGCCGCGGGACGCGCGCTCGGGGCGCGCTGCACCTGCGCCGCCAGCACCGCCAGCGACAGCAGATGCAGCCACCACAGCGGCTGTCCGTAGGGCAGCAGGCTCTCGGCGGCATGCCAGGGCCAGGCCAGCGACCAGGCCTGCAGCACACCGGCCAGCGCGCAAAGCATGGCGGGCACAAGCCTGCGCCAGCGGGATTCAGCAGCCACGCCCATCAGAACCGCTTAGGCGCCGGCACCGTTGATCGCCACAGCGGCGCTGCGCTGCACGCGGAACCAGCGCACCGCGCCGCCCTTGGTGAGCAGCACCTCGAAATGCAGCCCGCCCAGCATGATCTGCTCGCCGCGCTTGGGCACATGGCCCAGTTCGTGCGAGATCAGGCCGCCGATGGTCTCGAAGGATTCGTCCGGGTCGCTGCTCTCAAGCTGCACGCCGAAGCTCTCGGCCACCCGCTCGACCGGGGTGTCGCCCGAGATGCGGTAGGTGTCGTCGGCCAGCGCGAAGATGTCGCCCTCTTCTTCGGGGATGTCGAACTCGTCCTCGATCTCACCGACGATCTGCTCGAGCACGTCCTCGATGGTGATCAGCCCCGCCACGCGGCCGAACTCGTCGATCACGATGGCCAGGTGGTTGCGGTTGCCGCGGAATTCGCGCAGCAGGTCGTTCAGGCCCTTGCTTTCGGGCACGAAGACCGCCGGGCGCAGCAGCGCGCGAATGTTCAGCTGCGGCGAGCGCTGCAGCTTGAGCAGGTCCTTGGCGAGCAGGATGCCGATGATGTTCTCGCGCTCGCCCTGGTAGACCGGGAAGCGCGAATGCGCCGTGCTGATCACGCTGCGCAGCACGTCGTCGTAGTCGGCGTCGATATTGACCAGGTCCATGCGCGGCGCGGCCACCATGGCGTCGCCGGCCGTCATGCCCTCCATCCGGATCACCCGCTCCAGCATGACGCGGGAGTCGGCATTGATCACATCGTTGTCCTCGGCCTCGGCCAGTGTCTCGATCAGCTCGTCGGGAGAGTCGGGGCCGGGGTGGATGAATTCAACAACCTTTTGCAGGAAGCTGCGCTTGTCTTCTTTTTCGGGAAAGCGCGAAGGATGGGGGTCGGACACTGTCTTGGAATGCAGGACGTGCGGTAGTGAAAGAGGCCCCTAGGATAGCGGATTCTGCGAGACCCGCGCAGAGCATTCCCCCTCGGAGCCGTGCCGGCCTCACTGGCCGGAGCGGTGGCGCCCTTCCTGCACGCTGCGGCGCACTTCCTGCACCGCGGCCAGGAAGTCCCAGAACTGGCGCGCCTGCTTCTTGAACTGGTAGTCCATCTCGCCCATCTGGTTCTCCACCAGGTCGGCCACGCGCGTGTCGAAGCCGGCCTTCGGCAGCGTCAGGTAGGCCTCGGACTCGGAGCCGTCGCGCTCCACCTTGGCGCCGGCATTGCGGGCGATGCGCAGCATGGCGGTGTTTTCCGACAGCGCGTGGATGAAAAGCATGCGCACGCCGTGGGCACGCGCATCCATCACCGCGCGGTCGAACAGGCGCGCGCCCAGCCCCTTGCCGCGGGCCGTCTTCAGCACCGAGACGCCGAACTCGGCGCAGCTTTCCATGCCCGGCGCATCGGCAAAGGCCACGTGCGCCATGGCGATCAGCTTGAGGCGGCGGTTGTAGATGCCATAGATATCGTCACGCTTGAAATCGAGCTGCTCCACGTAGCGCTCGATCTGCGTGTCGCTGGCGCTGTAGCCGAAGCGCAGGTAGCGATCGGTCTCGTCCAGGCTGAGCAGGTGGGCCGCGATGCGCGGGCGGTGGCGCTCACTCAGGGCGCGGATGGGCACCAGCGACGCGCTGCCGCGCCGCTTCTTGCCGCCCTCGGGGGCTCCGCCGGGTTGTCCGCCGGAGCGTCCCAAGAACGGACCCAGTGCCTGCAGGCCGGCGCCCATCGTGTCTTGAAACCATTCCTTCGTCATCATCATGCCCTCAATATAAGGGTTTTCCCCAGGCAACACAAGAATGCTGCAATGCAACATTGTGAACGACTATGCTATTCCCTGCTGGCACGATGCCCTTCGCGGCGCCAGTGGGCGCTCACCACTCCAGCGGCAGCGCGGTGGTGTTCTTCACGCGTTCGAGCACGAAGCTGGTCTTGCAGTCCTGCACGCTGGGGTGGCGCAGCAGGGTGTCCATCACGAAGCGGCTGTAGTGCGCCATGTCGGCCACCACCACGCGCAGCAGGTAGTCCATCTCACCGGTCAGCGCCACGCATTCCACCACCTCGGGCCAGCCCGCCACGCTGGTGCGGAACAGGTCCATGGGGCTGCGCTTGTGCGCGTCGGTGAACTTCTCGAGCCGCACGTTCAGGTAGGCCGTCATGCCCAGGCCCACCGCCTCGGGGCGCACCAGGGCCACATAGTGGTCGATGACGCCGGCTTCCTCCAGGCGCTTGACGCGGCGCAGCACCGCGCTGGGCGACAGGCCCACCTGCTCGCCGATCACGTCGTAGGTTTCGCGGCCGTTGCCTTGCAGGCAGTGGAGGATGGCGCGGTCAAGCTTGTCGAGTGCGTGGGCTGGGCTGGTGGTCATGCAGTGATTGTAGAAGCGATGCTTCTCCGCCCGGCACGGCCATGCACGTTTGCTGCGCTGCAATAACCACTCGCACACAAAAGCTGCGCCGCCTGTCCAGACCTGTCACAGGGTATATGCGGAGAAACCTAGCGTAACCCCTATACTCCCGCCACTTCAATCGTCAACAAAGCTCAACACCGTGCGACGCCTATTTCTCACCGGAGCCCTGCTCTATGGCATGGCCGCCTGCGCGCTGGCGCAGAACGCCAGCCAGCCCCTGACCTTTGTCGTTCCCTACCCGGCAGGCGGCCCGCTGGACGCCTCGGCCAAGCTGCTGGCCGAGGGCGCGAAATCCGCGCTGGGCAGCATCACCGTGGCCAACAAGCCCGGCGCGGGCGGCGCCACCGGCGCGGCGCTGATCGCCCAAGCCAAGCCCGGCGAGAACCTGGTGGTGATGGGCGCCGTGGCCACGCACGCCATCCTTCCCTGGCTGTCCAAGCTGCCGTATGACGCGCAGAAGGATTTCAAGCCGCTGATCCTGGTGGCGCGGGTGCCCAACGTGCTGGTGATGACCAAGGCCCGCGCCCAGGCGCTGAACCTCAAGTCCACCGCCGACGTGGTGGCCTACCTCAAGGCCCACCCCAACGGCCTGAGCATGGGATCGGGCGGCCACGGCAGCATCGGCCACATCGCGGGCGAGATGCTCAAGACCCTGGCCAACCTGCAGATGAACAACCGCCCCTACGCCGGCGCCGCGCCCGCGCAGAAGGCGCTGCTCGGCGGCGAGGTCGACCTGGTGTTCGACAACCTGGCCTCGGCGCTGCCGCTGATCAAGTCGGGCGAGCTGGTCGCGCTGTCGGTGACCACGCCGGACCGCAACATCGCGCTGCCCCATGTGCGCAGCGTGAACGAGGAGGTGCCGGGCTTCGACGTGGCGACCTGGTTCGGCGTGTTCGCGCCGGCCTCGCTGCCCGACGCCGATGCCAAGCGCTATGCGCTGGCCTTTCAGGACGCGCTGACCGATCCGCGCTTCAAGGGCGAGTACCAGAAGATGGGCATCGCGCCCGAGGACATGCGGCTGCAGGAGTTGGCGCAGTACGTCAAGCAGGAAGGCCGCAAGTACCAGTTCCTCATCAAGGCCACGCGCATACAGGCCCAGGCGAACTGATACGCTCGGGCGCATGAACACTGCTGCTGCCTACGAACTTCCCCCCGGCGTCCAGGTGCTGGAGCGGGGCTGGCTGTCCGCCAACAACATCGTGCTGGCGGTGCGCCCGGGGCAGGCGGGCGTGGCCACCGTGGTCGATACCGGCTACCACACCCACGCCGCGCAGACCGTGGCCCTGGTCGAGGCCGCGCTGGCCGGCGCGCCGCTCGCGCGCATCGCCAACACCCATTTGCACAGCGACCACTGCGGCGGCAACGCCGCGCTCAAGGCCCGCTGGCCCGCGGCGCGCATCGCCATTGCGCCCGGCGAGGCCAGCGCCATCGCGGCGTGGGACGAGGCCCGGCTCAGCTATGCGCCCACTGGTCAGCACTGCCCGCGCTTTGCGTTCGACGAGCTGCTTGAGCCCGGCACCGAAACGCAACTCGGCGAGTTGCCCTGGCAGGTGCACGCGGCGCCGGGGCACGACACGCATTCGGTCATCCTGTTCGAGCCGCACAGCCGCACGCTGGTCTCGGCCGATGCGTTGTGGGAGAACGGCTTTGGCGTGGTCTTCCCCGAGATCGACGGCCTCGCCGCCTTCGACGCGGTGGCCGCCACGCTGGACGTGATCGAGCGGCTGCAACCGCGCACCGTCATCCCCGGCCATGGCGCGGTGTTCACCGACGTGGCCACGGCGCTGGCCAATGCGCGCCGCCGGCTCGACAGCTTTGTCGCCAGCCCGGGGCGCCATGCCATGCACGCCGCCAAGGTGCTGCTCAAGTACAAGCTGCTCGAATGGCAGAGCCTGCCGCTGGCCGAGGTGCATGCCTGGTTGAGCGCCACGTTGGTCTTCCAGTTGCTGCACGAGCGCCACTTCGCCGGCACCGCGCCCGATGCCTGGCATGCGCAGCTCATCGACGAACTGGTGCGCTCGGGCGTGGCGCTGCGCGAGCAGGGCCGGCTGGTGAATCAGTAACCGGCCACTCTCAAAAAGAGAGCCTCTAGCGCTTGCCATGCAAGGATTTCAGATATAAAAATATCTAAATCCCTTTGATAACAAGCGCCAGCAGCTCTCTTTTTGATATCAGGGCAGATCCTTGGCGATCTCGATTTCGCCCAGCGGCTTGGGCCCCACGGTGCCCAAATGGGCGCGCAGCGACTGCGGCTGACCGCTGATGAGCGCCGCATAGCTCGTGGTGTTGGACAGCACCTTCTTCACGTAGTCGCGGGTTTCGCCGAAGGGCACGTTCTCGGCCCAGATCGCGGCGTCCAGCACCGGGCCGTTGCGCCACGAGCGCGGGCGGCCCGGCCCGGCGTTGTAGCCCGCGGCGGCCAGCGCCATCGAGCCGTCGAAATCATCCAGCGCCAGCTTCAGGTAGGCCGTGCCCAGCGTGATGTTGGTGTCGCGGTCGTTGATGGACGACGGCGTGAAATCCGCCATGCCGATCTTGCGCGCCGTCCAGCGCGCCGTGGCCGGCATGATCTGCATCAGCCCCGAAGCGCCCACGCCCGAGCGCGCATCCATGATGAAGCGGCTCTCCTGCCGGATCAGGCCGTAGACATAGGCCGGGTCGAGCCCAATCTCGCGGGCGCGCGCCACCACCGCATCCTTGTACGGCATCGGAAAGCGCTGCTGCACGTCCACCACCGCCTTGGTGCGCTCGCTGGTGTTGATGCAGCGGTCCCACACCTGGCGCTGGCAGGCCCAGTCGGCCGCGGCCAGCAGCTCGGCGTCGGTCAGGCCGCCGGGCGTGTGCAGGTTGGTGCCGTAGTTCCACTCGCGCACGCCCTCGCTGCGCAGGCCCATGTTGATGGCGTACAGCCCGCGCACCAGGCTCGGGTCGGCGCGCACCTTGGCCTTGGCCTGCTCGTCGATGCTGTAGGCGCTGCTCTGCACCGTGATCTTCTGGCCCAATTCCTCGAGCGCCAGCTGCTCGTAGAAGCCCTGCGTCCCGGCGATCTTCTGGAACAGTTCGCGCGCCTGGCTGGCCTCGGCCTCGCTCACCTTGCCCTGCTGCAGCGCCTTGGCGCGCCAGTAGACCCAGGTGCTGTCGGCGCGGGCCTCGTCGCCCATGGCCTCGATGCTCTTGCGCACCGCCTGCCAGTTGCCGGCGCGCAGCGCGGCGCGCGCCTTCCAGGCCAGCATGTCGTCGGTCAGCCGGCTGTCCTTGCCCACGCGGGCAAAGGCGGCCAGCGCGTCGGACGAGAGCTTGAGCGCCTGCTCCTTGCCGATCACGCCCCAGACCCAGTCGCGCTGCTCGACCGGCAGCGCATCGGCCCAGCGCGTGGCCATCAGCGTGGCGGCGCCGTCGGGGTTGTCGGCCGCCACACGCACCAGCGCCAGCGTGGCCAGCTCCTGCTGGTCCTTGCCCTGCGCCTTGGCCTTGGTGAGGAACTTGGTGGGCGAGTTGAGCATGTCGCGCAGCGCCGGCAGCTGCATGGGCGCGACGATCTCGACCGCCGCGCGGGCGGCGCGCGGGCGGCCCGCCTCCATCGCGATACGCGCGCGGCGCCACACGTCGTCGGCGCCCAGCTTGCCGGCGGTGAACAGCTCGCCGGCCGCGTAGTTGCAGCCGTCCTCGTAGTCGCGCTGGGCGAACCAGTTGGACTTGACGGTGCGCGCGATCTCGTCGGCCTTGCCGCTGCTCAGCATCTCCACCACGCCCGCGTAGCACTGCACCTCGCGGTCGTCGCCCATGCGGAAGGCCGGGTGCAGCGCCGCGAAATTGCTCCAGTCGCGCCGCTGGCCCAAGAGGCGCAGCCAGTCGTTGCGCAGGCGGTCCTCCTGGTAGGTGCCCGCCCAGCGCACGAGAAAGGCCTGCACCTCGTCGGCCGTGGCCTCGTTCAGCCGCGCGCGCAGCTCCCAGTAGGCGGCCCAGGGCTCCAGCACATGGCCCTGGGCGGCGGGCAGCAGCTGCGTGAGCCGCAGCTTGTCGCGCTTGCGAAAGGCTTGCTGCATGTCGAGCAGCACCTCGTCGCCCGCGTTCTGGGCGTGCACGGCGGGCCCCAGGCTGGCACCGATCAGCGCCGCCAGCAGCGGTTTGAGCAAAACTTTCCAACGCATGGGCTGCATCACCTCGTCATTCACTGCGCAAAATGATAGCCATTCGGTGTTTGCACGAAGCCGTGCAAGGCCAATCACCGCGCTGCTTGCTGTCACAATAACAGCCACCACGAACGTGTTCATGGCCTTTTCATGGGGCCCGTTGCCACGCAAAGCCGGTGGATGCAAGGCGCAGTACCGCAGCAATAGCCCCGCTATTGCGAGGATCTGCAACGCCGCAGACGCCGGCTTTGCGTGGCAACCCCATGGGCAAGGCAGCAAAAAAGCCGCACTCGTCGTTGCCCGCCTTGCCCAGGCCACCGGCCTGGGCAGCAGCAGGCGCCTAGATTGCGGCCTTTTGCTGCCTTGCGGGCCCCATGAAAAGGCCATGAACACGTTCCAACCGCTGGAGGAGCCCTGGATGGATAAAGCAGCCCTGCGCAAAACCCTGGTGCAGCAGCGCCTGAACATGCCCGACCGGCTGCGCAAGTCGGAACAGCTGATGCAGGTGCTGCGCTTCTGGCTGACGGAGCGCACGGACACGGTGATCGGGGCCTACTGGCCCATCAAGGGCGAGTTCGACCCACTGCCCGCGCTGCACCGCTGGAAGGAAGACGGCGCGCTGATGGACGAGCCGCTCCTGCGCCGCATCGGCCTGCCGGTGGTCAACAAGCAGCACAAGACGCTCACCTTCCACGCCTGGCACCCCGGCTGCCCCATGGAGGAAGACGCCTACGGCATCCCCAAGCCCAAGGACACCGAGCTGATCGTGCCCACCCTGCTCTTCGTGCCCTGCGTGGGCTACGGCCCCGGCGGCTACCGCCTGGGCTACGGCGGCGGCTTCTACGACCGCACCCTCGCCGCGCTGGAGCCCCGCCCCTACACCGTGGGCCTGGGCTACACCAGCGGCTTCATCGACGACCTGGAACCCGAGCCGCACGACGTGCCGCTCGACGCCATCCTCAACGACAACGGCGTGGTGTGGCCGGTATAAGCTCCTGAAAAAAGAGCTTCTGGCGCTTGACGCATAGGCATTTCAGATACAAAACCATCTGAAACCCTTGTATATCAAGCGCTAGCAGCTATTTTTTTGGCAGCTTATCCGCCATCAACCCGGCCACCTGCCCCTGCGCGATCGCATGGCCATGGGCCGCGGCCTTGGCCATCCACATCAGCGACCCGGCCTGCCCCGTGCCCTCGCCGGGCTCGGCCGGCTCGCCCAGTCCCGCGGCATGCAGGATGGCCAGCCAGTGCATCGCATCGGCCTCGCCCTGCTGGGCGGCCTGCGTGAGAAAGTGCAGCGCCGCCGGCGCACAGCTGCGGCGGCGCGTGGCAGCCGCGCCCCGCGATTCGCGCAATGCCGCCAGCGCAAACAGCGCGCCCACCTCGGCCTGCGCCTGGGTATCGCCCTGATCGGCCCGCACCAGCATCTGCACCTCGTCCTCGGCCAGATCCAGCACCAGCAGTGGCTGCACTGCCGCAAACGGCAGCATCGCCCGCCCGTTCGCCGCGCCCAGCCGCGGCACCCCGCCATCCTCGATGCGGCGCTGCCAGGTGCGAACGCTGCGCCCCGTGAGCACGGCGGCGGCATTCAGGCTGAGGGGATGCAGGGGCGGCGAGACAGCGTTCATCCGGCGATTCTATGAACGCTTATTCAACTTCTGTCATCGATTCATTTTGACAATCATTCAACTTGTCGTAACACCCCCAGCGACAGCCATCCACTGTCGCACCCTGGGCAGTGACAAATCTTGGTTTCTTTGTAAATTCAATCACTTTCTGCGCATGGCACGCGGCTTGCGCTGAATTCCTCCGCTTGGGCACCACGCCCGAACCAGGCCCCCGGGCCTGCTTTTTCACACGGAGGAGTTCAATATGAAAGTGAATCGACAACTGCAAAAGGGTTTCACCCTGATCGAACTGATGATCGTCGTGGCGATCATCGGCATCCTGGCGGCGGTGGCGCTGCCGGCTTATCAGGACTACGTCGTCAAAGCCCGCGTATCTGAGGTAATGCTGGCCGCATCCTCCGCCCGCACCACGGTGTCCGAAGCTGCCGCTGCTTCCACGGCATCGGGGATGCCTGCCGCGGCTGATGTTGCCATTGAGACGCAAACCTCCAAGTACGTCGCTAGCGTGGCGTATGCCGGCGGCACTATTACCGCTACGGCAAAAGACTTGGGTGGTTCGACGCCCGGTGGCACCATTACCCTGACCGGTACCAAGGCTACTAACGGTCAGGTGGATTGGGTCTGCGGCGGCTCCATTGCAGCCAAGTACCGCCCGTCCTCCTGCCAAGGAGCACCAGCAGGCTCTAACGATTAAGCCTACCCCTCATCGGGGCTAGCACGTATCACGAGGGCTTCGGCCCTCTTTCTATTGCTCATCTGCCGCCACGCGCAGCGTCAAGGGTGCTACCTCTGCCTTTACGCCTAATTCGGCGCTACAGCCAAGCGCTTTTATGAGAGTTGAAAGTCAATGAAGCGGTGTGGCTCATCGCGGTCAAAAGCGGGCCATCATGCTGATAGCCATCAAAGGCTTCACCCACGCCGCTCCTGCCAGCTATCCACCAACCGGTTCCATGCCGCCATGCGATCGCCGGCCGGCGTGCCGGCCGCCCCGGAGTTGCTGGCCACCAGCCGGTCGATCGCGGCATCCTGGTCCGCGCTGAACTCCTCCGGAAACACCGGCACGACGGTGACGATGCAGTCCGCAGCCTTTGCCTCATTCATCCACGGCAGGCCCGCGTTCTTGATGCGATAGCTCAGCGAGCCCCGCCGCAGCCTCATCTGCTGCAGCCCACGGGGGGTCGGAATCTCGATCCAGCGGTTGGCCATCCAGGCAAAGCCGTCGACGGGCAGTTCACACTTCAAGGTACCGTCGGCTTCGGCCGTGAAGAACTCGTGCGGCTGCAGTTCCACACGCAGGCGCAGCGCCAGCCCATGCTGGCGCCGCCTGCCTTGCACGCGGGCCGTGACATGGAGCAGGTCGCCAGCGCGCGCGCCAGGCGCGACCTGCACCCGGCAGCGGTACTTGCTCGGCGGCGCCTTGCCGCTGGCCGCGCAAGCAGTACAGCCTTGGCGTGTCTTGCCATGCCCCTGGCAGGCCGTGCATTCGGCCGTGGACGCCACCCAGGCAAACCAGTGGTGCTGCCGGATGTGGCCGGCGCCATTGCATTCGCCGCACTCGGTGGCGTGCAGTTGCAGGCCACTGCCTTCGCAGTCGGCGCAGTCTTCGACCACCTCGCCCCGCACTTCCCTGACGCAGCCGGCCGCCACCTCCTCGAGCGTGAGGCTCACGGTGTGCTCGACGGCGGCTTCCTCTGCGGCGGGGGCGGGTTCCTCGGCTGTAGCCTCCGGCTCGTCCCGGGCTCTGCGGATCACCTCCAGCGCCCGGTTGATGCGCTGGATCTTTTGCAGCGCCTGCGGGCTGTCGTTGCGATCCGGGTGCCAGCGCGCGGACAGGCGGCGCCACGCCGCCTTCACCTCGGCATCGCTGGAGCCCGGTGCCAGGCCAAGTTCGTGGTAAGGGTCGTCGAGGTGCATGGTCTCTATGGCGCAATCTATGTTGCAGTGCAGCATGGTAGCAGGTGCAGCTTGCCGCCATGGTCCTTCACAAGACATCTTGCATTCATTTTGCTTCAAACGATATAATTACAAATGAAATTAAATCCACATCACCCACCATGAGCATCGAATCCCGCCGCAACCGCCTGCTTGCAGGCAAGCCCCCGCTGCTGCGCGACGCCATTGCCGCGTCGCGCGAGCTGTTGCATGCCGCGCATCTGCTGGAGCAGCGCATAGACGCGGCGCTCGCGCCGTGCGGGCTGCACATGCGCGAGTACCTGGCGCTGCGGCTGCTGGCCGACAGCGTGCACGAGGCGCTGCGGCCCACGTCGCTGTCGGTGGCGCTGGATGCCACGCGCACGCAGATCACGCGGCTGCTCGACGGACTGGAGAAGAAGGCGCTGGTGGCGCGCTCGGCGCACGAGAGCGACCGGCGCAGCCAGCAGCTGGCGCTGACCGATGCCGGCGCCGAGGCGCTGGCCGTGGCCGTGCCGCTGGTGGAGGCGGTGTATGCCGGCACCTGGGCGCCGCTGGATGAGCAGCAGGTGCAGGCGATGGCGCGGCAGCTCGGCCAGGTGCATGTGCAGTTGCGCGCAGGCCAAGCATGACTGCCCGGCCCCTGCAGCAGCTGCTGCACCAGCAGAAGCAGCGCCTGCTGATCGCGGTGGTCTGCGCCATGGTGGGCATGGAGTTTCTCGAGAACGGGATGTTCGTGTTTGCCTCGTCGCACATCCTGGGCGCCATCGGCGCGGCGCCGCAGGAGTTTGCGCTGGTGCAGATGGCCTATGCCGTGGGCAATATGCTGATGGTGGCGCTGCAGCAGTGGCTGACACGGCATTTCGGCTACCGCCATTACCTGCTGCTGGCGCTGGCACTGTTCGGGCTGGGCGACATCGGCTGCGCGCTGGCCACCAACCTGCCCGAGCTGATCGCCGCGCGCATGCTTGAGGGCATGGGCGGCGGGGCGTTCTTCCTCAGCACGCGGGTGCTGATCCCGCTGCTGTTCTCGCCGTCGCTCCGGCCGCTGGCGTCGCGCTGCTTCATGCTCAGCATCTTTGGCGTGGGCGTGGTGGCGCCGGTGCTGTCGGCCACGCTGGTGGACGGCTGGGGCTGGCAGTGGGTGTTCTGGATCGTGCTGCCCATCGCGGCGGCGGCGGCCCTGGGCGTGCGCTGGCTGATGCCGCGCCACCTGGGCAAGAGCGCACAGCCGGTGCGCTGGTCGCTCGTTCCCATCGTGATGTTCGTGCTGGCGGTGGGCTCGGTGCAGTGGGCGTTCTCGGAGGCGCGCTATGAGCTGTTCGACCGGCCCGAGCAGCTGGCGCTGGCCATCCTGGCGGGCATCACGCTGCTGGGGCTGTTCAGCATCCACCAATGGCGGCACGACGAGCCGCTGCTGCACCTGCGCGACCTGGCCAACCCGGGCTTCCTGGCCGGGCTGGCGCTGTATGCGATGTACTACTTCATCGTCAACTTCAGCAATTACCTGTTCCCGCAGTTCGCACAGCAAGGGCTGGGCATTCCGGTGGTGACCACGGGCTGGCTCAACAGCTTTGCGGGCGCGGTGTCGTTCGTGGCGGTGGTGCTGTACCTCCGCTATTCGGCGCGCGTCGCCAACAAGCGGGCGATGATGATGGCCGGCTGCCTGTGCATGGCGGCGGCCGCGTGGTGGATGGCCTCGCTGCCGCCGGATGCGCCCATCACGGCGCTCTATGGCGCGCTGGCCGTCAAGGGGCTGTTTGGCGTGCTGATGATCCTGCCGGTGGCTGCGCTGACCTGGCGCGCGCTGGGCGACCAGCACTTCGCCAAGGGCTACCAGACCAAGAACGTGATGCGGCAGATGACGGTATCGCTGGCCTCGGCCGTGGCCGCAGTGGCGCTGCAGAACGGCCACCTGGCGCAGTACAGCAGCCTGGCCGGCCGCATCAGCCCCGCCAACCCTGCCGCCGTGCAGTGGCTGGACCAGGCGCAGCACCGCTTCGAGCAGTTGGGCTACAGCACCAGCCAGGCCCACGGCGCTGCGCTCGCGCAACTGAGCGCACAGGTGGACAAGCAAGCCGTCTTCATCGCCTGCCAGCACCTATACCAAGGGGTGGCGGCGATTGCCGTGGCGGCAGCGGTAATCGTCATGGTGCAGAAGCGGTTGAAATAGCTTGGGTAAACTGGGCCGTTCCTGGAGAACCCCCATGCTGCAACTCTATATCGGCAACAAGAACTACTCGTCCTGGTCCATGCGCGCCTGGGTGCTACTGCGCCAGGCCGACATTGTCTTCGAGGAAAAATACGTGCGCTTCGACGACTTCGGCGCTGACTCGCAATTCAAGCGCACCATGCTCGCCGTCAGCCCCACGGGCACGGTGCCGGTGCTGGTCGATGGCGACACCACCGTGTGGGACAGCCTGGCCATCGCCGAGTACGTGGCCGAGCGCTTTCCCGACAAACAGCTGTGGCCGCAGGATGCCGCCGCCCGCGCCACCGCCCGCAGCGTGGTGGCCGAGATGCACAGCGGCTTCACCGCGCTGCGCAGCGCCTGCGGCATGAACATCGAGGCCGACCTGGCCCAGGTGGGCCGCGTGGTCTGGCGCGACAACGCCGGCGTGCGCAAGAACGTGGAGCGCCTCGCCGCCATGTGGAGCGCCCTGCTCGCGCGCCATGGCGGCCCCATGCTGTTCGGCCAGTTCAGCGTGGCCGATGCCTACTACGCGCCGATATGCATGCGCCTCAAGACCTACGGTCTGCCGGTGCCGGCCGAGATCGCCGCCTATGTGGAGCGGGTGCAGCAGCTGCCCGCCGTGCGCGAATGGGTGCAAGCCGCGCTGGCCGAGCACGACTTCGTGCCCGTGGACGAGCCCTACCGGGCCGAACGCTGATGCAGATCTACCTGGTGGGCGGCGCGGTGCGCGACCAGTTGCTGGGCCGCCCCGTGCACGACCGCGACTGGGTGGTGGTGGGCGCCACGCCCGAGCAGATGAGCGCCCAGGGCTTCATGCCGGTGGGCAAGGACTTTCCGGTCTTCTTGCACCCCGAGACGCGCGAGGAATACGCGCTGGCCCGCACCGAGCGCAAGAGCGGGCGCGGCTACCACGGCTTCGTGGTGCACACCGCGCCCGACGTGACGCTGGACGAAGACCTGGCGCGGCGCGACCTCACTATCAATGCAATAGCTGCTCCCGCAGGTTGGAAAAGCGTTAGCGAACTATTTGATCCTTATAACGGCCAGCAGGACCTGCAGCACAAGGTACTGCGCCACGTGACCGACGCCTTCCGCGAAGACCCGGTTCGCATCCTGCGGCTGGCGCGCTTTGCGGCGCGCTTTCACGACTTTTCCGTGGCGCCCGAGACCCTGGCGCTGATGCGCGCCATGGTGGCCGAAGGCGAGGCAGACCACCTGGTGCCCGAGCGCGTGTGGCAGGAGCTGGCGCGCGGCCTGATGGAGCCGCGCCCGTCGCACATGTTCGAGGTGCTGCGCTCGTGCGGCGCGCTGGCCGTGCTGCTGCCCGAGCTGGACCGCCTGTGGGGCGTGCCGCAGCGCGCCGACTACCACCCCGAGATCGACACCGGCGTGCACGCGATGATGGTGATCGACCGCGCCGCCGCGCTGCAGACGCCGCTGCCGGTGCGCTGGGCCTGCCTGGGCCACGACCTGGGCAAGGGCACCACGCCCGCCGACATACTGCCGCGCCACATCGGCCACGATGCGCGCAGCGTGGAGCTGCTGAGGCCCCTGCACCAGCGGCTGCGCGTGCCGGGCGACTGCGCCGAGCTGGCCCTGGTCGTGGCCGCCGAGCATGGCAACATCCATGGCAGCGGCCAGTTCTCGCCCGGCGCCATCGTGCGGCTGCTGGAGCGCTGCGACGCCTTCCGCAAGCCCGCGCGCTTTGCCGATGCGCTGCTGGCCTGCCAGTGCGATGCGCAGGGCCGCCTGGGCCTGGAAGCGCAGCCCTACCCGCAGCGCGCCGCGTTGCTGGCGCACCTGGCGGCCGCGCAGGCGGTGGACACGGCCGAGGTGGCCGCGCGGGCCGCCCGGCAGGGCAGGAAGGGCGCGGAGATCGGCGCCCAGGTGCACGACGCACGCATCCGCGCGGTGGCCTCCGCCATGGCTGCGGGCTAGCACGATCGAAGTCACGCAACAGTCATCAATACGTCACACCCGCCACAGATACTCGGCGCGCAAGCGAGCAACGGCGGAGAAGCAGACCAGCAAGCATCACCGAGTGCGTTCACCCCGTTGTCGCGCAACCAACAACGACTGACCCACGGAGTGAATTTGCCATGTCTGAAGTTATGACCTCGCGCCGCCGCCTCTTGCAACTGCTGGGCGGCGCGCCGCTGCTGCCGCTGTCGTCCGCCTTGTCTGCCGCCGGCGTGCTGACCGCCTGCGGCGGCGGCGACGATACGCAGGCCGCCTTCAAGTCGGTGAGCTTCTCGAACATGCCGGCCCCCACGCTCGCCAAGCCCGCCGAGATGGCGACCACAACCACCAGCGCGGTGATGAGCATCCTGTACGCCGACAACAGCACCCGCGACGTGAAGCTGGCCTACGAGCCCTTCTTCGTGAGCGGCGACCTGGTGTCCGACGGCAAGGGCGGCAAGATCCTGGCCGGCGGCTATGTGGATATCAACCACCAGCCCATCATCGACACCACCGTGCCCGGCAGCGAGCGCCAGTTCTTCTCGGATGCGCCGGACGGCACCTCGCTGCTGACCGTGGCCGACGCCAAGGTTGACGGCGTGAAGGGCAAGCCGGTGTTCGCCGTGGTGCAGTTCGAATACACCACCTGGGCGCAGGACGGCAAGACCGACATGTACGG
>JBLZYV010000065.1:0-23794 GCA_050282565.1 Comamonas sp.
CGGAAGCGCGCCAGTGGGCGCGTGGGCAGAAAGCTGGCGATCAGCGGCGACAGCAGCGCATGTGTCAGCACCGGCAGCACGCCTATGCGCAGCAGCCCGCTGGTCGCCGCGCGCTGCTGGGCCATGCTGGCCTGGATGTCATTGCATACCGTGGTCAACTGGCGCGCGTGGGCCAATAGTTGCGCCCCGGCCGCGGTGGGCACCATGCCGCGCGCCGTGCGCTCGAGCAGCGGCACGCCGAATTCTGCCTCCAGCCGGCCCACGGTCTTGGACAGCGCCGACTGCGTACTGCCCAGCCGGCTGGCCGCGCGCGAGAGCTGGCCGGTATCGCAGATCAGGGCAAAGGATTGCAGGTCTTCGAGGCGCATGCGAGGTGTGCTTGGTGGGAATGGGTTTGTGCCTGGTGGGAATGCATTATGCGGCGGCCGCTGCCTACACTGGCCTGCATACAAGACGAGCAGGAGACATACCCATGGCGATTTCCAGGTCGCGCCGCGCCGCTCTGGCGCTGGCATTCGCATCCGTATTCGGCGGCGCTGCCGCTGACGAAGGACGGCTGCCCGATTTCCCGAGCCGCCCCATCACCGTCGTCGTGCCATCGCCGGCCGGCAATGTGAACGATGCGGTGGCGCGCCTCATCGGCCAGGAACTGCAGGCGGCTTGGGGCCAGCCCGTGGTGGTGGAGAACCGCCCGGGTGCGGGCACCATCACCGGCACCAAGTACGTGGCCGGTGCGCCCAAGGACGGCCACACGCTGCTGCTGACCTTCACTGCCCATGTGCAGAATCCGGCGCTGTTCAAGAACACCGGCTACGACCCGGTCAAGGATTTCGCGGCCGTGAGCGAGGTGGCACTGTCGAGTGTGATCCTCGCGGCTTCGCCGGAGTTCGAGCCGAAGACGGTGCCCGAGTTGGTGCAGTGGGTGAAGGCCCGCCCGGGCGAAATGGCCTACGGCTCCTACGGCGTGGGCACCACTGGGCATATCCTGGGCGAGCTGTTCAAGCGCGAGGCCGGGCTGCAGCTGACCCATGTGGCCTACAAGGGTGGGGCGCCGCTGGCCAACGACCTGGTGGCCGGGCATGTCAAGTTCGGCTGGATCGCGGTGGGTACGGCCATGCCGCTGATCAAGGCCGGGCGGCTGCGGCCGGTGGCCTTTGCCGGCGCCCAGCGCTCCGAGCTGCTGCCCGAGGTACCCACGCTGCAGGAACTGGGTTACCGGGGCTTCGAGCCCGATGCCTGGATGGGGCTGCTGGCGCCGGCGGGCACGCCCGCGGCCCGTGTCGATGCGCTGTCGACCCAGGTGGCGCGCATTGTCAAAAAGCCCGAGATGGTGCGGCGCATGCACGAGCTGAACCTGGTGCCGGTGGGCAGCACGGCCGCCCAGTTCCAGGCCAAGCTGGCCTCTGATCTGCAGACCTGGTCGCGCTCCATCCGCGAGCTGGGCATCACCGCCGAGTAAGGATCTGCCATGGATGTCGTGATGGATGAACCCGTCGCCCTGCCGGGCACTGCGCTGCGCGCGGCGCCGGGCGACGCGCGGGCCTATGACGGCCTGGTGTGCGAGCAGTGGTGCGACTGGCGCGAATTGGGCGTGCAGCGCCTGGCGCGCCGGCCGCTGGCGCCGGGCCAGGTGCGCCTGGCCGTGCACCATGCGGGCGTGGGCTTCGCGCTCAAGCTGTTCGTGGCCGGGCAGTATCAGCGCAAGCCGCCGCTGCCCTTTGTGCCGGGCACCGAGGCCGCGGGCGTGGTGATCGAGGTGGGCGAGGGCGTGGCGCATCTCGCGCCCGGGCAGCGCGTGGCCGCGGCCCTCGACTGGGGCGCCTTCGCGCAGGAGGCCGTGGTCTCGGCCGATACCGTGTACCCGGTGCCCGAGGCGCTGCCACTGCGCGTGGCCGCGGCCTTGCCCATCACCTATGGCACGGCCTGGGCCGCGCTCGAATGGCGCGGCCAGCTGCAGCCGGGCGAGGTGCTGCTGGTGCATGGCGCCAGCGGCGCGCTGGGCATGGCGGCGGTGCAGATCGGCCGGGCCATGGGCGCGGTGGTGATCGCCACCGCCAGCACCGAGGCCAAGCGCGCCGCGGCCCTGGCCAATGGCGCCCACCATGCGCTGCCGGCCGACGCCCAGGCTCTGCCGGCAGCGGTGAAGGCGCTGACCGGCGGCCGCGGTGTGGACGTGGTGTTCGACCCGGTGAGCGGCGACCTGTTCGATGCCTCGCTGCGCTGCACCGCGCCCGGGGGGCGCATGCTGTGCATAGGCTTTGCCAGCGGCCGCATCGCCCAGGTACCGGCCAACCTGCTGCTGGTCAAGAACGTGGCGGTGATCGGCTTCAACTACGGCCTGTACATAGGCTGGGGCCTGACCGACGAGCGCCGCCACCATGCGGCCCGGGTGCAGGCGCTGGTGGCGCGGCTGTTTGAGGTCGTGGCCAGCGGCCGCATGCCGGCACCCCTGACCGAGCATTTCCCGTTCGCCGACTGGCGTATGGCCTTGGCGACGACGATGGAGCGCCGCTCCATCGGCAAGGTGATCCTGGATATGCAGCCATGACCGACAAGCACCTCTTTTCCGACGCCGATGACGCGCTGCCGCTGGCCGGCCTGCGCGTGCTGGACCTGAGCCAGGGCATTGCTGGCCCCTATTGCGGGCTGATGCTGCGCCAGCAGGGCGCGCAGGTGACCAAGGTGGAGCCGCCGCAGGGCGACTGGAGCCGCCACATGGGCCGCAGCAAGGACGGGCTGTCGGCCATCTTCATGGCCTGCAACGCCGGCAAGCAGGGCCTGTGCCTGGACGCGGCCACGCCCGAGGGTCGCGCGCAGCTGCAGCGCTTGGCCGCCGAGGCCGACGTGGTTCTGCAGAACTACCGCCCCGGCGTGGCCGAGCGCATGGGCATGGGCTGGGAGGAGCTGTCGGCGCGCAAGCCCTCGCTGGTCTATGTCTCCATCAGCGGCTGGGGGCGCAGCGGCCCCATGGCCCATGTGCCCACGCTGGACACCACCATGCAGGCGGCCAGCGGCATGATGCATGCCAACCGCGGAGAAGACGGCAAGCCGCGCCGCATCGGTGTTTACGTGGTGGACTACGCCACCGGCATGTATGCGGCCCAGGCCACGCTGGCGGCGGTGCTGCGCCAGGTGCGTACCGGGCGTGGGCGGCATGTGGAGGTGAGCATGCTGCAGGCTGCGGCGGTGCTGCAGAACTACCTGACCATCGACGCGGCCATGTTCCCGCAGCAGCAGGGCGGGGCCATCAATGCGCCGACCGGGCTGTTCGAGACCCGGGACGGGCGCTATATCTATGTGAGCATGCTCAACGACGCGATGTTCCTGCGCCTGGCCCGGGCGCTGCAGATGGACGGCTGGATCGCCGATGCCAGCCTGCACGCCAGCAGCGGGCGATTGCCGCGTGCGCAGGAACTCAACGATGCGCTGGCCGCGCGGCTGGCCCAGGATACGCTGGCGCACTGGAGCGAGCTGCTGGCGCGGCACGACATCCTGTTCGCGCCGGCGCGCAGTCCGGGCGAGCTGCCGCAAGACCCGCAGGTGCAGCACCTCAAGGTCTTCGCGGAGCACGAGGTGCCCGGCGTGGGCACGGTGCCGCTGGCCGGGCTGCCGGGCAGCGAGGGGCAACTGCCGCTGGCGCCTGCTCCCCGGCTGGGCCAGCACAATGCCGAGATGTTGGGCGGGCTTTAGTCGGCTTTGCCCAGCTCGACGATGCTACGGAACCCGCCCCAGAACATGCGCTGGGCATCGAAGGGCATGGTGGCGGGGTCCATGTTGGCAACGCGCGGGTCCTTCATGACGGCGGCATTGATGCGGTCGCGCTCCTCGCGCGAGGCGTAGACGATCCACGAGAACACCACGGTCTCGTCGTCCTTGAGCTGCACGGCCTGCGGGAACGAGGTGAGCTTGCCCATGGGCACGTCGTCGCCCACGCATTCCCAGTACTGCAGCGCGCCGTATTCCATCCAGACAGCGCCGGCGTCCTGGGCCACCTTGCGGTAGGCGTCAAGGTTGGCGCGTGGCATCGGTAGTACGAATCCATCAACGTAATGCATGGCGGTCTCCTGGGGTTGGGCCATCTACAGCGTGGCGGCCAGCTCGGCGAGCTGGTCGGCGCACTGGCCCCAGCCGGTGTGGAAGCCCATGGCTTCGTGCTGCTGGCGGGCCTCCTCGGTCCAGTGGCGGGCAATCGCGGTGTAGCGCGTCTGCGCGCCCTCGGGCTCGAAGCTGACGATGGCGGTGAAGAAAGGCTTGGTGCTGGGCACCCAGCCGGCGGTATACGCATCGGTGAACACAATGCGGCGGTTGGGCACGACCTCGAGGTACACGCCTGCGTTCGGGTATTCGTTGCCGTCGGGGTCGCGCATCACGATCAGGCTGCCGCCGCCGGGGCGCAGGTCGACTTCGGCGTGCGCAATGGTCCAGGGCCTGGGCACAAACCATTTCGGGATCAGCGCGGCGTCGGTCCAGCAGCGAAACAGCTTGTCGGCCGGGGCATCGATCAGGCGTTCGAGCACGAGATCTTGGGGATGCTTGGTCATCAAAGGTCTCCTGGTTTCAAATAGGTTCAATGGGTGGCCAGCGGCTCGGCGCCGGCCTTGAGGTCCGCGCGCAGCGCGGTGGCGCCCAGCACGGCGGCGATCACGGCAAACAGCGCACCCGCGCCAAAGGCCCACTGGTAGCCGCCGTGCAGCGCCGCCAAGGCATTGGCGCCACCAGCGGCCAGCTCGCCGGTACGGGCCGCGGCCAGGCTGGCCAGCACGGCCAGGCCCAGCGCGCCGCCGAGCATGAACGAGGTGTTGACCAGGCCCGAGGCCAGGCCCGCATCGGCAGGCGAGACATCGTGCATGGCGGCCATCAGCATGGGGTTGAACGCCACGCCTGCGCCCAGGCCCAGCAGCAGCATGCCGGGCAGCACTTCGAGCCAGAAGCCTCCGTCCAGCGGCGCGCGCGCAAACAGCAGCAGCCCCGCCGCGGCCAGCAGCAGGCCCACGGCCAGCGGCGCGCGGATGCCGAAGCGCATCACCAGCTTGGCCGACCAGCCCAGCGACAGCGCTGCCATCACCAGGTTGGCCGGCAAGAAGGCCAGGCCCACCTGCATGGGCGTGTAGCCCAGCACCTGCTGCAGGTACAGCGCCGACATGAAGAACCATGCGAACATGCCGGCCGACCACAACACGGCGCAGATATTGGACATGCTGATGTTGCGCAGCCGGAACAGCGCGAGCGGCACCAGCGGGTGGGCCGAGCGCGACTCGATGGCGAGGAACAGCGCCATCAGCAGCGCCGCGGCGCCCAGCAGGCCCAGAGTCTGCACCGAGCCCCAGCCGGCCTCGTTGCCGTCCACCACGCCGTAGACGGCCAGCATCAGCGACAGCGTGACGGTGGCGGCGCCCGCCACGTCCAGCCGCTCGCCGCTGCCCGCGGTGCCGGAGTCCGGCAGCAATGCCCGGCTGGCCAGGTACACAGCCACGCCTATGGGCAGGTTGACGAGGAAGATCCAGTGCCAGCCCACGCTGGTCAGCAGGCCGCCCAGCAGCACGCCCAGGCTGCCGCCGCCCGCGCAGACGAAGCCGTACACGCCCATGGCGCGGGTGCGCTCCTGGGTCTCCGTGAACAGGTTCATGATCAGCGACAGGGCCACGGCCGACACCACGGCGCCGCCCAGGCCCTGGATGGCGCGCGCCGCCACCAGCACCCCCTGCGATGGCGCCAGCCCGCAGGCCAGCGAGGCGGCAGTGAAGAAGGCCAGCCCAGCCAGGAACATGCGGCGGTGGCCATACAGATCGCCCAGCCGCCCGCCCAGCAGCAGGCAGCCGCCGAAGGTCAGCATGTAGGCATTGACCACCCAGACCAGCGAGGTCTCGCTGAAGCCCAGATCGGCGCGTATCGAGGGCAGGGCGACGTTGACGATGGTGCTGTCGAGCACGATCATCAGCTCGCCCAGACACAGCACGATCAGGGCCAGCCAGCGGCAGCGGGGGTGGGCTGTGGCGTCCATGCGGCTAGACCGAGTGCCCGTCGTAGTGGCGCACGGGAATGGCGTCCAGGTCCAGGCCATCCACGCAGCGCATGTTGATGGCCGCCATGGCCTTGCCCTGCGGTCCGGGGGCCTCGCCATAGAGGTGGATGCCGCAGTGCGGGCAGAAGCGGTGGCGGATGACGTGCTTGTGGAAGGTGTAGGTGCTGCTGTTCTCCTCGGGCGTGAGCAGCTTCAGGTTCTCGCGCGCGGTGAACCACAGCAGCGAACCGCGCCGCCGGCACATGGAGCAGTTGCAGGCCAGCACCTCGCCGATCTCGCCCTCGAAGGCGATGGCGTTCTTGCCGCAATGGCAGCTTGCTTGGTATTGCATGGTGGATGGGAGTGTTACTGCATCGAGTGCAGGCCGATCATGTTGCCCTCGGTGTCCTGCACGATCGCGCAGTGGCCGTAGGGGCCGATGGAGAACTTCGCGCGGTGGACCTGGCCGCCGGCGCCGGCCACGCGGGCCTGTTCCACGGCGCAGTCGTCGCAGGCGAAGTACACCATGGTGCCGCCACCGCCTGGGGCGGCACCGTCCATCTGGACCAGCATGCCGCCCGAGCCGGGCGCGTCCATGGTCATCGGAAAGGACAGCATGCGCATGTTGCCGGGCACGCAGTCGGATGAACCGGCCGGCGCGGGCTCGGGCGGGGCCAGCGGCTCCAGCTTGCACTGGAAGACGGCTTCGTAGAACCGGCGGGCGCGCTCCATGTCCTGCACGTAGATCTCGAACCAGACGACGGGATTGGGTTTCATGGCGATCATCCTTCTGACAAAGAAAGGGAAGGGGCGTCAGGCGCCGCGGCGCCTGAGCACCACGTGGGTGGCCTTTTCCGAGGCCGCGGACTGCACGCATTCGTAGCCCAGGGCCGGCAGGTCGAGGCTCTCGAACAGGTGCTCGCCGCGGCCCAGCAATACCGGCGCGATGGCGAGGTGCAATTCGTCGATCAGCTGGGCCCGCAGGTACTGGCGGATGGTGTCCACGCCGCCGCCTATGCGCACATCCTTGGCGCCGGCCGCGGCGCGCGCACGCTCCAGCGCCTCGTGGATGCCGCCGGTGACGAAATGGAAACTGGTGCCGCCCTCCATCTCGATGGACGGGCGCGCATGGTGGGTCAGCACGAAGACCGGCACGTGGTAGGGCGGATTGTCGCCCCACCAGCCTTTCCAGCTGTCATCGGGCCAGGGGCCGCGGATGGGGCCGAACATGTTGCGGCCCAGAATCCAGGCACCGATGTTATGGAAGCCCCGCGCGGCGAAGTCGTCGTCCAGCCCCGTGGTGCCATCGGCGGCGCCCATCACCATCCGCTGGAAGGTGCGCGTGGGCAGCACCCACTGGTGCAGGTCGATGCCGCCCGCGCCCAGGGGCTGGTCGAGGCGCTGGTCGGGGCCGGCGCCGTACCCATCCAGCGAAATGGAGAAACTGGCAACGCGTACCTGTGTCATGGCATTCCTTGCGGGTGGAGGCGGATTCAGCCTTGCTGCACGTTGACCATCCACGGCGTGCCGAAGCGGTCCTTGACCATGCCGAAGCCGGGCGACCAGAAGGTGGCGGCATAGGGCATCACGACCTGCCCGCCCGGTGCCAGTGCGTCGAAGAAGCGCTGGCCCTCGGCCGCATCGGCAGCCTGGATGGACACCCACAGGCCTTGCGCCGGCTGGTAGCCGCCGCAGGTGGCGTCGGCACCGGGCATGGAGTCCGAGCCCATCAGCGACTGCTCCTTGATCTGCAGGTGCACGTGCATGATGCGCTGCTTGGCCGAGTCGGGGATGGGCGGCATGCCCTCGTGCGCCGGCATCTCGCCGAAGCTGCCCTGGTAGACGATGGTGCCGCCGAACAGCTTGGCGTAGAAGGCAAAGGCCTCGGCGCAGTTGCCGTCGAAGTTGAGGTAGGGGGTGAATTGCATGGTGAAGTCTCCGTGGGGTTGGGGTGAGGGGAAGGAAAATCAGGCGCCGTCATAGGCGCGCTGCAGCGCGTCCATGTCCAGCTTCTGCATGGTGAACATCAGCGCCAGCGCGCACTGGATGCCGGCGGTGTTGGACGAGGCCATCATCTCGCTCCAGCGCCGCGGCACGATCTGCCACGACAGGCCGAAGCGGTCCTTGAGCCAGCCGCACTGCTGCGCGGCGGGATCGCCGCCTTCGCCGAGGCGTGCCCAGTAGTGGTCGATCTCGGCCTGCGAGTCGCAGTGCACGATCAGCGAGATGGCCTCGGTGAAGCGGAACTGCGGCCCGCCGTTGAGCGCAAGCAGCGACTGGCCGTCCAGCTCCAGCTCCAGGGTCATGGCCGTGCCCGGCGCCTTGCGGTGCAGTTCCTGGCCCACCTCGGTGTAGCGGGTGATGGCGCCGATGCGCGAGTTGGGAAAGATCGCCGTGTACTGGCGGGCGGCTTCTTCGGCCTGGCTGTCGAACCACAGGCAGGGCTGGATACGTTCCAAACGGGGCATGCGTGTCTCCTGGCGGAAAACAGTGGCCGGTGCCTCAGCCTAGACGGAAACTGTGTCTGGCGTGTGCACCGGGGCGTACTCGGGAAAATCCATGTGTACAGTGTTCACTTATTATGGAGAATAAAATGTACGCTGTCCACATCAAGATGTCGATGGCCGGTGACAGCTTGTGAAAATTCGTTTTCGCCCCGGCCAGTCCCATCCTTTTGCCTGCCATGAGTGCACCGAAACCAAGAGATACCTACCACCACGGTGACCTGCGCCAGGCCCTGGTGCAGGCCGGGCTGGAGCTGGCGCGCGCCGGCGGCCCCGATGCCATCGTGCTGCGCGAGGCCACGCGCCGCGCCGGCGTTGCCCCCAATGCCGCCTACCGCCATTTCGCCAACCGCGAGGCGCTGTTCGACGCGGTGCGCGCCGCGGCGCTGGGGGCGCTGGCCCAGGCGATAGAGCAGGAAATGGCCGCCGCGCGCAGCATTGCCGAGGCGGCCCTGCGCTCGCGGGCCCTGCTGGCGGCCGTGGGGCGCGGCTACCTGGGCTTTGCCCAGGCCGAGACCGGGTGGTTCCGCACCGCGTTCGCCTGGGGCTCGCACGATGTCGATGTGCCGCCCGATGCCGCCCGCACCGCCGGCATGGGCCTCAACCCCTTCGAGCTGCTGGGCTACGCGCTCGATGCCATGCGCGACGCCGGCGTGCTCGCGGCCGAGCGCCGGCCCGGCGCCGAGTTCCTGGCCTGGTCGTCCGTGCACGGCATGGCCCTGCTGATGATCGACGGGCCGCTGCGCCACGCGCCGCCCGAGCAGCGCATGGCGCTGGCCGGGCGCCTGCTGGCCATGGTGGAAGCGGGGATCTGAGCATGGGCTTTTCCGACGCCTGCGCGCAGGCCGCCCAATGGCTGTGCGACGCCCGGCGCGTGGCCGTGCTCACCGGCGCGGGCGTGAGCGCCGAGTCCGGCGTGCCCACCTTCCGCGATGCGCAGACCGGCTACTGGGCGCAGTTCCGCGCCGAGGACATGGCTTCCGAGCCCGGTTTCCTGGCCCACCCCGGGCGCGTCTGGCGCTGGTACCAGTACCGGCGCGAGCTGGTCGCCGCGGTGCAGCCCAATGCCGGCCACCTGGCGCTGGCGCGCTGGCAGCAGCAACATCCGGGGCGGCTCACGCTCATCACGCAGAATGTCGACGGCCTGCACCGGCGCGCCGGCAGCGAGGGCGTGCTGCACCTGCATGGCGATCTGATGGCCGATCGCTGGCTGCGGCCCGCGCGGCCCTGCTGCGACCTGGCCTGCGTGGAGGCCGGCGAGCCGCCGCGCTGCCCCGTCTGCGGCAACCTGGTGCGGCCGGCGGTGGTCTGGTTTGGCGAGGCGCTGCCGGCCGAGGTGCTGCGGCAGGCGGGCGAGGCCGCGCGCGGCTGCGACGTGATGCTGGTCGTGGGCACGTCCGGCCAGGTCTATCCGGCCGCCGGGCTGGCGCACGAGGCGGGCCAGGCCGGCGCCCGCGTGGTCATCGTGAACCCGGAGCCGTCGGCGCTGGATGGCATTGCCGACCTGCGGCTGGTCGGGCCTTCGGCCAGCGTGCTGCCAGCCTTGTTCGAGGATGCTTAAAAAAGATAGCTGCTGGCGCTTGCTATGTAATGATTTCAGATGGTTTTGTATTTGAAATCATTGCACAGTAAGCGCGAGCTGCTCTCAAATTTGATTATCTCTTTTCACACCCAGCCCAGGGCGCCCAGCGCGGCGCCCGCGCCCAGCAGCCACAGCAGGTGCAGCCGGGTGCGCCACACCAGCAGCATGGACACCAGCGACACCAGCCACAGCCAGGGCGCCTGCGCCAGCGTGCCGTGCGCCGAGGCCAGCACGATGGCGGTCGAGAACATCATGCCGATCACCACCGGCGACAGCCCCAGCTTGAAGGCGCGCAGCGCGCGGTGCTGTTGGTAGCGCTGCAGCCAGCGCGAGGCCGCGAGCATCAGCGCCGACGTGGGCAGCAGCACGCCCAGCATGGTGCAGGCCACGGCGACGATGCAGGTCAGCCACACGGTGCCGAGCGGCGCGCCGGCGCTGGCGTTCTGTCCGATCTGCAGCCCGATCAGCGCGATGAACAGCACGTTCGGGCCGGGCGCGGCCTGCGCGATGGCGACCGCGTTGTTGAACTGCAGCGTGCTCAGCCAGCCCTGCTCGTCGACCAGCACGCGGTGCATGTCGGGCGCGGTGGAGATTGCGCCGCCCACCATCAGCAGCGACATCGACAGGTAGTAGGTCAGCAGGTGCAGCCAGTCCTGCGCCTGCATCGCCAGCGGCGCGGCCGTCATGGCGGGCCCCCGTCGCGCATGGGCTCCGGCGCCAGGCGCCGCCAGGTCAACGCATAGCTCAGGCCGCCTATGCCAAGCAGTACCGCGGCCAGCGGCCAATGCAGCCAGGCCAGCGCCGCCACCGTGGCCCCTGCGGCGGCCAGGCAGCCCGCCCAGCGCAGCGGGTGGTGGCCCATGGCCATCATCATCTTGCAGGCCGTGCCGGCGACCAGGCCGGCCGCCACGGCGCCCATGCCGCGCACCGCACCGGCCACCGCGGGCAGGTGCGCCCAGTGGCGGTACAGCAGCGCCAGGCCGATCACCACCATCATGGGCACCAGCAGCATGCCGGCCAGCGCCGCGAGCGCGCCGCGCCAGCCGAAGTAGCGGTCGCCCAGCGTGATCGAGAGGTTGACCACGTTCGCGCCGGGCATGATCTGCGCCACGGCCCATTCCTCGACGAACTCGGGCGCCGTCAGCCACTGGCGCTTTTCGACCAGCTCGCGCTGCACGATGGCCATCACGCCGCCAAAGCCCTGCAGTGCGATCGAGGTGAAGGCGGTGAAGACCTGCCAGGGGCTGGCCGGGCCGCGGCGTGGGGGAGGAGGGGTGTTGGGAGCGGGTATCGGCAAGGGGGCGGCCATGGTGCGGGAGCGGGCGGGTAGCGTGCGCCTGCCATTGTGCGCCGAAGCGGCCGCGATGGGCAGGCGCCGGATCGTTCGCATTCGGGGACGGAGGGCATCGCCGATCGCGGGGGGCGAGCGGGCAACGGGGGACACGGCAGCGACAGCGCGCTGCACAGTCTTTGCGCCAGATCGGTGTACGGGGCGGCAAAGTCACGTAAGCTGTCGCCTTTCCCACCCTTGTAGAGACCTGCGGCCGTGACTGCACCCGTGATCTTTCCCCCTCCCTACAGCGACGCTGCCCAGACCGGCAGCATGCTGAGCGCCTATGGCTATGCGGTGCTCAGCCCGGCAGCCGTGAGCCAGTGGGCTGGCTGCGAGCTGGCGGCGCTCGAGGCGCTGTCGCCCAGCTGGAACGACATGCCGCCCGACGGCTACCTGAAGGACGGCGGCCGCTACCGCCACCGCCGCCATTCCTGCTTCGTGCTGCGCGATGGCGCGGTCGAGCAGGTCGCGCACCGCGCCCACTGGCAGCCGGTGGAGTACAACGCGCTGCACGGCGGCATGCAGCGCTGGTTCGAGCCCATGGAGCCCGGCACCGTGGCCGCGCCCGCGTGGAAGCAGTTGCTGCTGGCGCTGGAGCAGACCGCCGGCGCGCTGTTCGGCACCGGCGCGCAGACCCCGTGGTACGCCGAGGCGCACCAGTTCCGCATCGACACGGCCGACGGCATCGGCCGCCCGACGCCCGAGGGCGCGCACCGCGATGGCGTCGACCTGGTGGCGGTGTTCCTGGTGGGGCGCGAGCGCATCAGGGGCGGCGAGACCCGCGTGTTCGACGCGGCCGGCCCGCAGGGCGTGCGCTTCACGCTGACCGAGCCCTGGTCGGTGATGCTGCTCGACGATGCGCGCATGATCCACGAGAGCACGCCCATCCTGCCGCAGAGCGAGCAGGGCGGTTGGCGCGACACGCTGGTGGTGACGCTGCGCCGCGGCGGTTTCCAGGGCAGCGACGCAGCTTAGCGCGCGCTGGTTTGCCTCGTGCCCCGAATTGGGGTACAACCAATTCAGTAACGCTCTAGAAAGGAAGGCGCCACCATGTTCAAGCACATTCTGGTTCCCGTGGACGGATCGCCCACCTCGCTGCTGGCGGTGTCCAAGGCTGCTGAACTGGCCAAGGCCTTCAACAGCGACGTGACGGCCGTCTACGTGATCGATCCCTACCCGTTCACCGGCGTGGGCGCCGACTTTGCCTACGGCCAGGCGCAATACCTGTCGGCGGCCACCGCCGAGGCCGACTCCGCACTCAACTCCGTCAAGCAGCACATGGAGCAGGCTGGCATTCCGGTCAAGACGCTGGTGGGCGAGGGCCACTCGGTGCACGACGGCGTGATGCAGGCCGTCAAGGCCACCGATGCCGACCTGATCGTGATGGGCTCGCACGGCCGCAAGGGCCTGGAAAAGCTGGTGCTGGGCAGCGTGACCCAGCGCGTGCTCGGGGCCAGCCACATCCCGGTGCTGGTGGTGCGGCAGTAAGTCCGGCGCGGCAAAACAAAAAAGGCTCCTAGTGGAGCCTTTCTTATTTGCGCACTTCGTCGACCAAGGTCTTGAACTGGTCGATGTCCTCGAAGCTGCGGTAGACGCTGGCATAGCGGATGTAGGCCACCTTGTCGAGCTTCTGCAGCTCGGCCATCACCAGGTCGCCGATCAAACGCGTCTGCACCTCGCGGGCGCCCAGGCTGCGCAGCTTGTCCTCGACCTGCTCGATGGCCTGCTCCACCGTATCGATGCTCACCGGGCGCTTGCGCAGCGCCAGGCTGAACGAGCCCTTGAGCTTGCTGCGGTCGTAGTCGATGCGGCGGCCATCCTTCTTGACGATGACCGGCAGCGCCACCTCGGGCCGCTCATAGGTGGTGAAGCGCTTGTCGCACGCGCCGCACTGGCGGCGGCGGCGCACGAAGCCCCCATCCTCAGCCACGCGGGTCTCGACGACCTGCGTCTCCGGGTGGCTGCAGAAGGGGCACTTCATGGACGGATCAGCGGTAGACCGGGAAGCGGCTGGTCAGCGCGTTGACCTTCTCGCGCACGGCGGCGATGTTGGCCTCGTCGCGCGGGTTGTCCAGCACGTCGGCGATCAGGTTAGCGGTCAGGCGGGCTTCCTCGTCCTTGAAGCCGCGCGTGGTCATCGCGGGCGTGCCCACGCGGATGCCGCTGGTCACCATCGGCTTCTCGGGGTCGTTCGGGATGGCGTTCTTGTTGATCGTCATGTGGGCCTGGCCCAGCACGGCTTCGGCTTCCTTGCCAGTGATGCCCTTGGCGCGCAGGTCCACCAGCATGACGTGGCTCTGCGTGCCGCCGCTGATGATGCGCAGGCCGCGCTGGGTCAGCGTCTCGGCCACGATGCGGGCGTTGGTCACCACCTGCTGCTGGTAGGTCTTGAACTCGGGCGTCAGCGCTTCCTTGAAGGCTACGGCCTTGGCCGCGATCACGTGCATCAGCGGGCCGCCCTGCAGGCCGGGGAAGATGGCGCTGTTGATGGCCTTCTCGTGCTCGGCCTTCATCAGGATGATGCCGCCGCGCGGGCCGCGCAGGCTCTTGTGCGTGGTCGAGGTCACCACGTCGGCGTGGGGCACGGGGCTGGGGTACACGCCCGCGGCGATCAGGCCGGCATAGTGGGCCATGTCCACCATGAAGATGGCGCCGACTTCCTTGGCGATCTTCGCGAAGCGCGCGAAGTCGATGTGCAGGCTGTAGGCCGAGGCACCGGCCACGATCAGCTTGGGCTTGTGCTCGCGCGCCTTGGCTTCCATCGCGTCGTAGTCGATCTCTTCCTTGGCGTTCAGGCCGTAGGAGACCACGTTGAACCACTTGCCCGACATGTTCAGCGCCATGCCGTGGGTCAGGTGGCCGCCTTCGGCCAGGCTCATGCCCATGATGGTGTCGCCGGGCTTGAGGAAGGCGAGGAACACGGCTTCGTTGGCCGAGGCGCCGCAGTGCGCCTGCACGTTGGCGGCTTCGGCACCGAAGAGCTGCTTCACGCGGTCGATGGCCAGCTGCTCGGCCACGTCCACGTACTCGCAGCCGCCGTAGTAGCGGCGGCCGGGATAGCCTTCGGCGTATTTGTTGGTGAGCTGCGTGCCCTGGGCCCACATGACGGCGGGCGAGGCATAGTTCTCGCTCGCGATCAGCTCGATGTGCTGCTCCTGGCGCAGGTTTTCGGCCTGGATGGCAGCAAAGAGCTCGGGGTCGGTCTGTTCGACAAGAATATTGCGGTGGTACATGGCAGTCCTATGAACTTGATGTCCCTTGAGAACAAGGGCTGCCCAGGCGAACGGCGGAACGCTTCGGGCATCGCCCGGGCGGTACGCTCCCCGGTGGTTCACAGGAGAGGCTCCTGCTGGTTTCCACGTCAGCGGCGGTGCCTGTTCAGGCGCCGCGCCTATCGCCAGTCGCGTACCCGGCTAGTGTAGCCGAGGCCAAGGCCCTGCCGGGGGCCTAGGGCATTCAATTCGGGGCCGCGCGGCGGGCAGGCAACAAAAAAGCACCCCGGGGGTGCTTTCGTCATCTATATAGAGAGCGACAGGGCTGTCTCAAGAGCCCGCCACCATGGCGACCTTGGTGCCGCCGCTGCTGGAGACGGCCGCTGCCGTCTCGGTGGCCTGGTTGGCCAGCGCGAGGTCGGCCGAGGCATTGGCTGCCGGGGCGGGGCGTGCCGCGGGGGCCGCCGGGATATTGGCCTTGGCCGACAGGTTGGGCTTGGCCGGCGGATCGGCCGGGTTGCTGCGGCCGTTGGCCACCTGCTTGATGCGGAAATGCTCGGCCAGCACCTTGGCGGCATAGCCACCGTCGCTGGGCAGGTTGGCGGCGCCCACGTAGTAGCGCAGGCCGCCCTCGATCGAGCCGGCGCGCTGGATGCATTCCTGCAGCACCTGCACGCCCACCTTGAGGTTGGTCACCGGGTCGAAGGCCGCGAAGTGGCCGCCGAAACCTTCGTACTTGTCGGTGTGGATCTTGGTCATGACCTGCATCAGGCCCTGCGCGCCGACGGAGCTTTGCGCGAACGGGTTGAAGCTCGATTCCACGGCCATGATGGCGAGGATCAGCGTCGGGTCGAGCTTGGTGGCCTTGCCCACCTCGTAGGCCTGCGACACCAGCACGGCCAGCGGCTCGGGCGCCACGCTGTACTTCTTGCTCAGCCAGTAAGCGACGGCCGCCTGGTTCTTGGGCAGCTTGTGGGGATTGGTTGCAGTGGCGCGATCCACGGCCGCGATGACCGGGCCGGCTTCGGCCGAGGACTCGCCGGCGGCGGCGTCCGCCACCACCGGGCCGGAGGCCAGGTGGCGGGCTTCCAGCCAGCCGCGCAGGTAGTTCTCGCCGCTGTGGCGCAGGTCGTCGCGCGCCACCAGGGTCAGCGCGGTGAAGGCCACCAGCAGGCCCAGCAATGCAAATCCGTTGTGCGTCACGGCCAGGATGGCCTGCGCAATATTGGCGCGCACCAAGCGCACGCCGGCAACCACTTTCGCGGAAGCTGTCATACCTATATTTCCTTTCCAATACCTGCGGCTCAGGGCTGCGTGCCCATGAAGAGGTAGCCGGCAGGGGGCGGGGTCACTGTGCTGTGCCTCACCAAGATCGGGGCGCCTGCTTTGCAAAGCGCCCCTCGTCGTTTCTTGCACGCTGCTCGCGTGTCGGGACTACGATGTGCCACACCGGGGGTGGAGTGGCTCAAGACAAATCAACGATGTAAATCAATGCCGCGAATTCTAGGATTTGTTCTAATATCTGGTCAACACTAAGAATTTGAAAAATCAGATATATAAGTAATAAAAAATCGTGTAGGAAAAGCCCTTATGGCGATGAAGTGATAGCGCCCGTGGAAGCGGCCACAAGCCCTCGGACGGGATGCGGCAGGCGCCCTCGGCCGCCGCAACGCCAGGCAAGCAAAAATATCTGTCATGCCGTGTGCCGAGACCCCCATCCGGGCCGCCCGCGCGGCGGGCCTGCCCTGCGAGGCCGCTTTTGCGCTGGGCTGGCTGCTATGGATGGCGAAGCGGCCCGGCGGAAGCAGGGCCTGGGCCGGCATGCAAAGGCTGACACGAAAATGACAAATTTTTGCGTTTTGCCGATGAGCCGATGAAGGGCCTGTGGGGGTACTGCTGCGCCAGCCACTCGAAGGCTGCTGCCCGGCACCGGCGAGGGCTGGCGGAACCGGTGCGCGGAGGCCTAAAAACCATGAAAAACAGCCTATAAGCCTGGGGTATATAGGGTTTTTACCAGGGATTGGCCGTGCGTCCGACCCCTGAAGGCCCGGGTCTGGTGCCGCGCCCCTCTATATATATAAAGAGGGTGATCCCAGGCCCTGGGGAGAGGTCCCTGGCCGCCAATGGGTCGCCGCGGGTGCTGTCGTTTGCCCCGGCAATTCGGCACAATCCGCTTATCTGCTGCCACGGGCGCTATCAAAACGCTGCAAGAAGATGGACAAGAACACCAAGACCGAAACATCTGTAAAGAACCATCCCGCCGTGCGGCGCTGGCTGCGCCGCCTGGCCTGGGCGGTGGGCGGGCTGCTGGCGCTGTGGGCGCTGTCGTGGGCGGCGCTGCCGTACCTGCTGCGCACGCAGGGCGAGAAGATCGCCACGGCCAAGCTGGGGCGCCAGGTGCATATCGGCGCGGTGGACTTCAAGCCCTGGACGCTGGAGCTGACCATCCGCGACCTGCGCATTGCCGCGGCGCAGGGCGAGCAGCCGCAGCTGGCGGTGGCGCGCATCTATGCGGACGCCGATATCCAGTCGCTGTGGCGCCTGGCGCCGGTGCTCGACGCGCTGGAGGTGGACCAGCCCGTGGTGCGCCTGGCGCAGACCTCGCCAGGCCATTTCGACTTCGACGATGTGCTCGAGCGCCTGAAGGACCCCGAGCCGCCCAAGGAGAGCAAGCCGGCGCAGTTCGCGCTCTACAACATTGCGCTGCGCGACGGCGCGGTGGAGTTCCACGACGCCACTGTCGGCAAGACGCACGAGGTCAAGGGCCTGAACCTGGGCGTGCCTTTCGTCAGCAACCTCGAATCCAAGCGCGAGATCAAGGTGCTGCCCCAGCTGGCATTCCAGCTCAACGGCAGCCGCTTCGACAGCAGCGCCGAGTCCACGCCGTTCACCGACAACCGCAAGACCGATGCGGTGCTGCACATCCAGCAGTTCGACCTGGCGCCGTACCTGGGCTACATCCCGGCCTCGCTGCCGGTCAAGCTGATGGCCGGCGTGCTCGACGCCGACATCAAGGTGGCGTTCGAGCAGGCCGACAAGCCGGCCGTGCGCCTCAGCGGCACGGCCAAGGCCTCGAAGGTGCGCGTGCATGATGCCCGCGATGGCGAGCTGCTGCAGTGGGAGGCGCTCGATGTGGCGCTGGCCGACGTGCAGCCGCTGGCCGGCAAGGTGCATCTCGAATCGGTGGCGCTGCAGTCGCCGCAGGTATCGCTGCAGCGCGACAAGAACGGCCAATTGCGCCTGCTGGATGCGCAAGGCCAGCCGGTGGCAACCGAGAAATCAAAAAAGATAGCTGCTGGCGTAGATGCAGCAAGCACTGAAGGCCAAAAAGACTCAAAACCCGATGCGAAGCCCGCCGCTGCGGCCGCGCCGGCCTGGTCGGTGCAGGTCGACCGCGTGCAGGTGCGCGATGCCCGCGGCGTGTGGCTGGACGAGAGCGTGCCCATCCCGGCACGCGTGCAGCTCGATGGCCTGGCGCTGGACGCCAGTGCCATCGCCTGGCCCTTCCAGCAGCCGTTTCCCTTCAAGGGCGAGGCCGGGCTGAGCGGCGACAAGGGCGTGCCGTCCGATGGGCGTATCGCCTTCGAGGGCCAGGCCACCGATGCGATGGCCGATGTGAAGGTCAGCACCACCAAGCTGCCGCTGCAGCTCGGCGCCTCGTACTTGACCGGCGTGCTCGAGCCGGGCGTGCTGGGCCAGATCGACAGCCAGGTGCAGATCCACCGGCAGGGCGCCGATGTGACGGTGCAGGTCGCGGACGTGTCCGTCTCGCAGGTGGCGCTGCAGTGCAAGGCGGCCGCGCGCTGCACGGCGCCGCGCGGCACGGCCGTGGGGCTCAAGGGCAAGGACAGCCTGTTCGAGCTGCAGAAGCTGCAGGTCAAGGACGCGGTGATCGACACGGCCAAACAGTCGGTCAAGGTCGGCTCGGTCGAGCTGCTGCAGCCGGCCGTCGGCGTGTCGCGCAACAAGGCGGGCCGCTGGATGTACGAGGAATGGCTGCCGAAAACCCAGGCCGCAGCCGGGGCCAAGCCCGCCGCCAAGCCGGCCGACAAGCCCTGGTCGGTGGAGCTGGCCAGCATCGCCGTCAAGGATGCGAACGTCCAGTACCTGGACGAAGCCACGCCGCGCCGGGTGGCCTTCAAGCTCTCGGCACTCGACCTGAAGGTGGAGCAGTTCGCGCCGCTGTCGACCAAGGCCAAGCCATCGCCCGTCAAGCTGGCCGGGCGCATCGCCACCGGCCGCGCCGAGCCGGGGCGGCTGCTGTTCGACGGCACCGTGGGCCTGGCGCCGCTGTCGGCCGCCGGCCGGCTCAACCTGACCCAGGTGCCGGTGCATGCGGTCGAGCCCTATGTGGCCGACCAACTGCCGCTGCGGCTGCTGCGCGCCGACGCGAGCTTTCGCGGCCAGCTCGACTTCGCACAGTCGCCCAAGGGGCCGGTGGTCAGCGTCAAGGGCGATGCCGGCCTGGACGACGTGCGTGTGAAGGCCCTGGCGGCGAATGCAAAAAAAGCCGCGAATGCTACTGAAAAAGTAGCTGTTGGCGCTGATGATACGGTCGCTGATGAGCAAAAAGACTCCAAATCCAGCCGCAGCGGCCCGCGCGGCATGCAGATCGCCGGCGACGACCTGCTGAACTGGAAGACCCTGAGCCTGCGCGGCGTCGAGGTGCGCATGGAGCCCGCGCAGCGCCTGCGCGTCAAGGTCGGCGAGACGGCATTGAGCGACTTCTACGCCCGCCTGGTGGTGCAGGAGAACGGCAAGCTCAACCTGCAGGACCTGGGCAACGAGGACGCGCCGGCCGCGCCCGCCGATGCCAAGGCTGCCGATGCCAAGCCCGCCGTGGCGGTGGCGCCGGTAGACGCCACGCCCGCCCCGGCGACCGGCCCCATCATCGACCTGGGACCCATCCTGCTGTCGGGTGGCACGGTCAAGTTCTCCGACCACTTCATCAAGCCCAACTACTCGGCCGACCTGTCCGAGCTGGCGGGGCGCATCGGCGGCTTCTCGTCCGAGCCGGCCGCCGCCGGCCAGCCGCCGGCGCTGGCCGACCTGGAGCTGCGCGGCAAGGCCGAGGGCACGGCGTCGCTGGAGATCACCGGCAAGCTCAACCCGCTGGTCAAGCCGCTGGCGCTCAGCATCCACGGCAAGGTGCGCGACCTGGAGCTGCCGCCGCTGTCGCCCTACAGCGTGAAGTACGCGGGCCACGGCATCGAGCGCGGCAAGATGAGCGTGGACGTGCAGTACGACGTGCAGCCCAACGGCCAGCTCACGGCCGCGAACAAGCTGGTGCTCAACCAGCTGTCGTTCGGCGACGAGGTCAAGGGTGCGCCGGCCAGCCTGCCGGTGAAGCTGGCCGTGGCGCTGCTGGCCGACCGCGACGGCGTGATCGACCTCGACCTGCCGATCAGCGGCTCGCTCAACGACCCGCAGTTCAGCCTGGGCCCGGTGATCCTGAAGGTCATCGGCAACCTCATCATGAAGGCCATCACCTCGCCGTTCGCGCTGCTGTCCAGCGCCTTCGGCGGCGGCTCCGAGGCCAGCCAGGTGGCGTTCGCGCCGGGCAGCGGCGTGCTGTCGGCCGAGGCCAAGGCCCAGCTCGACAAGGTGGCCAAGGCCCTGCAGGACCGCCCGGCGCTGCAGATGACCGTGGTCGGCGAGGCCGACCTGGAGGCCGAGCGCGATGGCTGGCGCAAGGCCCAGATCGACGACATGGTGCTGGCGCAGAAGCGCCGCCAGGCCATCCGCGCCGGCGGCAAGGCCGAGGCGGTGGAGGCCGTCGCGCCGCAGGAATACCTGGAGCTGCTCAAGGAGGTCTACAAGCGCGCCGACATCAAGAAGCCGCGCAACATGGTCGGCATCGCCAAGGACCTGCCGCAGGCCGAGATGGAAACCCTGCTGCTCACCAGCATCGAGGTGCCCGACAACGCCATGCGCGAGCTGGCGCTGGCGCGCGGCGTGGCCGTGCGCGACTACCTGGCGGGGCAGGGTGTCAAGCTCGAGCGCCTGTTCCTGGGCAACATCAAGACCGAGGGCCAGGACAAGGACTGGAAGCCGCGCGCCGAGCTCAAGCTCGCCACTCGGTGACAGAATCTCAGGCCATAAACACGCTCTTCGCAAACGTCACTGCATTTGGCAGGCAATTCCGGTGAAAATAGCGGCTTCATGGCTGGTGCACATGAGCCACCGTAGCCACTTACCCTATTGAGTGACCGTATACATGTTTCCTTTCTCATCGCGTGGCAAGTCTTCCGATGTTCCCGAACCCACTCCGGCGCCGGCCAAGGCGGTGGCTGTACACCCGCTGGATGCCATGACCGGCGGTGCCTTCTCGGCGGCCACCTCGGGTGACCGCGCCGCCAAGGTGCGCGAATGGCTGGCGGGCAATCCATCGTCCGAGCAGCTGCAGGAAGTCTTCAAGGAGCTGAGCGCCCGCGACAAGGGCGCTGCCAAGGCCATCCGCGAGCGCCTCGAAGAACTGCGCCGCGCCAAGGGCCAGGAGGCGCTGGCCGTCGAATGGGCCGACAAGGCCGAGAAGCTGCTGCAGGCGGGCAAGCTGAACATCGCCGATGCCCTGGCCTGGCAGCGCGACGCCGCCAAGGCCGGCGCGCCGCTGTCCAAGGAGCCGCTGTCGGCGCTGAAGCTGCAGCTCGCCGAGCGCGTCAAGGTCATCGAAGACCTGCAGCACCGCGTGCAGGTGCAGCGCGAGGCCGCCGTGCTGCTGGCCCAGCGCGTGGAAGTGCTGTCCACCAAGCCCTGGACCGATGCGCAAACCGCCCAGCCCGCGCTGGAGGCCGATGTGGCGCACTGGCAGGAGCAGGCTGCCGCGCTCGAAGGCGATGCCAACTGGGGCAGCGTCGAGGCGCGTTTCCCCACGCTGCTCGACGGCTCCAAGGCGCAGCTGCTGGTGGTGTGGGATGCCTTCCAGTCCGCACTGGCGCAGACCGCCGCGGCCGCTGCCGATGCGCAGGCGCCGTTGCCCTCGGTGCCGGTGTGGGCCGATGAGATCCGCGCCGCGCGCGGCCTGCCGACCGAGGCCGAGCAGGCTGCCGCGCGTGCGGCTGTAGCCAAACCCGCCCAAGACCCGCAGGAAGCCAAGCGTGCCCAGGCCGCGGTGAACGAGGCGCTGGCCAAGCTCAAGGCGCAGACCGCTGAAGGCCATGGCAAGGCGGCATCGGGCGCGGCGGGCGAATTGCGTGCGGTGCTCAAGGTGCACGGCAAGCAGATCGACAGCGCGCTGGAGCACGAGGTCAATACGGCGCTGATTGCCGCCGGCGAGCTCGAAGGCTGGCAGCGCTGGAGCGCCGACAAGGTGCGCGAGGAACTGATCGCCAAGGCCGAGGGTCTGCTCAAGCGCCCCGAAGGCCAGGCCCTGGGCGGCCGCAAGCTGCAGGAATCGCTGCGCCAGCTGCGCGAGGACTGGAAGAAGACCGACCAGAGCGGCCCCACCAACCACGGCCTGTGGAAGCGCTTCGACGAAGCCTGCAATGCCGCCCACAAGCAGGTGGCCGTGTGGCTCGAGAAAGTGCGCGAAGAGGGCGCCAAGCACCGCGCCGAGCGCGATGCCCTGATCGCCGAACTCAAGGCCTGGGGCGCCGAACACGCGGCCAGCGGCGACTGGAAGCAGATCCAGCGTGGCCTGCACCAGTTCAGCGACCGCTGGCGCGCCAGCGGCCATGTGGGCGAAAAAGCCTTTGCCGAGCTGCAGTCTGCCTGGAAGCAGGCCGTGGCCGAGGTCTCGGCGCCGCTCGAAGCCGCGCAGAAGACCAGCATCCTGCGCCGCGAGGCCCTGATCGCCGAAGCCGCCAAGCTGGCCGAGGCACCGCACCTGAACATCGACGCGGTGCGCGAGCTGCAACGCCAGTGGCAGACCGAGGCGCAGTCCGTGCCCATGGACCGCCGCCACGAGCAAAAGCTCTGGGACGCCTTCCGCAAGCCGCTGGACGAGGCCTTCGAGCGCAAGACCCAGCAGCGCCACCGCGTGGCCGAGCAGATGAGCGCCCGCGACCAGGCCGTGGTCGCCGCCTCCAAGGCGCTGGACCAGGCCAGCGCCGGCGGCGATGCCCAGCAGATCCAGGCCGCCATGCAGGCGCTGCAGGAGGCCCTCAAGGCCCAGCAGCAGCAACAGGCCGAGCAGGCCGCCGAGGCGCCTGAGGCGTCCGTGGCGCCGGCTGCCGAATCGGCTGATGAATCCACTGCCGATGGGGCGGAGTCCGAAACTTCTTCCGGCGAAGCCGAGCAGCCGGCCGCCAAGCCCGTGGCCGCGCCGCGTCCGGTGGTGGCGGTGCGCGGCGATGACCGTCCGGGTGCGAAGAAGGATGTGCCTTCCGCCGGCCGTAACGACCGCCGTGATGGCCGCGACAGCCGCGATGGCCGGCCCGCACGCGCCGGCGGTCGCCCGGGCGACCGCGATGGCGGCTGGGGCCGGGACCGTCCCGCACGCGACGACCGGCATGGCGACCGCCGCGAAGACCGCGGTCCGCGCCTGGGCGACACGGCATTCCGTGCCCAGCGCGATGCGATGGACCATGCACAGGCGGCCCTGCGCAAGCTGGCCAGCCAGGCCCATGGCCAGGCGCTGACGCAACTGCTCGACGCCTGGGCCCGCCGCGATGCGGCGCAGCTGCCGTCGGCGCAGGAGCTGGGCGGCAAGCTGCCCGGACCGGTGCGCTCGAACTGGGGCCAGGCCATCCAGGCCGAGCCCAAGGGCGAGGCGGGCGAGGCGCTGCTGCGCCTGGAGATGGCGGCCGACGTGCCCACGCCGGCCGACCAGATCACCGCGCGCCGGGCGCTGCAGCTGCAGTTGCTGACGCAGCGCAATGCGCCTTCGCCGCAGGAAACCTGGGCGCAGGACGTGGCCAAGGTGCTGGCCTCGGCCAGCGACGAGGCGGCTGCGCGGCGCCTGCAGGCGGTGCTCAAGTCGCTGCTGCGCAAATAAGCGAGGCTCTTGCCCATTCAAAAACCCGGCCCTTGCGTGCCGGGTTTTTTATTGCAAAAAAGATAGCTGCTCGCGCTTGCTGGATAAGGGTTGGAGCCTGATTTGGCTTGAAAAGAAAAAAGCCGCTGCATTGCTGCAGCGGCTTTTGCCGTTGGTGCCCAGGAGAGGACTCGAACCTCCACGGAGTTACCCGCTAGTACCTGAAACTAGTGCGTCTACCAATTCCG
>JBLZYV010000066.1:0-23793 GCA_050282565.1 Comamonas sp.
GATCAGGCCCTGCATGGCGGCCTCGGTGATGGCAGCCACCTCGGCCTTGCGGCCGGCGGCGTCGGCGATCTCGTCCACGCATTCGATGCTGATGAGCGTGGAGTCCATGTCGAAGGCGATGAGCTTGTAGTCGGCCAGCCGCAGCGGCGGCGTGATGCCCTGCACGACGAGACCGGGGGCAAATTCAAAAGGAGTCTGGGACATGGAAGCGGAGTAGAGCGGATGCGAAAAAGAGGGATTGTCGTTCAGGGCTTGGGCAGGTACAGCTGGTCGGACCAGGTGGCCAGCCACCCGGGCTTGAAGGCCACGAACACCGCGCACAACATGCCCGTGACCATGCCATCGCCCCAGGCCATGAGCCAGCGCGCCACCAGTGACAGCTGCTCGCCCACGCCCGGCAGCACATGGCCCGCCCATTGCGACAGCGAGCCTGCCACGAACACGCACAGCGCCGTGCCCAGGAAGCCCCGGCCCAGCACATAGACGAAGATGCGCACGCCGGTGAGCGCACGCGCGCCCGCCAGGCGCCGCAGCAGCACGCCCACGAGCAGCGCGAGCGTGGCGGGGACGATGCCCTGCCACACGGCCAGGCCCAGCGCGTCGCCCCAGCCCAGGCTGGGCGAGACCAGCGCGGCGATCGTGCCGACGGCCAGCAGGGCCGGAACCGCCAGCGGCCAGCCCAGCATGAGCAGCACCAGGCAGGCGCCTGACCACTGCAGCTGCAGCGGCATGCGGTGCAGCGTAGGCAGGGCCCAGGCCCAGGGCAGCAGCACGAGCGTGGCGAGCAGCGGCGTCCACAGCGTGGCAGGTGCGCCATGGGCCTCGTGCGCCAACGGTTTGCGGCTGCCCAGCAGCCGCCAGGGCCGCGCGGCCAGCGCGAAGGCCAGTGCCAGCAGGGCGAGGGCGGCTTCCAGTGCCATGGATCTGCCTAGGCGGGGACGGCGGCCTGTGCCTCGGCCCGCGGCTGGCCCAGGCTGCGCAGCACGTCGCGCACCATCTGGGCGCGCGCGGCGGGGTCGGGCAGCTCGCGTTCGATGCGCAGCTTCTCATTGCCCGCCAGCTTGATGTGCTTGTTCTTCTGGATCAGGTGGATGATGGCCATCGGGTCCACCGGGGGCTGCGGCTTGAAGGTGATGGTGATCACGCCGGGGGCGGCATCCACCTTCACGACGCCGTAGGGCGCGGACAGCACCCGTAGACGGTGCACGTCGATCAGCGTCTGCGCCTGCGGCGGTAGCTTGCCGAAGCGGTCCACGATCTCTTCGAGCAGGCCATCGATCTGGTCGCCGGTCTTGGCCGTGGCCAGCTTCTTGTAGAACGACAGGCGCAGGTGCACGTCGCCGCAATAGTCGTCGGGCAGCAGGGCCGGGGCGTGCAGGTTGATGTCGGTGGCGGCCTGCATGGGGGCGAGCAGATCGGGCTCCTTCCCGGCCTTGAGTTGCTTCACCGCCTCGGCCAGCATCTCGTTGTAGAGCTGGAAGCCGATCTCCATCATGTTGCCGCTCTGGCTCTCGCCCAGCACCTCGCCCGCGCCGCGGATCTCCAGGTCGTGCATGGCCAGGTAGAAGCCGCTGCCCAGCTCCTCCATCTGCTGGATGGCGTCCAGGCGCTGCTGCGCCTGCTTGGTCAGGCCGTCGATGTCGGGCACCATCAGGTAGGCGTAGGCCTGGTGGTGGCTGCGCCCCACGCGCCCGCGCAACTGGTGCAGCTGCGCCAGGCCGAACTTGTCGGCGCGGCTGATGATGATGGTGTTGGCCGTGGGCACGTCGATGCCGGTCTCGATGATGGTCGAGCACAGCAGGATGTTGTAGCGCTGGGCCACGAAGTCGCGCATCACGCGCTCCAGCTCGCGCTCGGGCATCTGGCCGTGGGCCACGGCGATGCGCGCCTCGGGCAGGATCTCTTCGAGCTTCTGGCGCCGGTTCTCGATGGTCTCGACCTCGTTGTGCAGGAAGTAGCACTGGCCGCCGCGCTTCAATTCGCGCAGCACGGCCTCGCGGATCACGCCCGTGCCCTCGTTGCGCACAAAGGTCTTGATCGCCAGGCGGCGCTGCGGCGCGGTGGCGATCACCGAGAGATCCCGCAGCCCGTCGAGCGCCATGCCCATGGTGCGCGGGATCGGCGTGGCGGTGAGCGTGAGCACGTCCACCTCGGCGCGCATGGCCTTCATCGCCTCCTTGTGGCACACGCCGAAGCGGTGCTCCTCGTCGATGATGAGCAGGCCCAGGTTCTTGAACTTGGTCGATTCCGACAGCAGCTTGTGCGTGCCGACGACGATGTCCACCGTGCCTTCCGCGAGGCCCTTGAGCGTGGTGTTGACTTCCTTGCCCGAGCGGAAGCGCGAGACCTCGGCCACCTTGATCGGCCACTTCGAGAAGCGGTCCACCAGCGTCTGGTAGTGCTGCTCGGCCAGCAGCGTGGTGGGCGCGAGGAAGGCCACCTGCTTGCCGCCGACGGCCGCCACGAAGGCCGCGCGCAGCGCCACCTCGGTCTTGCCAAAGCCCACGTCGCCGCAGACCAGGCGGTCCATGGGGCGGGGCGAGACCATGTCCTGGATCACTGCGTGGATGGCGGCGAGCTGGTCGGCCGTCTCCTCGAAGCCGAAGTCGTTGGTGAACTGTTCGTAGTCCTGCGGGCTGTAGCGGAAGGCGTGGCCCTGGCGCGCAGCGCGGCGCGCGTACAGGTTCAGCAGCTCGGCCGCGCTGTCACGCACCTGCTCGGCGGCGCGCCGCTTGGCCTTCTCCCACTGGCCCGAGCCCAGCTTGTGCAGCGGCGCCTCGTCGGCCGACACGCCGGTGTAGCGGCTGATCTGCGCGAGCTGGCTCACCGGCACATAGAGCACGGCCTTGTCGGCGTATTCCAGGTGCAAAAACTCCTGCAGCGCCGGCGTGCCGTCGGGGTTCTTCTGGCCGATGTCCATGTTGATCAGCCCGTGGTAGCGGCCGATGCCGTGCTGGGCGTGGACCACCGGGTCGCCGACCTTCAGCTCCGACAGGTCCTTGATCAGCGCCTCGACGTCGCTGGCCTGCTCCTGCTTGCGGCGCCGGCGCGCGCCGCCGGTGGTGGCGAACAGCTCGGTCTCGGTGACGAAGTCGATGCCCGCCTCGGCCCAGCGAAAGCCGTGGGCCAGCGCGGCCGTGGCGATGCCGACAGGCTCATCCGTGGTCTGCTGGAACTCGGCCAGCGAATCGAAGGCCGGCGGGTTCAGCCCGCTGGCGCGGAAGAAGTCGAGCAGGCTCTCGCGCCGGCCGTCGCTCTCGGCCAGCAGCAGCGTGCGCGCCTGGCCCGAGGCGATGTGCTGCTGCAGCCGGGCCAGCGGGTCTTCGGCGCCGCGCACCACCGACAGGTCTTCGAGCTTCTGCACGAAGGCGCTGCCCTCCACATCGGCCACCTCGGGCCGCAGCGCGAGCTGGGCGTTGGCCTTGGCCGTGGCGTAGAACTGCTCGGCCGTGAGGAACAGGGTCTCGGGCGGCAGCGCGGGGCGCTCGGGGTCGCCCTGCACCAGACGGTAGCGGTCGCGGGTGTCCTGCCAGAAGCGCTGGAAGGCCGGCTCCAGCTCGCCGTGCAGCACCAGAGTGGACTCGTCGCCCAGGTAGTCGAACACCGTGGCCGTCTGCTCGAAGAACAGCGGCAGGTAGTACTCGATGCCGGCCGTGGCCACGCCGTTGCCCATGTCCTTGTAGATGCGGCTCTTGGTCGGGTCGCCCTCCAGCAGCTCGCGCCAGCGGTTGCGAAAGCCCGCGCGCGCCTCGTCGTCCATCGGAAACTCGCGGCCGGGCAGCAGCCGCACCTCCTTCACCGGGTACAGGCTGCGCTGGGTGTCGGGGTCGAAGGTGCGGATGGAGTCGATCTCGTCGTCGAACAGGTCCACGCGGTACGGCACCAGCGAGCCCATGGGGAACAGGTCGATCAGCCCGCCGCGCACCGAGTATTCGCCGTGGCCCACCACCTGCGACACATGGTTGTAGCCCGCCAGCGTGAGTTGGGCCTTGAATTTGGCCTCGTCGAGCTTCTGCCCGGCCTTGAACTCGAAGGTGTAGCCGGCCAGGAAGGCCGGCGGCGCCAGCCGGTACAGCGCTGTGGTGGCGGGCACAAGCACCACGTCCACCTGTCGCTGGCTGATCTGCCACAGCGTCGCCAGGCGCTCGCTGATCAGGTCCTGGTGCGGCGAGAAGGCGTCGTAGGGCAGGGTCTCCCAGTCGGGGAACATGGCGGTGCGCAGCCCGGGCGCGAAGAAGGCCAGCTCGTCCTGCAGGCGGTTGGCGTCGCCGGCGTCGGCGGTGATGATGGCCACCATGCGCTTGGCCTGCGCCTCACGCCCCGCGAGCTGGGCGAGCAGCAGCGCGTCGGCGCTGCCCACGGGCATGGGCAGTTGAAAGCGTTTGCCGGCAGTGAGTTTGGGGAGGTCCATGGATTTTTCGGTAAGGGTGAAAACGCCAAAAGCACGGAAAAGCCGCGAGGCCGCCGTGCGAAGGCCGCTATTTTAGAATCCCGGGGATGAACGAGTCTCCTTCGCCCGTCAAACCCCGCAAGCCGCAAGGTGCTGGCCCATCCGAGGCCACGCCGGTGCCGAGCGACGACGTGGTGGACACCGGCGCCGCGACGCAGGAGATCGGCCGCATCGCGTCCGACCTGGTCGAGCGCTACTGGGCCTTCCTGCCCTGCGCGGGCGTAGGCACGCGCGCCATGGGCGCCGACCGCGACCTGCGCCTGCCCAAGCAGTACCAGGCCGTGGCCGGCTGGCCGCTGGTGCTGCACACGCTGGCGGCGTTCCTGGCGGTCAAGCGGCTGTCGGGCGTCGTGGTCGGCGTGTCCGCCGGCGACGATTTCCTCGAACGCTACCCGCACGACGGCTACGCGCTCGCGCCCTGCGGCGGGCCGACGCGCGCCGACACGGTGACTGGCGGCCTGCACGCGCTGCTGGCCCAGGGCGCGCAGCCACACGACTGGGTGCTGGTGCACGATGCCGCGCGCTGCCTCATCACGCCGGCCCAGATCGAGCGCCTGATCCACGCCTGTGCCCACGACCCGGTGGGCGGGCTGATGGCGCTGCGCCTGCCCGACACGCTGAAGGCCGCCGTGGTGGACGCCGATGGCCGCGAGCGCGTGGCCGCGACGGTGGAGCGCGCCGACAAGTGGCTGGCGCAGACGCCGCAGATGTTCCGCATCGCCACCTTGCTGCAGGCGCTGGAGGCCTGCGCCGAAGTCACCGACGAGGCCAGCGCCGTCGAGGCCATGGGCCTGCGCCCGCAGCTGGTGATGGGCAGCGCGCACAACCTCAAGGTCACCTATCCCGACGACTTCGCACTGGCCGAGGCGGTGCTGGCGCAGCGCATGGCCAGGCCGGATGCCGGGCATACGGCTGCTCACTTTTTTGACATGCCAGCGCAAGCCTAGCAAGCGCTGGCAACCATTTTTATCTAGAGATACATGCAATTTCGAATTGGAGAAGGCTGGGACATCCACGCGCTGGTGCCCGGCCGCCCGCTCATCATCGGCGGCGTTGAGATCCCCCATGCCGCCGGCCTGCTGGGCCATTCCGACGCCGACGTGCTGCTGCACGCCATCACCGACGCCCTGGTGGGCGCGGCCGGGCTGGGCGACATAGGCACGCATTTCCCCGACACCGACGCGCGCTTTCGCGGCGCCGACTCGGCCGTGCTGCTGGCCGAGGCCATGCGCCGCGTGCGCGAGCGCGGCTGGGTGGTGAACAACCTGGACAGCACGGTGATCGCCCAGACGCCCAAGCTGGCACCGCACATCCCGGCCATGCGCGCGGCCATCGCCCAGGCGCTGGGCGTGGGCGAAGACCAGGTCAACGTGAAGGCCAAGACCGCCGAGAAGATGGGCCCGGTGGGGCAGGGCGCGGCGATGGAGGCGCGGGCCGTGGTGCTACTGGTGCGCGGCTGAGGCCAGGGCTTCCAGCGCATCCTCGCGCCAGAAGACGGCCGCGGCGAAGAAGCCTTCCCACACGCAGCCGTTGCAGCCCCGGCCGCAGCAGGTGGTGGGAGCCGGCGGCGGCGCGCGCAGCGCAATGCCCTGGGCCGCGGCCCGGGCCTGCAGCTCGGCAAAGCAGGCCAGGGCTGCCTCGTGGCTGGTCACTGTTCGGGGCGGGGCGGCGCGTTCTTGCGGCGGATGGCAAAGCGCCCGATGAAGGCCAGGCCCAGCACCAGCGAAAACCAGCCCACCGGTGCGGCGGGGGCGATGATCCCCTGCACAATATCGGTATGCGCCACATGGGGCGAGACGATGATGACCAGCCCGATCATCGCCAGGATCGCGCCCTTGATGAGCACGTCCTGGTCCGACCTGCGCTGGGCATCGTACTGGCGTTGAGAGACGGAAGACATGCCCGCATTATCGATCCCGTGGTGGATCGCCAGAAAGAAAAAACAATGAGTATCCAATGGTTCCCCGGCCACATGCACCTGACACGCAAGCTGATCGGCGAGCGCATCAAGGACATCGACGTGGTGATCGAGGTGCTGGACGCGCGCATGCCCGGCTCCAGCGCCAACCCGCTGCTGGCCGAACTGACCCAGCACAAGCCCACGCTCAAGATCATCAACAAGCAGGACATGGCCGACCCCGCCAGCACCGCGCTGTGGGCCGCCTGGTACGACGCGCAGCACGAGACCAAGGCCTTGCCGCTCGATGCCTCCGAGCCGGCCCCGGCCAAGCGCCTGGTGGCCGCCTGCCGGGGGCTCGCGCCGCAGCGCGGCGGCATGGCCAAGCCCATGCGGGTGCTGATCTGCGGCGTGCCCAACGTGGGCAAGTCCACGCTCATCAACAGCATGAGCGGCAAGGGCCAGGCCCGGACCGGCGACGAGGCCGGCGTGACCAAGGACGAGCAGCGCATCGTGCTCGACCACGACTTCTACCTGTGGGACACGCCCGGCATGCTCTGGCCCAAGATCATCGTGCCGCAGACCGGCTTCAACCTGGCCGCCTGCGGCTCGGTGGGCCGCAATGCCTACGACGACGAACTGGTGGCGCTGGAGCTGCTGCTGTATCTGCAGAAGCACTATGCACCGCTGCTCGAGCAGCGCTACAAGCTGGGCCTGTCGGACGAGGCCATCGCCGCGCTGCACGACGACGAGCTGCTGGCGCTGATCGGCAAGAAGCGCGGCGCGGTGATGAGCGGCGGCCGCACCAACATGCAGAAGGCCGCGGAGCTGCTGATCACCGACTTCCGCACCATGCTGCTCGGCCGCATCACGCTCGAGACGCCGGCCGAGTTCGAGGCCTGGCGCGCCGCCGGCCAGGCCGCAGAAGCGGAGCACCAGGCCAAGAAGGCCGAACACACCAAGCAGCGCCAGGCCGGGCGTAAACGCTATTGAAAAAAGAGCTGCTGGCGCTTGATGGATAAGCGCTAGAGGCCAAAAAGGCTTGGAAAATACCGAGCGTGCGCGGCTGCTCTTGCCGCTGCTGCTGGCGTGCTCGCCACACCGCCCCGCGCATTGCCTGCAGTTGCCAGCAAAAGCCGGCAAAAGCCGTGCAAAGCCAGCTTTTGAGTGGTTGTATTTTTGCAACAATGCGGCCGCGGTGCTTGCTGCCCGGCCGCCCAGGCCTTACAGTCGCCCCCTCATCTTCTGATCGCTGCAGCAACGAGCAACCTTCTGCAGCGCACCACCTAGGAGTTTTTGCCATGTCCCATCTCATGTTCACGCATTTCGACTGAACACGGTTCCTGCCCCGGCTGAACCGTGTGCACACCGTTCAGCCTCGGCCCTGATCGCCGCCTGCCTCCACGGCCGGCGGGATCGACAAAAGCCCTGGCTTCTCCGCCGGGGCTTTTTGTTTGGGTCGCCGCCGCCTGCCTGACCGGCAGCGGCGCGGCCCGTGAGGAACCGCACCATGAGTGCAAAAACCGTTTCCCGTGCCTACGAAGAGGGCCGGGTCAAGGCCCTGCGCCGCATGAAGCAGCCGATGGCGCTGCTGATCGTGGCCGAGGCCACTCCCTTCAACCCCGTTGCCAAGGCCATGGCCCAGCGGCGCTTGTCCGGCGCAGCCGGCAAGCACATCCGCAGCCAGGGCGCGCAGCGCCGCGCCGACCGCATGGCTTTGCAGCAGGTGCTGCGCACCGACCGCAACGACTGAACAGAACTGCCGCCAGCAACCGCTGCATGCCATTGGGGCGCAGCGGGAAGCCGAATTGATCGGCTTTGCTGGCGCGGTCATGTCAGAGGCTTGGCAGCGGCGCTGGCGCATCAGCCAATTTTCAGTATCATGAATTTTCCATCGCAAGATTCCACCGGCGGGCCATGGCAAGTTCTCTTTCTCAGCACAACCCTTTGTCCAGCCGGCCTGCGGCCAAGGCCGCTGCCGGCGCCAGACGCCCCGGGCGCAAGCCTGCGGCAGCCGTGGCGGCGCCGGTCGATCCCATGGACTGGATCGGCGGGGAGATCAAGAGCCTGCGCAAGGCCAAGGGCCTGTCGCTGCAGAGCCTGTCGCAGGCCTGCGGCAAGTCGATAGGCTTTCTCAGCCAGGTCGAGCGCGGGCTCAGCAAGCCCACCATCAGCGACCTGCATGCGATTGCGCAGGCACTGGGCATCCAGATCAACTGGTTTTTCCCGCAGGGCGATGCGGCTGCGCCGTCGGACGGCGGCGTCGTCGTACGCAAGGGCCAGCGCCGCCAGTTGTCCTTCGCGTCGGGGATCGCGGACTACCTGCTCTCGCCCAATCTCGATGGGCCGCTGGAGCTGCTGTGGTCGGTGATGGAGCCGGGCTCGGACAGCGGCGAGGCCTACCTGCATGCCGGCGACGAGGCGGGCGTGGTGATCCGCGGCAGCCTGGAGCTGTGGGTGGGCGAGCGTTTCTTCGCGCTGGGCGAAGGGGACAGCTTCAGCTTTCCCAGCACGCTGCCGCACCGCTACCGCAATCCGGGCGATACGCGCACCGAACTGCTCTGGGTGGTCACGCCGCCCTCGTACTGAGCCGCATCCGCGGGCGATGCACGCATGGGGGCCTGCGCGCCAGGAAAACCCCGATAGTGAAAATCGAGACAATACCCTATATTTTTATGAAATTTCTGACGGAAATTTTCACATCCACGACATAGGCATGGCGGCCTGCAGGGCGTTCCTGAGCCGCCGCCGGATGTGTCCCTGACTGATCCTTGATGGAGACCCGATCCCATGCCCAAGCGCGCCATTGCTTCCGACCGTGTGTTCAAACCCGCGCTGCCCTTTGCGCAGGCCACGCTGGCGGGGGGATTCCTGTTTGCCTGCTCCACGGGGCGCAACCTGCAGGGCCAGTTCGCTATCGGCGACGTGCGGGCGCAGACCCAGCAGACAATCGACAACATCCGCGCGCTGGTCGAGGAGGCGGGCGGCAGCCTGCGCGACGTGGTCAAGTGCACGGTGTATGTGACCGACCGCGCCAACTGGGCGCCGATGAACGAGGTCTATTTCGCCAACTTCGGCGAAGACCCGCCGCACCGCGTGTCGTGCATCGTCACCGGCCTCGGCTCGCCGGACTGCCTGGTCGAGATCGACGCCACGGCCTACTTGGGCAGCGACTGAGCACTGCCATCCGCCGGCACGCCGGCCGGTGCCACGTTTTCCATCGACGATTCCGAGGAGCCCTGCCATGCCTACCCGCCGCGCCTTCCTGCCGCTTGCCCTTGCCCTGCCATTCGCCGCGCGCTCCCAGGTGCTGTCCGGCGGCCGCCCCATGCGCTGGGTCGTGCCTTTCCCGGCCGGCGGCGCCGCCGATGCCATCGCGCGCAACTGGGCCGGCGCCTACACGGCGGCCACCTCGCAGACGATCGTGATCGACAACCGCGGCGGCGCCAACGGGCTGCTGGGCATCCAGGCGGTGAAGGATGCGCCGCCCGACGGCACGGTGCTGGGCGTCTTCAACGTCTCGTTCTTCACCGCGCTGCCGCTGATGCTGGGCAAGGCGCCGTACGACCCGGAACGCGACCTCACGCCCATCGCCCGCCTGGTCACCTCTACCGTGATGTGCTGCGTGACGCCCGAGCGCGCCAGGCAGCACGGCTGGACCGATTTCCGCAAGCTGATCGACTGGGCGAAGCAGCCTGGCCACAAGCTGACCAACGGCTCGGCCGGCAATGGCTCGCCCGGGCACCTGCTGATCGCCAGCGTGGCCAAGCGCAGCGGCGCGGACATCCTGCATGTGCCCTACCGCGGCGGCGCGCCGGCGCTGAACGACCTGCTCGGCGGCCAGATCGACATGGTGTTCGACTTCATGCCCGCGCTGATGCCGCATGTGGCTGCGGGCCGCCTGGTTCCGCTGGCCGTGGGCAGCCATGAGCGCAGTCCCCTGATGCCCGACGTGCCAGGGCTGGGCGAGTTCGCCGACCTGGGCCTGGGCGACCTGGACCTGCAGTCGTGGAATGCGCTGACGGGCCCCGCGCGCATGGACCCGGCCCTGGTGCGCGCCATTGCCGACGGGGTGAAGCGCGGCGCCAGCCCCGAGCTGGCGGCGCGGCTCAAGACGGCGGGGCTGGTGCTGGCCACCACCGACAGCGCCGAGGCCACGCGCGCGCTGATCGCCGCCGACGCGCCGCGCTGGAAGGAGATGGTGCGGGTGTCGGGCGCGCGGATCGAGTAGGGCTGCTGGCCGGCAGCCGCCTTGCGCGTCAGCGCGGCGTGGCGGCGGCTTCCGCGCCCTTGCCGGTCAGCTGCCGCACGGCATAGCCCTGGGCCTGCAGCTGCTGCAGCAGGCTGCCGTCGCCCACCATGTGCAGCAGCCCCACGGCGATGACCATGCCGGGGTAGTCGTCGAGCAGCGCGGGAATGCGCCGGGCCATGCGCTGGTTGCGCTCGTCCAGCAGCGAGGCCTTCATGTCGAGTTCGTCCAGGCAGTCGCAGCTGCGCATCAGCTCGTCCAGCGCCCGCAGGTCGCCGCTGCTCCAGTCCTGCGCCAGCGCCTGCATCTGGCGCCGGTAGGTGCCGTCCTCGATGCGGGTGAGCACCTTGTCCAGCTCCTGCGGCGTGGCGGCGTCGGCCAGGCGGTTGCTGCGCACCGCGCCCAGGGCTTCGAGCTGTTCCTGCGCCGTCTCCAGCGCCTTGACGGGCTTGCGCGCCGCGCGGGCCGCGGCGGCCAGCATCAGGTCGACGCCGTACTCGGCGCGGTAGCCGTCCTGCTGGGCGCTGAGCATGGTCAGCGTCAGCACCTTGCCCACCACGCCCAGCGTCTGGAACTGGGGAAGGGCCACGCAGGCCTGCTGCGCCAGCGCGTCCATGCGGGCCACGAGCTGCGGGTTGTTGCGCAGGATCAGCTTCTGCACGTCGCTTTCGTGGCGCATCATCTCCAGCAGGGCCTGCAGCGTGGCGGGGTCGGCCGGGTCCAGCTCCAGCGCGATGGCCGGGGCCTGGCGCAGCACCTGCCGGGTGCGCGGGCCGGGGAAGAGCCACTCGGGCTGGCCGACATGGATGGTGCCCAGCAGGTAGCCGCGCTGCGCGCCCTTGCTCAGCTCCCACAGCACGCCGCGGTCGGGGTGCTCCTGCCGCTGCAGGCGCTGCACCTCCTGCGGCGAGAGCGGAGCCAGCGGCGGCGGGCAGGGCTCGGCCGTGGCGAGGCCCGGGCCCAGCAGCAGGCAGGCGCAGGCGGCGGCTGCGAGGTATTTTGCTGCTGATTTGATAGCTGCTTGCGCAGTGTGGATGAGCGCTGGAGGCATGTTTGGCCAATATTCCTTCAGCGCTGCGCCTGGGTCTCGAACCAGCGCCGCGCCAGCCGGTCCCAGAAGCGGGCGCCCAGCGCGAGGTTGTCGTCGTTGAAGTCGTAGCCGGGGTTGTGCAGGCCCACGCCGGGCTGGCCGCCGGGGCCGTTGCCGATCCAGCCGTAGGCGCCGGGCACAACCTCAAGGAAGAAGCCGAAATCCTCGGCCGTCATCGCGGGCAGCACGTTGGTGTGGGCGTTGGCGTCGCCCACCATCTCGCGCATCACCTCGCCCATGAAGATGGCTTCCTTCTCGTGGTTGTGCGTGTTGGGGTAGCCGGGCTTGATGATGACCTCGGCCGTGGCGAAGTGCGCTTCGGCGATGTGCTGCGAGATGCGGTGCAGCCCGTCGATCATGAACTGCTGCGAGTCGCTGCGCAGGTTGCGGCAGGTGCCGAAGATGCGCGCCTCGTCGGGGATGATGTTCTCCACCGTGCCCGAGGTGATCTGGCCCACGGTGAGCACCGAGCTGTCGAGCGGGTCGGTGCCGCGCGACACCAGGGTCTGCAGCTGGCCGACGATGCTGCAGGCGATCGGGATGGGGTCGATGGTGGTGTGGGGCAGGGCGGCGTGGCCGCCGCGGCCGCGCACGATGATCTCGAAGCGCAGCGCTGCCGCCATGATGGGGCCGACGCGCACGCCCATCTCGCCCTGCGGCAGTGCGGGCCAGTTGTGCAGCCCGAACACGGCCTGGCAGGGGAAGCGCTCGAACAGCCCGTCCTGCATCATCGCGCGGGCACCGGCGCCGCCTTCCTCGGCGGGCTGGAAGATCAGGTTGACCGTGCCGTCGAAGTCGCGCTGCTGCGCCAGCAGCTGCGCCGCGCCCAGCAGCATGGTGGTGTGGCCGTCGTGCCCGCAGGCGTGCATGCGCCCGGCGACGGTGCTGGCATGGCCGAAGCGGTTGATCTCCTGCACCGGCAGCGCATCCATGTCGGCACGCAGGCCAATGGTGGGGCCGGGGTTGCCGCTGCTACGGCCCGCGCCGTGGATGCTGGCGACGATGCCGGTGGTGCCCAGGCCCCGCGCCATGGGCAGGCCCAGCGCGCTCAGCCAGGCCGCGACCTGGTCGGCGGTGCGCTGCTCCTCGTAGCGCAGCTCGGGGTGCATGTGCAGGTCATGGCGGAAGGCCTTGAGCCGGCCGAGGTGGGGGGAGATGTCGGAGTCGAGGTACATGGCGGATGTCCTGGGGAGTGCTTCATGCCATTATCCCGCCGCCGCATACAGCTTCAGGGCATATGCATAGCAGCATCGTCCCAGGCCCAGCCGGGGCGCTGCAGCAGCGCCTGCCAGTGCGCGAGGCTGTCGTGGGTAGCATCGGGCTGGCCGTGCAGCGCGAGGCCGCTGTGCAGCGCCATCGCCTGGCCGCTGAAGGGGTGGGTGAACGACAGCTCCCAGGCATGCAGCCACAGGCGCTGCCCGCCCAGGCGCTCTGCCCACCAGCGGTTGAGCGGGCCCTTGCCGTGCGTGGCGTCGCCGATGATGGGGTGGGCGATGTGCTTGAGGTGCCGGCGTATCTGGTGGCGGCGGCCGGTGCGGGGCTCGGCCTCGACCAGCGACAGCCGCGTGCCGGCAAAGCGCGGGTCGTAGGCCTCGGGGTGCTCCAGCGTGGCCAGGCGGCGGAACGCGGTCTGCGCGCTCTGCACCGGCGCATCGGGCGGGGCGTCGTCGGGGCGCAGTGCATGGTCCACATCGATGGCCCTGGGCGCAAAGCCGCGCACCAGCGCGAGGTAGCGCTTGCCCAGCCGGTGCTGCTCGAAGATGGCGCACATCGCGCGCGCCGCGTCGCTGTGCAGCGCCAGCAGCAGCACGCCGCAGGTGCCCTTGTCGAGCCGGTGGATGGGGTAGACGTGCTGGCCGATCTGGTCGCGCAGGGCCTGCAGCACGAAGCGGGTCTCGCCCGCGTCGAGGCCGGTGCGGTGCACCAGCCAGCCGGCAGGCTTGTAGACGGCGATCAGGTGCTCGTCGCGCCAGAGGATGGGGATCACTGCGGGTCGCGAGGACTGTGCGCCTCTTCAAAATGGTTGATGTGCCGCAGGTCGGGAAAGAGCTTGCTCCACAGCGCCACCACGGCCAGCGTGCAGGCGCCGCCGGCAATCGCCGCCGGCACCGCGCCCAGCAGCGCCGCGCTGGTGCCGGCACGGAACTCGCCCAGCTCGTTGGACGAGCCGATGAACAGCATGTTCACCGCCTGCACCCGGCCGCGCATCGCGTCGGGCGTGGCGAACTGCACCAGCGAGCCGCGCACGAAGACGCTCACCATGTCGGCCGCGCCCGCCACCGCCAGCGCCAGGCACGACAGCCACAGCCAGTGCGAGAGAGAGAACACCAGGTTGGCCACGCCGAACACGGCCACGGCCAGCAGCATGCGCGGCCCCACCTGGCGGTTGAAGGGCCGCACGCTCAGGTACAGGCCCGCTGCCAGCTCGCCCATGGCCATCGAGCCGCGCAGCAGCCCCAGGCCCTGCGGGCCGGCCTGCAGCACCTCGTGCGCGTAGATGGGCAGCAGCGCCACCACGCCGCCCAGCAGCACGGCGAACAGGTCGAGCGAGATGCAGCCCAGGATCATGGGCCGCGAGAAGATGAAGCGGATGCCGATACCAAAGCGCTGCCAGATGTTGTCGCCGGCCGCGGGCTGCGCGGCGGCGGGCGCCGGCGGCGGCAAGGGCCGCAGCGGCACGCGCGCCAGCAGCAGCGCGCCGCCCGCGAAGCCCAGCAGGCACAGCGCATAGGTCAGGTGGCCGCCGCCCGCCGCGTAGAGAAAGCCGCCGAGCATGGGCGCGCAGATGCTGGCGCCGCGCATCACCACGCTGTTGGTGGCGATCGCCTGGGGCAGCACCTCCTTGCTCACCAGCTGCGGCAGCAGGCTCTGCAGCGCCGGTCCCGAGAAGGCCCGCGACGCGCCGAACAGCACCAGCACCGCGTAGATGCCGCCCACGCCCGCATGGCCGTGGGTGGACAGCCACCACAGCAGGCCGCTGCACAGGCCGCCGATGGCCCAGCTGACCGCGAGCACGCGCTTGCGCTGCAGCCGGTCGATCAGCTCGCCCGCGGGCAGCAGCAGCAACAGCATGGGGATGAACTGCGCCAGCCCCACGTAGGCCAGCGCCATGGGCGCGCGGGTCAGGTCGTAGACCTGCCAGGCCACGACCACGGCCTGGATCTGGGTGGCGGCAACGGCCAGGACGCGGGCGCAGAGAAAGGCGGCAAAGCCGGGCTGCCGCAGCGGGACGGAGGAGGTGTGTAAGGCCATGGATGACGGCCGGCCGGTGCTATGGAGTCTGTTGGGAGGGCCGGGCAAGCCCGCCATTGTGCCGCGAAGCCGCTGCCGGGCCGGTGCCATGGGTCATGCACTTGACTGCGCAATTTTTAATCAGCTGGAATTTTTGCTGATAAATCAAAGATTTGATGGGGATATGCGGAGCTTATCCACAAACCCATCCCCGCAGTCTGGGTACAAAAAAGCGCCAGGGCGCTGGGCGCCTGGCGCGGGATGGATCATTGAAAATGATAGCTGCTGGCGCTTGCTACATCTCAGGTACAGGCCGAAATATCTGTTGAAATTAGAAAAAGCAAGCGCAAGCCGCTATGGTTTTTGCAGGATCAGCGGGCGATCTCCGACTCCACCCGCATGTCCAGCACGTACACATAGCGCGACGCATCGGCCGGCACGTTCTTGCGCTCGTAGCGGTTCACGCGCAGCACGTTGCGCACGCCGGCCTCGTGCTGGTAGCCCTTGATCTCGTCGTAGAACGCGCTCCATTCGCCGACGGACTTCTTGGTGCCGTTGTCGGCGTACTGCACGGTGCGCACTTGCAGGCACTGGTGGTTGGGCATCAGCGGGTGGCTGCAGGCCACGCGCTGCGGCGCCACCTCAAGGAAGATGCGCTCGGGCTTGCCGCCGTACTGGGTCTCGTCGGTGGGCTTGCCGGCCAGGTGCCAGGTGCTGCCGTCGGCCAGGCGCAGTTCCAGGCGCGGCTGGCTGCCGGCGTCGCTGAGTTTGAACTGCTGGATGGTGCTGATCTGCTGGCCCACCAGGTTCTCCAGCGCCATCAGCTGGTTGTCGGCGCAGGCGCGCATGGTGGACATGGGCCTGCCCACGCGCATCTTGTCGCCGTCGACCTCGACGCCGGCAGACATGACGTTGCACAGGTTGGCCACGCTGACGTGCGCGCCATTGCTGCCTTCGGCCGCCAGGAAGGTGAGCCGCACCGGCGCCTTCGTGCCGGCGTACTGCGGCAGCGCCGCGCCCTTGGCATCGACGGCGCGCTCCAGGTCCCAGTGGTAGGCGTAGAGAGGACTGGTGGCGGTGCTGGCGGGCATGGTGGACGGTGCGGTGCTGCTGGTGGAAGAAGGCGTGGTGGCCGAGGGCGAGCCGGCGCAGGCGGCCAGCATCAGCGCGGCGGCGGCGCAGGCGGCGAGGCGGGGGGCGAATGCGATCATGGTGATTCCTTTCCTGGTGGCTTCTTCTGATGGGGGAGTGTCCGCGAACTCGTGGTCGGCGGCTCCGGTTCAAGGCAGTTTAGAACGTGTGGGCTGGTGAGGGTTCGTTAGCTTTCGTAACTGAATTGTCAATAGAGGTCAGCCATGGCCCTCGGGCAGGAACAACGCCGGGTCGACCATGGTGCGGTTCAGCATCACGCCCCAGTGCAGGTGCGGCCCGGTGACGCGGCCGGTGGCGCCCACGTCGCCGATCACCTGGCCGGCCGGCACCGTGTCACCCGTCTGCACGGCGGTGCGGCTCAGGTGGCAGTACATGGTGAGAAAGCCGCCGCCATGGTCTAGCCAGATGGTGCCGCCGTTGAAGAAATAGTCGCCGGTGTCGATCACCTTGCCGGGCAGCGGCGACTTGATGGGCGTGCCGGTGGCGGCGGCGATGTCCATGCCGCTGTGCGGATTGCGGCCCTGGCCGTTGAAGATGCGCCGCAGGCCAAACGAGCTGGAGCGCCGCCCCGGCACCGGCGCGGGCAGCGTGAGCGACGCGGGCAGCGGCGTGCTGAAGGTGGCCATCACCTGGGCCTGGTGGTCGCGCTCGCGCTCGTAGCGGGCCATGTCCGTGGGCGACAGGTCCACCGTCTTGGGCGCGACCTTCAGGCGCTGCTCGCTGTATTTCTTGGCATGCACGGTGTATTCCAGCGTGCGCGTGCCGCTGGCGTCCTGCACGCGCAGCCGGGCCTTGCCCACCGGGGCGGACAGAGGTATGCCGACCAGCGCCGTCCACTCGATCGCATCGCCCAGCACCAGCACGGGGATGTCGCCGGCAAACGCGCGCGGCCGCTCCGCGCCCGGGCCGAGCGACAGGCGCGCCACGCCGCCGGGCACCAGCGCCTCGGCGGGCCAGCCGTCGGCGGCATAGGCCAGCGGCGCCAGCCACGGCGCAAGCACCAAGCCGGCGGCACCCTGCAGCCAGCGGCGGCGGGGCAGGAAAGGGATGTGGTCGGGCGCGGGATGGTGCATGGGCATCGAAGAGAGGTTGGAGGTCTACTGTAATAATGATAGCTGCCTGCCAGCAGCCGTTCGCGGTATGGCCTGGATCGGCAAAAGCGATGATCGCGCCGGAGTCCTACCGGCCGGGTAGGCAAAATCCGTTAAAGTAAGTGGCTTGAAGTCCGATCGTAGTTGCACAAGAGTCAGCCATTCATGTTGGGGAAAGTTGTCAAAGCATTGATGTGTGGCGGGTTGGGCCTTGCGCTCGCCGGCTGCGCCACCAGCCTGTCGCCCGGCTACCCCCGGGGCGAGCCGGAGACCTTCGCCTCGGCGGCCACCTATTCACGCCTGTTCGATGCGCCGCCGCAGCGCGCCTGCGAGGCCGCGCGCCGCGCGCTGCTGAGCCAGGGCTACCTGATCAACACCGCCAAGCCGCAGGAGGTGGAAGGGCAGAAGAGCTTCCAGCCCGCGCCCGAGAACCACCAGCTGATGACCATCCGCATCGTCTGCGTGCCCGACAGCGCCGACGGCAAGGTGAGCGTGGGCTTTGTCAGCGCGCTCAAGGACACCTATGCGCTGCGCAAGAGCAGCAGTTCGGCCAGCGTGGGCGTCGGCGGCCTGGGGTCGCTGTCGCTGCCGTTCACCGGCGGCAACGACTCCATGGTCAAGATCGGCAGCGAGACGGTCAGCTCCACCACCTTCTACGACAGCTTCTTCGAGCTGGTGAAGAACCAGCTGCGCCTGGACGACGAGCCGCCACCGCCGGCCGACGACAGCGCGGCGCGGAAATGACCGCCGCCCCCGCAGCCTGGCCGGATGACGAGCGCTGGATGCGCGAGGCACTGGCCGAGGCCCGCGAGGCCGCCGGGCGCGGCGAGGTGCCGGTGGGCGCGGTGGTGGTGCGGGGCGGCGAGATCGTCGGCCGCGGCAGCAACCAGCCCATCGCCCGGCACGACCCGACGGCCCATGCCGAGATCATGGCGCTGCGCGATGCCGCCGCCCGCGTGGGCAACTACCGGCTCGACGACTGCAGCGTCTACGTCACCCTCGAACCCTGTGCTATGTGCGCGGGCGCGCTTTTGCATGCGCGCGTGGCGCGCGTGGTCTGGGGGGCGAGCGAGCCCAAGACCGGCGCGGGCGGCTCGGTGCTCGACCTGTTTGCCGAGCCGCAGCTGAACCACCACACCTGCGTGGCCCATGGCGTGCTGGCCGAAGCTGCCAGCCGCCAGCTGGCCGACTTCTTTGCGCAGCGGCGCAGCGAGCAGCGCGCCGCCGCCCATCCGCTGCGCGACGACGCGCTACGCACGCCCGAATCCTGCCTGGCCCCGGATGCCGGCTCCACCTGGTACAGCGACCTGCCGGCGCTGCAGGGCCTGCGCCTGCATGTGTGGGACAGCGCCGCGCAGCAGGCACCGGCCTCGCCCCGCACCTGGCTGCTGCTGCATGGCAGCCCGGCCCATGGCGCGCTGTACCGCCGGCTCGCGCCACTGCTGGCGGCGCAGGGCGATCGCGTGCTGGTGCCCGACTGGCTCGGCTTTGGCCGCAGCGACAAACCCAAGAAAGAGGGCGTGCTGACCGATGCGCGCCACCTCGCGGTGATCGAAGAGCTGCTGGACCGCTTGGGCGTGGCCCGCAGCCACACGGTGGTCGCCGCGCATGGCGATGCCGCGCGCCTGGCGCTGGCCCTGCAGCCGGAGCGGCTTTGGCTCATCAACCCGGCGCTCGCGGCCAGCACCGCCTGCCGCGAATGGCTGGCCGGCATGGCGCGCAAGCCGCAGTGGGACATTGCCGCCAGCCTGCCGGCCGATGGAGCACTGGCCGAGGACTTTGCCCAGTGGCAGGCGCAGTTTCCCGACAAGGGCTACCGCGCCGGGCTGCGCGCCTGGGTGGCGGCGCAGGCCCGGTGGCTGCAGGCGCCGGCGCCCGCCGGGGCCGCGCAGCTGCTGGTGAGCTGGCCCGAGCACCCGCAATGGTGGCCGGCCGCGCCCGGGGCATTGCCGCCGGCGGCGCGCCAGCACCCCGTGCCTGGCGGCGACTGGCTGCCGCTGCAGTCGCCCGCGCCGCTGGCGCATGAGGCGCTGGCGTATTTCGATATGCCGAAACCGTGACAGGCCAAACCTGAGACAGTGATTGCGCGGGTTAACATCCCAGCCCATGACCGACCGCCTCAACCCCCCGCTGCATCCCGCCACCGACCTGATCCACCACCAGTACGAACCGCCCGCGGCCTATGCGGCGCCACAGCCCGGTGTGTTCAAGGCCTCGACCGTGTTCTTCCCCAGCGTGGAAGCCATGCGCACCTGGGACTGGAAGGACAAGAGCGCCTTCACCTACGGCCTGCACGGCACGCCCACCACCTACATCCTCGAGGAGCGCATCGCCACGCTCGAAGGCGGCCTTCACTGCGTGCTGGTGCCCAGCGGGCTGGCGTCGATCTCGGTGATCGGCATCGCGCTGCTCAAGGCGGGCGACCACATCCTCGTGCCCGACAACGCCTACGGCCCGAACAAGGCCTTCGCGCAGAGCGAGCTGCGCCGCTTTGGCGTGAGCATCAGCTACTTCGACCCGCTGGACGTCGACGACATGGCGGCCAAGATCACGCCCGCCACCCGGCTGGCCTGGCTGGAGGCGGCGGGCTCGGTGTCGATGGAGTTCCCCGACCTGCCCGCGCAGGTGCGGCTGTGCCGCGAGCGCGGCATCCTCAGCGCGCTGGACAACACCTGGGGCGCGGGCCTGGCCTTCAACGCCTTCGACCTGGATGGCGACGGCAGCTACGCGCTGGGCGTGGACGTGACGGCGCATTCGCTCACCAAGTACCCCAGCGGCGGCGGCGACGTGCTGATGGGCTCCATCGTCTCGCGCAACCCCGAGATCCACCGCCGCGTGCAGGCCACGCACATGCACCTGGGCCTGGGTGTGGGCGTGAACGACCTGGAGACCGTGATCCGCAGCCTGCCCAGCCTGCCGCTGCGCTACCGCGCGCAGGACCTGGCGGCGCGCCAGCTGGCGCGCTTTCTGGCCGCGCAGCCGCAGGTGGTGCAGCTGCTGCACCCGGCCTTCGACGGCGCGCCCGGCCACGCGCACTGGCAGGCGCTGTGCGGCCACCACCACGGCGGCGAAGGCGCGGCGGCCGGCCTGTTCAGCGTGGTGTTCGATGCGCGTTACGGCCAGGACCGGATCGACGCCTTCTGCGAAAGCCTGCGCTTCTTCAAGCTCGGCTACAGCTGGGGCGGCCCGGTAAGCCTGGTGGTGCCGTACGACATCGCCAGCATGCGCAGCGTGAAGGGCTCGGCGCTGCAGCCCGGCACCGTGGTGCGCTTCTCCATCGGGCTGGAGTCGGCGGACGACCTGCAGGCCGACCTGGCGCAGGCGCTGCAGGCGGCGTTTGCCTGATTTTGAATGAAATCGGGTCCTGGCGCTTATCCAGTAAGTGCTGATGGCTATTAAATATATAGCATTCCTGCGGCGCCACTGAGGCCGCGGCGCTCAGGCCGGCGCTGCGGCTGCGCCATGCAGAAAGGCCCGCTCCAGCAGGGCCGCCATGCCGGCCCGGGCGATGCGGCCGCGGCGCTCGGCGTCGACCAGGCCGAGCAGGGTCGAGACCCAGATTTCGGTGAGCGCCGGCGCCGCGATGTCGATGCGGAACACCCCGGCCTGCTGCCCGCGCAGGAAGAAACCGTCCATCTGCGCCGTCCACCCCGCCTCGGTGTCGGGGTCGACCGCGTCGTCCCGCCAGTAGTACACCAGGAAGGCCATCAGCTCGCGCAGCTCGAGGTGGTTGGCGCTCAGGCGCCTGAGCGCCTCCAGCGGCGGCGCGGTGTCCAGCTCCGCATCCCGGATGGCCTCGTCGATCATGGCCGAGCTGTGCACCAGCAGCCGGTCGACCAGTTGCTCGCGCGTGCGGCAGAAGCGGTAGAGCGTGGCCTTGCTGACACCGGCCGCCTTGGCCAGGTCCTGCAGCGGCGCCCGCGGCCGCTGCACCATGGCCACGGCCAGCGCGGCCAGCAAAGGGTGGTCGTCCGCATGCGCCTGGGTGTCGGAGAGTGTCATGTGCCTGCCCTGTGAGATGCGTAATTAGATCATAAGAATCTAAGAAGGATCATTCTTGATTGCTATCGGATGAAAAGTTGCATTGCCATATGTTTTTAGGTATTTGAATCTTTTTTGATTCAAATTGGATTTATGGATACCATCCGGTGGTTTTTAAATTCAAACACCGTGAAGAGGTTCCAATGATCCAACGCCAAGACATGCCATGGCGATCCCTGCTGGCGCTGGCCATGGCGGGCGTGATGAGCGGCTGCGGCCCCAGCGCTGCGCCCCAGGCAGCCACGGGCCCGGCGACCGTCGATGTGCTCACGGTGCAGGCCCGGCCGCTGGCGCAGACCAGCGAACTGCCGGGCCGCATCGAGGCGGTGCGGGTGGCCGAGGTGCGGGCGCGTGCCGCGGGCATCGTGCTGAGCCGCCATTTCGAGGAGGGTGCCGACGTCAAGGCCGGCCAGGTGCTGTTCCAGATCGATCCGGCGCCGTTCCGCGCGGCGTTGGCGAAGGCGCAGGGCGAACTGGCCAAGACCGAGGCCGCTGCCGCCGAGGCGCAGGCCGTGGTGCGGCGCTACGAGCCGCTGGTCGGGATCGAGGCGGTGAGCCGCCAGGATTTCGACGCCGCGAAGACCGCGCTCAAGAGCGCGCAGGCCGCGCAGGTCTCGGCCCAGGCCGACGTGCAGGCCGCCCGCCTCAACCTCGACTACGCCACCGTCAAGGCGCCGATCGCCGGGCGCATCGGCCGCGCGCTGGTGACCGAGGGCGCGCTGGTCGGCCAGGGCGAGGCCACGCCGATGGCGCTCATCCAGCAGCTGCACCCGATCTACGCCGACTTCCAGCAGCCGGTGGCCGAGGCCCAGCGCCTGCGCGCGGCGCTGGCCGAGGGCCGGCTGACCGGACAGCCGGACAAGGGCGCGCCGATCGCGCTGACGGTGGACGGCACCGGCCAGCGGCGCGAGGGGCGCTTGCTGTTCTCCGACGTGACGGTGGACCGCAGCACCGGCCAGATGGCCTTGCGCGGCCAGTTCGACAACCGCGACGGCATGCTGCTGCCGGGCATGTACGTGCGGGTGACGGTGGGGCAGGGCACGGACCCGGCCGCCATCCTGGTGCCGCAGCGCGCCGTGCAGCGCAATGCCGAGGGCAAGGCCCAGGTGCTGGTCGTGGACGCGCAGGACACGGTGCAGCAGCGCCCGGTGCAGACCGGCGCCATGCATGGCGCGCAGTGGCACATCACCGAGGGGCTGCAGCCCGGCGACCGCGTGGTGGTGGGGCGGCAGGCGGGCGCACAGCCGGGCGCCAAGGTGCTGGTCGAGGCCGCGGCCGACAAGGCTGCCGAAAAAGCCTCCGACAAGACGGCCGATTGACGGCCGAGGAAGCACAGACCATGTCCCAGTTTTTCATCAAGCGCCCCAACTTCGCGTGGGTGGTGGCCATCTTCATCCTGCTTGCCGGGCTGATGGCCATACCGGTGCTGCCGGTCTCGCAGTTCCCCAACGTGGCGCCGCCGCAGATCGCGATCTCGGCCACCTACCCGGGCGCCTCCGCCACCACGGTGATGGAGTCGGTCACCAGCGTCATCGAGGAGGAGCTCAACGGCACCAAGGGCCTGCTGTACTTCGACTCGTCCAGCGGCTCCACCGGCCTGGCCGAGATCACCGCCACCTTCGCGCCGGGCACCAACCCCGCGCTGGCCCAGGTCGAGGTGCAGAACCGCATCAAGAAGGCCGAGGCGCGGCTGCCGGCCGCCGTGATGCAGATGGGCCTGCAGGTCGAGCAGGCCAGCGCCAACTTCCTGCTGATCTACTCGCTGACCTACCAGGGCGACAGCGCGGGCAAGAGCGAGGTTGGGCTGTCCGACTTTGCCGTGCGCAACATCAACAACGAGATCCGCCGCGTGCCCGGCGTGGGCAAGGTGCAGTTCTTCGGCGCCGACGTGGCCATGCGGGTCTGGGTCGATCCGCAGAAGCTGCTGGGCTACGGCCTGTCGGTGGCCGACGTGAACGCGGCCATCGCCGCGCAGAACGCCCAGGTGCCGGCCGGCAGCTTCGGCAGCCAGCCCGGCGCGCCCGGGCAGGAGCTGAGCGCCACCATCGCGGTGCGCGGCACGCTCGGCTCGCCCGAGGAGTTCGGCCAGATCGTGCTGCGCGCCAAGGGCGACGGCGCGGTGGTGCGCCTGGCCGACGTGGCGCGGATCGAGGTCGGCCAGCTGGACTACAGCTTCTCGTCGCGCGAGGACGGGCACAAGGGCGTGGCCGCCGCCGTGCAGCTCGCCCCGGGCGCCAACGCGCTGCAGACCGCCGAGGCCGTCAAGGCGCGGCTGGCCGAGCTGTCGCAGAACTTCCCCAGCGACATCCAGTACGCCGTGCCCTACGACACCTCGCGCTTCGTCGAGGTGGCCATCGGCAAGGTGATCCAGACCCTGGTCGAGGCCGTGGTGCTGGTGTTCCTGGTGATGTGGCTGTTCCTGCAGAACCTGCGCTACACGCTGATCCCCACCATCGTGGTGCCGGTGTGCCTGGCCGGCACGCTGGCGGTGATGTATGCGCTGGGCTTCTCGGTCAACATGATGACCATGTTCGGCATGGTGCTGGCCATCGGCATCCTGGTGGACGACGCCATCGTGGTGGTGGAGAACGT
>JBLZYV010000067.1:0-23568 GCA_050282565.1 Comamonas sp.
GCCAGCGCGTGGCCATGGGCCGCGCCATCGTGCGCCAGCCCAAGGTCTTCCTGTTCGACGAGCCGCTGTCCAACCTCGACGCCAAGCTGCGCGCGCAGACCCGCATCGAGATCCAGAAGCTGCACCACGACCTGGGCATCACCAGCCTGTTCGTGACCCACGACCAGGTCGAGGCCATGACGCTGGCGCAGCGCATGATCGTGATGAACGGCGGCTACGTCGAGCAGTTCGGCACACCCGAGGAGGTCTACCACCAGCCCGCGTCCACCTTCGTGGCCAGCTTCATCGGCTCGCCGCCGATGAACCTGCTGAAGAACGCGCCCGGCGGCAAGGCCGGCCACATCCTGGGCATCCGCCCCGAGCACATCGACGTGACCACCGGCGACGGCTGGGAAGTACAGGTCCACACCGTCGAGCTGCTGGGCGCCGAGCGCCTGGTCTACGGCAGCGTGGGCGGCGACGCCATCACCGTGCGCATCGAGGAAGGCAAGCCCTACCCGCAGCCCGGCGAGACGCTGCGCGTGGCGCCGCGCCCCGACCGCCTGCACTGGTTCCACGCCGAAACGGGCAAGCGCGCATGAGCACGCCCGTCCCCTGGCCCTACCCCCGCTGGGTGGCCCACCGCGGCGCGGGCAAGCTCGCGCCCGAGAACACGCTGGCCGCCTTCCGCCTGGGCGCGCTGCACGGCTACCGCATGTTCGAGTGCGATGCCAAGCTGTCGCAGGACGGCGTGCTCTTCCTGATGCACGACGCCACGCTGGAGCGCACCACCAACGGCCGCGGCACCGGCGGCGACCTGGCCATGGGCGCGCTGGCCCAGCTCGATGCCGGCAGCTGGCATTCGCGCGCCTATGCGGGCGAGCCGCTGCCCACGCTCGAAGCCCTGGCCCGCTGGTGCCTGGCCAACCGCCTGCAGCTCAACGTCGAGATCAAGCCCACGCCCGGCGAGGAAGCAGCCACCGGCCGCGCCTGCGGCACGCTGATGAACCGCATCTGGCCCCGGGACATCGTGCAGCCGCTGTTCACTTCGTTCAAGCCCGAGGCGCTGCAGGGCGCGCGCGACGCGGCGCCGCACATTCCGCGCGGCCTGCTGGTGGACAAGCTTGCCGATGGCACGGGTGATGCAGACCTGAAGATCGCCCGGGAACTGGGCTGCGTGGCCCTGGTGCTGAACCATGCGCTATGGGATGCCGCGCTGGTCGCCAAGGTGCATGGCGCGGGCCTGTACTGCAGCAGCTACACCGTCAACGACGAATGGGCCGCGCAGCGCCTGATCGATCTGGGCACGGACGGCATCATCACCGACCGCGTGGATCTGTTCAGCCCCGCGCAGGATGGCCCGGCGCTATGAAAACAGAAGCTGCTGGCGCTTGATTCACGGCATATTAAATACTAAACACCTTTGAAAGCAGCCTGTGATGAGCGCAAACAGCTCCTCATAAGATAGCAACAAAAAACCCGGCACCGCCGGGCTTTCTTTTTGCTGGGCGCCGCGCCTCAATCCATCTTCGTGCCCGAAGCCTTCACGGCATCGGCCCAGCGCGGCAGCTCGCCGGCCAGGAACTTGGCGAAGTCCTGAGCGCCCAGGAAGGCCGGATCGGCGCCCTGCTCCACCATGCGGCTCTTCACTTCGGGCAGGTTCATCACCTGCTGGAAGGCGCCGCTGAGCTTGGCCACCACCTCCTGGGGCGTGCCAGCCGGCGCCAGGAAGCCGTAGAAGCCCACGACCTCGAAGCCCTTGAGGCCGCTCTCGATGGCGGTGGGCACCTCGGGCAGTGCGGGGTTGCGCTGCCGGCTGGTGACGGCCAGCGCGCGCACCTTGCCCTGCTTGTGGTAGGCCGCGGCCTGCGGAATGCTCTCGGCCATGAACTGCACCTGGCCGCCGATCAGGTCGGTGAAGGCCGGCGCGCTGCCCTTGTAGGGGATGTGGACCAGGTCCACCCCGGCGGCGCTCTTGAACATCTCGGGCACCAGGTGGCTGATGCCGCCGTTGCCGGCCGAGCCGAAGTTGACCTTGCCGGGATTGGCCTTGGCGTAGGCGATGAATTCGGCCAGGTTCTGCGCCGGCACCTTGTTGTTGACCAGCAGCGCCAGCGGCTGCATGGCCGTGCGCGCCACGGGCGTGAAGTCCTTCAGCGTGCTGTAGGGCAGCTTGGGATACAGCGCGGGGTTGATGACCATCACGCCGGTGTTGGCCAGCATCAGCGTGTAGCCATCGGCGGGCGACTTCATCACGTCCTGCGCGCCCACGGCGCCGCCGGCGCCGGGCTTGTAGTCCACGACGATGGGCTGGCCCAGCACGCCCTGCAGCTTGTCGGTGAGCAGGCGGGCGTGCTGGTCCAGCGGGCCGCCGGCCGGAAAGCCGACGACGACGCGCAGCGGCTTGGACGGGAACGGCTGCTGCGCCTGCGCGGCGAAGGCGCAGGACAGGACGGCGGCGGCGCCGATGCAGGCACGCAGGATTTTGTGCATGAAGGTATCTCCTCTGGGTTGTTATCAAAAAGGAAGCTGGTAGCGCTTGCTCCACCTCATTTTGCAATACAAAACTCGCTGGAATCCAGCAGGTGCGAGCGCAAGCAGCTCACTTTTTCGCAAGGCTGGTTCAGGCCGGCGCGCACTCCGGGCAGCTCACGGCGCCGGTGCGCCGGTGGTAGAGCACCTCGACGCCGCGGTCCACCTCGGCGCCGCAATGGTCGCACAGCGTGGCCTCAAGCAGCACCTCGCGGGCAAAGCCCTCGTTCATCACCTCCACGCCGCCATCGAGCCGAGGCCAGACGCTGCTCTTGACGATGTCGGGGCGGTAGTGCTCCTCGAAGCGCGTCCAGCGGCGCAGCTGGGCCTCGCTCAGGCCGTGCTCGCGCAGGGTCTGCTCCATCAGCGACTGGCGCAGCTCGAACAGCTCGTGCGTGACGATCATCCAGTGGTGCGTGTTGCGCGGCGTGTCGACGAAGTCGGTCTTCTCGCCAGTCATGCCCTGGCGCAGGAAGACGTACTGCTTGTCGATGGCGCGCTGCATCGTCGTGCCCTTGAAGAACGGCGCCAGCCGCGCATCGGCATAGACCTTGGGGTAGAAGGCCTCGAGCACGGCGCGCACCGTGGCGCCGTCGCCCAGTTCGTGCCACAGCTGCGGGTCGGTGCCGGGCGCCGGCAGCTCCTGCGCGGGCCGGCCGTCGAAGGGGCCGCGCACCTGGAACTCGGTGCCGAACTCGGCATCCGGCGCCAGCGCGGCCGGCAGCACGGCGCCGTCCGGCAGGCGCAGCTCGCCCTGCAGCACCAGGTCGGTGTCGGGGTTGGAGGTGAGCACGATCTCGGGCTCGACGCCGCTGTCCGTCACCACGCGCAGCGTCTGGCCCTGGCGGTAGCGCAGCGTGGCCTGCGCCTCGAACAGCAACTGCACCACGCCGCTGTCGTGGCCGGTGGCCTCGCACAGCATGCAGGGCGTGACCAGGTCCTGCGGCTGCGGCGGGCGCAGGTGCATGTCGGTTTCGGCCTGGCACTGGCAGGGCAGCAGGTAGTGCATGCGCGCCAGGTGTTCGGGCAGGCCGCGCTGCGCCCGCGCCGGGATGCTGCCTTCGGTGCATTGCATCAAACAGGTGTGGCACGAGCCGCCCTTGCACGAGAAAGGCGCGGCGATGCCCACGCGCAGCAGCGCGTCGAGCGCGCTTTCGCCGTCCAGGGGCGCCACGCGCTGGCCGCCGTAATGCAGGTGAATATCCATGTAGGTCTCCCTCTCTGTTGTTGGAGCCGACATGTTACCGGTTGCAACTGCCTGTGCAGCCTACTCCACCATCTGCCCGCGCACATGCTCGGCCACGACCTGCATCAGCTGCCGCAGGTGCTGGCGCAGCGGCTCGAAGCCGGCGTTGGGCTCGCGGGTGTCCTCGTCCATGTAGACGGGGCGGCGGATCTCGATCTGCAGGCTGTGGCGCCCGAGCTGCGGCTGGCCGATGCGGCCGATCAGCTCCACGCCCTTGTAGGGCTCGTTGTAGGCCACGCTGTAGCCAAAGCCCTGCAGGGTGTCGCCGATCAGGTGTATGAACTCCGGCGCGCAGGTCGTGCCGTCGCGGTCGCCGAGCACGAAGTCGGCCAGCGGCGGCGCATCGGTGCGGCCCAGGCGCTGGTAGACGTCGTTCGGCATGGAATGCAGGTTGAGGTGCCAGACCCGGCCGAAGCGCTGCACGCTGGCGTCTATGGCCTGCGCCAGCGCCGCGTGGTAGGGGCGCCAGTAGCCGGCGATGCGGCGCTCGATCTCGGCCACGGTGCGCTGGCGCTCGTACAGCGGCGTGGCCACGCCCGCCTGGCTGATGCGCTGCCAGATCAGGCCCAGGCCCTGCTGGGTCTTGGCGCTGGGCGCCAGCGGCACGGGCCACTCGCCGTCGATCTGCGCGGGGTCCAGGTCGGCCTCGCTGCGGTTGGGGTCGATGTAGGTGCGCGGAAAGGTCGCCTCGACCAGCGTGGCGCCGAAGGCCGGCCACCGGTCCCACAGCGCGGCCACATGCGTGTCCTCGCCGCGGCGCAGCAGGCGCAGGGGCACGGCATGGCCGAAGTCCTCGGGATAGGCCGTGCCGCTGTGCGGCGAATCGCAGACCAGGGGCAGTGCCTCGGCCGTGGGCAAGTGCACCACGACCGGCTCGTCCGGCCGCGGGCGCAGGAAGTCGGCGTGCTCCATCAGTCGAGCTTGATGTTGGCGCGCTGGGCCACGGCGGTGTAGCGCTCGATGGCGGCCTTGATCTGCTTGGCGAACTGCTCGGGCGTGTTGCCCATGGATTCTCCCGAGATCGACTTCTGCTTTTCCAGGTAGTCGGGCATGGCCATGGCCTTGTGGGCCGCGGCGTTGAGCTTGTCGATGATGGCGCGCGGCGTGCCCGCGGGCGCCACCAGGCCGAACCAGCCGCCGTCGCCCATGGGCGCAAAGCCCAGCTCGGTGTAGGTGGGCACGTCGGGCAGCACCTCGGTGCGCTTCAAAGCCAGCACGGCCAGCGGGCGCAGCTTGCCTTCCTTGATGTGGGGCAGCGTGGACGGCAGGTTGTCGGTCATCGCGTTCACCTGGCCGCCCAGCGCGTCGGTGATGGCCTGGCCCGCGCCCTTGTAGGGGATGTGCAGCAGGTCGATGCCGGCGAGGTTCATGAAGTTCTCGATGTTGGCATGGCCCAGCGAGCCCGTGCCCGGCGACGCGAAGCTGTACTTGCCGGGGTGGGCCTTGGCCAGCGCGATGAACTCCTTCATGGTCTTGGCCGGCACGCTGGGGTTGACCACGAATACGCTGGGCACGCTCATCACGTTGGTGATGGGCGCGAAGTCCTTGATGGCGTCGTAGGGCAGCTTGCGGAAGATGGCCGGGTTGGAGCCGTGCGTGCTCACGGTGGCCATGCCGATGGTGTAGCCGTCGGGCGCGGCCCGGGCGATCTCGGCCGCGCCGATCGATCCGCCAGCGCCGCCCTTGTTGTCCACCACCACCGGCTTGCCGAGCACGCCGCTCATCTTCTCGGCCAGCAGGCGCGCGACCATGTCGGTCGAGCCGCCGGGCGCGAACGGCACCACCAGGCGGATCGGGCGTGCCGGGTAGCCGTCTGCCTGCGCCCAGGCGGCGGTGGAGAGCACGGGGCCGGCTGCGCAGGCAGCCAGGGCGGACAGGACGACGCGGCGCATCACCATGGGTGGGTTTCCTTTCATTGATCGATGGCGCGCATTCTGCGCAGCGCCGCGCCCGCTGAAAAGCGACAAGACGGCACGCAGGTATTACCAGCCGTCATAATTCGCGCCATCATGCGCATGCACTCCCCCTCGCTGTCCGAACTGCACGCCTTCGCGGCGGCGGCGCGCCTGGGCAGCTTCTCGCTGGCGGCGCAGGAGTTGTACGTGACGCAGGGCGGCATCAGCCGCTCCATCGCGCGGCTGGAAGAACACCTGGGCTTCGCGGTGTTCGAGCGCCAGGGCCGGCGCAATGTGCTGACGCCGGCCGGCCGCGACTACCTGCAGGCGGTGGAGCCGGCCATCCAGGCCATTGAGGCGGCCTCGGCCGCGGCGCGCCGGCGCCAGGCGGGGCCGCAGCTGCGGCTGTCGGTGGCGCCCACGCTGTTCAGCCACTGGCTGATCCCGCGCCTGCCCGACTTCCGCGCCCGCCACCCCGAGGTGCTGCTGTCGTTCGCGCCCTACCGCCGCGACGACCCGCTGACCGCGCCCGAGATCGACGGCTGGATCCGCGTGGGCAGCGAGCCCTGGCCCGCGCCGGTGGCGGCGGACTATGTGATCGGCCGCGACCTGGTGCCTATCTGCCACCCGCGCGAGCTGCTGGAGCCGCAGCCCATCCGCACGCCGCAGGACCTGCTGCTGCGCCCGCTGCTGTTCCACACCAACTACCCCGGCAACTGGGCGCGCTGGTTCGCCCACATGGACGTGGATGCGGCGCTGCCGCCGCCGGCAGCCGATTTCGAGACCGTCGCCCTGCTGACGCAGGCCGTGGCCGCCGGACTGGGCGTGGCCGTGGTGCAGCGCTGCCTGGTCGAGCAGGACCTGGCCGGCGGCCGCGTGGCGCTGGCCCTGGATGCGCCGGTGCACATCGAGCGTGGCTACTTTTTGTGCCGCCCCGCAGCGCGCACGCCGTCCGCGGCCCTGGAGCAGTTCCGCGCCTGGGTGCTGCAGCAAGCCGCGCCGCAGGCGGTGCCTTCCATAGCCTAGGCGGCGGGCTCTCCGCGCCGCCGCCACAGCCAGCCCAGGCATTGCAGCGCGGTCAGCACGACCAGCATGTCCAGCCCCAACTGGGCGCCCCACAGGTGCTTGCTCAGGTCGCGCACACCTTCGCCCAGCAGCGCGATGACGACCTGGGTGACCATGAACAGGCCCAGCACCAGCCCGGCCAGGGCCAGGCGACGCAGGCCGTCGCCGGCACGGCGGCTGAGGGCAAAGAACACCAGGCTGCCGAGCAGGAACAGCGGCGCCAGCGGGGTGACGAGCCGCTCGCGCAACTCCGTCATGCGCACCAGCAGGCTGGTCACCGGCTGCGTGCCGCCATCCAGCCGCTCGAGGTAGAGCCTGTCGGGATAGACATGGAAATAGTGCACCGTGAAGTGGTATGGCAGCGCGTACTGAAGCAGGTGCAAGAAGGTCTCCGGAAACCGCAGGTAGGGCCACACGACGTCGCGCTTGCTCAGCTTCAGGATCTTGGGGCGGCAGAGGCGGTCGACATGCCGTACCTGGGTGCCGCCCGGGCCCGAAAGCTCGTGGCCCCAGGCGTCCACGCCAATGCAGCTGCGCAAATCAGCCGGCACCCCGATCACGTCCAGCTGCGCGGGCGACAGCACCATGTACGAGCCGAGGTACACGCCATGGTAGGCATTGAGGGCCGCGTGCTTGCCCATCAGCAGCGGCACCAGGCACAGCACCTGCACCAGCAGCAGGCGCCTGAGCAGCTGCTTGTCCGGCACCATGCGCTGCCAGCGGCCCGCCCCCCACACGCAGGCCAGCACCAGCGCCGGCACATAGAAGTACTGCACCTTGGCCAGCCCACAGACCAGGGTGCCGATCACCAGGCAGGCCAGCCGCGCCCGCCGGCTGCGGGCCAGCAGGCCGACCAGCACCAGCGGCAGCCCGAAAAGAAAGACGTATTCGGCATACAGCGACTGCGCCATGCCGATGTTGTGCGCCATGAAGAACACGCCCAGCCAGGCCAGCGCCAGGCCCATGCACCACCAGGCACCGCGGTTCAGCGCAGCCGCGCATTGCCGGGCCAGCACCAGCGCACAGGCCGCCAGCAGGCACTTGGCGAGGAGCGCGGTGCGCGAGATATCGAAGACGGCGCCCGGCAGGTAGCGCTGCACCCAACCGAGGAACGAGAAAAGGAAGGTCGCCAGCTCCGGGTTCTGCGGCGGGCCGAAGGGCCCGTCGGGCAGCGCCCAGCGGATTCCGTCGCCCAGGGGCGTCAGGAGCAGGTGGCCGGCCACGCGCTTGAAATCGTAGGTGTCGAAGAAACGCAGCGACTGGGAGCCGACGATCAGCAGCACGCCCACCAGCACCACGATCGCCCAGCCCACGAGTACAGGAATACGGGCGCTCGGGGCGGCGCGCTGCGGCAATGCGTTCATGGCGTGGCGGGTGCAAGCCACACGCAGGCGGCATTTACCGAAGATGTATCAGAAAGCCACAATTATCGACAAACTGCCATCCGCCCGTGATGAAAAATGTGAATTATTTACCGCGGCATCTTAGCCCGCGTCGCTGCTCCCGGAAGCCGTCGGCGCAATGTCGACCAGCGTCACCAGCACCTGGTCGATGCGGTAGCTGTCCACATCCATCACCTCGAACTGGTACTGGCCCCAGCGCACCTTGTCGGTGCGGCGCGGAATGCGGCGCAGCATCACCATCAGGAAGCCGCCCAGGGTCTCGTACTCGCCGGGGTGCGGCAGCGGCTCCAGGTCTAGCGTGCGCTCCACGTCCTCGATGGGCGTGATGCCGTCGATCAGCCACGAAGTCTCGTCGCGCTGCACGATCAGTTCCTCGCTCACCGGACCGACGAGGTCGCCCATCACCGTGCTCATCACGTCGTTCAGCGTGACCACGCCCACCACCAGGCTGTATTCGTTGACGATGATGGCGAAGTCCTCGTGCGCCTGGCGGAACTGCAGCAGCACCTCGGCCAGCGTCAGCCGGTCGGGCACCACCAGCGCCTTGTGCACCAGCGCATCGTCGGCCAGCGAGATGGGCAGGTTGTTCAGCACGCGCTGGAACAGGTCCTTGGCGTCCACGTAGCCGACCACGTGGTCGATGTCGCCCACGCAGACCGGGTAGGTCGAGAACGGCTCCTCGGCGATGCGGGCGCGGATGATGTCGTCGCTGTCGTCGCGGTAGAAGAAGGCGATGCGGTCGCGCTGGGTCATGGCCGAGCCGACGGTGCGCGTATCGAGTTCGAACAGGTTCTCGATCACCTGCTGCTCCTGCTCGGCCAGTACCCCGGCGCGCGTGCCAGCCTCGGCCATGGCCAGGATGTCGTCGGAGGTGATGCGGTCGTCGCGCACCGTGGGCAGGCCCAGCACCGTGGCCACGCCGTTGGCCAGCTTGCCGAACAGCCATACCAGCGGCTTGAACAACGCCGTCAGCCATGCCATCGGATGGCTGACCAGCACGGCCAGCCGCTCAGGCTCGGCCATCGCCAGGCGCTTGGGGCTCAGGTCGGCCAGCAGGATGAACAGCGAGGTCACCAGCGTGAACGAGGCCAGGAAGCCCACGGTGGCCGCGCGCTCGGGCGACAGCCACAGCTCCAGCCACGACGAGAAGAACGGCGTGAGCGCGCCCTCGCCCACCACGCCGCCCAGGATGGCGACGGCATTCACGCCGATCTGCGCCACGGTGAAGTACTCGCCCGGCTGGTCCTGCGTGCGCATCACCTGCTCGGCGCGGGCATCGCCCTCCTCCATCATCTGGCGCAGCCGCAGCTTGCGCGATGCGGCCAGCGAAATCTCGGCGATCGAAAAGAACGCGCTGGCGGCGATCAGCGCCACGATGACCAGAAGGCTTTGGAGCACGCTCATGGATGGTTCAGGAAAACAAGAGGTATTCCAGTGTATCTGCCGCCCGGCCACGAAAAAGCCGCCCGGAGGCGGCTCGTTGCGGAGGCGGGGATCAGCCCTGCGCGTTCACCAGGCGCTGCAGTTCGCCCGATTCGTACATCTCCATCATGATGTCCGAGCCACCGACGAACTCGCCGTGCACGTACAGCTGCGGAATGGTGGGCCAGTGGCTGTAGTCCTTGATGCCCTGGCGGATCTCGGGGTCCTCGAGCACGTTGACGGTGGCGATGTTCTTGGCTTCGACGCCGCAGGCCTTCAGGATCTGCACGGCGCGGCCGGAGAAGCCGCACTGCGGGAAGCTGGCCGTGCCCTTCATGAACAGCAGGATGTCGTTGCCCTTGACCAGTTGGTCGATGCGTTGCTGGGTGTCGCTCATGGTGGTAGGTGGGGGTTTCTGATAAGGATGGTTGATTATTTCACGACTGGCAAAACCCGGGCGGCAGGCCAACATCCGCCGGTGGCCCGCTCGATGCCGGCGAGGTCTTCGCGGCTTTGCACCTGCGCGAAGCCCTGCTGCGCCAGCAGCGCGCGCACGGCGCCGGCCTGGTCCCAGCCATGCTCGATCAGCAGCCAGCCGCCGTCGCGCAGATGGGCGGGCGCGGCCTGCACGATGCGGCGGATGTCGGCCAGCCCGTCCGCACCGCTGGTCAGCGCCTGGCGCGGCTCGTGGCGCAGCGCGGCCATGTGCGGGTCGTCGTCTCGGATGTAGGGCGGGTTGGTGACGATGGCGTCGAACGCTCCCTCCAGCGCCGCCAGCCAGTCGCTGCGCGCAAAGCGCACCGGCAGCCGCAGCCGCTCGGCATTGGCGCGGGCCACGGCCAGCGCGTCGTCGCTGGCATCCACGGCCCAGACCTCGGCGGCCGGCCGCTGGCTCTGTAGCGCCAGCGCAATCGCGCCGCTGCCGGTGCCGAGATCGGCAAGGCGCAGGCCAGGCTTGCCGGGCAGCAGCTCCAGCGCCCAGTCCACCAGGGTTTCGGTGTCGGGGCGCGGATCGAGCACGCGGGCGTCGACCTGCAGCAGCAGGCCGTAGAACTCCTTGCGGCCGGTGAGGTAGGCCACGGGCTCGCCGGCCAGGCGGCGCTGGCACAGCGCCTCGAAGGCCTGCTGCGCCCCGGCGACGACATCCTCCATGGCATCGCCGTCGTGCGTGAGCAGCCAGGCGCGGGCGTCCAGCGGCTGGCCCAGCGCGTGCAGCAGCAGCAGTTGGGCGTCGATGCGCGGCAGCCCGCGCGCCAGCGCTTGCTGCAGGGCCTGGGCGACGGTGGTGGTGGCGCTCATTATTTTGATAGCTGCTAGCGCTTGCTGCATAATCCATTCAAATATAAAAATATCTGAAATCCTTTGGCAGCAAGCGCCAGCAGCTCCTTTTTTTATTGGTTGACTTCCAGCTCGGCCAGTTGCTCGGCCTCGCGGGCGGCCTGCAGCGACTCCATCAGCTCCTGCAGGTCGCCGTCCATGATGAAGCCGAGCTTATACAGCGTCAGGTTGATGCGGTGGTCCGTCATGCGGCCCTGCGGGAAGTTGTAGGTGCGGATGCGGTCGCTGCGGTCGCCGCTGCCGATCAGGCCCTTGCGCATCGCAGCCTCCTTGGCGGCGCGCTCGCTGCGCTCCTTCTCCTGCAGCCGCGCCTGCAGCACCTGCAGCGCCTTGGCCTTGTTGCTGTGCTGGCTGCGTCCGTCCTGGCATTCGGCGACGATGCCGGTGGGCAGGTGGACCACGCGCACGGCCGAGTCGGTCTTGTTGATGTGCTGGCCGCCGGCGCCGCTGGCGCGGAAGGTATCGATGCGCAGGTCGGCCGGGTTCAGCGTGATGGCCTGGTGCTCGTCGGGCTCGGGCATCACCGCCACGGTGCAGGCGCTGGTGTGGATGCGGCCCTGGGTCTCGGTGGCGGGCACGCGCTGCACGCGGTGGCCGCCCGATTCGAAGCGCATGGCGCCGTAGATGCTGTCGCCTTCAAAGCGCAGCACCACTTCCTTGTAGCCGCCCAGCTCGGACTCGTTGGCGCTCATGATCTCCACGCGCCAGCCCTGGCGCTCGGCGTAGCGCGTGTACATGCGCGCCAGGTCGCCCGCGAACAGCGCCGACTCGTCGCCGCCGGTGCCGGCGCGGATTTCGAGGAAGGCGTTGCGCGCGTCATCGGGGTCGCGGGGCAGCAGCATGCGCTGGAGCTGGCTTTCGAGCTGCTCCAGCTCGGCCTCGCCGCTGGCGATCTCTTCCTGCGCCATGTCGGCCATGTCGGGGTCGGCCAGCATCTCGCGGGCGGTGGCCACGTCGGCCTCGACCTGCTGGTGGCGCTGGTAGCGGCCGGCCACGGCCGACACGTCCACATGCTCGCGCGAGAGCACGCGGAACTGCGCCATGTCGGCCATGATGTCTTCGCGCGAGAGCAGGAAGTCCAGCTCCTTCAGGCGCTCGGCATAGCGCTCCAGTTGCTGGCGGAGAAAGTCTTTCATGGGGGAAACCGGTACGGGGGAAGGAAAGGCCGGCGCGCCATGGCACCGGAGCTGCTCTGCAAATGAGAGCTATCAGCGCAGTCTACACCTGCGCTAGAGGCTGTTTTTGTTGTGAGAACGCAGGAACAGGCGCGACACGACCTCGGCCGTCTGCGCGCGCGAGGCGGCATCGCCGGTGTGCAGCTCGGCCATCGCGCCGTGCAGCATCTTCTGCGCCACGCCGCGCGACAGCGCCTCGAGCACGGCATCCAGGTCGTCGCCTTTGGCCAGGCGCTTGCGCGCACGCTCGATCTCCTGCGCGCGCCAGGCATCGGCCTGGGCGTTGATCTGGCGGATGAGCTGCACCGAGCCGCCTTCGGGCCGGCGCTGGTCCATCCAGTGCAGGAAGCTCTGCACGCCGGCGTCGATGATGGTCTCGGCCTCGGCCACCGCGGCCTGGCGCGAGGCCTGGCCGCTCTGCACCACGCCGGCCAGGTCGTCCACGGTGTACAGGTACACGTCGCGCAGGCTCTGCACCTCGGGCTCGATGTCGCGCGGCACGGCCAGGTCGACCATGAAGATCGGGCGGTGCCGGCGCTTCTTGAGCGCGCTCTCGACCGCGCCCAGGCCGATGATCGGCAGGCTGGAGGCGGTGCAGCTGATGACGGCGTCGTACTCGTGCAGGTGCTCAGGCAGATCGGCCAGGCGCATCACGCCGGCGCCGAAACGGGCCGCGAGCTTCTCGCCGCGGTCCAGCGTGCGGTTGGCGATGGTGATGCGCTCCGGATGCTTGGCGGCGAAGTGCGTGGTGCACAGCTCGATCATCTCGCCCGCGCCGACGAACAGCACGCGGATCTTGGACAGGTCCTCGAACAGCTGGCCCGCCAGCCGCACGGCGGCCGCCGCCATGCTGATGCTGCTGGCGCCGATCTCGGTGGCGCTGCGCACCTCCTTGGCGACCGAGAAGCTGCGCTGGAACAACTGGTTCAGCGTGGTGCCCAGCGCGCCGGCCTCTTCGGCGGCGCGCACGGCGTTCTTCATCTGGCCGAGGATCTGGGCCTCGCCCAGCACCATCGAATCGAGGCCGCTGGCCACGCGGAAGGCATGGCGCGCCACCAGCCCATCCTGCAGCGTATAGGTGTAGCTGCGCAGCGCATCGGCCGGCACGTTGCCGCTGTGCGCCAGCCAGTGCAGCGTGTGGTCCAGCGCCGGGGCGTCGGCCGCGCAGTAGATCTCGGTGCGGTTGCAGGTCGAGAGGATGGCGGTCTCCACACCGGTGTGGCGGTGCGGGCCCGACAGGCTGCTGCGCAGGCTGTGCAGCGTGGGCGCGATCTGGTCGAGCGCAAACGCAAAACGGCCCCGGATATCAAGCGGTGCCGTGTTGTGATTGATGCCGAGGGCCCAGACTGCCATAGCCCACGATTATAAAATAATGCCCCAACCTGGAGCGTCGCACAGGTAAGACAGCCCTGCGGCTGCTGCGCCCACCTTGATCTGCATCACGTTTCCATGAATCCCTCGACCGCCCTGCTGCACCTGATGAACTTCTGCGCCCCCGCCGCCGCGCTGAGCGTGCTGCTGGTGGCCGGCCGCTGGCTCTTCGCCCGCCGCACGCAGGCGCTGCTGCCCTGGTACGGGCAGCTGGCGCTGCATTTTCTGGTGGGGGGGGTCGCGCTCTTCGTGGCGCTCATGCTCTGGGGCCGCGACGGCACGCTGGCCGGCTACACCCTGCTGATCGCGGCGCTGGCCACCAGCCAGTGGGCGGTGCTGCGCGGCTGGAAGGGCTAGCAGGCTTAAGCCTCGACCTTGTCGGAGTGCAGCCAGTTGCGCTGCGCGCCGAACACCAGGTTCGGGTAGGTGTCCTTGCCGCGGCTGCCGTTGTAGCGGCCCAGCGCCATGAAGAGGTCGCCGTTCTCGCGGTCGATGTAGTGGCGCAGGATCACGCAGCCAAAGCGCAGATTGGTCTGCATGTGGAAGAGCTTTTCCGGGTCGCCGTCGCCGATGGCGCGCGTCCAGAACGGCATGACCTGCATGTAGCCGCGCGCGCCCACCGACGACACGGCGAACTTGCGAAAGCCGCTCTCCACCTGCACCAGCCCCAGCACCAGCGATTCGTCGAGGCGCGCGCGGCGCGACTCGTACCACACGGTCTGCAGGAAATCGCGGCGGATCTCCCAGTCGGGCTTGCGCTTGCGCAGGCGGTCGCTCATCGAGCCCAGCCAGCGCAGGTAGCGGATCTTGGCCTCGGTGGAGACGAACACCGGCTCGGGCGGCGCGCCGCTGCCCACGGCGGCACTGAGCGCAGTGCGCACCGAATCGATCAGCGGCTCCTCGAGCTGCCCGCCGGCATGGGCCGCCTGGGGCGCGGCCAGCCACGCGCCCGGCCCGGCCATTGCGGACAGGATGCAGGCGCGGCGCGACAGGCCGGCCGGCACCGCCGGCAGGCCATCGCTGCGATGGCTTTTCCCCTCAGGACTCATCAGTTTTGGATACGTTGCAGCACAAACCCGAGCACATCGGCCGCCGCCACCTTGGTGGCTTCGGTATCGCGGCGGTGCTGGTATTCGAGCTGGCCTTCCTTGAGGCCCCGGTCGGACAGCACCACGCGGTGCGGCACGCCAATCAGCTCCCAGTCGGCAAACATGGCGCCCGGGCGTTCGCCGCGGTCGTCCAGTATCACATCCACGCCCGCGCCCGCCAAGTCGTCATGTAGCTTTTCGGCCGCAGCCTTGACCTCAGCGCTGCGGTCGAAGCCGATGGGGCAGACCACCACGGTGAAAGGCGCGATCGCGTCGGGCCAGATGATGCCGCGCTCGTCGTGGTTCTGCTCGATGGCCGCGGCTGGCAGGCGCGTCACGCCGATGCCGTAGCAGCCCATCTCGAAGAACTGGGGCTTGCCGTTCTCGTCGAGGAAGGTGGCGTTCATGGCCTGAGAATACTTGGTGCCCAGGTAGAACACATGGCCGATCTCGATGCCACGCTCGATCGCCAGCAAGCCCTGGCCGTCGGGCGACGCATCGCCGGCGACCACGTTGCGCAGGTCCGCAACCACGTCGGGCTCGAGCAGGTCGCGGCCGAAGTTGACGCCGGTGAGGTGGTAGTCCGCCTCGTTGGCGCCGCAGATCCAGTCGGCCATCACGGCCACCTCGCGGTCCACCACCAGCTTGACCGGCTGCTTCAGGCCGATGGGGCCCAGGTAGCCGGGCTGGCAGCCGAAGTGCGCCTCGATCTCGGACACGGTGGCGAAGCGGAAGCCCGCCAGGCCCTCGACCTTGCCGACCTTGATCTCGTTCATCTCGTGGTCGCCACGCAGCAGCAGCAGCCAGACCTGGGTCTTGACGATCTCGCCGGCCTCGTTGGTGGCGTCCGTTGCCAGCACCAGCGACTTCACCGTGCGCGCCAGCGGCAGGCCCAGCTGCGTGGCCACCGATTCGCAGGTGCTGTTGCCCGGCGTGGCCACCTTGGCCATGGCTTCGCCGGCGGCAGCGCGCGGCGCGGTGGGCGCCAGCGCCTCGGCCTTCTCGATGTTGGCCGCGTAGTCACTGTTCGGGCTGTAGACGATGGCATCCTCGCCGGTGGCAGCAATCACCTGGAACTCTTCGCTCAGGTCGCCGCCGATCGCGCCGCTGTCGGCACGCACCGCGCGGTACTGCAGGCCGAAGCGGTCGAAGATGCGCTTGTAGGCCGCGCGCATGCCCTGGTAGCTGACCTGGGCGGCGTCCTTGTCCTTGTCGAAGGAATAGGCGTCCTTCATGATGAACTCGCGGCCGCGCATCAGGCCGAAGCGCGGACGGCGCTCGTCGCGGAACTTGGTCTGGATCTGGTAGAGGTTCTTGGGCAGCTGCTTGTAGCTCTTGAACTCCTGGCGGCCGATGTCCGTCACCACCTCTTCGCTGGTGGGCTGGACGATGAAGTCGCGCCCGTGGCGGTCCTGGATGCGCAGCAGCTCAGGGCCCATCTTGTCGAAGCGGCCCGTCTCCTGCCACAGCTCGGCCGGCTGCACCACCGGCATCGTCACCTCGATGGCGCCGGCGCGGTTCATCTCCTCGCGCACGATGGCCTCGACCTTCTGAATCACCCTGAGGCCCATGGGCATGTAGTTGTAGATGCCTGCGCCCAGCTTCTTGATCATGCCGGCGCGTGTCATCAGCTTGTGGCTGACGACTTCCGCGTCCGCAGGCGCCTCTTTGAGGGTGGAAATCAGAAATTGAGATGCTTTCATGGTGTTAAGTAGTTGCCCGCGTGTTGGTGGTATCGGCGGCGGGCATAATGGATGCAGTTTAAAAAATTGGGGTTAGATTATGCTGGACAGAGAAGGCTTTCGGCCTAACGTCGGCATCATCCTGCTCAACCAGCGCAACCAGGTGTTCTGGGGCAAACGCATCCGCACCCACAGCTGGCAGTTTCCGCAGGGCGGTATCGACCGTGGAGAAACCCCTGAGCAGGCGATGTTTCGTGAGCTGCACGAAGAAGTGGGCTTGCGACCGGATCATGTTCGTATTGTGGCCAGAACGCGAGATTGGCTGCGCTACGAGGTGCCCGAGCGCTATATCCGTCGCGATGCAAGAGGCTATTATCGCGGACAAAAGCAGATTTGGTTCCTGCTGCAGCTGACAGGCAACGACTGGGACCTGAATCTGCGCGCCACCAACCATCCCGAGTTCGACGCCTGGCGCTGGAACGACTACTGGGTGCCGCTGGACGTGGTGGTGGAGTTCAAGCGCGGCGTCTACGAGCTGGCGCTGACCGAGCTGTCGCGCTTTCTGCCGCGCAACGAGTTGCGCAACCGCTATCTGCGCAGCGGCACGCGCCAGCGCGACCATGGCGAGGGCCTTTCCACCGCACCGCGGCAGGACATGCGCCACCGGACCGCGCCGTTGCATGGCCACGCCGCGGGCGAAACCGGCTCGCTGTCCTTCCATTCACCGCTGCGCACCATGCAGGAGATGGAGTTGCCGCCCGGCGCCACCTTCGATCCCGATCCCAGTTCCGACCTGGGCATGCGCTAGATAAAAAAAAGCCCCCCGAGACGAAATCCCGGGGGGCTTTTTGCATTCAGGCCGCCGTGCCCATCAGCACCATGTTGTCGCGGTGCAGCATCTCGGGCTCGCCCATGTAGCCCAGCAGTTGCTCGATCTCGCCGGACGACTTGCGGCACAAGCGCCGCGCCTCGACGCTGGAGTAATTGGCCAGCCCCCGCGCGATCTCGTGGCCCTGCGCGTCCTTGACGGCAATCACGTCGCCGCGCGAGAACTCGCCCTCGACGCTCACCATGCCGATGGGCAGCAGGCTCTTGCCTTCCTGCTGCAGCTTGCGGGCTGCGCCCTCGTCCACCGCCACGGCGCCGCGCAATTGCAAGTGGTCCATCATCCACTGCTTGCGGGCCTGCTTCTTGGGCGTGTGGGCCACCAGCAGCGTGCCTATGGATTCGCCTGCGACCAAGCGCAGCAGCACGTCCTGCTCGCGCCCCCAGGCGATGGCCGTCGAGGCGCCCGAGCCCGCCGCCCGCTTGGCCGCCAGGATCTTGGTCAGCATGCCGCCCTTGCCGATGCCGGAGCCGGCGCCGCCGGCCATGGCTTCGAGCGCCACATCGCCGGCCTGGGCCTCGTGCACGAACTGGGCATCGGGGTTCTTGCGCGGATCGGCGGTGTACAGGCCTTTCTGGTCGGTCAGGATCACCAGCGCATCGGCCTCCACCAGGTTGGCCACCAGCGCGCCCAGCGTGTCGTTGTCGCCGAACTTGATCTCGTCGTTGACCACCGTATCGTTCTCGTTGATGACCGGCAGCACCCCCAGGCGCAGCAGCGTCAGCAGCGTGACGCGGGCGTTCAGGTAGCGCTCGCGGTCGGCCAGGTCGGCGTGCGTCAGCAGCACCTGGGCACTGGCGAGGTTCTGCTCGCGCAGCTTGGTCTCGTACATCTGCACCAGGCCCATCTGGCCGACGGCCGCCGCCGCTTGCAGCTCGTGGATCTCCTGCGGGCGGCGCGCCCAGCCCAGGCGCTTCATGCCTTCGGCCACGGCGCCACTGGAGACCATGATCACCTCGCGGCGCACGCCGTCCTTGCCGCCGACCAGGGCCGCCAGCTGCCGGCTCCACTCGCCGATGGCTGCCTCATCCAGCCCCCGGCCCTCGTTGGTGACCAGGCTGGAGCCCACCTTGACGACGATGCGACGTGCGTCGCGCAGAACATGCGATGTCATTTTTTGAATAAAATTGGCTTCAAACGCTTTACTGGCAAGCGCCAGCAGCTATCAAAAAAGGAGTTTTCAGGCCGGCGGAGCAAAGCGCGGGTCGTCGGACAGGTCCGGCGTCTCCTCGTCCTTGAAGCGCGGATCGACCTCGACATAGCCCTGCTCCTGCAGCTGCACCTTGTGGACATGCTCGTAGATCGAGCGGATCAGCGGCTCGCAGCCCTCGCGCGTCAGCGCCGAGATCTCGAACACCGGCCCCTTCCACTTGAAGCGCTTGACGAAATCCTTGACCAGCGCAGCGCGTTCGTCCCCGGGCACCATGTCGAGCTTGTTCAGCACCAGCCAGCGCGGCTTGTCGTACAGCTCGGCATCGTACTTCTTGAGCTCGGCCACGATGGCCTTGGCCTGTGCCACTGGATCGACATTCTCGTCGAACGGCGCCGCATCCACGACGTGCAGCAGCAGCCGCGTGCGCTGCAGGTGACGCAGGAACTGGTGCCCCAGGCCCGCGCCCTCGGAGGCGCCTTCGATCAGGCCCGGAATGTCGGCCACCACGAAGCTCTGCTCCGGCCCCACGCGCACCACGCCCAGGTTGGGGTGCAGCGTGGTGAAGGGATAGTCCGCGATCTTGGGACGCGCGTTGGACACCGCCGAGATGAAGGTCGACTTGCCCGCGTTGGGCATGCCAAGCAGGCCCACGTCCGCCAGCACCTTCAGCTCCAGCTTCAGGTTCTTGCGCTCGCCGGGCCAGCCGGGCGTCTTCTGGCGCGGCGCGCGGTTGATGGCGCTCTTGAAGCGCAGGTTGCCGAAGCCGCCGTCGCCGCCCTTGGCAATCGTCACCACCTCGCCAGGCGTCAGCAGCTCGTATAGCACCTCGCCGGTCTCGGCATCGGTGATGATGGTGCCCACCGGCATCTTCAGCGTGATGTCGTCGCCCGCCGCGCCGAACATGTCGGAGCCCATGCCGTGCTCGCCACGCTTGGCCTCGTGGCGGCGCGAATAGCGGTAGTCCACCAGGGTGTTCAGGTTCACGTCGGCGATGGCAAAGACATGGCCGCCCCGGCCGCCGTCGCCGCCATTGGGCCCGCCGAATTCCTTGTACTTCTCGTGGCGGAAAGAGACGCACCCATTGCCACCGTCGCCTGCGGCAACGTCGATAAAAGCCTCGTCAACGAATTTCATGGTTGCTATCTCGATTCAGCCCGGTTCGCCCGCATTGTCGCACCGGCCGCATATGCAATAAAAACAACAAAGCCCCGCACGGGCGGGGCCTTGTGGATGGACCCGGAACCGGGTCCACGTGCTCCAGGCGCCTATCAGGCTGCCTTGGTGATGTTCACCGTGTGCTTGGACAGTGCACCCTTCGTTTCGAAGGACACATGGCCATCCGCCAGAGCAAACAAGGTGTGATCCTTGCCCACGCCCACGTTCACACCGGGGTGGAACTTGGTGCCGCGCTGGCGCACGATGATGGAGCCTGCGCTGACCAGCTGGCCACCGAAGGCCTTCACGCCCAGCATTTTCGGCTTGGAATCACGTCCGTTTCGCGTAGAGCCGCCGCCTTTTTTCTGTGCCATGAGATATAGCTCCTGTTAAGCAGCGATTGCACCGATTTGCAATTCGGTGTACTGCTGACGATGACCTTGGCGCTTCTGGTAGTGCTTGCGACGGCGCATCTTGAAGATGCGAACCTTGTCGTGCTTACCATGAGCCACCACCGTGACCGTAACCGTTGCGCCGGACACCAGGGGCGTGCCAACCTTGAGCTCAGCGCCGTTGCCGACTGCGAGCACCTGGTCGATCACGATTTCCTGGCCAACGTCCGCAGCAATCTGTTCTACCTTGATTTTTTCGCCGGAAGCAACGCGATACTGCTTGCCACCGGTTTTTATGACCGCGTACATATTGAACCTCGTGTATTCAGGAATACCTCTGCAAAAATTCTGCAGAGCCCGCTATTCTATCACCACTGCACAATTGACGCAAGTCCTTGAAATCCCACGCGCCCCGGGGGTTGCAGGCATCCCCTAGCCTGCCACCAGATCCCACGACAGGCCGAAGCGCGCCAGGTACTTGCGCAGCCGGTCCGCGTCGTTGACCACCGTGCGCTGCTCGCGCGAGGCCTGGAACAGCGTGCGCCCCGCTTCCGAGAGGCTGCGCGCGCGCCGGCAGACCTCCCACACGCCCTGCAGCTGGATGCAGTCGAACCGATCCAGCGCCTCCCAGGCCTCGGCGCCCACCAGTTGCCGCAACGCGTCCTCCACGCCCTCGGCCACTCCCAAAGCTTCGGCCTGCGGCTGCCACAGCCAGCGCAGGCGCGCGATCTCGGCCTCGACCAGCCCCACGCTGATGCGCCCACCCTCCGCCAGCGTGGCCAGGCGCATGACGCTGGCCGACAGGTCGCGGAAATTGCCGCGCCACAGTGCCTCGCCCGAGGTGGCGAAGCGCAGATAGGCCGCCCGGGCCTCGGTGGCAAAGCGCACGGCGCCGCCGAGTTCGGCCGCCGCGCGCACCAGCAGGTAGTCGATGTTCGGCTCGATGTCCTCGGGCCGCGCCGCCAGCCCCGGCAGCACATAGCTCCACAGGTTGATGCGGGCAAACAGGTCTTCGCGGAAGCGCCCCTCGGCCACTTCGCGGCGCAGGTCGCGGTTGGTGCCGGCGACCAGCTGGAAATCGCTCTCCACCTCGCGGTCGCTGCCCAGCGGGTAGAAGCGCTTTTCCTCGACGGCCTTGAGCAGCATCGCCTGCTCGTCCAGGCCTAGCTCGCCGATCTCGTCGAGAAACAGCACGCCCCGGTGCGCGGTGCGCAGCAACCCGGCGCGCTCGGCCGCCGCGCCGGTGAAAGAGCCCTTCTTGTGCCCGAACAGCGTGGATGCGGCGCCGTCGCCGTGCAGCGTGGCGCAGTTCACCTCGACGAACTCGCCCTCGACCTGGTGGCGCGCCCGCTTCAGTTCATACATGCGCCGTGCCAGGTGCGACTTGCCCGCCCCCGTGGGCCCGGCGAACAGGATCGGCGCGCGCGAGCGCACCGCCACCCGCTCCACCTCGTCGATCAACGCATTGAAACGCGCATTGCGCGTGGCGATGCCGCTCTTGAGAAACTGCACCGCATCGCGCTGCTCCGAGCCGAAGCGCTGCGCGATCCCGTCGTAGCGCGACAGGTCCAGGTCGATCAGGGCATAGGTGCCGGGATCGCCCTCCCGCTGGCGCTTGGGCGGCGAGGTCTGCACCAGCACGCCCGGGATACGGCGCGACTCCACCAACAGGAACATGCAGATCTGCGCCACATGCGTGCCGGTGGTGATGTGGGCCCAGTACTCCTCGCGCTCCGCATCGAAGCGGTAGCCCTGCAGCCAGTCGAACAGCCGCGCATAGACCTCGCCGAAATCCCAGGGATCTGCAATGTCCAGCGGCACCAGGTTCACCGTGGTCTCCGGCGATGCCGTGGCCATGTCGCCGCGCACCAGTTCGGCCAGTTCTGCATGCGGCGGCGTGTACAGCAGCTCGAATCGGTCGACGACCATGTCTTCGTGCTGGAGCAAAGACACCGAGGGACGCCATTTCTGCCACCGGCCCGCTCCCCGCCCGGCGTCGAGCTGCGTACCCAGGAATCCGATGACAACCTTGCTTTTGGTCATATCCCATTATCTATAAATCTAGCTGTTTATCTACTTTTTTTCAGATATGCAGTGTCCACCGCCAAGATCTTCAATTTTTTTCCTTTTGAAAATCAATACATTGATGGAAATTGGCCAGCAGACAGAAAACTTGGCACGCATCTGGCAATAGATCACACACCAGGTGCAGGCGCCGAACGCTCACAGGACAGGGTTGGGGCCCCAAGCCCACCCTGCCGGTGCCGTCAACCCGGATGCCTTGTGAGGCACTGTTGGTAGGCGGTATGCCGCACGGCGCAAGCACCTGGTACTCGGCACGGTCATGGACGACCAAGCCCGCGAGGGCAATTCCCGGTTCGATTCCGGGCGTGCCTCCAACTGGTAGCTCAGTGGGTAGAGCAACTTCGCAAGGAGTCCGTGCAGGTTCGAATCCTGCCCATGACCGCCGGCCCGCAAGGGCTGGCCTTGAAACGGTCGAAAGACCACCCGCCGAACGCGGGGCGCGGATGCGGGATGGCAGCAGCCACTCCAGCGCTGCTCCCCGTCAGCCGGCGTCGGTTTGCGCCAGACCCGGCGCAGCCCGCGCCCGCAGCCAGCCGCGCCGCCGCCCGATGACCATCGGGCCGCAGCATCGGCGCCCTGCATGGCCCGAAGCTGCGCCCCTGGGGCCCCGCCGCCGCTGTAACGGCACCCCATACAACAAGGAGAAGAACATGCTGAAGATCATGACCGTACAGATCAAGAAGAACGAAAAAGGCATCCTGCTGCGCAACGGCAGTTTCGAGCGCGTGCTGGCCAGCGGCACGCACCGCCTGTTCGGCGGCTTCGACAGCCTGCACGTGGAAACCTTTGCACTGGAGCAAACCGCGTTCGCGCACGGCCTTGCCGACTACCTGCTGGCGCGCGAGCCCGAGGTCGTGGCCGAGCACTTCGTGCGCGTGGAACTGGCCGAGCATGAAGCCGGCCTGCGCAGCGAGAACGGCGTGCTCGTCGAAATCCTGCCGCCCGCCACGCGCCGCCTGTACTGGAAGGGACTGGCCGAGGTGGACGTGGACATCGTCGACCTGCGCGCCGGCGCCGCGCTGCCGGCTGCGCTGGTGGCGCGCCTGGCGCAGTCCGCGCTGCGTGCCCGTCCCATGGCGGGACTGGCAGGCGTGGCGCTGGTCGAGGTGCCCGAGTCGGCCTGCGCCGTGCTCACGGTCGACGGCCAACTGCAGCCGCTGCTGCCGCCCGGCACGCATGGCTTCTGGAAGTTCGGCCGCGCGCTCAAGCACGAGATCGTGGACCTGCGCCTGCAGGCCATGGAGGTGTCGGGCCAGGACATCATGACCCGCGACAAGGTGGGCCTGCGCGTCAACCTGAATGCGGCCTGGCGCTACACCGATGTGCTGCTGGCCCATCGCCAGTTGCCCAAGCCCGCCGAGCACCTGTACCGCGAGTTGCAGTTTGCACTGCGCGCCGCCGTGGGCACCCGCACGCTCGACGAACTGCTGGAGAACAAGACGGCGATCGACGAATCGGTCGGCGCGCACATGGCCGCCAAGCTGCCTGCCTACGGACTGCAGCTGGAGAGCGTGGGCGTGAAGGACATCGTGCTGCCCGGCGACATGAAGGCCATCCTGACCCAGGTGGTGCAGGCCGAGAAGCAGGCCCAGGCCAACGTGATCCGCCGCCGCGAGGAAACCGCCGCCACGCGCTCGCTGCTCAACACCGCCAAGGTCATGGAGGACAACCCCGTGGCCCTGCGCATGAAGGAGCTGGAGA